>NZ_JAGGOK010000099.1 GCF_018614615.1 Streptomyces sp. ISL-100 | reverse complement strand
TCGTGACGCCGCGTCACCGCTCCACAAGAAGTGGATCAGAACCACATCGACAGGCCATTGACAAACGGGTTCCGCCCACGCCTGCCAGCCCACCAGGTCAGGGCGAGGGTCGGCGTCCTGGACGAGCGGCGGCAGCACCTCCAGGGAAATGGTGCCGGAGAAGCCGGGGGCCGAGGCGGTGGAGCGAGGCCGGTCCACGTCGCGGATCCAGCCACGACCGCTCAGCGCGTTGAGGACCGTCTCGGGTCCTTCACCGCCGCTGTCCCGCGCCGCGCGGATTTCGATCGCGACGAGGAGATCGGTGAGAGCCTCGTGCGGGACGCCGGCGGTGAAGTACGCGTTCCATTCAGTCATCGCGGACGCGGCATGTGGGCGGGCACTCAGCTGCCAGGCCACCGGCAGCCCGCCCAGCTCGAAGGGGTAGGCCGCGAGAATCCACTCGGCGCCGGACAGCTCGTCCGGGCTCACATACAGCAGGGTGTTACGGGAAGTCGGCCACATGCGCCAGCCGAGGCCATCCAGGGCGTCGCCGATCCGTTCGGCGAGAGTGCCGTCGTCACCGGCCAGGTGGCGTGGGGTGACCCAGTACACCGGGTCCTGCGGGTCGGAGGAGGAGGGCCCGATGGGGTGGCGCGGGTGCAGGGGCGTCTCCATGGGCTCGGGGTGAATCTCCAGCAGGGTGTCGTACGTTGACATGCGTTGCGGCCGTGCACCAGTCCCTTCCGGAGTCTTTCCTGTCTGCCACCGGCGAACTGGCGAATCGGCGGCCACAGTGCCGACGGAGGCGGCATTCCGTACCGCCGTCGAGATGCGGATACTGGCCGCCATGACTTCGTCCCCGCAGGAAGAGATCAAGAACGCTGCACAAGCCGTCTCGGACCTGCATGTCGCAGCGGTTCCCGGCGAGCATGCCCGTGCCGCCGGCCACGCTGCGGCCAACCTCTGCTCCGGCGCCGGACATCGACTCTCGTACGCATCGACGGAGCTGCAGCAGCTGATCACTGAGGCCATCGAAATCGGTTACGCGACGGCCCTGCAAGCCGTACGCGACGGCGACTTCGACGGAGATCTACAGGAATGGCGTCCTGACCTGTTCCACGCCTGAACCGAGGCGAGTTGGGAAAGCTACCGCTCCGTAGATGCATGCGCCTGCGGGCCCCCACAAGCCGGAAACCGAGAGCAAGACTGCGTTGCCGGTTGCATCCTGACTGTCGTCACGCGGCGAAGAGGAGGCTGCGGGTGGGACATGTCGCGTCGCCATCCGCACGGCTCTCCATACGACCTGTGGCACATTGGTATCAACTGTCCATAGCAGCAATGCGGGAGAGAGTACGTGGGAACGCAAAGCGTCGGCTCCGGAATGTACCTCCGAAGCCTGAGAGTCAAGAATTTCCGGTCGTGCTCCGAGACTCTTCTCGAACTGCAGCCAGACATCACGCTCCTTGTCGGCGAGAACAACTCTGGAAAGTCGAACCTGATCGAGGCGATCCGCCTCTCGACCACGCCACTCACCCCCCGGAACAGCAGATGGTTCGAGGAGAGCGACCGCTCCCACGGCGGGAGCGCTACTGACGTCGAGTTCCTAGCCACATTCGATGGCCTGACTGCCATCCAGCGGGCCCACTACACGACGGCGCTGGACGTCATGTCGAACCAAGCCATCTACGGCACCGTGTACCCAGCTGGTCAGAGCAGCCGACGGGTACGGCCGGTGTACACCGCGGGACCGGTGAACGGCCCCGATGCCGAACTGGAGAAGCGCGACCACATCACGCACGTGTACCTCGCTCCACTGCGCGATGCCCAGCGGGAACTCGACTCGGCCGACAACAACCGCCTGCTGCGCGTCATCCAGCAGCTCACCAGCACGGACGAACAGACGTCTTTCCTCCGTGAGGCCAACAAGGCATTCGACACTCTCGAGCAGGACGTTGTCCTGACGAAGACGAGTGGCGCGATCCAGGGCCACCTCGACAACCTGACGCTGTCCGTGCGCGGCCAGCGGGTCAGCGTTACCTTCCACGACTACGAGCTCAGCCGTCTGACCCGCAGTCTGCGCGTAAAGATGGCCGAACACGGCATCGACCCGGCCGACCTAGCAGAATCCGGTCTGGGCTACGCCAACCTGCTTTTCATCGCCACGGTCATCCTGGAGCTGCGCAACGCGAAGGATGCCGAGCTGACCCTATTCCTGGTCGAAGAACCCGAGGCCCACCTCCACCCGCAGCTCCAGACCGTCCTGCTCGACTACCTACAGGAGCAAGCCGGTCAGTCTGCGAAGGAAGACTCAACGGGGCCGGCCGGACGTATCCAGGTCATCGCCACTACCCACTCCTCGAACCTCGCCAGCAGCGTGGGCATCGAGAAGGTCGTCGCTCTGCGGACCATGACCGAGTACGAAGACGACGAACGAACCAAGAGCCGGACAACCCGCCGCAGGACTCGGACCATATCCCTGGCCAAGGCCCCGCTCACGGAACCAGAACGTCGGAAGATCAACCAGTACCTTGACGTGACCCGGGCTGGCATCCTCTTCGCCCGTCGCGTCCTATTGGTCGAGGGCGTGGCCGAAGCCGTACTCCTGCCTGTGATCGCCCGGCACTGCGTTCTCCACGGCGAATCCGTCAGGGCTCGACGGCTTCGGCGCGACTTCCACGGCGTAACCATCGTGAACGTCGGGAGCGTCGATTTCGCCCCATACATCACGCTGCTGCTGGCCGATATCGATGGCTGCCGGCTCTTGGAGCATCTGGTTGTCATCACGGACGGCGACCCGGACCTTCCTGCGGAGAAGGCAACCGACGGCCAGGGGCCTCAGCTGAGTAGCGAGGCCATCGTTCCCTCCGCCCAGGACGGCGAACAGGAAGAGGACGACGAGTCCACGGAGTCGGAGGTCGTCAACCGCCGCGGGCGCCTCCTGGCACATGCTGCTTCACTCAACGCTGCCGACCTTCTCTTCGTGGCTGAGGCGCCCCACACTCTGGAGGCCGACCTCCTTACCCCAGTCGGCAACGATCGAATTCTCGAGGCCGCTTACCTGAAGCAGCGCAAGCGTTCCAAGGGGAACTGGGCAGCCATCATGGCGGACGCTGACCCGGCAACCGCGTTCTACCGCAAATTGCGCAAGAGTAAGAAGTTCATCAGCAAGGGCGAATTCGCTCATGACGTAGCCAACGCCATCGAGGACGGCCAGCCCTTCAAGGCCCCCGACTACCTGCGCGCCGCAGTACTGTCTGTTCTCGGCGAGAGCACGGAGGCCGGGAATGTCGGAACAGTCTCTGAGTGAGTCGCAGAGGAACTTGTCCAAATCGCCTGTCAGTACGTTCGCCGTGGCCTGCCCTGGCGGGGGAAAGACCAGATCGATAGTCCACCGCTTCCTCCGCCGCACTGAGGAGGAACCCCGTCAGGGCATTGCTCTGGTCTCGTTCACCAACACCGCGATCGACGAGGCCAAAAGACGCTGCGCCGACCGTACAGACGCGACACGGGCACCTCACTTCATCGGGACATTCGACGCTTTCCTCCACCGGTTCATCGTCACGCCACTCTTCCCTCCCGTCTTCCACGTCCACCCGAAGTACGTGCAGAAGTGGAGCGATATCAAGGGCACCAACTTCCGCCTGCCGGATAGCGGCCAGTCGCCGCCCGTGCAGTTCTCCTGGCTCGAGTTCGCACACGATGGCACAGCCCATCTCCAGCTCAGCCGACTCCCACGCCAGGTGGGCGGAGAGTTCAAGGAGCTGCTCACCACCCGCAGGAACGAAGTCGAGGCCAAGGCGACAAAGATCTACCTCAACCTGCTGCAGGCGGGAACGGTGAGCTGCGAAGCCGCCCGCGTGCTCACCTCCCGCTTCCTCACTCACCCCAGAAGCCGAGATATCCTGCGCCAGCTCGTGGGCATCCGCTTCGCCGAGATCATCGTCGACGAGGCCCAGGACTGCGGCGAAGAGGAACTCGCTGTGCTCAAGTTCCTCCTCAGTTGTGGCGCCAACATCGTCATGGTCGGCGACCCGGATCAGTCGATCTTCGAGTTCCGCCGAGCCGTTCCCGAGAAGGTTCTGTCCTTCCGAACCCAACTGGCTGAGCAGCTGGAGATGAGCGACAACTTCCGGAGCTCGCCCGCCGTGTGCAGCTTCAACAACGCACTCCGCTCGGGCCCGATGATCGAGCTTTCGGCGGGTGACCTGTCGTCCCTTGATACCCCGGTCTACCTCATGGGCTACTCGCAGCTGGGTGACATCGCACCTCAGGTGCTGGGGCTGGCGAAAGAACATGACATGGCTGCGGAGGACCTGATGGTGGTCTCCCACAAGGAGAGCGACGGGCTGAGCGCCGTGGGTCTAGCCAACGTGAGCTCGTTCCGATCCAACCGGATACTCTCCATCGCCGACGCTGGCTTCAAGATCCGCTCCGGAGAGTTCAACGCGCGGACCAGGCTCGCGGCCGTTACCAAGGTCGAGCTCGCCTTGGTCGAAGCAATATCGGGCACCGACTTCGGGAATCGCAGCCTGGAAAGGGTCTGCGAAGACCACGGGATCGACTCCAGGTGGCTCCGGGACTTCGCCATTCGTCTGGCCACCGCCCACGACGCTTCGAACATGGAAGCACGCGCCTTCGCCACAGCCATCCGCTCGTACCTTGCTGCCGCCGACTGGGGCGACGCGTCACGCCCTCAGAACTTGGGCCAGATGTTCAAGGCTCCGGCCTCAGCGGACTGGAAGAGGATCGCCATGCTCGACGCGCGGCCCGGGATGCCGTGCTCAACCGTCCACGGTGTCAAGGGGATGGAGTTCCGCGGAGTCGCGGTCGTGATCCCACAACGGCCTCGGACGAACAAGGAGACCGGCCGCACCGTCCTGGACGACTGGGAAAACGGCTTCGACAGCGAAGCTAGACGAGTGCTCTATGTCGCCGGCTCAAGGGCCAAGGAACTCTTGATCATCGCCTCCCATAAGAACCACATCGACAGAGTCGCCGGACTCCTTCATAGGGATGCCGTGATCCACAAAGTCCGCTCCTGACAGCCTTTTCCACGTCTGGTCGGATCCTCACCATTGGCCAGCACCTCCTGCCCTCGCGTCCCCACCGCGCCGGTGAGTATCGGTTGCCCCAGGAGAAGGCGCGCACGGCGCTTCGCGCCGATGGGAGCTCCGGGGTGCGATCGCAGTGAGCCGGGCGGCTTCCATCTCCTGCGAGTACTTCAAGGCGCGGCTGGCGTGTCTTCCCTCAGGCATGTGCGAAGGACCACGATGCGAATGAACATGCGGCCGGATTTTCCCGTTGCTGCGACCGCAAGAACAGCGGCCCTCCTGCTTCACCCGGTCGATCCGGACAAGACAGCTGGAGGCTGCCATGGTCGATGTCATCCCACCGCCCGGGTACACGAGCGACGAGTGGCAGGCGTACGTAGAAAAGGGGCGCCGGCTCGTGAAGCAGATCACCGAGGCCAAGTTCGAGCTGGGCGACACCCTCATAGAGATCCTCGACTCCCCGGAACGGAAGGGGGACGTCGAGGCGATCATCAGGAACTACGCCGAGCAGATCGGTGCCAACCCGGGCACGCTGCAGAACTATCGCTACGTCGCCAAGGCATGGCCCGCAGCCATGCGCCGGCCCGACGTCTCTTGGTCGGTACACGCACGGCTGGCCGCAGAGCCCGACCGGTTTCGGATGATCCGCAACGAGCCGCCCGACCCCACCGACCCGGAAGAGACGGTGCCCTGGACCGAGGACGAGGCGTACCGCGCCCGCGACCTCATGCCCATGCACCCCAAGACACCGGTCGAGCGGATTGCGAAAGTCAAGCACATCCTGCGCGCCACCGACGAGGCCGCGGAGGCAATGGCTCAACTCTCCGAGCGCACCGAGGTAATCGAGGCCGCAGTCGACGACCCGCGCTTCCGCCAGGCCGTGCGCGAAGCGAATCGCGAGCGCGGCAAGAAACTTGAGGAGCGTGCGAGCGAAGCACGCGCATTCGCCGGGCTTTCGGAACCCCTCCCGCCGGCTCACCCCAAGAACACGCAGTCGGCAAAACCGCCACCAGCCGTCGACTACCGGGACACCCCCTCCTCCGTGCTCAAGATCCTCGGCGTCGCAACCGGCTTCTGCGTCTCCATGCAGAACGCCGTAGTCCTGCTTCAGACCGAGACGTGCGACGAGACCGCCATCGCAGCCGTGTCCGACAGCCTGCTGAAGGTGCGCTCCGTCTGTGACTGGTGCGAACACGTCCTAACTACCGGCAAGACCGACATGGACGTCGCTCTCGCCGAGATGCTTCGAGACGAAGGTGGCAGCGAGCGATGACTGCACGTCGCAGGTCTCCCCAAGACGTGGGAGACGAACTGTGGGACCTCATCGGGAACTTCGGTGGGGAGGGCATGCCGCGAGAGATCGCCCTGGACAAGATGACCGAGAGCCAGTTCGAGATCGCGAAAGCCTGGGACCGCGACAACAGGTGCATAGCCGAGCATGAGTGCCTGGTGTACCTCTACAGCCTCTACATGCGCACCAAGGATCCCCGGCTCGCGCTGCTCGCCGTTGTCCGCGAACTCGCGCTCATGCGCAAGAGGGCCGTCCGTCTGCACCGCAGCGCCATCGCTCCCCTCGATCCGGCTGACCGGCAGAGCCCTCAGATCATCGTGGCGAGTCAGGCTGTCGACGGCATCCTCCGGTCCACAAAGCGCATGTCTGACGCCGGCTTCTCTGTGGATCTCGCCCTCCGCGGCGAGGGTCCGCCGGAATAGAAGAGGGAGCCACTCCACAATGCCCGAGGACGAGGTCGACGCCGATATCCCCCTCTACCGGAGCGAGCCCGGCCTCACCGCTGTCGTAGTGAAGTGCCATCTGGGCCACCTGGCCGCGCGGGAAACCTTCGAGGCGGTCGGCGGGTGCCCGTACTGCAACCACACACCTGGAGAACGCATCGCCGCGCTCCGGACCAAACGCCTGGCAAACCGGGCACGCCCGTCCAAGAAAACCGCCAAGCCCGACGCGACCTTCGCCACGGTCGTCGAGGAAGGAGTCGAGGCCGTACGACGTGCCAGCGTGGTCAAATTCACGCTGGGAGACATCGCCCTTGACGTAGCGCCACTGCACGAAGCGCACATCCAGGGGATCAGACCACTTGTCGAACTCGCCGAGGCACTGGACATCCCGTCGTCCACCCTCACGAGATACCGCAGGGTGGCGGCCGCCTGGCCGCACGAGAAACGCGATTCGCGCGCCTCTTGGTCAGTGCACGCCATCCTCGCCGGCCACCCAGATCGATTCCACCTCATCAAACAACCACCTCCAGGCTCGAAACGGGAATGGACCTGCCAGGAGGCACGAAATGCCATGCGGCAAAGCGGTTCCTGATCAGGCTGAACGCGCCCGTCCCTGGTCTCAGTTCTGGTCTCATTCACCTACGTTCGGGACCGTTCGGAAGATCACGCGTGAGGCGCTCCACCGCAGGTCAGGACGTTCCTAGCGGTAGGGCCCTTCGGCGTCGGCGGTTGCAGTTCCCCGCTAGCGCCCGTTGAGGATGGCCCGGCACCCGTTGCAGTACATGGTCGCGTTCTGCCCGTACCGCCGCATCATCTGGGTGCAGCACAGCTTCGCCGAAGGTCAGGACGCCAGCCGGCGGGCATGGTCGGTGAGCCATGCGGGAGCAATTATTTCGGCGTTACCGTTGAGCAACCCGGCCGCGCGGGTCAGGGCGTCCGCGGCGGCCCGCGGGGCGGCGGGAAGGGCACGGGCTGCCTCGGTCAGGTACTGGGCCGCTGCCGCTTGGGCGGCTCCAGCAATCTGGAGAACGGTCGAGGCGCGTTCAGCTGTGGTGGCGGACTCCTCGAGGCGGCCGTCGCACCAGTACGCCCAGGACAGGTTGATCAGGCAGACGCCCTCTGCCCGGGGGTTCTCCATCAGCGAAGCCTCGTGGCGGGCTTCCTCG
This sequence comes from Streptomyces sp. ISL-100, assembly GCF_018614615.1. Taxonomy (GTDB): domain Bacteria; phylum Actinomycetota; class Actinomycetes; order Streptomycetales; family Streptomycetaceae; genus Streptomyces. The sequence continues at coordinate 5,271 of NZ_JAGGOK010000099.1, read as the reverse complement.
AGGACCGAGGCCGCCCGTGCCGGGGCGTCCAGGGCCAGGAGGGCGATGCCCTGCGCGTTGAGCGCGTAGGCGATCGCCTCCTGACTGTCAGCGGCACGGTAGGCAAGGGCCGTCTCGGCGCCCGCGACGGCGGTCTCCTGCCAGCGGCCCAGTGTGAGCAGAGCGATGGTGCGTGCGTTGCCGGCGCGTGCAATCGTGAGCGGGTCGCCGCTCGCTTCGGCGAGCGTGGCCAGACGGTGGGCGCCGTCCAGTGCACGCTCGCCGTCGCCCAGGTAGCTGTGGGCAAGGCTGAGGGAGAGTAGCGCGTGCACTTCGTGCCCGGTGTCGCCGAGTTCGCGCGCCAGCTCGGCGGCACGGGCCAGCGGTTCGACCGTGGCCACCTCATCGCCGAGTTGTCGGTGGGCGTCGCCGAGTCCGAACAACGCGTTCTGCAGCGCGGGACGGTCGCCGAGGCGTTCGGCGAGGGCTGCAGCTTCGGTGAACAGCTCGAGTGCCTGCTCCATCGGGCCGGCACTGAGCCGGGCGTGCCCGTGGGCGACGATGTGGGCGAGGCGTACCCGCTCGTCGCCAATGCGTCCGTCGACGGCAAGGTGCATCGAGACCGCGGTGAGCACGGAGCCGTGCCAGACGAGCCATTCGCTGATCTCGCTCAGTACCCGCGCGGCTCCGTCGTGGTCGCCTGCGCGTACGAGGTGGTCGAACTGCCGCCGGTGCGGTTCGATGTCCTCCAGAGTCCGCCATGTGCCACGAGGTCGGGTCCGACGCGCGTACCAGGATGCGATCTGCCGTTCCACTGCCTGCCTCCCGAAGGTTCCGTGCCATGACATCTGTGCGTAGGCGAGGTCGGCGTCCATGGGGTGCAGAGCGACGGTGCGGCTCGCCCGGTCCACGGACACCAGGTACACGCGGACAAGGGACGTGAGCACGGGAACCACAGGCAGGTCCGGATCGAGCCCGTCCATGATCTCTTCGACCACGCTTTGTTCCACAGGAGTGCGGAGCGCGGCGAGGACTCCGAGGACGGCGCGCGCCGACTCGTCGAGGCGACGGTAGCGGTCCTGGGCCAGGTCGGCGACGACGTCGTGGCGCCGGGTGAAGTCCTCCAGCACGTCCTTCAGAGTGGGCAGCAGCAGCGTGTCGTCGGCGACCGCACCGACAAGGAGCTCCAGCGCGCGCGGCACGCCGTGGACTCGGACCGCGGCGTGCAGCAGTTCGTCGTCGGACAGTCCGGCTACGCCGAGGCTGCCGTCCCGGTCGAGTTCGCGCAGCAGGGCCGCCGACTCGGCGGGGCTGAGTCCTTCGGAGAGTTCCACATGGGCGGCGAAACGCCGAAGTTCGGGCGCAAGACGCACCGGTATCTGGCTGGTGACGAGAAGACGCGGGGTGGTGCGGGCCCGGAACAGCCAGTCCAGGAAGACGGCCAGCTCCTCGTCGGCGATGCTGCCGTCGTCATGGAGCAGGTCCTCCAGGTTGTCCATGAGGATGACGATCAGCCGCTCACCTATGGCGGCCAGCAGTTCGGCCAGCCGCTCCTGCGTCGTCCCGCTGGAGTCCCAGACCTTGTGCAGATGAGATTCCCGCTCGGGGCCGAGCAGGCGGGCGCAGTCGAAGTAGAGGCGCTCCAAGGAGATCCCGGATGTGCGGGTGGAGAGGTTGACCAGGCCGGACGGAGGCGGCCCTTGGGCTGTGCCGGGCCATTCGCCTCGGTCGAGGAGATCCATGACCTTCGCGGCGAGTGCGCTCTTCCCGATGCCGCGACGTCCAGTGAGGGTGACCATGCGAATTGTCGGGTCGCCCAAATAGTCGGCGATCGCGTCGCGTTCACGGGTGCGGTTCCTGAACATTTCGATGCCGTGTGCGACGGGGATTCCGACCACACGCACGTCAGGACCCCACTCCTCGTCCGATGGCCCGGGGGTAGAGAGGGGTAAGGCCGCCGTGTCGGTGATCGCGAGGAGATGGGCGAGTTGCTTGCGGTCTGCGGCGGCGAGCTTACTCAGCGTGTGGTCGAGGCGGACGGCGGTGAGTCGGCCCGCGCCCTCCGAGCGGTGGTGTTCGGCTACGACGCCGATGATGTGGCTGCGGACCCACACCGCGGCGCCGGACATGCCCGCCCAGGGCGATGTGCCAGGGTCGGGGTCGGCACCGGAGGGCGCCACGGTCATCTCCATGGTGCCGGTACGGAGGTTGGAGAGTGCCGCCACGGTCCCATCTGCCTGGTGCAGTTCACGGAAGGCCGCACCGTCGGGGCGCAGGCGCCGCTTCCACAGGGGAAACCCCGCGGCGTGCACGCTGATCACACCGTGCCGGTTGTCGGCGATGCGGCCGAAACGGACCTGCTCGACGATGGTGGGGGCTGCTGTCGGCGGCACGATGTAAAGCACTGCGAGGTCGCTGTCCTTGTCCGCCCAGGTCACGGTCGCCGGGGCCGACCATTCACCAGGACGGTCGGCGTCGCAACGCACCACCGTGACTGTCGCGTCGGCGACCACATGGGCGGCCGTGAGGACCGCGCTGGCGGAGATCCGGTAGCCGGAACCGCGCCGCCTGCCGCTGCCGGTTTCGACGATGACCTCCGCGATCCGGTGCGGATCGAGCCCAGGCCCGTCAGTCGGACGGTCAGCTCTCATCGGGCAGCTCAGCACCCGAGATCAGCGCAGGGCTGTCGGGTGCGTCGCCGTGCACCGGCTTCAGCGTGAGCGTGAGCCGCTGAGTGGCCGCCCGCGCCGAGCGCGCAGAACCGTGGGCGTCGAACACCCAGAAGCGCACCTTGACTCCTGGCTCACGGCTCCGTTCCACGCCCACCGTGAGTTCGAGCTCCAGCTTCTCTGCCTGGAACCGGAGCCCGTTGCCGACTCCGTCCGCCATGGCCCGACTCAGCTCACCCCGCAATTGGGCGATCACATCCGACAGTTCCACCGCATCGTCCATGCTCATCCCCCGCCTCGTCAGCAACCGGCCAGCCGCACACCTACCGATCATACCTACGGGCGGTCAACTGAACTCCTGGTGAAGTGATTTTCCAGATCCGTACCACCTCAGGGGCGGCCTTTCGGGGCGTAGCGCAGCAGTACGACGTCGTCGATGGAACGCGCATCCAAGAGTTTCATACGGGCTCTGGGGCCACCGGGATACAGTGCCGGACCCAGGAATCGTGGCGCGGCGGCCTCGCCCACCAGCAGCGGGGCGACGACGAGGTGGAGTTCGTCGGCCAGGTTCTGCGCCAGCAGTTGGGTGTGGACCATACCTCCGCCTTCCACCAGGAGCCTTTCCACCCCGCGCCGGCCGAGTTCGCCGAGGAGCAGGGGCCAGTCGAGAACGGGCCCGGTGCTGACGACGTCGGCCAGAGCGCCCAGAGTGCGGCGGGCTCGGGGCAGTGAGCCGTCGACCGTGAAGACCAGCTTTTCCCCTCCGCAGTGCCAGAACGCGAGACCCGCGTTCAATTCGGCCGACCCGCTGACCGCGACCTTCAGCGGATACTCCGGCCTGCCGGCGGCGAGGCGCCGCGCACGCCGTGCGGCACTCGCCACCAGCAGGCGCGGATTGTCCCTGCGCAAGGTGTTGGCGCCGACGAGGACCGCGTCCGCCGCTGCGCGTTCGTCGTCGACACGGTCGAGGTCCCGGTGGTTGGAGAGCACAAGCCGTTCCTGGGAGGTGTCATCCAGGCGGCCGTCCACGGAGACTGCCGCCGACAGCAGTACGTACGGGCGTATGACCATGACCGGGGCGGTCAGAGCGCGCGGTGGTAGTCGGCCCAGGCAATGTGCGATTCGTGGAGACGCACGGCGAGTCCGGTCAAACCGTGGGCGCCGGGGCCCACGGCACCGTCGTGTATGCGGGCGGCGAGACGGTCGGCAAGGACCTTGGCCAGGAACTCCGTGGTGGTGTTGGTTCCGGCGAAGTCTGGATCCTCGTCAAGGTTCCGGTAGGAGAGCGCTCCGACGATCCCGCGCAATTCCCTGGCCGCCAGGTCCATGTCGACGACAATGTTGTCACCGTCCAACTCCGGGCGCTGGAAGGTCGCGTCGACCAGATACGTCGCTCCATGCAGGCGTTGCGCCGGTCCGAAGACCGCACCACGGAAGCTGTGGGCAATCATGAGGTGATCTCGGACGGTGACGGTGAACATGGCTTCTCCGAAAAGGTGTTGTCGGTGGGGACAGCGACAGGTGAAGGTCAGGCGGGGCCGTAGCGGATGCGGTGACAGAGGCCAGGCAGCCCGCCTGTGGCGATCTCGGCCATGACCTGCGGGAGCTCGTCGAAGTCGGACTCACCGGTGATCAGCACGTCGAAGACCGGGTCCTTCAGAAGATCGAGCGCCAGACTGAGCCGGGCTGCGGTCGTGTGGCGTCCGCGCAGCTCCGGCGGAACGGCACCGACCTGGCTACTGCGCAGCGACAAGCGCCGGGAATGGAAGAACTCCCCCAACGGCAGGGTCACCGGCCGGTCCCCGTACCAGCTCAGATCGACCACGGTGCCTTCGGGAGCGAGGAGTTCGAGAGAGCGCTGGAGCCCGGCCTGAGTGGCGCTGGCATGGAAGACGAGATCACAGCCGTCTGCTGCCTGAGCGGGATGAGCGAAGGCGACCCCGAGTGCCGCGGCAACCGTCACGCGGGCCAGGTCCACGTCGATGAGCTGCACCCGAACCCCAGGAAACCGGGCCAGAAGAGCAGCCACGCAGCAGCCGACCATGCCCGCGCCCACCACCGCGATCCGGTCACCGATCCGCGGCGGCGCATCCCACAGTGCGTTGAGCGCGGTCTCGACGGTCCCGGCCAGCACGGCGCGCCCTGGCGGAACCTCGTCGGGCACCGGCGTGAGGGCTCCAGCCGGGACCAGGAAACGTGTCTGATGCGGATACAGACTGAATACGGTCCGGCCCACCAGCTCCGTCGGCCCGGCCTCCACCCGACCGACATTGAGGTACCCAAACTTAACGGGTCCGGGGAAGTCGCCCTCCTGGAAAGGGGCGCGCATCGCCGCGTACTGGCTGGCAGGTACCCGGCCCTGGAATACCAGTGATTCCGTACCGCGGCTCACGGCCGAGTACAGAGTCTCGACTATTGCCTCGTCATATGGCGGGCTGGCGGGCTGGCGGGCTGGCGGGCTGGCGGGCTGGCGGGCTGGCGGGCTGGCGGGCTGGCGGGGCAGCCGTGGGCCTGGGCGTCGGGGGTCCGGCGTTGCCGCCGTCCGCCCCTGCCGCCGTGAGCACCACCGAGCACCCGGCCCCCAGTCCCGGCAGCCGGCACTCCCGCGATGCCGGGCGCCCGC
>NZ_JAGGOK010000098.1 GCF_018614615.1 Streptomyces sp. ISL-100 | reverse complement strand
CCCAAGATCACCAACAGAGTCCCGGTATTGAGGCTAGCTAGGGTGAAGTCGGCTTCCGATCGGCCTGGGCATGACGCCGGCGCATACCCAGGACCGATGGCGGCGTCGTCCCGCTCGCCGTGGCCGCGGTGGTCGGTCCTTTTCAGCGCCAAGTAGCGGGGGCAGTGAACTCGGACAGCCGGACACAACCGCGGATGGAGCCGGAGAGACCGCCGGGGCTGCTGGGCACCACCAGGCAGGACTGCGGCGAGCGCCAGAACATCACGTCCTGGCCCATCCACAAACCCTCCGCTCTCCCCAGCTGACCGGCACAGCACCCCGTCCGGCCCGCCCAGCACTACCTGCGGCCGGACGGGGAATCTGCGCACGAATAGGCGCGCGGCCGTGCACATGCTGGTGCTCTTACGGGGCCGACGCCCTCGGCCGAGCCGTCGCTGCCCTCGGGCTGCTCGCCGACCGGGTCGCGGCCGTGGAGAGCGCCATCACGCGCGCCATGGACCCACGGCACCTGCTCAGCCGGCCGCCCGACACGCGGCCAGCGCGGACAGCGGCCCGGCCCGATGACACCTGCGTTGAGGCCAGGTGCGCCGGGAAGCCTGGTCGCAAAGGCCTCACCCGGCCCCGGAGCCGTTCCATGCCGCGCCTCCTTTCTGCGCGCAAGCCGCCGCACCGGATGCTCACCCTCGGACGCAGAAGACGCTCAGCCTTGGGCCGGCGGGCGGTACGGCTGCGTGGAGACCCTGTGGGCCGCTGCGGAGAAGGACACGCGGAAAGAAGCGCCGCGCGTGACTCTCGACCGCGAGGTCGATGCCGTGGAAGGTGCTGCCGGGCCGGGGACGTCGGGGCTGGAGCACCGGCGGTCGTCAGTGAGGCGGGCGGGAGGGCAGGGTTTCGGTGGAGGTGATGCCATCGGCCTTGGCAGCGTCGGCCAGGGCCTCGGCGGCGGCTTCCGCCGCCTGCGCCGTGTCGTTGGCGGCCTGGGCGGCCATGTCATCGTCCGACGGCTTCTCGCGGGTGGCGGGCGACGGGGGCAGCACCTCGCTGAAGGCTCGTGATACGCCTTGCAGTGCGGAGGTGATCTCGCTCGGGATCACCCAGAAGTTGTTTCCGGGACCTTGCGCGAGCTGGGGCAGTGCCTGGAGGTACTGGTAAGCGAGGAGCTTGGGGTCTGGGTCGTTGCGGTGCACGGCCTGGAACACCTCGTCAATGGCACGGGACTGCCCCTCGGCCTGCAGGATTGCGGCGGTTCGGTTGCCTTCCGCACGTAGAACGGCGGCCTGCTTGTCTCCTTCTGCGGTGAGAATCTGCGACTGGCGCTGCCCCTCGGCCCCGAGAATCGCGGCCCGCTTGTCCCGTTCCGCTCGCATCTGCTTTTGCATCGCGTCCTTGATGGACTGCGGGGGATCGATGGCCTTGATTTCCACTCGGTTGACTCGCAGCCCCCACTTTCCTGTGGCCTCGTCCAGCACCCCACGGAGCTGGCTGTTGATGGTGTCCCGTGAGGTGAGAGTTTTTTCCAGGTCCATGGAGCCAACGACATTGCGCAGGGTGGTAACGGTGAGCTGCTCGACGGCCTGGAGGAAGTTGGCGATCTCGTAGAAAGCCGCTCGTGGGTCGGTGACCTGGAAGTACAGGACGGTATCGATCTCGACGACGAGGTTGTCTTCGGTGATGACGGGCTGCGGTTTGAAGGAGACGACCTGTTCACGCAGGTCAATCACCGGGTGGACGCGGTCGATGTACGGGATGACAAGGCTGAGGCCGGGATTCAGCGTTCGGTGGTAGCGGCCGAGTCGCTCGACGTTACGAGCGCGTGCTTGGGGCACGATACGGACCGCCCGCACCACGGTGAAGATCGCGATGAGCGCGACGAGCAGGCCGGCGATGAGAGACGCGGAGACTTCCATGGCTTCAGTCCCGGGGGTAGACGAACGCGGTGGTGCCGCTGATCTTCATGACGTCGACGGTCGCTCCAGGTGCGATCACCAGCGTCTCGTCATAGCTGCGGGCCGTCCACTCCTCGCCCTCGATACGTACCCTGCCGCCCGTGGCCGTCACTTCCGAAATGACGTAGGCCGCCTTGCCGACCAGCGCGTCGATGCCAAACCGTGCCACCTGGGGCTGGAGCACGTGGCGCAGCGCAATCGGGCGCACGAACAGCACGGCGAGTGTGGCGATGATGGCGTACGCCAAGAACTGGAAGGGTAGTGGCAGCCCGATTGCGGCGAATCCGGAGGTGACCACTGCGGCCGCACTCAGCATCCCGAGCGCAGCAGTGAGTGTGAAGATCTCCGCCACAGCCAGGATGGCTGCGATGATCAACCAGATCAGCCATAGATCCATGACGCGCCCCTTGTTACCAGTGCGGGGAAGGGCTTGGGGTGCGCCGTTCAGCGATGAAGGCAGCCACGGCGCCTTTACCTTCACTTTACCTGAGCGGGGCAGATTTCATTCTGCGTCGCCAGGCTGTTTGACGTGCGGTCGCCGACCGGACGCGTCACGGTGGCGAGCCGCTCGGTCAGCGCGGACCATCACGTCCTCAACAGGCATCGCCGACTGCTTCGCTCAGCGCGCCGTCTTGGACCGCTTCTCGTTCGCTGTGCCGTTCCAGGTCCACTGGCTCAGCTGCGATCCCCTGGTCGCGTTCGAGGCACTTGCCGGAGGAGACGTTCCGCAGTTCGCGCGCGCATGCCTCGGTCGTACCACCACTTCTCGTCGCCGCGCCGTTGGACGTGTGCTGAACCCTGACTGGCCCATTGGCGAGGCTCGACGCGTGGCCCATGCAGGCCGGACGCCGCCCGCCAACCCGCCCGAACACCTCCATCCCGGCAACCCCGACTACTTGTGGAACGGCGCCTGGTTTCCTCCACCTGGGGGACCCCTGGACGTCACCCTGGTCGAGCCTGAGCTCGTCGCCGAAGTTGAAGCCGACACCGCCATCGACCGAGGCACCTGGCGCCACACCTCGGGACGAGGTTCGGACTGAAATCGAACAAAGCGCAAGGACGCCATGCGAAAGCTGGCCACGGCAAGCACGCCCGCCCCAAAGGCAAACACGCGGTCAGGACCGACCGCGCGCCGCGCAGGCCGGCTACACCATCGGTGCGATCTTCGGTATCCAGGGCTGCGGCATCTCCACGGCTCTGCCCCTCTGGTGCGAGAGCGATCCCTTCGGTAAGGAAGAGCAGTGACTTGATCGGTGACATGCAGGCACAGGAGGCCTCAAGGTGCGTGGAACTCCCGTCTGCCAGCGGAAGTTCAGGAGCGACGAGTTTTGGCTCGGGTGCCTGGTCATCGCCGGAATCAACGCGTCGTCGCTCTGGTTCACAGCACGGCAGGGCAAGGTCGAAGCAATCTCGCTGATGGAGCGGTCGGTGGTGAACGGGGGGATAGCGACCGTGATCACCGGAGTACTACTCGTACTCACGGGCACCCAGGCGCGTCTAGAGCCCAAAGCATTGCTTCTCAGGAACCGGCTGTCGGTAACCGCTGTACCCTTTGCGCTGATTCGGCGGCTGACCACGCACGACGGTCTGCGCGTCGAGCTGAAAGACGGCAGTACGGTAGCCGGCCACGTAGTGCCACGCTCCAACGGTGGCCGGTGGTCCGGATACCGAACCGCCCAGCGGATCCGGAGGGCGGTACAGCCCTATCTGACACCCACCGATTCCCCACCCGAGGGCATCCAAGTCCTCCACCACCGCCGGATCCCCATCCGATGGCTGCTGGGAACCGCAAGCTTGCACGTCACCTGGTACCTGCTGCTACGGCACGTCCTTGGCGGGGAGTGACCAGTTGATACGACGCAGGACGATGCTGGTTATTGGAGCAGCCAGGGCACGTGCTGCCGGATCCGGTGATCGGCTGCGAGTGTTGTGATCCCCTGATGGCGCGGGATGTCCTGGAGGACGTGTTGCTGTGGCTTCCCCGCAGTGCTCGGGAGGACCTTGGCAGGCTCATCGGCAGGCTCGATGCCGATTTCGACCGCCGGAAGGCCCCCCAGCCCTCACCTCATAGTGGCAAGCCCATGGGGCGCATGTGGGTGGTGGCGTCGTGGCAGCGCAAAGACACGCACGAGTTCGTCGATCTCGGGCAGGAGGGCGCCGGCGAGCTTGCCGCCGCCGCAGAGCCAGATGCCCAAGCCGGTGCCCTCCTCCAGCTTAAGCTCGCGGACGAGGGCGAGCGGGTCGCCGGGGACGACGGTGACAGCCGGGTCGATGTCGGGCTTGATCGTGCTGAAGACCACGTACTGGCGCAGGTACGTGTACGGAATGGTGATCTCGTTGTCGAAGGGGGCGGTAAGTGCCGAGGCCATGACGACGGTTCGAAGCGCCGGTTGGGTGCGTCGGCGACGCCGACGGCGGAGCGGTAGGCCCGCGACAGCGTCGGCGTGCTGCTGTAGGCATGTTGGGCTCAACGGTCCTCATACGCGCTGGGCTGTACACATGGTTAAGCCCCCGGCGGCTGCCAGGGGCTTGACCACCCAACCGATACGACACGGGGTGGACAGAGCCACTGGCCGATGTCGCAGCACTTACAGCCTCGGTCAGGGGGTGACCTTCGTAAACCGCAGCGGGGACACGGAAAAGCCCACGTGCAAGACCTGGCGTTGGGACGAAGGCGCCCGCACCCCCACCAAACCGCCGATTGCACCGGCCACCGGTGTCGTGGGAGCACCATCGCTGGCCCGCGCTCAGTCCCCGCCGGCGCCAAAGGCGGTGCGCCTCGTCCCGGCCGCTCGGCACAACCAGCCGGCAGCCGCGGCGATCCCTCGCTCCTCCCTGCCCGACAGCCTCTTCGCCTGCTGATGCGGCGCCCCGTCGTCACCCCGGCTCCGACGGATCGCGTAAACCTTTCTCCTGCCGCTGACCTGCGCGACTTCTGATCGCGGTCTCCCCGGCCGTTGCTACTCGACACAGACAGGGGAACCGGGCATGCCTCGTTGCAGCGAAGCCTGCCCACCGGCGCACGCCGCTGCGCAACTCCCGGCGGTTTCCCACCCCACAGCTTGCTGCGGGTCGGGGAAACCGCCGGAAGTTCGCGCTCCGGGGTACTGCCGCACTTACACCGCCGCCGCCAAGAAGGAGGTCGACCTCGGAAACCGGCGCATCACCGTCGGCGGCCATGGCCGCCCGCTCTACGACCTCACCCGCCGCGCTGTCCTGGACTTGACTACCACCGCAGCCGTTGGCCGAGCGCGGTCAACTCGCGTGGCACCTTCTGTTGGCCGACGGTGTGCTGACTCCACCACCGTTCTGCCTCGATGGCTACCGGAACTGCCTGGAGCGGTGCCGCGCGGTCACCCGCAGCTGCGCATCCTGTCCTGTGTCGAGCTAAAGAGCGGTGGCTCCATCCACGACCTGCGTTGCTGCAACCTCATCGACACCATCCGCTTCTTGCGTATCAACCGCAAGGACTGGGGCCAACTTTCCGCGCGGGCACAGCTCGCAGCATCCCTGCTTCAAAGCACCGCGCTGGTATGGAGGTTCACTCTCCCGGGTGGCGTCGGCGCTGTCCCTCCCCTCGTAGCGTG
>NZ_JAGGOK010000097.1 GCF_018614615.1 Streptomyces sp. ISL-100 | reverse complement strand
TATGACCGCGCCCCGCCGGATCGAATCCGGCGGGGCGCGGTCATACGCGCGTGTGTGGAAGTACGGTCAGCCGCTGATCCGGTGGCCGAAGTTCGCAGAGCCCGTGGCGCCACCGGGTTGGTGAGGTTGAAGCTGGTGGAGCCAGTGCCGGTGATGCCCGACCCCGGAACAGGGCCCGAACGTGGGTGGGCCCGCCCTCACCAGGAGGACGGGCCCATTGCCTTGCGGTGGCACCGCCATGCAGCACCGCAGGACAGGGGTGGCGGCCGGCTTCTAGCCGAAGCGGCCGGAGATGTAGTCCTCCGTTGCCTGGACGGACGGGTTGGAGAAGATCCGCTCGGTGTCGTCTATCTCGATCAGCCTGCCGGGCTGGCCGATCGCCGCGAGGTTGAAGAACGCCGTACGGTCCGAGACGCGCGCCGCCTGCTGCATGTTGTGCGTCACGATGACGATCGTGAAGCGCTCCTTCAGCTCACCGATCAGGTCCTCGATGGCGAGGGTGGAGATCGGGTCCAGGGCCGAGCACGGCTCGTCCATGAGGAGAACCTGCGGCTCCACCGCGATCGCGCGGGCGATGCACAGGCGCTGCTGCTGGCCGCCGGAGAGGCCGGAGCCGGGCTTGTTCAGGCGGTCCTTGACCTCGTTCCAGAGGTTGGCGCCGCGGAGGGACTTTTCCACCACCTCGGCCAGCTTGTTCTTCTTGTACGAGTGGTTGAGGCGCAGGCCCGCCGCCACGTTGTCGAAGATCGACATGGTGGGGAAGGGGTTCGGGCGCTGGAAGACCATGCCGACCGTACGGCGTACGGCGACCGGGTCGACGTCCTTGCCGTAGAGGTTCTCGTCGTCCAGGAGGACCTTGCCTTCCACGCGGCCGCCCGGCGTGACCTCGTGCATGCGGTTGAGGGTGCGCAGGAAGGTGGACTTGCCGCAGCCGGACGGGCCGATGAAAGCCGTCACCGAGCGGGGCTCGACGGTCATCGAGATGTCGTCGATCGCCTTGTGGGTGCCGTAGTAGGCCGACAGGCCGCTGATGTCGATTCGCTTGGCCATCTGAATCACTGCTTTCCGTTGGCCTTAGCGGCCGGTGCTCGGGGCCTTCCAGCGGGCGATGCCGCGGGCCACCAGGTTGAGGATCATGACGAAGGCGATCAGGACGAGCGCTGCGCCCCAGGCCCGGTCGACCGACGCTTCGGTGCCGACGATGTACTGCTCGTACACGTACAGCGGAAGCGAGGACTGGGCGCCTTCGAAGGGGTTCGGGTTGATCAGCTTCGTACCGAAGACAAGCAACAGAACCGGGGCGGTCTCACCCGTGATACGGGCCACCGCGAGCATGACGCCGGTGGTGATTCCGCCGATCGCGGTCGGCAGCACCACCTTGAGGATAGTCCGCCACTTGGGCACACCGAGGGCGAGAGAGGCCTCGCGCAGCTCGTTCGGGACGAGCTTGAGCATCTCCTCGGTGGAGCGGACGACCACCGGCATCATCAGGATCGAGAGGGCAAGCGCACCGGCGAATCCGGAGGGCCCGAAGCCCAGCATCAGATTCCAGGTGGCGAGGATGAACAGACCCGCGACGATCGACGGGATGCCCGTCATGACGTCAACGAAGAAGGTGACGGTCTTCGCCAGCTTCCCGCGCCCGTACTCGACCAGATAGACCGCGGTGAGGAGGCCTATCGGAGCGGCGATCAGGGTCGCGATACCGACCTGCTCCACGGTGCCGAGCAGGGCGTGGTAGATACCGCCGCCCTCGTCGGTGTCGAGCAGGCCGCTCATCGAGTGGCTGAGGAAGTACCCGTCGAGGACCTTGACGCCCTTGGAGATCGTGACCCAGGCCAGCGAGAGCAGCGGGACGAGGGCGAGGATGAAGCAGACCCAGACGATGCTGGTCGCGACCCGGTCCTTGCCCTGGCGGCTGCCCTCCACCTTGGTGGTGATGGAGAAGGTGGCCAGTACGAAGATCAGGGCGGCGATCATGCCCCACTGCACACGGCTGTGCCAGCCGGCGACGAGGCCGATACCGATGCCGGCCGCGACGGACCCGACGGCGATGGCGGCGGGAGCCCAGCGGGGGAGGCGGGCGTGCGCGAGCGACGCGTGCAGAGAGGGGGAGACCGGGGGCTTGTCCATTACCTGGCTTGTCTGGTTCATGCGTTGGCCCCCGAGTACTCCTTGCGGCGGCCGATGATCCAGCGAGCCGCGCCGTTGACCAGCAGCGTGATGACGAAGAGCACGAGACCGGAGGCGATCAGGGCGTCGCGGCCGAACTCGTCCGCCTCGTTGAACTTCGCGGCGATGTTCTGCGCGAAGGTGCCGCCGCCCGGGTCGAGCAGCCGGCCGGAAATGATGAAGCTCGGGGAGAGCACGACGGCGACGGCCATCGTCTCGCCGAGGGCGCGGCCCAGGCCCAGCATCGAGGCGCTGATGATGCCCGAGCGGCCGAAGGGGAGGACGGACATCCGCATGACTTCCCAGCGCGTGGCACCGAGAGCCAGGGCGGCTTCCTCGTGCATCTTCGGCGACTGGAGGAAGACCTCACGGGTGACGTTGGTGACGATCGGCAGGATCATGATCGCCAGCAGGATGCCGACCGTGAAGAGGTTGCGGGCGACGCCGTCGCTCGTCTTGTCGAAGATGTACGTCCAGCCGAGGTACTCGTCGAGCCACTTGTTGAGGCCGTCCAGGTACGGGACCAGGAAGACGGCGCCCCAGAGGCCGTAGATGATGCTCGGCACGGCGGCCAGCAGGTCGACGGTGTACGCGAGCGGGGTGGCCAGCTTGCGCGGCGCGTAGTGCGAGATGAACAGCGCGATGCCGATGGCGATCGGCACGGCGATGGCCATCGCGATGATCGAGCTGACGACCGTACCGAAGAGGAGGACGGCGATGCCGAACACTGGCGGGCTGCCCGCTGGGTTCCACTCGGAGGTGGTCAGGAAGTTGGCGTCGTCCTTCGAGACAGCGAGGCCGGTGCGGTAGGCGAGGAAGGCCGCGATCGCGGCCATGATCACCAGGAGCGTGATTCCGGACCCCCGGGACAGGGCGACGAAAACCCGGTCACCGGCGTGGCTGCTGCCCTTGGAGGCGAGCGTGGTGCCGTGGCCGGGCGGGGGTGGTGGTGAGGACGAGGTGGGTTCGGTTGCTATATCCATCGGTTTTCTCCGGTCTGCGGAGCCGGTGAGGGCTCCTGGCGGCGGTGCACCGGAAGGCGCGGCCGGCCCCGGTTGGTGGGGCCGGCCGCGGCCGGGGTCAGGAAAGGGTGGGGACGATTTCGCGGACCTTGGCCGCGATCTCGGTCGGGAGCGGCGCGTAGTCGGCGTCCGCGAGGACCTTCTGGCCCTCCTCGCTGACGGCGTAGTTCAGGAAGGCCTTCAGGGCGGGCAGGGTCTCCGCCTTGTTGCCCTTGTCGCAGGCGATCTCGTACGTCACCAGAGTGATCGGGTAGGCACCCTCGGCCTTGGTGGCGTAGTCGAGGGAAAGGGCCATGTCCTTGCCCGTGCCGGTGACCTTGGCGGCGGCGATGGCCTTGGAGGCGTTCTCCGTGGTGGCCTCGACCGGGGCGGCGGCACCGGTGTTGATCTTGACGGTGTTCAGGTCGTTGGCGGTCGCGTAGGACAGCTCGAAGTAACCGATCGCACCGTCGGTGTCCTTGACGTTGGAGACGACGCCGGAGGAGCCGTTGGCGGCCTGGCCACCCTTGGCCGGCCACGACTTCGACTTCGGGTCGTACTTCCAGTCACCCGGTGCGGCCGTGTTGAGGTACTTGCCCAGGTTCTGGGTCGTACCGGACTCGTCCGAGCGGTGGAAGGCCTGGATCGTGGTGCCCGGGAGCTTGGCGTCCGGGTTGAGCTTGGCGATCGCCGGGTCGTTCCACTTCTTGATCTCCGAGTCGAAGATCTGCGCGAGCGTCTTGGCGTCGAGAACGAGGTCGTCGACGCCCTCCAGGTTGTAGCCGATGGCGACCGGACCGCCGACCATCGGCAGGTTGATGCCCTGGCCGCCCTTGCAGATCTTCTTCGACTCGGCGACCTCTTCGGGCTTCAGCGCCGAGTCTGAGCCGGCGAAGGCGACCTGGCCCTGGTTGAACTTGGTGATACCGCCACCGGAGCCGATGGCCTGGTAGTTGACCTCTGTGCCCGCGCAGGCGGCCTGGAAGTTCTTGACCCAGAGGTCCATGGCGTTCTTCTGGGCCGTCGAGCCGGCTGCGAGGAGCTGGCCCTTCGCGTCGTCGCACTTGATGTTGCTGGCGGCGTTGGTCTTCTCGCCGGAGCCACCGGTCGAACCGGTGTTGTCGTCGGAGCCGCACGCCGTGAGGACCAGGGCGCCGGAGACGGCGAGGGCGCCGAGCGCGGTGGCGCGAAGCCGGTTCTTGCGCTGAAGCTTCACTTTCGGGGGTTCCTTCCAGGAGCCGCCGGGCCTGGGTGGTGGCGGCGTGCGAAGAGGTTGGTGTTCTCGGGTTCCAGCTACCCAGCGGGGCGGTCATCCTGCGATGTGCCTCGCACTGTGTACGTCCGAAATTAGGCAGAACAGGTGAAGCCGCCGACGGGGGAGAGTGAACGGGAGGTGAACCGTGCCGAACGGTGTGGTGTGCGGTGGCGCCTCGCGGCTGGCGATGGGGGTGCGGTGCGAGGGGGGGCTGGGGCGTGCGGTTGGTGGCCGCCGGGATGCTCCCCGTGTGGGGGGTGTCCGAAACGCGGTGGTCTGCCCGCTGCGCGGCTTGTGGGGCTGCCCGACACCCCGCTCCTCAAGCGCCGGAGGGGCTGGATTTCGCGTCCGGGTGCGTCAGGCGTGGTGGAGGGAGTCCAGGAGGGCGGTCACCAGGTCGCGGTCGCGGGGTTGCGTCAGGCGGTTTCTGGCCGCCGTGGGGGAGAGCCAGAGGATCCGGTCCACCTCGTCGCCCGGGGTGAACGCGCCCCCCGCCGCCTCCGCCGTCCAGTACCGGACCTGCTTCGGGCGGCCGTTCGCGACGTACCGCATCGTGGGCAGGGCCGCGCCCGGCGTGCAGTGGTGGCCCGTCTCCTCCAGGACCTCCCGCAGCGCGCCCGCCAGTGGGTCCTCGCCGCGTTTGAGCTTGCCCTTGGGATGCGACCAGTCGTCGTATTTGGGGCGGTGGACCAGGCAGATCTCCAGGCCGCCGTCGAACGGCGACCGGCGCCACAGCACGCAGCCGGCGGCGAGCACTGTCTCTGCGGGATCGGTCATGGTGTTGCCGCCGCCTCCGGCTGCCATACCTGCTGGAAGGAGAAGCGCGCCGCCTCGACCTCGTGCCGCTGGTCGGCGTGCAGGACGCCCAGGGCGTACGCCGTCGCCGGGGCGATGCGCGGGGTACGGGCCGCCGAAGCCGCCGCGGTGGCCGCCTCGGCCGCGTCCCGGTGCCGGTCCAGGGCCTGCGCCGCCGGGAGCGTGTCGGCGGGGGCGGCGACGACCTCCTGCGCGTAACGGTGCAGGCGCAGGAGCAGGCGTACGTGGTGCCAGGGGGCGTCCTGCGTCTCGCCGCCGGGCGCCGGGGCGAGGCCGTGGACGAGTGCCTCGGCGTTGTACGGGTGCGAGGCGCGCCCCAGCGGCAGTGCGGCCACCGCTTCCTTGAGCCGCTGCTCGGCACCGCTCGCCAGCGGCGCCAGCACTTCGGCGGCGGGCGCGGCGGCGGCAGGGCCGAGCGGCACGTCCGAGGCCAGTAAGGCCACGGCGTCGGCGACCGCGTGGAACCGTGAGGAACCCAGCGCCTGAAGCGCCGCCGAGTGTGCCCGCGTCCTGGCCAGCGTCAGCTGCCGCTCCAGCAGCGCCCCGGCCCGCGCGGCCCCCACGGTCAGCGCACCCGTCGGCTCCGCCCCGCGACCGCGCGCCGCGGGGACGGTGGCCGGGCCCGCGCCGGCGCCGCTGCCCGAGAGCCGGTTCAGCGCCTCCAGCAGCCGGTTCAGGCGGGCGGCGTAGGCGTGCTCGCGGGCCAGAGTGCCGGAGAGCCAGGCCAGCTCGGCGCGCAGGGTGTCCGCCCAGCCGGTGTCGGTCAGGGGCCGGAACGTATGCAGCGTCCCGCTGATCCGGCGCGCCGAGCCGCGCAGCGCATGGGCCGCCCGGGCCGCGTCCGCCGCGCCCTGCGGGTCCTGGCCACTCTCGCGGTGCAGGCGCAGGCTGCGCAGGAAGTCGGCGGCCCGGGCGTGGAGGTACGGCGCCAGGAGCTCCCGGGACAGGACGTCCGGCCCACCCCCCGCAGGCGGGAAGGCCGGGGCCGAGTCGGGGCGCGTGTCCGGCCGGGGCTGGGGGCGGGTTCGGGATGCGGTGTCACGGTTTCGCACGCCGGCGCCTCCGGGCGTCAATGAGCAGTTCCTGTACATGCCGCAGTGGCTGGCCCTCGGCGTCCGTCGCGTGCCGCGTCCAGTTGCCGTCGGGGCCGAGGTGCCAGGAAGCTGTTGAATCGGACATTCCGGTTTCCAGCAGCCGGGTCAGGGACGCACGGTGGGCCGGGTCGGTGACCCGGACCAGTGCCTCGATGCGGCGGTCGAGGTTGCGGTGCATCATGTCGGCGCTGCCGAACCAGACTTCGGGCTCGCCGCCGTTGCCGAAGGCGAAGATCCGCGAGTGTTCGAGGAAGCGGCCCAGTATCGAGCGGACCCGGACGTTCTCGGAGAGGCCGGCGACTCCGGGGCGTATCGCGCAGATGCCGCGCACCCAGATGTCGACCGGCACGCCCACCTTCGCCGCCCGGTAGCACGCGTCGATGATCGCTTCGTCGACCATCGAGTTGACCTTGAAGCGGACGTACGCCGGACGGCCCGCCTGGTGGTTCGCGGCCTCTTTGTTGATACGGGCTATCAGGCCGTCACGCAGGGACTTCGGGGCCACGAGCAGCCGGCGGTAGGTCTCACGGCGCGAGTAGCCGGACAGCCGGTTGAAGAGGTCGGAGAGGTCCGCGCCGACCTGCGGGTTGGCGGTCAGCAGCCCGAGGTCCTCGTAGAGCCGGGCCGTCTTGGGGTGGTAGTTGCCCGTACCGACGTGCGAGTAGCGGACCAGCTGGTCGCCCTCCTGGCGGACCACCAGCGACAGCTTGCAGTGGGTCTTGAGGCCCACCAGGCCGTATACGACGTGGCAGCCGGACTCCTCCAGCTTGCGCGCCCACTTGATGTTGGCCTGCTCGTCGAAGCGGGCCTTGATCTCGACGAGTACGAGGACCTGCTTGCCGGATTCGGCGGCGTCGATCAGCGCGTCCACTATCGGCGAGTCGCCCGACGTCCGGTACAGCGTCTGCTTGATCGCGAGGACGTCCGGGTCGGCCGCCGCCTGCTCCAGGAACGCCTGCACGGACGTCGAGAAGGAGTCGTACGGGTGGTGCAGGAGTACGTCGCGCTCGCGCAGCGCGGCGAAGACGTCGGGCGCGGACGCCGACTCGACCTCGGCGAGCTCGCGGTGCGTGCCCACAATGTACTTCGGGAACTTCAGCTCCGGCCGGTCCAGCGCCGCGATCCCGAACAGGCCGGTCAGGTCCAGCGGGCCGGGCAGCGGGTACACCTCGGCGTCCGACATCTTCAGCTCGCGCACGAGGAGGTCGAGGACGTACGGGTCGATCGACTCCTCCACCTCCAGCCGCACCGGCGGGCCGAAGCGGCGCCGCATGAGCTCCTTCTCCAGCGCCTGGAGGAGGTTCTCGGTGTCGTCCTCCTCGACTTCGAGGTCCTCGTTGCGCGTGACCCGGAACATGTGGTGCGCGAGGACCTCCATCCCCGGGAAGAGCTCTTCGAGGTGCGCGGCGATGACGTCCTCAAGGGGTACGTACCGCTGCGGCGAGGCCTCCAGGAAGCGGGACAGCAGCGGCGGCACCTTGACGCGCGCGAAGTGGCGGTGGCCGCTGACCGGGTTGCGTACGACCACGGCCAGGTTGAGGGAGAGACCCGAGATGTACGGGAAGGGGTGCGCGGGGTCGACGGCGAGTGGGGTCAGAACCGGGAAGATCTGCTGGCGGAAGAGCGTGAAGAGGCGTGCCTGCTCCTTCTCGGTCAGCTCGGGCCAGCGGATCAGGTGGACGCCTTCGTCGGCGAGGGCCGGAGCGATGTCCTGCTGGTAGCAGGCGGCGTGCCGGGCCATGAGCTCGCGCGAGCGGGTCCAGATCAGCTCCAGGACCTCGCGGGGCTGGAGGCCGGACGCGGACCGGGTGGCGACACCAGTCGCGATACGGCGCTTCAGACCGGCCACCCGGACCATGAAGAACTCGTCCAGGTTCGAGGCGAAGATCGCGAGGAAGTTCGCTCGTTCGAGGAGGGGTGTGGCGGGGTCCTCGGCGAGTTCGAGCACCCGCTCGTTGAAGGCCAGCCAGCTGCGCTCGCGGTCGAGGAAACGGCCCTGCGGCAGCTCTGTGTCAGCCTCGGCATCCTCTACGTACACGTCCAGATCGGCGTCGATGTCGGGATCCAGATTGGTCACCGGGGAGCTCGCCAGGGTGTGCGGGCGGTGCGCGGCGATGGACCCGACGGACGGCTGAGCATGCTGGACAGGGACATCGGCGCTCGGCTGCTGGCTCATGACCCCATTGTTCCGCGCCAGGGGGGTGCCGGGCGCGCCGAGAAGGGGTGATGTGCGGGAGGCTCTCCCGTTAGGGGAGGGTGGCACAGCGGGCTGCATTCCGCGAGGGTCGCAAGCGTGTCTGAATACGCGGTAACGGAGACATGACGTGCAGGATGCGCCGCCGGGGCCGCCGGGATGCGTTTCCCGGGGCCCCGGCGGCCGTCCGCCCTCCCCGGGTCAGGCGCTCCGGCGGCGCAGTACGTAGAAGGCGGCGGCCGTCAGCAGGGCCGCCAGGGCCAGCACGATGCCGGTCTCCACGAGCTGCAGTGGCCAGAAGTGCGAGGCGGGGTGGTACTCGCGGAAGCCGGTGATGCCGTGGTGGACGTAGCACTGATTGATGTCGGTGTCGTTCCAGCACTGCGCGCCGGAGATGCGCCCTCCCTCGGCGTTGGTCATCCACTCCGCGACGGGAAAGGCGCCTTCGGGGGTGCCCAGCATGTTCATATTGGGCCCGCTGATCGTTCTGGTGGTCCAGAACCCGCTCCGCGCGTTGGCCAGCATCACCATGACGGCGCCGGTGACGAGCGCGGTGACGGCCATGGCGGGCACAGTGCGGCGCACCAGCAGCCCGACCAGCGCGCCGACGGCCACGGCGAGCAGGGCGTACGCGACGGAGACCGGGCCGATCGCCAGGTACACGTGCGGCTCGTACCAGCTGTGGATGTGTTTCTCCTTCGCCAGGTACATCCAGCCCCAGCGGTAGACGACCGTCAGCACGGCCACGCCGACGAGCACCACGATCGCGGGCACGGCGAGCTTCGCCGTGAGCCAGCGGCGGGGCGTCATCGACTGCGTCCACAGCATCTTGTACGTGCCGCTCTCCAGGTCGCGTGCGACCATCGGCCCCGCCACGAACACCGCGACGAGCAGCGCGATCAGCAGCATTCCCACCGCGCCGTACTCCATGGCCCAGAGGCTGGTGCTTTGGGCATCGCTGTACTGGACGATGTCGTCGCCGCAGACGGTGATGTCACCGTCCGGGCATTTTGCCTGCCGGGACGCCGTCCAGACGCGCAGTGCGACGACGGTCCCGGCGGACAGTACGAGCAGGGCGAGGGCCACCCACAGCGGGCGGCGGTGCTGTCGGACCGTGACCCAGGCCGGGCCGCGCAGTGCGATCGCGCTCATTCGCCCGCCCCCGCTCCTGCGGCGCTGGGGGTCAGCAGGGCGGGCGCTCCGGGGGAGCGGAGGTGGGCGAGCAACAGTTCCTCCAGGGACGGTTCCATGGTCTGCCAGTCGTCGCGGACCGGGCCCTCGCGCCGCACGAGCGCCGTGAGCTGACGGCCGGTCGTACGGGACTCGACGACGGTGTGGGGGGCCAGGTCCCGTACCGGGCCGGTGAGCAGGGTGTGCGCCGCGAGGATGTCCTCCGTCTCGCCGCCGAGCCGGACCCGGCCGCCGTCGACGAGCAGCAAGTAGTCGCAGGAGCCCTCCAGTTCGGCGAGGACGTGCGAGGACATCACGATGGTCGTGCCGTGCTCGGCGGACTCCGCCATGAGGGCGCCCATCAGCTGGTGGCGGGCCAGCGGGTCCAGGTCGGCCATCGGCTCGTCCAGCAGCATCAGCTCCGGCCGCTTGCCGAAGGCGAGGGCGAGCGCGAGGCGGGTGCGCTGGCCGCCGGAGAGGCTGCGGACGCGGGCGTGCGGGGCCAGATTTCCCTCCCGTACGATCCGGTCCGCCGCCGCCGCGTCCCAGCACCCGGGGTTGAGCTCGCGGCCCATGCGCAGGGTGTCCTGGACGCTCAACTGCGGCAGCAGTGGCTTGTCCTGGGCGATGTAAGCCGTCCGGGAGCGCGCCTCGGCCGGGGAGGCGCCGAGGGTTCGTACCGTGCCTTCGGTGGGGCGCAGGAGGCCGGCCGCGTGGGCCAGGAGCGTCGACTTGCCGGCGCCGTTGGGTCCGACGAGTGCGCAGATACGCCCCGTGGGCACCCGGAAGGAACACTCGCGCAGGGCCCAGCCGCCGCCGCGCCGCCTGCCGTAGGTCTTGCCGAGGCCGGTCGCCTCGATCGCCGGTGTCATGCGTCGTCCCCCATGGTGTCCAGTACGGAAGTGAAGAGCGCGGCCATGTCGTCCCTTTCCAGCCCGGCCTCGCGGGCTCGCGCGACCCACTCGGTGAGCTCGGCGCGCAGCGGAGTGTCGGCGGTGGCCTGCCCGCCCCCGAGGGAGCGGGTGACGAACGTGCCCAGTCCCCGCCGCGCCTCGACCAGCCCCTCGCGTTCCAGCTCGCGGTAGGCCTTGAGCACGGTGTTCGGGTTGATCGCGGTTGCCTCGACGACCTCGCGGGCCGTCGGGAGTTTGTCGCCGGGCTCCAGGAGGCCCAGGCGGAGGGCGTGTTTGGTCTGCTGCACGATCTGGACGTAGGTGGCGACGCCGGTGCGCCGGTCGATGCGGAACTCGACCACGTTGTGGCACCACCCTTTCACTAGTTAAGTAGTGGAATGGTGGTGCAAGGAAGGGGGCGGTGTCAACAGACGCCGCCCCCTTCCCTGTTGACCAGGGTTGTTGGCTACGACTCGGTTCGGTACATCAAGTCCGTCTCGTGCGTGGTGAAGCCGAGCCGCTCGTACACCGTCACCGCCGCCGTGTTGTCCGCGTCGACGTACAGCATCGCGGTCGGCAGCCCCTGCGCCGCCAGGTACCGCAGGCCCGTCGCGGTCAGGGCCTTGCCGAGGCCGCCGCCCTGGGCGTCGGGGCGGATGCCGATGACGTACACCTCGCCGAGCTGCTCCTCGGCGTGGGTCTTCGTCCAGTGGAAGCCGATGAGTTCACCCGCGCGCTCCGCCAGGAAGAACCCCTTGGGGTCGAACCACGGCTCGGCCTTGCGGTCGTCCAGGTCGCGCTGTGTGATGCCGCCCTGCTCGGGGTGGTGGGCGAACGCGGCCGCGTTCACCGCCAGCCACGCCGCGTCGTCCTGCCCCGGCACGAAGGTCCGCAGGCTCACCCCGGCGGGGTAGACCGGCTCGGGGATGTCCAGCGGGCTCAACGGGCGCCGCATCTGGCGCAGTTCGCGGAAGAGGGTGAGCCCGAGGACCTGCGCGAGGTGCCGCGCCGCCGACTTTCCGCCGTGCGCCCAGACCCGCAGCCGCTTGCCCGACGCGTCAAGAACAGTCGTCCCGAGCGTCCGGCCATGTCCGTGACCGCGATGCGAGGGGTGTACGACGAGCTCGGCGGCCGGTGCCTCGACGGGGTCGGTGTCCTCCAGCTGCGCGTATCCGAGGAGGGGCCCGTCGCCGACGTACAGCAGGAAGTGCCGGATCCCTTCCCGGTGTCCGCCACGCAACTGAAGCCGGCCCTGCTCGGAGACGGCCTGCATGCCGTCCACGCGGGCGGCCTCGTCGAGGAGCCCCAGGACTTCCTGGGCCTGCTTCTCGTCGAGCGCGTCGAGGGTCTGGATCTTCCTGAGGGAGCCGGGTGCCGTGGGGTCAGTCGTCATGAGTACGAGCGTACGGCGGCGATGACCGAACAGGGTTGCCGCACGGATCCGGTCCCCGTCATTCGGCTGACTGGTCTTTGTGCAGCACCTCGTCCGCGATGCGGGAGAGGTCTTCGGCGCTGGGCATCAGCTCGCGCACCTGGTCCGCCAGCCCGGCGTAGGTGCTGACGGCCAGCGGATGGTTGTACCCGCGCATGGCGTACTCGACCACTGAGCGGTCGCGGCTCTCCGCGATGAGGATGCCGGGGGTGGGGCCGTCGACGGCCTTGTCGCGGACCAAGTCGTCGGCGACCACACAACCGGCGGCGGTCATCTTCGTGATCTGCCCTGCCGTCGCGCTCAGTTACGAGCAAGGACCGCCGTACGAGTGACAGAGCACCCATTGGCTGACGTACCGCCGAAGGCAACCAGCTTGTAACCCGTCACCCCCTGTTGCGCTACGCGCGTTGACTTTAGGCTGCGGTTCGTCCGTCACGCTGAACTCACAAGGGGACCGATGTCAGCGAACCCTCGTACCACCCGCAAGCACCGAGCGACCCGGCGCATACTCGCGTCCGCGGCAGGACTCGCCACCCTCGGTGCTCTCGTCGCCGCGATGCCGGCCTCCGGGGCGGAGGAAGGCGCCGAGGCAGGCGACGGGCAGCACACGTCGAAGTCCTCGCGGACCGTGGACGTACAGCTGCTGTCCTTCAACGACCTGCACGGGAACCTGGAGCCCCCGGCGGGCTCGGCCGGCACGGTCAATGAGACGCAGGCCGACGGGACCACGAAGGCGGTTCCGGCCGGTGGCGTCGAGCACCTGGCGACCTCGCTGCGCAAGGCGCGCCAGGGGGAGCGGTACTCCGTCACCGCGGCCGGCGGCGACATGATCGGCGCCAGCCCGCTCGTGTCCGGGCTCTTCCACGACGAGCCGACGATCGAGGCGCTGAACAAGCTCGACCTCGACGTGTCCGCGGTCGGCAACCACGAGTTCGACGAGGGCGCCACCGAGCTGGCCCGCATTCAGAACGGTGGCTGCCACCCGGTCGAGGGCTGCTTCGAGAAGGGCAAGGAGTTCGAGGGCGCGGACTTCCCGTACCTCGCCGCGAACGTCACCAAGGAGAAGACCGGCAAGCCGGTCCTCAAGCCGTACACGGTGTGGAAGAAGGACGGCGTCAAGATCGGCTTCATCGGCGTGACGCTCGAAGGCACGCCGGAGATCGTCAACGCCAACGGCATCAAGGGCCTCAAGTTCCACGACGAGATCGAGACGGTCAACAAGTACGCCAGGGAACTCGACCGCCAGGGCGTCAAGTCGATCGTCGCGCTCATCCACGAGGGCGGCTCGCCGGCCTCCTCCTCGTACAACTACGACTGCGACTCGCCGGGCGCCGGTGACGGTATCTCGGGCCCGATCGTCGACATCGCCAAGGGCATCACCCCGAAGGTCGACGCGCTGGTCACCGGGCACACCCACCAGGCGTACGTCTGCACGGTCCCGGACCCGGCGGGCAAGCCGCGCATGGTCACGTCGGCGTCGTCGTACGGCAAGCTCTACACGGACACCACGCTCACCTACGACCGCCGCACCAAGGACATCGTGCGTACGGGCGTCAAGAGCGCGAACCACATCGTCGTCCGCGACCAGGAGCAGGCCAAGATCTGGGCCCCGGACATGACCTCGCTCATCGGCCGCTGGAACGCGCTGGCCGCCCCCATCGCGAGCAAGCCGCAGGGCTTCATCGCCGCCGACATCAACGGGCGCGGATCGACGGCCCCCGAGAGGCCGCTCGGCGACCTGATCGCGGACGCGCAGCTGGAGGGCATGGCCCCGGCCGACAAGGGCGGTGCGCAGATCGCCCTCATGAACCCGGGCGGGATCCGCTCCGACCTCGTGTTCAAGGCGAGCGGCAGTGAGGGTGACGGCGTGGTGACGTACGGCGAGGCGTTCACCGTCCAGCCGTTCACCAACATGATGAACGTCGTCGACCTGACCGGCGCCCAGCTGATCACCGCACTCCAGCAGCAGGTCAGCGGCGGCAACGAGGCCTCGCCGAAGATCCTCCAGGTGTCGAAGGGCTTCACGTACACCCTCGACATGACGAAGGCGGGCGCGGCGCGGATCGACGTGGCGTCAGTGAAGCTGAACGGTGTCGCGCTCGACCTGGCGAAGACGTACCGCGTCGCGATGAACGAGTTCCTGGCGGGTGGCGGCGACGGCTTCCCGGTCTTCAAGGAGCACAAGAACAAGCTGGTCGGCGCGTCCGACCTGGACGTCTTCAACGCCTATCTGGCGAAGAACTCCAGCGCGGCCGCGCCGATCGCGCCCCCGGCCGCCGACCGCATCACGGTCGTTAAGTAGACAGCGCGGCCCAGTGGCCCACCGCGGGACGGCACCCGAGCGGAGTGCCGTCCCGCTGTGCTGCGCTTTTCCCCTACCCGCCCTATCCCGGACTGTGGCGCTGCCCCAGACCCCGCTCCTCAAATGCCGGAGGGCTGAAAATGCCGCGTTGCGGCAACCTTTCAGCCCGTCCGGCGTTTGAGGACACGCCCGCAGGGCGTCCGGGGGCCTGGGGGCTTGCCCTCAGTTACGGGAAGGGGCGGGTAGGGGAAAGCTCCGCAGGACACCCGCGTTACGCCGTGTCCGGGGGCGGTGTCGGTGCGCCCGGGAGGCGGATCAGGGCCTCCGTGCCGGGGGCGCCGTCCCTCGGGCGGCGCAGGGTTACCGTGCCGCCCGCCTGCTGGATTGTGCGGGCCACGATGGAGAGGCCGAGGCCGGAGCCGGGGAGGGCGCGGGCGGACGGGGAGCGCCAGAAGCGTTCGAAGACGTGCGGGAGTTCGCCGTCCGGGATGCCGGGGCCGTGGTCGCGCACCGTCAGTTCGCCGTGGCTGTTCAGGGCCACGGCGACCGTGCCGCCCGGCGGGCTGAACTTCACCGCGTTGTCGAGGACGTTGACCAGCGCCCGCTCCAGCGCGGCCGGCTCCGCCCGTACGTACCAGGGGGAGAGGTCGGCGTTGATCGTCAGCTCCGGGCCGCGCAACCGGGCCCGCTCCAGAGCGGCGGCCGCGATCTCGTGCAGCGCGACCACCCGCAGCGGCCTGCCCTGGTCGGCCGTGTCGGGACGGGCGAGCTCCTGCAAGTCTCCGATGAGGGCTGCCAGTTCCGTCATCTGGGCCTTGACGGACGCCATCAGCGCGGCTCGGTCGTCGGGTGGGATCGCCCGGCCCGTCTCGTCGCTGCGGGCGAGGAGCTCGACGTTCGTACGCAGCGACGTCAGCGGGGTGCGAAGCTCGTGGCCCGCGTCGGCGATCAGCTGCGCCTGGCGGTCGCGGGAGGAGGCCAGGGCACTGGTCATCGCGTTGAAGGAGCGCGACAGGCGGGCGATCTCGTCCTCGCCCTCGACCGGGATGCGTACGGTCAGGTCCTCCGTACGCGCGACGTGTTCGACGGTGTCGGTCAGCTTGTCCACCGGGCGCAGTCCGGCACGGGCCACCCACAGTCCGGTGGCGCCCGCCCCCAGCACCCCGATGCCGGACAGTGTGAGGAGGACCCAGGCGAGGGAGCTCAGCGGATCGTCGACCTCGCTCATGGGCCGGGCCACGGAGACCGCGAACGGCGGGCCGGGGATCAGATTCTGCCGGGCGTCCCTGAACAGGTAGGTGTAGACCCGCATCTCCCTGCCGTCGGCCGCCTCCGTCGTGTGCAGTGCGTCCTCCCGCTCGCCGGAGGCTACGGCGGTGTCGGCGGGCTGCGCGGGGATCGGCGAGACACCGGGGGAGGTGCAGGGCTCGCCGGAGGCCATCACGAGCTGGATGGTGTACGTCTGGGGCGCCGTCACGGCGGCGTCGCTGCCCGCGCAGGACAGCCGCAGCGTCTGCACGTACCCGGCGCCGACCTCGACGCTTTGCAGCGAGTCGTCCAGCTGTTTCTGCAGCTGCACGCGTGTCACGAGCCAGCACGCCGCCGCCACCGCCGCCACCGCGATCGCCACCGCCGTCGCCGTCAGCAGCGCCAGCCGGGAACGCAGCGGCAGCGCCCGGAATCTGCGCATCGCACCGCTCACGCCTCACCGCCCCGCAGCGCGTACCCGACACCCCGCACCGTGTGCACCAGGCGCGGCTCGCCGCCGGCCTCCGTCTTGCGGCGCAGGTACATGACGTACACGTCGAGGGAGTTCGAGCTGGGCTCGAAGTCGAAGCCCCACACCGCCTTGAGGATCTGCTCGCGCGTCAGCACCTGGCGCGGGTGCGCGAGGAACATCTCAAGCAGCGTGAACTCGGTACGGGTCAGCTCCACCGGCCGCCCGCCCCGCATCACCTCGCGCGTCGCCAGATCCATCCGCAGGTCGGCGAAGGACAGGACCTGGCCGGTCCCGCCGGGTGCCTCCCCGCCGACCGCTGCCCCTGCGGCGTACGAACTGCGTCGCAGCAGCGCCCTGATGCGGGCGAACAGCTCGTCCAGCTCGAACGGCTTCACCAAGTAGTCGTCGGCGCCCGCGTCGAGCCCGGTCACGCGGTCGCCGACCGTGTCGCGGGCGGTGAGCATCAGGATGGGAAGGGTGTCGCCGGACGAGCGGATGCGGCGGGCCGCCGTCAGGCCGTCCATGCGGGGCATCTGGATGTCGAGGATGATCAGGTCCGGGTCGTACGACGCCGCCTTCGCGAGCGCGTCGATGCCGTCGACGGCGACCTCCGTCCCGTACCCCTCGAAGGCGAGACTGCGCTGAAGCGCTTCGCGCACGGCGGGCTCGTCGTCGACGATCAGGATGCGCTCGGCGGGGGCGTTCATCGGGATTCCTCGGGATTCCTCGGGCTCGGTCGCCGCAGGGTGGCGTACGTCGCCTTCAGCCTCGCACGGTACGGATGTCAGCCGGTGTCCCCGGCGCGGAGCTGCTCCAGGTCGGCCTTGACGGTGTCGACGGGGATGGCGAAGCCGAGACCGACGCTGCCCGCCGTGGAGCCGTCGGCTCCGCTCGGTGCGTACATCGCGGAGTTGATGCCGATGATCTCGCCGTTCATGTTGATGAGGGCGCCGCCCGAGTTGCCGGGGTTGAGCGACGCGTCGGTCTGGATCGCCTTGTACGTCGTCTTCGAGGAGCCGGTGTCGCCGTTGAACTGCTGCCCGCCGAACTCGAACGGCCACTGCCCGCTGTCCCCGCCCTGGCCCTGCTGCTCCTGGCCCGGGTTCTCGTCCTTCGACACGGTCACGTCCCGGTCAAGCGCGGAGACGATTCCGCTGGTCACGGTCCCGGTCAGGCCCTCCGGCGAGCCGATCGCCACCACCTGGTCGCCGACCTTGACGTTGTCGGAACTCCCGAGCGTCGCCGCCTTCAGGCCGCTCGCGCCCTGGACTTTGATCAGCGCGAGGTCCTTGCCGGGGTCGGTGCCGACGACATCGGCGGTGTACGTCTTGCCGTCACTCAGCTTGACCTTGACGGAGTCGGCGCCGGACACGACGTGGTTGTTCGTGATGATCTCGCCTTCGGCGGTGATGATCACCCCCGAGCCGGTGGAGTCGCCGGAGGCGGACGTGGCGCTGATCTCCACGATGCTGGGGCTCACGGCCCGCGCGACCCCGGAGACGGTGCCCTTGCTGCTCTGCGAGACGTTCGTACCGCTGACGCCGTTGCCGCCGGGGGCGGGCTCCGTGCCGGTGAGGCGCTCCGCGAAGGCCGCCGTTCCGCCGCCGATCATGGCCGAGACGATGGCGACCGCGGCGAGGAGGGCGACCGGCCGCCGGGCCCGCGGGGGTGCGGCCACCGGAGGTGCGTACGCGGGTGGCGGCGGATATGCGGCACCGTACGAGTAAGAGGAGGGCTGCTGCTCGTGCTCGGGGTACTGGGTCATGCCTCAGAGCTTGGCCAGCGATTGTGAGAACCGTCTGAGGAGCCGCTGAGAAGCCCGACAGAAGCGCGTATGCCCCAAATAAAGAGGGGTTACGTCGCCGGGCAGCCGCAGGAGCGGCGTACCACCAGCGCCGAGGGGAACTGCTTCAGCCGCTCGCGCCGCGACCCCGCCACCCGCAGCGAGTCGTCCAGCACCAGGTCCACCGCCGCCCGCGCCATCGCCGGCCGGTCGGAGTACACCGTCGTCAGCGGCGGATCGGTGAGCGCCGCTTCCTTCACGTCGTCGAACGCCGCGACCGCCAGCTCGCCCGGTACGTCGATACGCAGCTCACGCGCGGCCCGCAGCACGCCGATCGCCTGGTCGTCCGTGGAGCAGAAGATCGCCGGCGGCCGGTCCGGTCCCGCGAGCAGCCCCAGGGCCACCTTGTAGGCGTCGTACCTGTTGTACGGAGCGTGGAAGAGCCGGCCGTCGGTCGAGCGCCCCGACTCCCGCATCGCCCGGCGCCAGCCCACCACGTGGTCGGCCACCGGGTCGCCCACCATCGGCGTCGACTCCATGCCGCCCAGACAGGCGACGTACGGATGACCGTGCTCCAGGAGGTGGCGGGTCGCGAGCTGCGCGCCGCCGATGTTGT
Organism: Streptomyces sp. ISL-100; assembly: GCF_018614615.1. Lineage (GTDB taxonomy): Bacteria > Actinomycetota > Actinomycetes > Streptomycetales > Streptomycetaceae > Streptomyces. The sequence goes on along the minus strand of NZ_JAGGOK010000097.1, from coordinate 19,924 downwards.
CCGTGACGACCGCCACGTCGTCGATCGTCTCCGGCCGCTCGTGCAGCAGCACCACCCGGGCGTCCCAGGCCTCGATCTCGGCGGCCGCCCACTCGCTCGGGCCCTGGCTGACCAGGATGAGGCCGGAGACCCGCATACCGAGGAAGGCCCGCAGATAGTGGACCTCGCGCTCGTCGCGGTAGTCGGAATTGCCGACGAGGACCATCTTCCCGCGGTCGGCGGCGGCCTGTTCGACCGCGTGCGCCATCTCGGCGAAGAAGGGCTGCCGCGCATCGGGGACGATCATGCCTATGAGGTCGGTGCGGCGGGACGCCATGGCCTGCGCGACCCGGTCCGGCCGGTAGCCGAGCTCCTTGATCGCGGCGAGGACACGCTCGCGCGTGGCCGGGGCGACCGGCCGGGGTCCGTTGTTGATGACGTAACTGACGACCGCGGTCGAAGTACCCGCCAGTCGTGCCACATCGTCCCGCGTCACCTTGGCCACGCGCGGCAGTCTACGCGTGGTGACCTACCGCTGGGCAGGCCGTACTGCCTCTTCCTCCCGCCGGGCCGCCTCTGAGCCGTCGGGGTCCCTGTCCGCCGTATGGGTGACGGCCGCAGGCGTCGCATTCTGCGCGGCTTTGGCGGCCCTGGCTTCCTCGGCCGCGGCCGCCCGCTCGACCTTCTCCGGCGTCACGAAGCGGTAGCCCACATTGCGTACGGTTCCGATGAGCGACTCGTGCTCCGGGCCGAGCTTCGCGCGCAGCCGCCGTACGTGCACATCGACCGTCCGTGTACCGCCGAAGTAGTCGTAGCCCCACACCTCCTGAAGGAGCTGGGCGCGCGTGAAGACCCGGCCGGGGTGCTGCGCCAGATACTTCAGCAGCTCGAACTCCTTGAAGGTCAGGTCCAGGACCCGCCCCTTGAGCTTCGCGCTGTACGTCGCCTCGTCGACCGACAGGTCGCCGCTGCGGATCTCCATCGGGCTGTCGTCCGAGGTGATCTGCTGGCGGCCCGTCGCGAGGCGCAGCCGCGCCTCGACCTCGGCCGGACCTGCCGTGTCGAGCAGTACGTCGTCGATGCCCCAGTCGGCGGTGACGGCCGCGAGGCCGCCCTCCGTGACGACGAGTATCAGCGGACAGCCGGGTCCGGTGGACCGCAGCAGCTGGCACAGCGACCTGACCTGCGGAAGGTCACGGCGGCCGTCGATCAGGATGACGTCGGCACCTGGGGTGTCGACGAGGGCCGGGCCCTCGGCGGGGGCCACCCGCACACTGTGCAGCAGCAGGCCGAGGGCAGGAAGCACCTCCGTCGACGGCTGAAGGGCATTGGTCAGGAGCAGCAGAGAACTCATCGTCGGCCACCTGCCCGGGTCGTCCGGTCGTGCACGTTTCGCTTGCCCATTACGTCGGTTCCTCCTCGGTCCCTGCGAGGACGTATGCGGCACCTGCTTTCGTACGGTTCGGCCCCGCGCCCTGGGACCTCACCGCGTCATCTGTCCGTAACAACGGTCAGAAAACACAAAAGGACCCGGGGGCAACGTTGCCCAGGTCCTATGCCCAGCAGAATAGCCCACATGAGTCCCGTACCGGAGGGTCAAGTCCGCAGATCGCGTGTTCCCTCGATCACGCACGGCTCCCGGCGCACGGTTTTGCGTGCGGACGACGGGGTCCGGATCGAGGCGCTGTACGAGCCGTCGCAAGGCGGCGGGGACGGCGGTAACGACTCTCTGGCGATCGTCGTCGCGCACGGTTTCACGGGCTCGGTGGACCGCCCCGCGGTGCGGCGGGCGGCGCGGGTGTTCAGGCAGTACGCAGCCGTGATCACGTTCTCATTCCGTGGACACGGCGGCTCAGGAGGCCGCTCCACGGTCGGTGACCGCGAGGTCCTCGACGTGGCGGCGGTGGTCCGCTGGGCACGCTCGCTGGGGTACGAGCGGGTGGTCACCGTCGGCTTCTCGATGGGCGGCTCGGTGGTCGTCAGACACGCGGCGCTGTACCGGGACGGAACCGATTCCCCGCATGAGGGGCGCACGGAAGCGCACCCGGCGGGGCACGTGTCCGCGCGCGCCGACGCCGTGGTGGCGGTCAGCGCCCCCGCCCGCTGGTACTACCGGGGCACGGCGCCGATGCGACGGCTGCACTGGGTGATCACCCGGCCCGCCGGGCGCCTCGTCGGGCGCTTCGGGCTGCGTACCCGGATCCACGCCCGGGACTGGGACCCGGTGCCGCTCTCGCCGGTCGAGGCGGCGGCCAGGCTGGGCCCGACGCCGCTGCTGGTCGTGCACGGCGACCGCGACCCGTACTTCCCGCTGGACCACCCGCGGGCACTCGCCGCAGCGGCGAGCCGGAGCGAACTGTGGATCGTGCCCGGCATGGGGCACGCCGAGAACGCGGCCGAGGAGACACTCCTCACCCGCATCGGCGCCTGGCTGACAGCGGCATAGCTCATCATGGAACCCGACGAAAGGAGCCGCCGCTATGGCAGTAGGCACCATCCGCTTCTGGGCCGCGGCCAAGGCCGCCGCCGGCACCGCAGAGGAGCCGTACGCGGCCGGGACGCTCGCCGAGGCGCTCGACGCGGTGCGCGAACGGCACCCCGGGGAGCTGACGCGCGTACTCCAGCGGTGCTCGTTCCTCATCGACGGCGACCCCGTCGGGACCCGCGGTCATGAGACCGTACGGCTGGCCGAGGGCGGCACGGTCGAGGTGCTCCCGCCGTTCGCAGGAGGATGACCCCCACACCATGAGCAACCAGCAGCCCTACCCGTCGTCGTACGACGGACACGACCCTCATGAGGGTCAGCAGGCGTCGCCGTCCCCGCAGGAGCCCTTCACCCAGACCTGGGAGGCGCAGACCTGGGACACGCAGTTCCAGCCTGTGCAGCAGCCGTACCGGCCGCAGGATCCCGCCCCGTCCGGCGCCGCGGCCGACGCGGCGTACGCGTCGGCCCAGGACGGCGCGTACCCGCTGCCGCCGGAGGCCCACGGGCAGTCCGCCCAGTACCCGGCGGCCCAGTACCCGGGCGCCCAGTACCCGGCCGCCCCGACGGCGTACGAGCCCGCTCCGGAGGCGTACCGGCCCGCTCCGGAGGAGTACGCGCCCGCAGCGGCCGCGTACGAACCCGCGCACGCGGCCACCGCGGCTCCCGCGCCCCACCCCGCCGCCACCGGCTCCGCCTCGTACAGCTCGCCCACCACCGGCGGCAACGCCCGCATCACCGACGCCCAGCGCGCCCGCGCCGAGGGCCGGTCGCCGGTCATCGCGCCCGGCATGCAGCCCGCCGCCCTGACCGCCGTGCTCGCGCTGCTGTTCGCCGGCGCCGCGGCCGTCGGCCAGTACGCGCTCGTGGTGCCGCTCGTGCTGCTCCAGGCCGTCACCGCCGCCGGCTGGTTCCGGCTCAACGGCATGTGGCCCGCCAGGCAGGGCATCGCGCTCGCCTTCCTCGGCGGCGTCACCGCCGACATCGCGCTGCTGGCCGTCGACGCCGAGCACGCGCCCGCCGCGATCATCGGCACGCTCGGCGTCTGGGTGCTGCTCACGCTCGTACTCCAGCTGCGCAACCGCGCCCCCGCCGACGAGCGGATGTACGGCCTGACGGCCACCGTCACCTCGGCCGCTCTGGCCGTAATGGCCGCAGGTCACCTCGCGGCGGCTTCCGAGGCCGTGACCGTCGGCGGCGTGGCCGTCGCGGTCGCCGTACTGGCCCGCGCGCTGCCGCTGCCCGGCGTCGCCTCCGTGATCGTCGCGCTGCTCGCCGCGGCGGGCGCCGGGATCGCGGCCGGCGGGATGACGAACGTGGGCGCGGACGGCGCGCTGCTCGGGCTCGCGGCCGGGGTCTGCGCGCTGATCGGCCTGCGCGTGGCCAGCTACGACTACCCCTCGCGGTTCGTCCACATGACGGCCGGAGTGGCCCTGCCGCTGACCGCCGCCGCACCCGCCGTCTACCTGATCGGCCGGGTCATCTCCTGACGCCTGTGGTTACCTGGCAGTAGTCGACGATCGTCAAGGGGGCTTGGACGATCGCGGCCCGAGTCCGACGAGTGTGGGGGATCCGTAAGAAATGCGTGCGCTGCGAATACTGCTGATCGTCGCCGTGATCCTCGGCGGCATCTTCGTCGTCGTGGACCGCCTCGCGGTCAACTTCGCCGAGTCCGAGGTCGCGAAGCGCGTCCAGAGCCAACAGGGTCTGGACGGCGGAACCGACGTATCGATCAAGGGATTTCCCTTCCTGACCCAGGTCGCCGCCAAGCATCTCGACCAGGTCGACGTCACCGTCGAGGGCGCCGAGGCGAGCGCGGAGGGCCGCAGGGTCCGGATCAGTGAGATGACCGCCGAACTCCACGACGTGCGGGTGCGCGGCAGTGTCGGCGGCTTCTCGGACGCGACGGCGGAGCTCGCCACCGGCAGGGCGCGCATCTCGTACGAGGACCTGTCCAAGGCCTCCGAGAGCGGCTTTCCCGTCGCCTACGGCGGCAACGGCAAGGTGAAGGTCACGGGCTCCGTCGAGCTCCTCGGCCGCAAGATCACCCGCAGTGTGCTGTCCAGCGTGACCGTCGTCGACGGCGACACGCTCAGGGTGCGGGCGGACGAGGTTCCGGGCGAGGGGCTGCCCGGCATCGAGGAAAAGATCCGCGAGAAGACCGACTTCGACCGGCAGATCAGCGGGCTGCCCGGCGGCCTGAAGCTCGAAAAGGCCGAGGCGACGAAGGACGGGCTCGAGATCTCCGTCACCGGTACGAATGTGGGCCTCGCCGGATAGTGAGACGGCAGCGTCCGCCCCTCAGGCAGCGGGCGGACGCAGACGGCGCGCCACCGCCGGACGAAGGCCTTGCACCACCACCGCATCCCACATCCCGGACGATCGCGTCTCAACATGCGACACGCCGGTGACATGCCGGTCGTGACATCCCTACGATCGGTCCCATGCAGCAGCGACAGGCGGACCTCACGAAGCGGCGGGCAGTAGACCTGTGCCGCGTCGCCGCCATGCTCTGTCGTACTGCCTGAGCGGGTTCTGACCGGCACAGCCCGGCACCCGCCTTCCCCCGGCCCTCCGACCGACCGAACTGGTGCAGTCGAAGTCAGGGCCACCCCCGTGCGGTCGTACGCCGTCCCGTTCCGTGTACCGGCGTACCCGCACACAGCACCTCGCGCATAACCGCCGCACACTGCCCCGGAGGAGAACAGCATGAGCCGCAGCGACGTCCTGGTAGACGCAGACTGGGTCGAGGCCCACATCGAGGACCCGAAGGTCGCCATCGTCGAGGTCGACGAAGACACCTCGGCGTACGAGAAGAACCACATCCGCAACGCGATCCGGATCGACTGGACCAAGGACCTCCAGGACCCGGTCCGCCGCGACTTCGTCGACCAGGCCGGCTTCGAGAAGCTCCTGTCCGAGAAGGGCATCGCGAACGACACCACAGTCGTCCTCTACGGCGGCAACAACAACTGGTTCGCCTCGTACGCCTTCTGGTACTTCAAGCTCTACGGCCACAGCGACGTCCGCCTGCTGGACGGCGGCCGCAAGAAGTGGGAGCTCGACTCCCGCGACCTGGTCGCCGAGGTTCCGCAGCGCCCGGCCACGCAGTACAAGGCCCAGCCGCAGGACACCTCGATCCGCGCCTTCCGCGACGACGTGGTCTCCGCGATCAACAACCAGAACCTCGTCGACGTGCGTTCCCCCGACGAGTTCAGCGGCAAGCTGCTCGCCCCGGCCCACCTCCCGCAGGAGCAGTCGCAGCGCCCGGGTCACGTCCCGTCCGCCCGCAACATCCCGTGGTCGAAGAACGCCAACGACGACGGCACCTTCAAGTCCGACGAAGAGCTCAAGGCCCTGTACGAGGCCGAGCAGGTCGACCTGGCCAAGGACACCATCGCTTACTGCCGCATCGGTGAGCGCTCGGCCCTGACCTGGTTCGTCCTGCACGAGCTGCTCGGTGTCGACAACGTCAAGAACTACGACGGCTCGTGGACCGAGTACGGCTCCCTGGTCGGCGTGCCGATCGAGCTCGGCGCCAACAAGTAACCCCTCATCGACTGCGACTTGAAGGACGGATTCAACATGTGTGGAGCAAAGGCCGGCGGCCCCGACGCCTCGACGATCAAGCCCGGTGAGACCACCATCCAGGGCAGCGTGACCCGCGACGGCGAGCCCGTCACCGGTTACGTCCGCCTCCTGGACTCGACCGGCGAGTTCACCGCTGAGGTCCCGACCTCGGCCACGGGCCAGTTCCGCTTCTACGCGGCCGAGGGCACGTGGACCGTCCGCGCACTCGTCCCGGGCGGCACGGCCGACCGTACGGTCGTCGCCCAGACGGGCGGCCTCGCAGAGGTCGCGATCGCCGTCTGACGAGCGTTTTCTACTGGCCGAAGGGCCGCACTCAAGGGCGGGTTGGACGCTTTGCCTGGACCGGGTGCGGCCCTTCGGTCGTACCGTGGAGTTATGTACGCGCGGCGCCGTCACGCTTATTTCGTGCTGATGGGCGGATGCATCGTCCTCTTCGTCTCCGCCTGGGCCCTCGTGCGCCTGTGGTCCGTGCCGGTGGCCGTGGGGATGTGCTTCGTCGCGATGGTCATTCCGCCGATCGCGGCGATGGTCGCCAACCGGCGGGGGCCGGAGGACCGGTGGTGGGACGATCCTTCCGGGGATCCGAAGTCCGACGACTGGTGGGACGAGCTGGACGGCAAGAAGCGCCCTCAGTAGGCCCCGAGCAGGTCAGTAGACGAGGGACTGGACGTCGTCCGCCATGATCTCGCTGACGAAGACCTGCGCGCCCGCGATCCGTACGCCCTTGATCACGTCCTTCTCGGTGATCTCGCGGCGCGCCGCGCACTGCGTGCACAGCGTGATCTGTCCGGCCGCCGTGATCGACTCGATCAGGTCCGGCAGCGGCGCCGCGTGCGGCAGCTCGAACTCCGCCGCGCGCCCCGGCAGCGCGAACCACGAGGACTCGCCGGTCAGCCAGAGCGAGACGTCGACCCCACTGGCGACGGCCACCGCCGCCACCGTGAACGCCTGCGAACACCGCTCCGGGGCATCGGCCCCGGCGGTCACCTTGATCACGAGCTTCTTCGCCATGTCCGAACTGTAATCCGCCGCCGTACAACCGCGGCCGCCCCTCGCAGGTCTGTAGTGCGCCGCAGGTGATGGAACCTGCGCCTCAGGTCTCGTGGGGGACCCCTTGGAAGCTCAGCAAACCGTTCCTGATCAGCAGGAACCAGAAGAATCGATCGTGCCGGCGGGCGACGACCGCCCTGTCGGCCGTGTCCGCGCGCGCGGCCGTACGTCCCTGATCATCGCCGCCGCCGCGGTGCTGGGCATCGTCGGCGGGACCGCCGTCGGCTACACCGTCCAGGCCGAGCGGCCGCCGACGCCGCTGCCCGCGCTGGCGCAGGACGGACTGGTGTACCCGGCGAAGTCCCTGCCCAAGGGCAAGGAGCCGGAGCCGCTGTCCGCGAAGGACGACCGCCGGTTCAGGACGGAAGGCGACCTGCGCGAGCTGCTCCTGACGAAGCCTGCGGGCGCGCGCGACTCGGGCGAGCTTTGGCTCGACGACGGCTGGGTCGACCTCGCCTCGTACGCACTTGAGTTCGACAGCGAGTCCCACATGTTCGAGTCGCTGGCCCTGGACGAGTTCCGCCGGGCCGCGGGTGCCGCCTGGGAGCAGGGCGCGGACCGGTCGACAACCATCCGCCTCGTCCAGTTCCGCCCAAGTTCCGTGGCGGGCGCCGTCGAGCACGTCCGGGGCCAGCTCGCGTACATGCCGTACGAGAAGGACGGCGCGGGCAACGAGGGCGACCCCCTCAAGGGCAGCGGCAACGGCCGCTACTACGTCTACAAGCCTGATCTGAAGGCCGGGTACCTCCCGTCGTACCAGGCCAGGGCCATATTTCAGCGCGGCGACATATTCGTCGACATCAACATCTTCGACACCAAGCCGATCAGCAGGAGCGACATCCGCGTGCTGGCCGAGCGGCAGCTGGAGCGCCTGTGAACAAGGATCAGACCCGACGGCTGCTCGGCACGGCGCTTCCCGCCGTGCTGTTACTCGGCGCCGTCGGCGGTGGACTCGCGTACACCAAGCACACCGTCGACTCCGCTGTCCGGACCGCTCCGCGCGCCGAATGGATGCGGACCGCCGACGAACCCGGCAAGGATCCGGCCGGGGACGTCTTCAGGGGCAAGGACTCGACCGAGCTCAGCAAACTGCTGCTGCCCGTGCCCGACAACTTCCGCCTCGGCCCCGACATCTCCTCGTACGGCAATGACTCCGAGCTCAGCGGCGCGAAGGCCGAGGCGCTCCTCAAGGAGCAGGGGCGCGGAGTGTCCGGCAAGCAGCGGCGGGAGTATGAGAAGCAGATCGACAGGCTGGGCGTGCGGGGCATCGCGGTGCGTTCGTACACCGCGCAGGTGAACAACCTCGTCGTCGAGGTGCAGATCGTCCGGATGAAGAACACGAAGCAGATCCACGCGCTGTATGCCCTCCGGACGGAACTGGCCGGCCTCCTCGGAAGCCGCAAGGGCCCGAAGATCAAGGGCCACAAGAAGGCCGCCTGCTTCATGGCGCCCCCTTCCGGAACGGAGAGCGACGAAGCGACGGAGCTCGGCGGGATGGCCTGTACGGCATACGACGACGAGCTGCTGGTGAGTGTCACCGCTTCCGGCACCAACCCCTTCGACAAGCGCGAGACCGCCCGCCTGGTGAAGGACCAGCTCGACCACGTCGTGTCCCCCGGGGAGTACATATGACCGAGCAGCTCACGCCCCCCGCGACGACGCCGGAAGAAGCGCCGGGACCGCCGCCGCCTGCCGAAACACCTGCCGAAACACCTGCCGAAGCGCCCGCCGCCGCTCCCCGGCCGCCCCGCAGGGTGCTGCGGGCCGTCGCCCGCTGGACCGCCGCTGTGCTCGTGTGCGGCGGCCTCGGCACCGGCAGCGCGTTCGGCATCGCCGCGCTGGAGCGTACCGACGTACCAGGACTGGCCACTGAGCACGACGGCCGCTGGGACTACCCGGAGCTCTCGCTGCCCGCTCTGCCGGCCGGCTCGCCGCGCCCCTACAGCGAGGGCAACGACGCGGAGATACACCACGCCGATCTGCGAAGGCTGATGCTCAGCGCTCCGGCCGGAGCCTCGCCGGACAAGCGGCTGACCGGCGACTGGATCACCACCGGCCAGTACGCCTCCGCGTACGCGAAGGGCGAGCGCTCCCGCATCCGGGAGGCCCTGCGCGATTCCGCCGTGCGGCACATCGCCGGACGCGGCTGGACCATGCCCGACGGCACCACGTCGTGGATCTATCTGCTGCGGTTCAACTCGGTCGCGTACGCGGAAGGCTTCAAGGACGACGTGATCCGAGCCGGGCTGAAGGGCGGCGCGCTCCTGAGGGAGGCGCCCGTCGTCGCGCTGGACGAACAGTGGTCCAGCCTGGGTACGGCGGGGACCGTCAGGGCGTATGTGTACGTGGAGGAGAAGCCGTACGGCGCGGGGCAGGTCCGGCAGGCGTACATCGTGGCTGGTGACACGCTCGCGCTGGTCACGCACTCCAGAAAGGGCAGTGCGGTGGACGTGCCCTTCTACCAGTCGCTGATTCTCCAGGCGCAGCTGCTCGGCTGAGCCGGTACGCCCCTCGCAGAGAACGCCGGGCCCCCGCCGACTAAGCTGGGGCCCGGCCCCGTACTGCCCATCGCTCGTGCAAGGAGCAACCCCGTGGTGATTTTCTTCGAAGCCCTGCTGGTTCTGGTCTGCGTCGGCGTTCTGGCCTTCGCCGGTCTGACCGTGAAGAAGCTTTACCAGGGTCAGCGCTGATCCACCCCACCCCTCCCCTCACAGATCGTCTGAGCAGCTCATGATCGAGATCCCGTCCGACCTCCACCCGGACCTCGTCCCCCTCGTCTTCCTCCTCGGAAACTGGGAGGGTGCGGGCGTTTCTGACTTCCCCGGCGCCGAGAAGTGCAACTTCGGCCAGGAAGTCACCTTCACCCACGACGGCCGGGACTTCCTTGAGTACGTCTCCCACACGTGGGTGCTCGACAACGACGGCAAGAAGGTCCGGCCGCTGGAGAGCGAGTCCGGCTACTGGCGCGTCGACAAGGACCGCAAGGTCGAGGTCGTCATGATCCGCGACCAGGGCGTCGTCGAGATCTGGTACGGCGAGCTCGCCGACCAGAAGCCGCAGATCGACCTGGTGACGGACGCGGTCGCGCGAACCGGCGCCTCCGGGCCGTACACCGGTGGCAAGCGTCTCTACGGCTACGTCAAGAGCGACCTCATGTGGGTCGGTGAGAAGGCCACTCCTGACGTCGAGCTCCGCCCCTACATGTCGGCGCACCTGAAGAAGGTCGTCGACCCGAGCGAGTGGGCGAAGGACCTCAAGGACCTGCCCGACGACGGCATCGCGTTTTTCAAGTAGGCGGACACCACGTGGGTTGCTTGCCGCGCTGCCTACACTGGGCACGTGGTGAGCACCGACTGGAAAAGCGACCTGCGGCAGCGCGGCTATCGGCTGACGCCCCAGCGTCAGCTTGTCCTGGAAGCCGTGGACGCCCTGGAACACGCGACGCCCGACGACATCCTCGTCGAGGTGCGCAGGACCGCGTCCGGCGTGAACATCTCCACCGTGTACCGGACCCTGGAGCTCCTGGAGGAGCTGGGTCTGGTCAGTCACGCGCACCTGGGGCACGGGGCCCCGACGTACCACCTGGCGGACCGCCACCACCACATTCACCTGGTCTGCCGCGACTGTACGAACGTGATCGAGGCCGACATCGCGATCGCCGCGGACTTCACGGCCAAGCTGCGCGAGACGTTCGGCTTCGAGACGGACATGAAGCACTTCGCGATCTTCGGGCGCTGCCAGAAGTGCGCTGCGGAGACTTCCGCGGAAGCTTCAACTACCGAGTCGTAGGCTGGGCGATATGAAGAGCCCCCTGCTGTCCCTGCCCGGTGCCGTCCCCGCCGAAGGGCGCGACGAAGGCGTCGCCGCGCACTACGGCGACCTGTTCCGCGAACAGCGCGCGCTCGCCGGCGGCGCCGGCCTCGTCGACCTCTCGCACCGCGGGGTCGTCACGGTCACCGGTGACGACCGGCTGAGCTGGCTGCACCTCCTGCTCACGCAGCACGTCAGCGATCTCCCGGCCGGCCGGGCCACCGAGGCGCTGATCCTCACCGCGCACGGCCATGTCGAGCACGCGATGTACCTCGTCGACGACGGCGACACGGTGTGGATGCACGTCGAGCCGGGTACGCAAGGCGATCTCATCGCGTATCTGGAGTCGATGAAGTTCTTCTACCGGGTGGAGACCGCCGACCGGACCGAGGACTTCGCAGTCGTCCACCTCCCGGCCGGCTCGATCGCCGACGTGCCGGAGGGTGTGGCCGTACGGGAGACTTCGCACGGCCGTGATCTCTTCCTGCCGCGCGGTCAGCTGGAGGCGTACGCCGAGGCTCATGGCCCGGCCGTCGGCATCCTGGCGTACGAGGCCCTGCGCGTCGAAGCGCACCGGCCCCGCCTCGGCTTCGAGACCGACCACCGCACCATCCCGCACGAGCTGGGCTGGATCGGCAGCGCCGTACACCTCCAGAAGGGCTGCTACCGGGGCCAGGAGACCGTCGCCCGCGTCCAGAACCTGGGGAAGCCGCCGCGGCGGCTCGTCTTCCTGCACCTGGACGGCAGCGATGTCCTGCTGCCGGGGCCGGGGACGCCGGTGCGGCTGGCGGCGGACGGCGAGGAGGGGCGCCAGCTCGGGTTCGTCACGACGTCGGCCCGCCACCACGAGCTGGGGCCGATCGCTCTCGCACTGGTCAAGCGCAATGTGCCGGTGGACGCGGAGCTGCTGGCGGGGAATACGGCCGCGGCGCAGGAAGTCGTCGTAGAGCCTTAGGTCCTCAGATCTCGATCAGGATCGTGAACGGGCCGTCGTTCGTGAGGGAGACTCTCATCTCCGCTCCGAAGCGGCCCGTCTCCACGTGCGCGCCGAGCGCGCGGAGCTGGGCCACGACCTCCTCGACCAGTGGCTCGGCGCTCTCGCCGGGGGCCGCGGCGTTCCAGGTGGGGCGGCGACCCTTGCGGGCGTCCCCGTAGAGAGTGAACTGTGAAATGACCAGAAGTGGCGCATTCACATCGGAGCAGGACTTCTCGCCCGCAAGGATCCGAACCGACCACAGCTTCCGGGCGAGCTGTGCGGCCTTGTCCGTTGTGTCCTCGTGGGTGACTCCCACCAGCACACACAGGCCTTCGCCCACGATTTCGCCGACCGTTTGTCCGGCCACGACGACGCTCGCGCCGTCGACCCTCTGCACCACTGCACGCATGCGGCCCAATCTATCCGGGGCTGAACGGGCGTAGAGCGCCTGCGTAGCCGACGTCAGGAGTGGCACGATGCACGGAGGCGGTGCGCGCCCCGCACCGGTCGAGGGGACGGAACAATCCATGAGCACATCTGGCGCCGGGCAGCCGCTCGGTCCCGTACCTATGCCAATGATTCAGCTGACGTCTTCCGCTCCCGCCGCACGACCACCCGCGCAGCGGACCGGCGAGAGCGCGGATGGTCAGCAGAAGACCGATCTCGGTGTGCTGGGGCTGCCGGAGCTGCGCGGTCTGCGCCGTGACTCGCAGCGGGACGAGGCGGACCTCAGTTATGTGCGGCGTCTGCTGCACGGGCGGATCGACATCCTGCGGGCCGAGCTGGCGCGGCGTACGGGGCCGGAGTCCCCTGTCGTCGACCGCCTGTCGGAGATCCTCGCGGACGCCCCTTCGCGGCACCGTTCCTCCGCCCGTCACGTGACGCTGTCCACACCGCACAGCGAGGAGTTCCGGCTGCTGGCGGCCGAGATGCTGGCCGAGGTCGAGCTGTCGGATCTCGCTGCCCGTACGGACGAGGAGCTGCATGCGGCCATGGGGCGGCTGGTGCGTTACGAACAGCAGGTCTCGCGGCGCCGGCAGCATCTGCAGCGGACGGCGGACGATTGCAGTGCGGAGATTGCCCGCAGGTACCGTGATGGTGAAGCACAAGTAGACGACCTGCTGACCTGACGCCGCGATCCGGCCGGACGGGAGCCTGGTCCTGTTCCCGCCCCGGAAGGTCGAGATGTCCTCCAGCACCGCTGCCACCGCCATATCCCCGGTCCTCGCGGAAGTCGTCCGTTCCGGCTTCGTCGAGGGCCATCACCGGGGTTCGCTGGTCGTTCTGGCGGCGGACGGCAGCGTGGAGCTGGCGGTCGGGGACCCGTACGCCCCGGTCTTCCCGCGCTCCAGCAACAAGCCGATGCAGGCCGCCGCGATCCTGCGGGCCGGGCTCGACCTGTCGGGGGAGCGGCTGGCGCTGGCGGCCGCGAGCCACTCGGGGGAGCGGTTCCAGCTGGATCTCGTACGCAAGATGCTGGCGGAGTACGGGCTCACGGAGGCGGACCTGCAGACTCCGCCGGATCTGCCGCTGGACCCGGTGGAGGCGGAGGCGTACCTCGCCGGAGGCGGGGTGCGCGAGCGGCTCACCATGAACTGCTCCGGCAAGCACGCGGCGATGCTGGCGGCCTGCGGCCTGAACGGGTGGGACACGGGTTCCTACCTGGACCCCGCTCATCCGCTTCAGCGGCTCGTGCTGGAGGTGGTCGAGGAGGCGAGCGGCGAGCGCGTCACTGCGGTGGGTACGGACGGGTGCGGCGCGCCGCTGATGGGGATCAGCCTGGTCGGGCTGGCGACGGCGTTCCGCGGCTTCGTGCTCGCCGCACCGGGCACGGCCGAGCGACGCGTCGCGGACGCGATGCGCGCGCACCCGGAGTTCGTCGCGGGTACGCGCCGCCCCGACACGTGGCTGATGCGCGAGGTGCCGGGTGCGCTGTCGAAGATGGGCGCCGAGGCGGTTCAGGCGGTGGCGCTGCCGGACGGCCGCGCTGTCGCGTTCAAGGTCGACGACGGCGCGACGCGGGCGCTGGGGCCGGTGCTGGCGCAGGCGCTGCGGCGGCTCGGTGTGGACGGGCCGGTGGTGGACCGGATCGGGCGGGCGCCGCTGATGGGCGGGGCGGCTGAGGTCGGGGATATACGCGCGGCGTTCTGAGCGGCGTCCGGACGGCCGGAAAAATACGGGCGACAGGCGGTGGCCGGTGTGCATAGCGTGGGCGCATGAGCGTTGACGTCCGTACGATCACCGCGTCCGAGTTCCGCGACTGGCTGCGCGCCCTCGCCACCGGATTCCTCCGGGCGCCCCTCGCCTCGGAAGAGGAGGCGGCGGAACGCCTGGCACACATGGACCTGGCGCGCGTGCAGGGCGCGTTCGACGACGGGCGCTGTGTCGCGACGTACCGCTCCTTCGCGCAGGAGCTCACGGTGCCGGGCGGCGCGGCGGTCCCGGCGAGTGCCGTGTCGAACGTGACCGTGTCGCCGACGCACCGCCGCCGCGGTCTGCTCAGCCGGATGATGGACGCGGATCTCGCGGCGGCGAAGGAGCGCGGGGATGTGCTGTCGACGCTGATCGCCGCCGAGTATCCGATCTACGGGCGGTACGGGTTCGGGCCCGCCGCGTCGATCAGCGAGTGGGAGATCGACGTACCCCGGGCGGGGCTCGACGCGCGCTGGGCTGGGCCCGACGACGGTGGCGGCCGGGTCGATCTGGTCGACGGGGCCGACGTACGCAAGATCGGGCCCGAGCTGTATGAGCGCTTCCGTGCGATGCAGCACGGCGCGATCACCCGCGACGAGCGGTGGTGGCAGCTCAACACGGGGCAGGTGGTCATGGCGCACGAGCCCTGGCGCGAGCCGTTCTACGCCGTTTACCGCTCGGCGCACGGCGAGGTCGAGGGCCTGCTGGTCTACCGGGCCGAGGAGAAGTGGGGCGACGCCAAGCAGCCGCTCAACACCGCGAACGTACGCGGCATGATCGCGGTGTCGCCGGCGGCGGAGCGCGCGCTGTGGCACTTCGTCTGCGCCATCGACTGGATCTCGACGGTACGGTCCGGATACCGCGCCGGCGACGATCTGCTTCCCCTCCTGCTCCCGGATCCCCGGGCTGCCAGGATCGTCACTCAGGCGGATTTCCTGTGGGTGCGGCTGCTGGACGTCGTACGGGCCCTGGAGGCTCGTACGTACCCGGTGCCCGCCTCGCTCGTGCTGGAGGTGCACGATGCGGCGGGGCCGGCCGGCGGGCGGTTCCGGCTGGATGCCTCGGCGGACGGAGCGGTGTGTGCCCCTTCGGCCGAGTCGCCCGATCTGACGCTGGATGTACGGGAGCTGGGGGCGCTGTACCTGGGCGAGGAGTCCGCGGTGCGGCTGGTGGCGCTGGGCCGCGTCGTGGAGGAGGTGGCGGGCGCCGCCGCCGTTGCCGACGCCCTGTTCCGTACGTCCAGGCGACCGTGGTGCCCGGACATCTTCTGATCTCTTCCGATCTCTTCTGATGCGCCGCTTCAGCCGAAGGTGGGCTGGAGCAGCAGGACGAGGACGACGGCGCCGATGCTCAGGCATGCCGTGTTCTTGGCCTTGACGCCGATGGACAGCAGGGCGACGGCCACCAGGCCCATCGCGCCGAACTGCCACTGGATGAGCTCTTCGAGGGTGAAGAAGAGCGCGGCGAGGAGGATGGCGATGAGCGGCATAGCGGTCCCTCCCTGGGATGGCGGACCTCGCGGCGGCGAACGCGCGGACGGATGCGACGCCGGAGGAGGTGCTCAGGCAGTACGGGCGCACGCTGGCGAAGCTGGCGGGGGGTTAGGCGGCGCACGGCCCGGCCCACGCCCCACTCAGCTCCCCCCCCGGCCACCCGCGCCACTCAGCTCCCCGCCGCCACCAGCAGCGCCTTGCCCGCCACCGTCCGCGCCTCGATCGCCGTATGCGCCTGCGCCGCCCGCACCAGCGGGAACGTCGCCGCGATCACCGGGCGCAGGCGGCCCGCCGCCGCCTCTGCCAGCGCCTTCGCCGCCAGCCGCGTGATGTCGGCCGCCCCGAACTGGACCTCCGCGATCCCCCGCAGCGTGATCCCGCGCCACCCGGCTTCGTCGGGGTCGATCCCCGAGAAGCCGCCGCTGGACGCGCCGTGCGCCGAGACGCGGCCGCCGTCGGCCACCAGCGCGAAGGCGGCCAGGCCCAGTTCGCCGCCCACGCCGTCCAGCAGCACGTCCGCCCCGGCGCCCCCGAGTGCCTCCCGGGCGCGCTCGGTCCAGCCTTCCCCGGAGTAGTCCACCACCGCGTCGGCGCCCAGTTCCCGTACGAGATCCAGCTTCCGCTTGCCGCGCGCCGCCCCCACGACATGTGCGCCGGCTGCCTTCGCCATCTGCACCAGCAGCGTTCCCATGCCGCCCGAAGCGCCCAGGATCAACACCCGCTCGCCGGGCCGGATGCGGACTGCCTCCGCTATGCCGGTGCCGGTGACGCCGTCGTGCGCCAGCGCGGCCGCCTCGCGCAGGCCGAGGCCGTCGGGGACCGGGATCAGGCGGTCGACCGGGGTGACGACCTGCTCGGCGTACGTGCCCGCAGTGCCGGGGCCCGCCACCACCCGGCGGCCCGTCCACGCCGGGTCCACGCCCTCGCCCACCGCTAGCACCGTGCCTGCGGCCGCGCCGCCCGGAACGTACGGCGGCTCGATGCCGAACTGTGGGCCCCAGCCACCCCGGATCTGCGTCTCGACGTAGATCGTGTCGGTCACGGCGACTTCCACGACCACTTCTCCGGGACCGGCCACCGGGTCCGGCAGCTCGGTCGCCACCAGTACCTCCGGACCGCCGAACTCCGTCACCTGAATCGCGCGCATGACGCTCACTCCCCACTCCGACGTCGGTATCTGTCCGTGCGCCAGTGAGTCTGTGACCTCAAGTTCTGTTGAGGTCAAGCGCGTACGCTTCGTCCTCATGAGTGGTTTGCGGGAGCGGAAGAAGCAGCGGACGTACCGGGTCATCTCCGATGCGGCGATCGCCCTCTTCCTGGAGAAGGGCTTCGACGAGGTTTCCGTGGCCGAGGTGGCGGCCGCGGCCGAGATCTCCAAGCCGACCCTCTTCCGCTACTTCCCCGCCAAGGAAGACCTCGCGCTGCACCGTTTCGCCGACCACGAGGACGAGGCGGCCCGGGTCGTCGTCGACGGGCGCGCGGACGGGCTTTCGCCGCTGGACGCCCTGCAGCGGCACTTCCTCGCCGGCCTCGACCGGCGCGATCCCGTGACCGGGCTCAGCGACGACGCCGACGTGCTCGCCTTCCACCGGCTGCTGTACGGGACGCCGAGCCTGGTGGCCCGGCTCCACGCGTATGTGAGGCGTTCGGAGGAAGCGCTCGCCGCCGCCCTCGACGGGCCCGACCCCCTGGCGGCGCGGCTCGCGGCCGGGCAGATCGTGGCCGTACAGCGGATCCTCGCCGAGGAGAACTGGCGTCGGATCGAGGCGGGGGAGAGCGCGCAGAAGGTACTTCCGGGGGCTGTGGCGGCGGCCGAGCTCGCCTTCGAGCAGTTGAGGAACGGCCTCCGCACCCGATTTTTAGACCTTGGTTAAATTCGTAACTCGGTTACGTTATCTTTGGCGGATGACGTCACTCGACCACGCCCTCAGCCAGGAACGGACCTTCCACGACCTCTGCCGCGCAGCTCTGACCCGCATGACCGAAGGCGCCGGTGAACAGGTCGTCCACGGCGAGGACGTCTCCGCCTCCGGCGCCGACGCCGAAGCCCTCGGCTTCCATCTGCGCTCGTACGCCAAGGAGTTGAGGGAGGAGCCGGAAGGTCCACTCTTCTTCGGGCGGCTCGATCTGGCCGACGGCCAGAGCCACCACATCGGCCGCCGCCGCATCGCCGAACACCCCGCCGATCCACCCCTGGTCATCGACTGGCGCGCCCCCGTCTCCCGCACCTTCTACCAGGCGAGCGCGCAAGACCCGCAGGGCGTCCTGGTGCGCAGGCGGTTCGGCTGGGCGCCGTGGAGCAAGGGGGCGTCACAGGACCTGACCGGGATGGAGGACGAGCGGCTCGCGGCCGGAGAGGAAAGCGGCGGCGCGGCGAAAAGCGGCATCCTCGCCGACGAGATCGAGCGGCCCCGCGTCGGCCCGATGCGCGACATCGCCGCCACCATCCAGCCCGAGCAGGACGATCTCGTACGCTCCGGACTCACCGAATCCGTCTGCGTGCAGGGCGCCCCCGGCACCGGCAAGACCGCCGTCGGCCTGCACCGCGCGGCGTACCTCCTCTACACGTATCCGCAGCGCCTCAAGCGCAGCGGCCTGCTGATCCTCGGGCCCAGCCGGACCTTCCTCTCGTACATCGCAGAGGTGCTGCCCGCGCTGGGGGAGAGCGGCATCAGACAGTCGACCGTCGACGACGAGATCGGGCGCCATCCCGTCCGCGCCGAGGACAGCCCCGCGGCCGCCCTCGTCAAGCACGACGCCCGGATGGGCCCCGTGCTCCACCGGGCGCTGTACGGGCGGGTGTCGGCGCCCGCGCAGACCGTCGCCGCGCCGGACGGCTCGTACCGCTGGCGGATTCCGCGCGGCGAACTGGAGCGGATCGTCGAGGAGGTGAGGGCCGAGGCGCCCCCGTACGCCGTCGGCCGTGAGCGCGTGCGCACGCGCGCGGTGCGGGCGCTCCAGCTCCAGGCCGAACGCCGGGCCGGTCCGCCGAGCAACGAGTGGCTGCGCCGGATGGGGCGGTCGCGGGCGATCGGGGCGTTCGTCGACTCCGTGTGGCCGAAGGTCCAGCCGGAGGAGATCGTGGCCGAGGTGCTCACCGACCCCTGCGATCCCCTCCTCACGCCGGACGAGCGGCGGGCGATCCGCTGGGCGAAGCCGCCGCGCTCCTGGAAGAGCGCCAAGTGGTCGGCCGCGGACCTGGTCCTGATCGACGAGGTCGCCGGGCTCGTCGAGCGCCCCGAAAGCTACGGCCACGTCGTCATCGACGAGGCGCAGGACCTCTCCCCGATGCAGTGCCGGGCGATCGCGCGCCGCGTCGAATTCGGTTCGGTGACGGTGCTGGGCGATCTCGCGCAGGGTACGACGGCGTGGGCCGCCCGCACCTGGCCCGAACTCCTCGCCCACCTCGGCAAGGAAACGGCCGCCCTCGCGCCGCTGACCACCGGTTTCCGGGTCCCGGCCACGATCGTGGAGCTGGCGAACCGGCTGCTCGGGGCGCTGGACGTCGACGTACCGCCGGGCCGGTCGCTGCGCGCGGACGGTGAACTGGCGGTACGTGAGGTGCGGGATGTGGCGGCTGCGACGGTCGATGCGGCACGGGCGGCCCTGACCCGGGAGGGCTCGGTGGGCGTGATCGCGGACGCCGGCCGGGTGCAGGAGTTGCGCCAGGCGCTGGACGCGGCGGGGCTCGGCGAGGCGCCCCGGCTGTCCGTGCTGCCCGCGACGCTCGCCAAGGGCCTGGAGTACGACCACGTCATCGCCGTCGAACCGGCCGAGATCGCAGGCGCCGAAGAGCGGGGCCTGCACAGGCTTTACGTGGTGCTGACCCGGGCGGTCAGCCGCCTCGACGTACTGCACCGCCTTCCGCTCCCGGCGCCCATGCAGGCCTGAGGCTCCAGGGGTTACGGCGCGAAGTCGCCTCGGCAGCAGTGGGTTTGGCCGGGAAGGTGCGGGAGCCGCCCGGTGCCCCCGGACGCCGGGCGGCCCACCGCCTCACCGGGTCGTCACGTCCGTACGCCGCAGCCGCACCACCGGGATGTCACGGGTGGTCTTCTTCTGGTAGGTCTCGTACGGCGCGAAGATGTCCACCAGATGCGGCCACACCCGGGCCTTCTCCTCGGCGGAAAGCGTCTCGGCGCGGGCCGGGAACCGCTCGGTGCCGACGCGCAGTTGTACGTGCGGGTTGTCCTGGATGTTCAGGTACCACAGGGGGTGCTCGTCCGAGCCGCCCTTCGACGCCACGACCAGGTAGTCGTCGCCGTCGCGCCCGTAAATCAGCACGGTGCGCCGGATGGCGCCGCTGCGCCGCCCGAGGTAGTCCATCAGCAGGCAGGGCGCGCCCTGCATGGT
>NZ_JAGGOK010000096.1 GCF_018614615.1 Streptomyces sp. ISL-100 | reverse complement strand
GATCTTCAGCGGCCTTCTAGGCAGGTCGGGCGCGGCGCTGGGGCCGGTGCGGCGGCGGGGGTGCCTTGTACGGGGCTCTGGGGTCGGTGCCGCGCCGGGGCGTCTCCTCGGGCGTCGAACGTTCGGGTAACGCGTTGTTCGTTCGGGCTCGTTGCATTCGACGCCCTGCGGGGAGCGCCCCGGCACGTCCCCTCCTGGCACCGTGCCAGGTGAAGCCGGGTGGTGCGAGCCCTGGCGGCTGCCGCTCTGCGGGGCAGCCAATTCAGCCCCTCCGGCGTT
This sequence comes from Streptomyces sp. ISL-100, assembly GCF_018614615.1. Taxonomy (GTDB): domain Bacteria; phylum Actinomycetota; class Actinomycetes; order Streptomycetales; family Streptomycetaceae; genus Streptomyces. Next base: position 55,777 of record NZ_JAGGOK010000096.1, on the reverse strand, counting down.
TGAGGAGCGGAGTCTGGGGCTGGCCCCGGTTCGGGAAGGGGCGGGGTGGGGAAAAGGCCCCGCGCAGCGGCCCGCACCCCCACCCCCGTCCCCCGAACGCACCACCCGCCGTGAACCCTCGCCGCTCCCGTGTGACCGTGGCCGTACCGCGTCCATGGATTCGGAGCCCCGTCATGGCAGACCTGCAGGACGACCCGCAATCTTCGTCCACCGCTGCGGTCGGCGAGCTCGACCGAATATCGCGCACGGCTGTCCCGAAGCACATCAAACCCGCGCCGGTGGAGTACGGGTCCCAGCCGACGCCGGCTGCAGAGCTCACCGAGCCGGAGCTTGCTCAGCTGGTGGTCGAGCCCGAGCTCGCCGACCAGCAGCCCGCCGAGCCCACCGCGCCCCAGGACAGCCTCAGCCGCGCCCGCGCCCTTCTCGCGGCGCACCCCGTCGCTGACGGGTACAACCGTCTCGCCTGGACCCTCGGCCAGCGCCAGTGGCACGACCTCGAACTGGGCGAGAGCACCCTGGACACCGACATCCCGCGCCTGCGCACCGGCGGCGTAGGCGCCCAGTTCTGGTCCCTGCTCGTCCCGGCGGAGTACGCCGGCGACCGGGCCATCAGCGCCACCCTCGAACAGATCGACCTCGTCAAGAGGGTCGTAGCGGCCTACCCCGAGGGCTTCCGCCTGGCCCTCACCGCCGGCGACATGGCCGACGCCCGCAACTGCGGCCGCATCGCCTCCCTCCTCGGCCCCGTCTCGGGACACGCCCTCGGCGAATCCCTGGGCACGCTCCGCGCGTACCACGCACTCGGCGTACGCAGCGTCGCGTTCGCCGGCACGCGCTGGGCGGGCGCGAAGGGGGAGGGGCTGACCCCCTTCGGGCAGGAGGTCGTACGCGAGATGAACCGCCTCGGCGTACTCATCGACCTCACCGGCGCGCCGCGCGAAGCCGTGCAAGGCGTGCTGTCCGTCAGCCGGGCCCCGGTCCTGCTCTCCCACTCAGGCGCCCGCGCCCTCACCGACACCCCTGTGAACGCCTCCGACGACGTACTGCGCGCACTCGCCCCCGACAAGGGCGTCTGCATGGTGGGCTTCGCTCCCGAACAGACCGTGCGCCGGGTGGCGGACCATCTGGACCACGTCCGCGAGGTGGCGGGCCCGGAGTGCGTGGGACTCAGCGGGATGTACGGGGCCGACGTGGCGGACGTACCGCACGCGGACGACCTCCGCGACGTCTCCTGCTACCCGCATCTCATCGCGGAGCTGCTCGACCGGGGCTGGGACGAGACCGACATCGCCCTGCTGACGTGGGGGAACGCGGCCCGAGTGGTACGGGACACGGAGTTCACGTCCCGCGCCACCCGCCGGCGCCGCCCCATCCCCACCGCATCGTGACACCAGAACGGGTGCCCGGCAGGGCCTTCGCCGACCCCGCCGGCGGTACGAACCCGGGCGCCGCCTGGAATGCCGGAGGCGTCCCCGCGCGACGGCACCACGCGAAAGGCGCCCCCCGCGCGCCGGCCGAAACCCGCACTCCAGAGGACGCCCTCACCAAGCCCAACCGCCAAACCGCTACGCCTTCGGCCGCCCCATGGCCCGGTACGTCCAGCCCGCCCCACGCCACAGCTCCGGATCCAGCGCATTGCGCCCGTCCAGGATCAGCCGTACGGAAGCCACCTCACCCAGCGACTCAGGGTCCAGCTCCCTGAACTCCCGCCACTCCGTCAGGTGCAGCACTACATCCGCGCCGCGCACCGCGTCGACGGCGGTCGGCGCGTATCCCAGGGTCGGGAAGAGACGCTGCGCGTTTTCCATGCCCTTCGGGTCGTACACGGTCACCTGGCCACCCTGGAGGTGGATCTGCCCGGCGACATTGAGCGCCGGCGAGTCCCGTACGTCGTCCGAGTCCGGCTTGAACGTCGCGCCCAGCACCGCGACCCGCTTCCCCAGGAAGCCGCCGCTGCCGCCCACCGCCTCGCGCGCCAGCTCGACCATGTGCCCGCGCCGCCGCATGTTGATCGAGTCGACTTCGCGCAGGAACGTCAGCGCCTGGTCGGCCCCGAGCTCACCCGCACGCGCCATGAAAGCCCTGATGTCCTTGGGCAGACACCCGCCACCAAAGCCGATCCCCGCCCGCAGGAACTTCTTCCCGATCCGCTCGTCGTGCCCGATCGCCTCGGCCAGCTTCACGACGTCACCGTCAGCCGCCTCGCACACCTCTGCCATGGCATTAATGAACGAGATCTTGGTCGCGAGAAAAGAATTGGCAGACGTCTTCACCAGCTCCGCTGTCGGGAAGTCCGTCACCACGAACGGTGACCCTTCCTCGATCGGCCCGGCGTACACCTCGCGCAGCATCTTCTCCGCGCGCTCGCTCTCCACGCCGGCGACAATCCGGTCCGGATGAAGCGTGTCCCTTACGGCGAACCCTTCCCGCAGGAACTCCGGGTTCCAGGCGAGCTCCGCGTCCGCCCCCACCGGCGCCAGGTCCGCCAGCAGACTGGCGAGCCGGGCCGCACTGCCGACCGGGACGGTCGACTTGCCGACGACCAGCGCCGGCCGGGTCAGCTGCGGCGCGAGCGAGGCGAAGGCGGAGTCGACGTAACTCATGTCGCACGCGTACTCACCGTGCTTCTGCGGCGTGTTCACACAGACAAAATGAATGTCACCGAAGGCCCCGACCTCCTCCCAGGAGGTCGTGAAGCGCAGCCGACCGCTCGACCCCTCGATCCCCGCGACATGCTTGCGCAGCAGCTCTTCAAGCCCGGGTTCGTACATCGGGACCTTGCCGGCGGCCAGCATCTCGATCTTCTCGGGCACGACATCGAGCCCGAGCACGTCGAATCCGAGCTCGGCCATGGCCGCGGCGTGGGTGGCGCCGAGGTAGCCGGTGCCGATCACGGTGATCTTGAGGGCCATGTGGTGAGCTCCAGGGAGGTACGGGCAGACATTCGGGCCCGAGCATAGTCGGGCAAGCCGGAGCGGACCTTTCCCCAGGCGACCCCCTGTCGGCAAGCTCACGTATCCCTATAGGCGCCCTGCCCCCTAAAATTGCGGTTACTTAACGGTAGTTAGCATCCTTGGGGAGTGAGAGACCTTGGCAGGCTCGCCTGATTTCGACATGTACCGCCCGTCCGAAGAGCACGACATGCTCCGTGACGCGGTGCGCTCGCTCGCCGAGGCGAAGATCGCGCCGTACGCCGCCGAGGTCGACGAGGAGTCCCGCTTCCCGCAGGAGGCGCTGGACGCCCTGGTCTCCTCCGACCTTCAGGCCATCCACGTCCCGGAGGCCTACGGCGGCGCGGGCGCCGACGCGCTGGCCACCGTCATCGTCATCGAAGAGGTCGCGCGCGTCTGCGCCTCGTCCTCGCTGATCCCGGCGGTCAACAAGCTCGGCTCACTCCCGGTCATCCTCTCCGGCAGCGAAGACCTGAAGAAGAAGTACATGACGCCGCTCGCCAAGGGTGAGGGCATGTTCTCGTACGCCCTGTCCGAGCCGGACGCGGGCTCGGACGCGGCGGGCATGAAGACGAAGGCAGTCCGCGACGGCGACTACTGGGTCCTCAACGGCGTGAAGCGCTGGATCACCAATGCCGGTGTCTCCGAGTACTACACCGTCATGGCGGTCACCGACCCGACCAAGCGCTCCAAGGGCATCAGCGCCTTCGTGGTCGAGAAGTCCGACGAGGGCGTTTCCTTCGGCGCCCCGGAGAAGAAGCTCGGCATCAAGGGCTCGCCGACCCGCGAGGTCTACCTAGACAACGTCCGCATCCCCGCCGACCGCATGATCGGCGAGGAGGGCACCGGCTTCGCCACGGCGATGAAGACCCTGGACCACACCCGCATCACGATCGCGGCCCAGGCCCTCGGCATCGCCCAGGGCGCCCTCGACTACGCCAAGGGCTATGTCCAGGAGCGCAAGCAGTTCGGCAAGCCGATCGGCGACTTCCAGGGCGTGCAGTTCATGCTCGCGGACATGGCGATGAAGCTGGAGGCCGCCCGCCAGCTGACGTACGCGGCCGCCGCCAAGTCGGAGCGCGTCGATGCCGACCTGACGTTCTTCGGCGCCGCGGCCAAGTGCTACGCCTCCGACGCGGCCATGGAGATCACCACGGACGCGGTCCAGCTCCTCGGCGGCTACGGCTACACCCGCGACTACCCGGTCGAGCGCATGATGCGCGACGCGAAGATCACCCAGATTTACGAAGGCACGAATCAAGTTCAGCGGATCGTGATGGCCAGGAACCTGCCGTAGAGCCTCCGTAGCAGGTCAGAGGCCATTTCGATGGTTTGAAGGAACGCTCTCAGCTTCCTGCCTGATGCAGCCCGATTCGGGCCGTTCATGGGCGTCAAGCTGGGGGAATCCTGGGTGGATGCTGAGCCGAAAACGGCCACTGACCAGCACAAACAACACAGCCCCCGGCGCGATGCCGGGGGCTGCTGTCGTACGTGGATCAGGCGACCTCTGACGCCTCCGTGGGGTCGTCCGCGCCGGGCGTCAGCATCGTTGCGATGGCCGCGCGGCCACGCTGCTCTGCCCCTTCGAAGATGTAGTGGTAGTGCTCCCTGAGCACGTCCGTACTGCTGTGGCCCATCCAGTCCGCTACGTCGTTCTCGGGGACACCGGCGTACAGCAGCCGCGACCCGTAGTAGTGCCGGAGTGAGTGGGCCTTGCAGTACTTCACCTGGCCCTTGCCCAGGGCCTCCATCCAGATCTTCGGGTAGAAGTACGACGCGTAGAGGTAGCCGGTCCGCGTCACATTGGGGAAGAGGAGCCGTTCCGGTCCCCATACACCGTGGTTCTTGATGTGCCGCCGAAGCTCGAAGGCGACGTTCGGCGGGAGGGGGACGGTGCGCCCTGGCTCACCCTCGTCACGGGCCTTGATGTGCCGACGCTGGATCGCGCTGTTCTTGCCCGACTCCGTGTCGCCGTCCTCCGCAATTTGGAAGTCGACCCGAAGCGTCTCGGCCTTGAAGTCGATCTGGTCGCGGGATACGGCCATGGCCTCTCCCAGGCGCAGCCCGCAACCGGCCATCAACCACAACATCGCGCGGTAGCGCGGGGGAGCGGCATCGAGCATCGCTAGTACTTCCCGCGTCGTGAGCCGCCGGGCGGTGCTCTTGTGCTCCCGGATCTCCTTGGCGCGGCTACCGGCACCCTTGACCTTCTTGCACGGGTTCCGGCCGATGATCTCGTTGACCACAGCCCAGTCCATCATTCCGGAGAAGAACGAGAACCGCTGACGACGTGTGCGAGCGGACAGCTTCCGGTCCTGCTCCATCCACAAGAGCCACTGCTCAACGTCAGCGACCTTCAGGGACACGATGGAACGGGCCTTGAAGAACGGCTCAATGGTCGTCTTCTGGATGGACCGGTACTGCTTCTTGGTGCTGTTCTCCAGCTTCCTTTGATTCGTCCACTGCTCCCACACGGCCGTCACGGGCTGCTTGCCCAACCGGTCGTCCAGGTAGGTCCCGGCGTCGAGTTCCTGTTCCTTTCGCTTGCGCTGGTCGTCGGCCCGCTTCTTGGTGTCGAAGCTCTTCTGCCTCTGCTTCCCGTCCGGGTCGTACCAGTACGTCGTCCACTTCTTCGGATCGTCCTTGGACCGCGCGACCCATGCTCTTGCCACTGAGGCAGCCCCTCCTGTTGGTGACGCACGGACCTGCCCGGCGTCGCGCCGGTCGTCCGGCATGACTCAGTCTGCGCATGGTCCACCCTGGAATGTCAACCCAGGGTGGACCACCCTGGGTGGTGCTACTCTGAAGACATGCGAGTAGACGAGAGCGGATTCGAGATCAGCCAGCAACACGGAGGCTGGGTGGTCCGGATGTGGTGGCCGACGGGGCCGGTGACGGGTGGCCCGCAGCGCATGACTGTGGAGCCAGCCGAGGATGCGACCCCTCGTGACGTAGTGCGTGGCATCTCCACGACCGTGCTCCGCAGGCTGGATATCGCAGCAGCGGTGAACGTGGCCAAGGTGGCCCCCGAGGCGCAGCGCACCTTGGAAGACGTTGCACGGAAGCTCAACCAGTCGGGGGAGGCGGCCGGGCTGCTGCTGACTAACGAGGGTGTTTCTGAGCGGTACTTGGCGATGCTTGCGGCGACGTACACGGGCATGGCCGACAGTGGGGCCCCGGCTCCCGTTCCGTGGCTGGCTCGGTTGATCGACCGTCGCCCGGAGACGGTCAAGGACCACTTGAAGAAGGCGCGCCGGGACGGGTTCCTGAGCACGCTGGCAGGAAAGGCCGGAGGTGAACTGACCGACAAGTCGAAGGCGGTGCTGGAAGCCATGACCAGCGCGGGCAGCTAGCGAGGCCTCATTCCAAAATTTCTATTCCAATGACCCCCGAGGAGGCTCGGGGGTTTTCTTTTTTACCGGAGGACAAATTGACCAAGCTCATGACCGTTGATGACGTGGCCGACTACCTGGCCAAGCCCCGTAGTTGGGTGTACGAGAACTGGAAGCAGCAGAACATTCCGTTCCGGAAGCTAGGGCAGGCGCTTCGATGCCGACCGAGTGACCTTGACCGGTGGCTGGACGAGCAGGGGGCCGAGTGAGTGAGACCAAGGCCCGCCGGTTGCTCACCGCCACCTACGACGTGAAAGAGGAATGGAGTCGTGCGCTCGTCGAAGGGTTCGGCCCCGGTGGGCTGATCGCCACAGAGGCTGACAATTTTCGACGGGAACATTTGCTTTGGGCTCTGGTCCAGCTCCGGTGCGTGAATGGTCGCACCGGAGAGATGTTCACGGGAGATACGGAGATAGCCCAACGGCTTGGCTACAACACCAAGGACCACCCTGGGAAACGATGCCGAGATGTGCTGACACAGATGGGCTTCTTCACACAACACGGCAAGAGGGGTAGGGCGGCGAATCTTCGCCTCTCTGCCCCGACTGAAGTTTTGAACGAGTATCCCACCTTGGCGGGTGCAGCCTTCGGTGAAGTCTTGACCGTCACGGACACCAACCCACCAAAGGCAAAGGGAGGCCGCAAGCCTCTGCCACCTACACCCAGGGCGGCACCATGGGATTCCCCTTCGCTTACCTGGCAGCGAGATAACCCATTTGGTGATACCCACTTCCCCGGTGGAACGGGGACTTAGTTAGTAGCTCATAGAGCGTAGATAGTAGTTGGTAGAGAGTGGGAGGCTCCTCTCTAAGGGGCCTCCTGTCTCTTAATTACTTCGCAAGGGAGGACCTTTGGGGGTCCTGAACCCGCCAAGGTAACAGGAAGAGTTTTTGTTCCGCCCCGGCCTGTGTGATCCGGCTCTCACTTTCTCGCCGTCGCATCCGACCTGCCCCCAGAGGACACGTACATACACAGTGAGAGAACTATTCAGGAGTCTTCTCAGGTTATGGCCCTGGCCTCCCCTTACCTCTGGGAGGCCAGGGCCTTCCCCTTTAGGTCAGAGATTCGCATTAGGGCAACAGCCCGCAAGGAGAAGCATGTTCAATCGACATCACTTCACTGCTCGTCGCATCGCTCTGGGCCTCTCCGTTGAGGAACTTGCCGATGAGCTTCAGGTATCCCCTTCGACTATCTATAGGTGGGAGTCCGGGGCCACCTGCCCTAGCCTGCGCATGCTGGTTCCTGTCACCCGGCATTCTTTGCGTCCCACTCCTTGCCCTGGTACAGGACGACGGTTCGGAGGAGCGGCGCACTGCTGAGGCACTTGATTCGTTGCTTCGGACTGACATGCACAAGGAGTTTGCAGCGTGAGCGAAATCAACACCGCACCGGAAACGCCAGAGGCGCAGACAGAGGCGGTACCCGACCCGGCCGAGGAGGTTCGGGCGGGGATTCATCGCGAGAATGCCGGGAAGCTGGCACAGGCGGAATTGAAGGCTCAGGCGGCGCAGGCTGGCATCAAGCTCCCCGACGGATACACGGATTACCTCGACACCTCCAAGCTCCTTGGGGAGGACGGGAATCCATCGGCCGAGTCCATCGGCGAAGCCCTCAAACCATTCGAGCCGAAATTCCCTCCACTTGCAGGGACTCTGCACAATCGCGGCTCCGCGCCTCTCGTCCACCATTTCTCTCTAGATGCACGACGCCGTAAGTAAGAAGGAGACACCCTATGGCTCTTCCGTACCAGCACGCTGGCACAAACACGTTTGTGCCTGAAATATTTGACGCCGAACTGATCGTTCAGTTTGACCCCCTCCTGCTCGTCTGGGCTTCCCGCCTGGTGAGTAACCGCAAGTACGAGGGGGAGATCAGAAAGCGGGGCGACGTTGTCCACATCAACTCGCTACTGCGCCCCACAGTGGGCGATTACAAGTTGCCGGATGGGATGACTGCTCAGCGGCCGGAAACGGTTGATCAGGAGCTTCCGATCACCGAGGCGAAGTATTTGCAAATTTTGATCGAAGATGCCGAGCGGGTGCAGCTTGCTTCAGATGACTTCAATTCTCCGATCAATACGCAGATGATTAGGGCCATTGCCCGTGCGGCTGACACGTTCATGGGGAACGTCATTTCCAGCAGCGCTACAGCGCTTCCGGACGTCGCTCCGGCCTCCGGGAACATTCCCGCGAGCCTCTACGGGACGATTCTCGACATGATGCTCGCCCTGGACGATGCGGACGTTCCGGGTGGGCGTTATGTGATTGTCTCTCCGAAGGTAAAGCGGTATCTCATTGAACACCCCTCCGTCGCTAATGCTGCGGCCTACGGTGATAGCGGCGTGACTGCCAATGGCGTTGTGGCGCGCCTTGCAGGGTTCACGGTTGCCTCTACAACTGCCATGCCTGCCGGGGTTGATATTGTGGCTGGCCACTCTGATTTCAGCACCTTTGCGAGCCAGTTCACGGGGTTCCGTGAGGGTCAAAGCGAAAAATTCCGAGCCGATTACATCGACACCCTGCACCTCTATGGAGGCAAGGTGATTCGTTACCCCGGTATGGACACGAAGAAGGCTGACAATGCCTGGGACGAGGCACTTCCGACCAAGGGAATTGTAAAGGCAGCCGTGGACTGGCCTGCCTGATATTTGGTGACACTGATTCGGGCCTCCGCCATGTCGGCGGAGGCCCGTTTTCTTTTTGCCCCTTCAGGAGACCCCATACGTGTCCTTGTGGCGAAAACGGGACGCGGACACGAAAAACTGTGACTGTGGTCACCGAAATGACCTCTCGAAGGGCCATTTTCTGCCTACCGGGGTGGTCCAAGTGCGCTTGAGCGCCCGCTTTTAGGGTTCCAGTCACCCTCACGACACGCTTTTCACCGCTTTTCAGAAATAACGAAACCCGTACACGACGAAAGGAGGGCGCCCCTGCGGTCCTCCATTCTTTTCTAAATTCCACATTACCCCGCCCTAAATGAATATACGTTACCATTTCGAAATCTTACATATACCGTTCCGTGATTGGTGATGAGCAGGATGGAGTGAGTTTCAAGAGTCCGCTACAGAGGCGGGGCGGGACGCCGTAGAGAGCGAATCTCCGGCGGACCGTGACTCACTCGACCTAATCAACCAAGGGGGGACCGTGCGCACGACGGTTCAGGTCATCAGCTACGTCGAAAAGGTCGTGTGTGATGGGTGCCTGTCGAAAGACGGAACGCAGACCGAGGCGACCGACACCCTGAACCTGGGTGAGCGTTCCTGGGACTTGTGCCTTGAGCACTCCGTGCGCTTCTCCCGATACCTGGTTGATGCGTTGGGGGCCGGTCTGCCGTCCGACGCGCTTGAGGCTGAGCCGGTTGAGTCCGTCCCCGAGTCTGTGACCGTAGAGCCTGAAACGGATGTCCAGGGGGATGCTCCGGCCGTTGAGGAGACCGAAGAGCCCACCGCTGAAGCCGACTTGGCCGACTACGTCTCACGGATCAGGGACAACCGTAAAGCTCGCAACGGCAAGCCGCTGGACGCGAACTCTCAGGCTGCACGGGCTCAGTGGTCCAAGCACCGTGAGCGTCTGGCAGCGCTCCCCGAGAAGGAGCGGGCCGACTACGTGAAGTGGTGTGCCGCAGAGGGCAAGGACGCCCGCCTGTCGGCCTCGCATGTGGAGTTCCGGGGTTTCATGTGGTCCAACTTCCCGCACATGGCGCGGGCCTACGCAGACGCCATGCGTGGTACGTCTCAGCAGCAGGAGCAGACCGCACCGGCTGAGCCGGTGACGCCGGACGCGTGCCACTTGAGCGACCGTGAGCGCAACAAGGCCGTACGCCAATGGGCCCGTGAGAACGGGTTCGACGTACCAGCACGGGGCCGTATCCCGATGGCTGTAAGCCAGGCGTACCGGCTCGCTCACGAATCACGAGAGTCTGCGGACGCCAAGGAGTCCCACACAGCAGCGTGAAAGCTGAGCCGACCGTGACTGTTCGTCGGCGCGGTCGGCACCCCCGCCCGAGTGATCACAAGGTCTGGAAGCAGACCAAGGGGTACGGGGCTGACTCTCGGGTCTCTCGGGTGGACTTCGCCCCTGGCTCGTGGGTCAAGTGGACCGACGCCAGAGGCCGGACGCGTACCGGAGTGATCTCCCGTGATGCGTTCACCATCGCTGCGATTCTCCGCACCGTGCCTACTGGCAGCAAGACATGCCGTGCCCTGGTGGTGCCCGCTGATGGCGGGGAGGCTCTTCCTGTCTCCCTCAGAACTTCCAACCGCCCGGACACCTTGGCCAAGGAGACCAACGGCCGTTGGTGCTGTCTCACTCCCGCTCATTACCAACCGTCTCTGATGGAGGCTGAAGCAGCATGACCATGCCCGACGTTCGCACCATGGCCACGGGTCGACTCGGGGCCGTGGTCTCCTCTCTGGCCCCCCACGTCGAGTGGTCCCCGGTCGGTCTGCTCGGGGGTCTGCTGTGCGCGTTCTCCGCGATGCTCCCGGACACCCGCGTACAGCGCGGTTCCGGCTCCATGCCGCTCATGCTCCACGTGCTGTTGTGCGGCGGCACGGGTGAGGGCAAGGGACAGTCGTGGGGCATCGCGGAAGCGGTCGCCCGGGACGCGAACCGCACCTTCATGTCCGGCAACGTCATCCACGGTGTGGTGGGCGGAGCCGGACTCATTCAGGCCGTTGCCGACTGCGGCGAACACGCCCTGATCGTCGATACCGAGTACGCCCGCGTGCTGCGGGCCGGACGCCGACAGGCCAACCTCTCCCAAGTGCTCCGCGACCTCTGGGACGGTGCCCCGGTCGCCACGTCCAGGGCGAAGGACCCCGTCCAGGTGGACGCTCCCAGGGTCGCGATCATGGGCCACATCACCCCGGAGGAGTTCCAAGCGAACCTCTCCGGCACCGACAGGGACGGCGGCTCGTACAACCGGCTGTTGACCCTGCCCGTTTCTCAGGTCCGGTGGCTGAGCGAGCGGGAACGCATGCCCGCGCACCTCATCCCCGAAGCGGGTGAACTCTTCGCTCGGGCCGTCCGGTTCGGACAACGGGTCGGCACGGTCACCCTGGCTGAGGACGCCTACGACGTGGCCGACACCATCCGGCACGACCTGCTGAGCAAGGCCCGTGAGTCCGAGGATCTCAAGCCGTTCGCCGCGCGCTGCAATGAGCAAGTGCGCCGTATCGCCGCCCTGTTCGCGCTCTTCGACATGCGGACCGAGATCACGCCTGATGATCTGCACGCGGCGGCATCCCTGATCACCCACGCCATGGACACCGTGGAGACCATCGCCACCGGAAGCGGCAGCAAGACCAGCAAGCGTCAGCCGCTCAGCCTCACGGAGAAGGTACGGGCCCGATTGGAACTGTTCGGCGGCTCCGCCCGGTCGTCACAGCTCTTGCCGTACGTCGGTGCGTCCGCCGCTGAGGTCAAGGCACTGCCCGGAATCGTCGTCACCGAAGAGCGACAGGGGGTCGGCCGTCCGGCCGTGGTGTTCTCACTCGCCGACGACAGTTCCCGTGACGCAGCGTGCCCGGAACCGGAGAAGCCCGCAGCCGGCCAGCGGGCAGAACCGGACGGGAACGGAGCCAAGATTGTTTCGATGGAGAACTACCGACCTACGAAACCCGAGACCGTGAGGACCGTACGTCCGTCGGCCCCCATGGCTGAGCGGCCCGCACCGCTCAAAGAGAACCCGTTCCGCGCGCTGCTCTAACAAACCAACGAATCGGCCCCGTTCCTGATGGACGGGGCTTCGTTCGTCTCCGGGCCGTTGGCTGGACGGCAATCCGCGTTGCTTAGGTACGCGGCGGGCATACGCTTGACGGTGAGGTGGTGCTGATGTCCACGGGTTTGGCTGACAACGTCAGGAAGTACCGGCGCACGGCCGGACTGAACCAAGAGCGGTTGGCGGAAGCGGCTGACCTGTCACTCAGCACGGTCCGCAAGGTGGAGCAAGGCGGGCACGTCAGCATGGACACCCTTGCTGCTCTCGCTGGTGCGTTGGGGGTCTCCACTTCCGACCTGTTCGCCAGCGAAGCGCCTAGGTCCGTGGTCGGCGCGCAGGATGAAGCGAACCGCCGTTACCTCGCTGAGTTGAGGCGCGCTCTCATGCCTCCAATCGGGCTCTCTGTGACCCTGTCAGAGCCTGGTGAAGCCGAAGAACCGTCAGTCATCAGGCAAGGCGTGCAGGACGGCCATGCGCTCTACCAAGCCGACCGGTACGGGGCGGTGGCGAAACGTCTTCCGTCGCTGCTCCGTAGCTCTGAGGCTGCTGTGTCCTCCCTTGAGGGCGAAGAACAGCAGCACGCCGTGATCGCGCGTGCTCATGCGCTGTTGCTTACGGGCAAGTACCTCACTCAAGTGAGGCAGTACGACATGGCCTATTACGCACTCGCTGAGGCAATTCGACTTGCTCGTGGGAGTGGCCAAACTCAGTTGGCAGCAACAGGAGTTGTGGGTCTGGGCTGGTTGCTGCTCCGGCAAGACCGATTCGACGAAAGCGAACAGCTGGCAGCACAGACAGCAGCCGAGATCGAACCGCGCATGTCTTCGGCGACACCCGCACAGCTTGCTGTCTGGGGTGAGCTGTGGCTCAGGGTTGCCGCTGCTGCCCGGAGGAACAACCGGCCCGACGTGGCGCAGCATGCCCGACGCATGGCGGCCACTGCTGGGGGTGCCCTGGAACGGGAACACACGGAATTCCCGTCACATTGGAGCGCGTTCGGTCCCGTAACCGCTGAGGCAAAGGCCGTTGAGGACCTTGCCCTTGTCGGTGACGCGCGTGGTGTTCTCTGTCGCGCTGACGATGGCCCCCTCAGCGCTAAAGCCGTGAAGAGCTTCGGTCGGTTGAGCACGAACAATTGGGGCCGTCACCGGCTGGATGTTGCCCGCGCTCACGTCCTGCTCGGGTCTCACCAAGACGCCATGGATGAGCTTGTGAACCTCCGCGACACCGCCGATGTGTGGCTGACTCATCAGCCCATGGCACGGCGCGTGATGGAGGACATCCTCAAGACCCGCAAGCGGACACTGACCGAAGACATGCGCAGCATGGCGGCTCATCTTGGGATCGCCGGATAGGTAACACGGAGCGTGGTAGTTCGGCGTGCGGCTCTGCTGAACTACCGCTCTGTGCACGTGGGTTGAGGCTCTGACGGTTCGTAGGTTCGCTCTACCGGTAACACGGCAGAGAGGACCGCAGGCATGCAGAGAACGGACGCCGACCGACAGCGACGGCTTCACCTTGCTGATGCATCGTCAGGGAGCCCGCCCCGGTTGCTGCCCTGGACGACGGAAGACGGCAAACAGTGCCTGCTGAGCACGGGCGACGAAGGCGGGCTTCTGTCCTGGCTTGCTGACGACTTTGAGGCCGTGCAGCTTGGCATGGGGGCGGACGTGCTCAGCGCCACGCGCAAGGTGCTGGACAACCCGCTGTCGCCTTACGCCGAGGTGCGGTACGCGGCCCTGCGTCTGTCGGAGTGCCTGACTGACGCTCTGCGGATCGCTGAGAGCCGGGGACTGCGCCTGTCTGCCCCGGACATCGAAGAGGACGACAGCGACAGCGAGAACGACCCTGAGAGCCCCGCATGACACGCGCGGTCATCCGGTTCGCCGAGCACACGATCAAGCGCGCGCCAGAGGGCGGAGTCGTCTGGGAAGCGTTCTGCATGGCGTTCGAGTGTGAGGACACGTCCGGCCCCAAGGACGCCCAGGAAGGGGCGCAGGACTGGTGTCTTCGGCACACGGGCCGGAACCCCACTCATGACCTGTTCCGCCGCGTCGTGACCGACTACGCCCGCGTGGCGCGGGACGAATGATCCCGGCGCGTTGAGCGACGGCGAATCAAGGCTCAGCGTGTCGGCCGCCCCGTCTGTGCGTTGCTCCCCCGTGGCGCATAGGCGGGGCTTCCACATGTTCCCGAACCATCAAAACAAAAGCGCCCCGACAGACCGATTAGGCCCGGTCCATCGGGGCTTGCCGATCAGCTGAATAGGAGCTGAACGACCGTGCGTGATGCTATCGCCCGCACCCTTGTCTGGATGCTGTCCGTCCTCCCTTGGTCTCGCCGGACCACCCCCGGACGTCACTCCTCCGACTACCTTGCCGACCACAGCGAACCCGACCGCGTAAGCCCGTGGGCCCGCCCATGGACCGGACCGACAAAGCAGGAGGCCCAAGAGCTGTTCCGGCAGCAGGCAGAAGCGACACTCGAACTGAACCTGACACAGGAACGACGACGGGCCGCCGCACTGGCCACGATGGGCATGGACTACCCGTACACGTACGAAGGTGCGCCGTTTCCTGCCTCCGCGTTCGCCACGGCGAAGGTGTCCGTATGACCATGAACGTCGTTCCTACGCCTGTCCGTGGGGCCGTGTGCTGTCGCTGCGGCTCACGGACCCCGACCGCTGTAGCGGTCCGCTGGATTGAGCGGGCGAGCGGCCCCGGAGTGACCGTGTACGCCTGCCCGGATCACGCCCCTGAGCTGACCCCCGGAGAGAGGGAACCGGGCGCCTAACGGGGTTCCTCGCTGGTCGGCCACGTGACCAGCGCATGACCAACAGCAGCCGGGAACGGCCCCCTGCAGTGGCCGGGCGGCGGACCTTGATCCGCTTGACATTCAGACGTCAAGAAGCCCCCTGCCCGATACGGCCTGCAGGGGGCCTCTCGCTTAGAAGGGGGACTCAAGCGGCCATTGCTTGCTTGACCTGAGCCAACGACGGGTTGGTCATCACGGACTCAGTGCCAGCGGTGGCCCGACGTGCTGAGACGCGAAGTCGATCATGGGGAAATCCTGGGGGAGCCCCCTCAGGAGTGGGTGTATGTGCAGGTCAGAGCTGCATGAGCCGTAAAGACCCAGGATCTACGAAGGCACGAACCAGGTCCAGCGGATCGTCATGGCGAGGAACCTGCCGTAGAACGGCTTTCTCTGAACCGCTCGAAGCACCATACGAACGCCCCTGCCAGGAAACGGCAGGGGCGTTCGGTCTCCGCCATGACGCGCCTCCTGACCGGATCGCCGTACGGGCAGCCTATGGACGCCTCGCCGGGCGCGCGATCGGAGCGCGTTTCGCTCCGGTCGGACAGGGGACTCGGCGACCGCGGTCGCCGGATCGGGTGATTCGGCGGGGCGCCTCGCGTCGCGTTCCCCGGCGACCGGGTGGGTAGACCAGCCGCCCGACCCCAGTGGAGAGGTGATCGGCATGACCGCCGTCCAGCTGCCGTCCCCGCGGCCCAGCTTCGCCGACATCAACACGGACCTCGCCGCCGCCTGGTGTCACACCCCGTGGGCGGCCACCGACCTGAGCTTCGACGGCGAGGCGTACCACGGCATCTACGACGTGGATCTCGCTGCGGACGTCAGCGACCGGGCGCCCTACCGGCCGGTGCTGCACGGGTCGGTCCTGGCGCAGATCGTCTCGTACCACACGCTCGCGTCGATGCTGTGCGCGTACACCAACGGCGACCCCGTCTTCGCCGCGTTCCCGAAGGTGGGCCCGGCCGAGGTCCGCAGGCGCATCCTGGTCACGTCGCTCCAGCTGTCCCTGCACCGGCAGGTATCGGAGAGCCGGGTGCCGCTGAGACTGGCCGTGGACAGGTACACCGACAAGTGGGAGAGCCACCGGATGATGTTCGCCGCCGTGTCCGTCGACATCGCGGGCGGCAAGCACACCGCCAAACTGGAAGGCTGCTTCAACTTCCGGGACGGCATCGAGATGTGATCACCGGAGCCGGCCGGCTGGATATGGTGAATTACTGACTTCTGCAATCGGAAGTGGTTGAGCATGGCGATAGTGCAGAGGCCCGGCATTCTGAAGGCAGCGGCAGAAAATGATGCGGCCACGACTGCCAACGCTGCGGAACCCCTCGTTTCTCCGGTCAATTCACACAACGAGTGGGACCCGCTGGAGGAGATCATCGTCGGGCGTCTCGACGGCGCGACGATCCCCTCCAACCATCCGGTCGTCGCCTGCAACATCCCGCCATGGGCGGCGCGGTTGCAGGGGCTCGCCGCCGGATTCAAATATCCGCGCGTCCTGATCGAGCGGGCGCAGCTTGAGCTCGATCAGTTCATCGCTCTCCTGCAGTCCCTCGGCATCACGGTCAGGCGTCCGGACCCGGTCCAGCACAGGCAACCGTTCGGCACGCCCGACTGGTCGTCGCGCGGCTTTTGCAATACCTGCCCGCGTGACAGCATGCTCGTGATCGGCGACGAGATCATCGAGACTCCGATGGCATGGCCGTGCCGATATTTCGAGACCCATTCCTATCGCGCGATCCTCAAGGATTACTTCCGGCGCGGCGCGCGATGGACGGCGGCACCGAAGCCGCAGCTCACTGACGAACTCTTCGAGGCGGATTTCCGTGTCCCCGAGGCCGGCGAGCGCATGCGCTACATCCTCACCGAGTTCGAGCCGGTGTTCGACGCGGCGGATTTCGTGCGCGCGGGACGCGACCTTTTCGTTACGCGCAGCAACGTCACCAATCAAATGGGCATCGAGTGGTTGCGCCGCCATCTCGGACCCGGCTATCGGATCCACGAGATCGAGAGCCGCTGCCGCACGCCCATGCACATCGACACGACGTTCCAGGTGCTCTCGCCCGGCAAGGTACTGGTCAATCCCGAATACATCGACGTCGACCGCTTGCCCGACGTCCTGCGCTCTTGGGACGTCCTGGTCGCCCCGGAACCCAACCAGATCGACGAGCGCCTGCTCAAGGTCACCTCGATGTGCGGCAAGTGGCTCAGCATGAACATTCTCATGATCGACGACAAGCGGGTGATCGCGGAGCGGCACCACACCGACATGCTGCGCGCGCTCGAAAAATGGGGGTTCGAGCCGATCCCGTCCGACCTGCTGCACTACGCGCCGTTCGGTGGCTCATTCCACTGCGCCACACTCGATGTCCGGCGTCGCGGCACGCTCGAATCGTATTTCGACTGAGTCGGCCCCCCCATCACAACCGCTAGTTGCCCTTGACCGTGACCTTTTCGTCGTTCTTGAGCTGCTGCACGAGCTGCGCGACCTTCGCCTTGTCCCAGACCAGGTTGCCGCCGCTGCTGCCCGAGATCGGGATGTTCATCGACGTACCGTCGCCGCCCGTGACGCCCTTCATCGCGAAGAACATCTGACTCAGGGACCACAGGCTCATGTCCTTGTCGACGATGAGCGTGTCCAGACCGGCGCCCATGGTCGGGTAGAGCTTGAACGGGTTCAGGACCGTGCCCGGCGTTGCCGTCTGGCTTGCCAGGGCCGCCAGGAACTTCTGCTGGTTCTTCGTACGGTCCAGGTCGCTGCCCGCGAAGGCATAGCGCGTACGGACGAAGGCCAGGGACTGCTCGCCGTTGAGGGTCTGCTTGCCGGCCTGGAAGTCGGCGCCCGACTTCTCGTCCTTGAACGCCTTCGGGATGTCCATCTCCACCCCGCCGATCGCGTCCACGATGTTGGCGAAGCCGGCGAAGCCGATCTCGACGTAGTGGTCGATGCGGAGGTTGGTGTTGTGCTCGACGGTACGGACCAGCAGCTCGGGGCCGTCCTCGGCGTACGCCGCGTTCAGCTTCACCCGCCGCCCCTGCCCCGGGAACGTCTTGCCGGACTCCGATCCCACGAAGGACGGGATCTCCACGTCCGAGTCGCGCGGCAGCGAGATGAGGGTCGGGCCGTTGGAACCGTCGTGCAGGATCATCATCGAGTCGGTCCGCTTGCCCTCGGCCGACCCTGTGTGCAGCTTCTTCTTGTCGTCGGCCGTCATGCCCTCGCGGCTGTCGGAGCCCACGATCAGGTAGTTCGTGCCGTCACCGGCCTCCGGCCGCTCGATGACCTTCGCCAGGTCGACCTCGCGCTTGAGCTTGCCGTCCGCCCAGAAGTACGTACCGATGGAGACGGCGAGGAGCACGACGACCAGCGTCAGTGATCCGAGCTTGATACGGCGTCTCCAGTCCGGCGCCGGGCCGACGCGCGGCGCGCGGGGCGGCCGGCCGCCGCCGGGAGGTGCGGAGCGACCGCCGCCGTAGACCTGGCCGGTGTTGTAGCCGTCGCCGTAGCCGCCCTGGCCGTAGCCGTCGTCGTAACCCGGCGACTGCTGAGGCACCGGGCCGCGTACGGGAGGCACCGGGGCCGGGCCCGCGGGCGGCGGGACCTGGCCGCGCTGCACATGCCTCATCACCCGCGCGCCCTCGGGCTGCGCGCCGCCGCTGCCGCGTCCGTGCGGGTCGCTGCGGTCGTTCCATCCGTCCGGCCAGTCGCTCATGCGGAACAGTGTGCAGGTAAGAGGCGGGTGCCTTACAGGGCGGGTAGGAAATCGGGGCAGGGCTGTTGCAGAGCTGATGCAATGTGCGCCGCGCATAAGGTGGAGGGCATGACAGACCAGCCCCAGCATCCGGAAGAAGGCATTCCGGGCAAGCCCACCGCAGCCTCCCGCACCACGCTCAGCCACATCATGACGGGCAGCGACACCAACCTCCTCGGCACGGTGCACGGTGGCGTGATCATGAAGCTGGTCGACGACGCGGCGGGCGCCGTCGCGGGCCGGCACTCCGGCGGGCCGGCCGTCACCGCCTCCATGGACGAGATGGTCTTTCTGGAGCCGGTCAGGGTCGGGGACCTGGTCCATGTGAAAGCGCAGGTCAACTGGACGGGCCGGTCCTCGATGGAGGTCGGCGTACGCGTCCTGGCGGAGCGCTGGAACGAGTCGACCCCGGCCACACAGGTCGGCAGCGCCTACCTCGTGTTCGCCGCCGTCGACGCGGACGGAAAGCCCCGCCGCGTCCCGCCGGTCGTACCCGAGACGGAGCGCGACCGGCGCCGCTACCAGGAGGCCCAGATCCGCCGCACGCACCGCCTCGCGCGGCGCCGCGCGATCAAGGAGCTGCGGGACAAGCGCGCCGCCGAGGGCCTGGACATGGAGAACTGACGCAGTCCGTCACGCCCCGTTGCTACGGCCAGTCGTTACGGGCGGTCGCTACCGGGAGTCGTTACGGGCATACGACCTCGTCGCCGGTGACCGCGCCGAACTCGCCCTGGTACGGATCGTCCGCCCGTACCGCCCGTACGCCATTGAAGTCCGTACCCGCCAGCACCTTCAGCAGCGCCCCCTGCCCCTCCACCGCCCGCAGCTCGCACCCCGGCAGCGCCGCCTGGAGGGACTTCGCCGAGCGGTCCCAGCGCGGGTCGTACGTGACGAGCGTGCGCCGCACATCGTCGCGGTCCGCGTCCTTGGGGGAGCGGGTGGTCTTGAAGCCGGTGGACCGCAGCGCGTCGTCCACGCGTTTGCCCAGGCCCCGGGTCAGCGTCCCGTTGTAGACCTGCACGGCGATCCGCTGCGGTGCCACGTCGACCGGCGTCGCCCTCTTCTTGGGGCGCGGCGGCGCGAGCGGCTTGTCGTCGCGCAGGTTCTGGAACAGCTTCTCGGACTTCGCCTCGTCCCACTTCACGGTCGAGCCGATGCCCTCGATCGGCGGATTGACCCCGGCGACCGGTACGGAACTGAACTCCGACGACGCCGGTGTGAACCCGCGCATCGCCTGCCCCAGGGCGAGGATCTCCTCCGTACCGAAGCCCTTGTCCGCGCGGACCGAGCTGAGCAGTGTGGACGTCACCTGCCGGAACTTCACCGGGTTCAGCAGGACGCCGCTGGTGCCGGCCTTGGCGATGAAGGCGGCGAGGAAGCGCTGCTGGCGCTGCATGCGGCCGAAGTCGTCGGCTCCGTCGATGTGGCGGGAGCGGACGTACTGGAGGGCTTGGCCGCCGTTCAGCTGGTGGGTGCCGACGGGCAGGTCGAGGCCGGTGTGGTTGTCCTTTAGCGGGCGGACCGTGCAGACCTCCACCCCGCCGATCACGTCCACCGTCTTCATGAAGCTGGTGAAGTCGACCTCCAGATAGTGGTCGATCTTCACCTTCGTCATGTGCTCCACGATCCGCACCGTGAGCCCGGGGCCGCCTTCCGCGTACGCCGCGTTGATCTTCGCGGGGTGCGCGTTGTGGTGCTTGCCCGTGGACTGGTCGGTGTGCTCGGGCACCTCCGCGTAGCTGTCGCGCGGCAGGCTCACGATGCTCGCGCGCTCCTTGTCGGCGGAGAGGTGCACCACCATGATCGTGTCGGTGCAGTGGCAGGGGGCGCCGCCCAGCCGGTACTTCCGCTTCTCCTCCGGCGTGATCTTGTCGCGGCCGTCGGTGCCGACGAGCAGGATGTTCGTGCCGTCGCCGGCCGCCGGACGGTTCTTCATGTCCTTGAACGGGTCGACCCGCTCGATGCCCGTTTCCATCCCGGTGACCACCGCGTGACCGATGCCACCGGCGCACAGCACAAGGACCGAGATCGTGGTGAACAGGCGCATCGACCACTGCGGGCGCTCGTCCTGCCTTCGACTGCGGCCCGGCTGTGGACGGGACGGCTTGGGCACGTGGGACACCTCCGCGAAGGCAAGGGGGGATCAGCAGCAACGTAGGCCCATACGATCAACGACCCGGGCAGCGACGCGGCCGCCGTGCGTCCGTGTCCCCCATTCGCGGTAACGTGACCCCCGATATGAACGCCACACTCGCAGTCTCCGTGATCATGCCGGTCCTCAACGAGGAGCGGCATCTGCGCAACTCGGTCCGTCACATCCTGGAGCAGGAGTACGACGGCGAGATGGAGGTGGTGATCGCGATCGGCCCGTCCTCGGACCGGACCGAGGAGATCGCCGCCGAGCTGGTACGGGAAGACCCCCGTATCCACACCGTCCCCAACCCCACGGGCCGTACCCCCGCAGCGCTGAACGCGGCCATCAAGGCCTCCCGGCACCCCATCGTGGTGCGGGTCGACGGCCACGGGATGCTCTCGCCGAACTACATCGCGACGGCCGTCCGCCTCCTGGAGGAGACCGGCGCGCAGAACGTCGGCGGCATCATGCACGCCGAGGGTGAGAACGCCTGGGAGGACGCGGTCGCGGCCGCGATGACCTCCAAGATCGGCGTCGGCAACGCGGCGTTCCACACGGGCGGCGAGGCCGCACCGGCGGAGACCGTGTACCTGGGTGTCTTCCGCCGCGAGGCCCTCGAACAGCAGGGCGGGTACAACGAGGAGTTCATCCGCGCCCAGGACTGGGAGCTGAACTTCCGCATCCGCGAGGCGGGCGGCCTGATCTGGTTCTCGCCCGAGCTCAAGGTCCAGTACCGCCCCAGGCCCTCCGTCAAGGCCCTGGCCAAGCAGTACAAGGACTACGGCCGCTGGCGCCACGTGGTCGCCCGCTACCACGCGGGCTCCATCAACCTGCGATACCTCGCGCCGCCGACCGCCGTCTGCGCGATCGCCGCGGGCATCGTCGTCGGCGCGGCGCTCACGCCGTGGGGCTTCGTGGTCCCGGCCGGCTACCTGGCCGCGATCGTGGCGGGCTCGGTCCCGGCGGGCAAGGGCTTGTCGCTGAAGGCCCGGGCGCAGATCCCCGTCGCCCTGGCCACCATGCACATGTCGTGGGGCTTCGGCTTCCTGACCAGCCCGCGCTCGCTCGCGAAGAAGGTCATCGCGAGCCGCCGCCCGGCGGTCCGTACCACGAAGGTCTGACGACCGAAGTGCTGCCGACCACGGGTCGGCAGCACTTGGTCAGCCACGGGGCCGGCTGGGGGCCGGCCTCGATCAGCTTTGGATCAGCCGTGGAAGTACCCGGAGTACGGGTTGCGGTCCTGGAAGTACTCGCGTCCCCCGCCGGCCGGATACACGGTCAGCTCGGTGAAGATGCACTTGCCCTTCGCGTAGATCTTCACGGGGCCCGCGTAGTACTTGTAGTAGCCCGAATCGCCGTCGATCGCGTCCGGCGTGCCGAGTGAAAGGTCCATCCGGCTGCTGGTCCCGTCGTACGAACCCTGCTTCACGGCGACGACACAGTTGTTGCCGCCGCCGGGGCCGCGGTGGCGACGGGCGACACGAAGCCGAGGCCGAGCATGACGGCCGCGACTGCGAGCCAGCGACTGAACTTGTGCTTCTGCGTGGGTTTTTGCCCCGGTTCGACGGGTCAGCAGACCTTGGAGGTCGACCCGCCCTTCGAGTGGGTGTTGCGGTACTGCTCCCACACGTAGATGTAGGCGTAGTTGTAGCCGCAGCCGGCGGGGGTGCTGGCGG
Organism: Streptomyces sp. ISL-100; assembly: GCF_018614615.1. Lineage (GTDB taxonomy): Bacteria > Actinomycetota > Actinomycetes > Streptomycetales > Streptomycetaceae > Streptomyces. Next base: position 33,337 of record NZ_JAGGOK010000096.1, on the reverse strand, counting down.
CGGCGGAGGGGGCGTTGACGAGGCCGAGGCCGGCTATCTCACCAAGTGAAGCCTTCCTGGACCTTCATGCAGGCCTTGGTGTTCGCGCCGTTCAGCGGGCGCGCGTTCTCCGGCGTCTTGTTGTTGTCGTCCTTCTGCTTCGGGAGCTTGTCGCCCTCGCGCCAGTCGGCGCCCACGATCACGCTCACGCCCGTGACATCGGTGGACTTCTTCACCGAAGAGAAGGGAATGCCCAGGGCCTTGGCGACCGCCTGGGCGTCGCCCTCCAGCTCGACGCTCGGGTACTGGACGACCGTTCGCTTCTGCGGGTTGGGCTGCGTGTCCGCCGTCGCCCGCGTGAAGCCCTGCTTGGTCAGCGCTCCCGCGATGTCCGTGGCGCGGCCACTGGCAGCCCCCAGCTCATCGGTGTACGTGCCGTTCTGCACCATTACGCCGATCTCACCGTCGGGCGCTGCCGGGTCCTTGGACGGGGCCGGTGCTTTGCGCTTGGAGGCTTTTCCGTCCAGCGGGATGTCCTCACGCACCATCCGGAACAGCTGCTCGGCGTCGCCCGGCTCGGGTTCCACCCGCTGTGGGAAGCGCGTCGAGTAGAAGTTGGGCATCGTGGTCATGGTGATGCGCTCGGTCGGGACCTGCTTGAGGTCCTCCGCCAGGTCGTAGAGGCTCTTCACCGTATCCAGACCCTCGTCCACCGTGAGCGCGGCCGTGGCAGCCTCCGCGAGCTTGCGCAGCTTGTTCGGGTCGGTGAGCTTGGTGTTCTTCTTGAGTTCGCGGACCATGGAGTTCATATACATGTGCTGACCGTGCGTACGGGCGAGGTCGGTGCCGTTCTCGAACCCGTACCGGGTGCGCAGCCATTGAAGAGCCTGCTCCCCCTTGATCGGATGGGTGCCCGCTCGAAGTTTCAGACCGGAGCCCTTGCCCTCGCGATTACGGGATTTGATGTTGTCCGTGACGCAGACGGGTACGCCCCCGATCGCGTCGGCCATGGAGACGACCCCGGCGAAGTCGACCATCATGAAGTGGTCGATGGTGATGCCGGTCAGCTCGTACCAGGTGGCCACCGTGCACCCCGGGCCGCCACGGCTCAGCGAAGCGTTGGTCTGGCCCCAGGCCTTGGCCAGGAAGACCTCGCCGGTCTTCTTGTCCTTGCACTCCGGAATTTTCAGCATCGTGTCGCGCGGCATGCTGATCACCGACATGTTGCTGCGATCCGCCGAGACGTGCACAAGCATCTGTACGTCCGCCAGCGGTGGCCCGTCGAACGTCTCCTTCGCGCCGCCAAGTGCCTTGTTCGCATCGGTGTTACGGGCGTCGGAGCCGATCATCAGGATGTTCAGCGGCGTCTGGCCGGCGGGATTCGCCTTGTGCTCGGCCATCCTGTTCTTGCCGAGATTGAGGGCATCGCTCTTGATGCTGTTGTTGAGATGCCGGTAGTAGAGGTATCCGGCGCCGGCCGTGCCGAGTATCAGCAGGGACAGCACGGAGGCGACCCAGCGCAGTACCCGCCGCTTACCGCGTCTGCCGCGCCGGTGCGGGCCACCGCGCCGCCGGGGCGGCCCGGTGCCGTCGGAGGCCGGATTCGCCGGAGTCAGCGGCGTACCGTCCCTGTCGCCGGCCCCCTCCGGCCCGCCCTCGTGCAGGCTGTCGTCCCAGCCTCTTCCGTCGGCGGCTCGGACGCCTCCCCGCGTCCGTGCCCCACGCACGGTGTTCTGTCCCACCCCTGGCCCCCCTGTTGTTCAGGCGCGCCGCATAATCCGGTGACCCGGTTTCACTTGGCGCAGATCTTCTGGTCTGCTTGGACCTTCTCCACCTCGGGCGGCTTCACCGGACCGCTGATGGGCACCCCCTCGCCCTTGAAGTCGGCGCCGAGAGTCAGGACCATCGGCTCCATCTCCCCTGCGTCGGCGCTGCCCTTCTTGAGCGCCGCAGCGGGCAGGCCCATCAGGTCCGCGAGCTTGCGCGCCTGGTCGGCCTGGTTCGGTGCGTACTCAAGACTAGTCTTAGCGATCTTCTCCGGGGCATTGCTCTTGTTCGTGGACTTGAGCACGCCCTTCTCAACCTGCAGCCAGTTGAGGGTCTTCTGCGCGGCCCCGGCGGTGTCGCTGCCGTTGTAGACGTCGACACGAACCTCGGAGGCTTCGGCCCTGGGGCCCTTGAGCAGTGCGGCCTGCTTGCTTTTGGCGGCCTTCTCCTTCTTCTTCACGTCGGTGAAGGAGACGTCATTCTGCAGCGCGTTGAACACCTGCGGGGCCTTGACGGGGTCCAGAACGACGGTCGCCTTGACCGTCTCGGCGGGGTTGTCTCGCACGGGGATCGTCGTGAAGGCGATGTTCTTGATGTTGATCCGGCCGAGCTCCTCGGCGAGGGCCTTGAGCTTCGGGATGTCCCCGATCTCCTTGTTCACCGTGAGCGCCTTGGTGGCCGCGTCCGCGAGGTCGAGCATCCTCTTCGGATTGCCGAGGGTGTCTTCCTTCATCTTGCGGATCATCGAGGCGATGAACTGCTGCTGCATCTTGATGCGGTCGAGGTCGCTCTCGTTGCCGAGGCCGTGCCGGTTCCTGACGAACGCGAGCGCGTCCTCGCCCTGGATGCGGTGGTCACCGGCCGACAGGTTGAGCTGGGAGTACTTGCTGTCCTTGATGGGCTCGGTCAGACAGACGTCCACGCCGCCGATCGCGGTGGTCAGCGTCTTGACCGCGTTGAAGTCGGCCATCATGAAGTGGTTGATCGGAAGACCGGTGATCTTCTGGACCGTACGCATGGTGCAGCCGGGATCCCGGCCGTTCACGCCGAGGCTCTCGTTGAACCTCGTGTACGGCGTCCCCGGGATGACCTTCTTCGAGCCGTCCGCCTGCGCGGTGAGGCAGTCGGGGATGTCGGTCTTCAGATCGCGCGGGATGCTCAGAGCGGTCGCGTTTGTACGGTCTTCCGACACATGGAAGAGGAACGTCGTGTCGGCGTGGCCGGTCGAGTTCTTCTTGTCCCCGTAGCCTTCGTTGCCCGCGCCGGTGCGCTTGTCGGTGCCGATGATCAGGATGTTCATCGGTCCGTCCGTGGAGGCGCCGCCGTTGGCCGCGTCACCGACGTCGACCGAGTTGATGTTCCCGTTGAGGCGGTCGTACACGACGTACGCGCCGACCGATACGCCGACGAGCACGAAGCCCATGACGCCGCCGGTCCACAGCAGCGCCTTCTTCTTGCCGGACTTCTTCGCCTTGCGCTTGCGCCGGCCGGCCTGCGGCGCGCCGCCGTCGCCGCCGCCGGAATCGCGCGAGCCGCCCGCGCCCCGGGAGCCGTTCGCGGCCCGTCGGCTGCGCTGGACCGGGACTTCGCGCCGGGGGCCGGCGGTCCGCTCACGGGTGTTCGTTCTCGACGAAGTCCTCCGGGGAGGGGCCGCCGCAGGCGATCGCCCAGCGGATTGGTCCAGTCGCAATTCGTAATGACCGGTGTCCGGGTTGAGAACCCACTGGTCTGCGGGGTCGATTTCTTCCGCCCGCCCACGGTTTTGCGCATCCACGGTTGCTTGAGTCCTCCGTCGGGTGCCACATGAGGCGCCTCCCCCAGGCCCTCTGGCGTTCGTTCCAGCAGTGCGACCTCAGGGCCGGAAGCACCGGATCGCGTCACACTATCTGCCCAGTTCAGCGTGGGGCGACGTCCGTGACAAATTCCACTGGCCTTACAACTGGGCAATACGCCCAATCCGTTCCGTTGCTGGTCAGGCTTTGGCTATCGCTTTACTCGCACTCGTCGGTGGCGGCATTGCTGCCGGTGAAAGTCGGCGTCGGAGTCGGGCTCGCCGATCCCGCGTCGTCCGGCTTCTCGTCGGCCGGGGATTTGTCTTTCTTATCCGGCTTTTCGGAGCCCGCCGGTACGACGGAAACGGGCGCGTCCTCGCGCAGTTGCTTGAACAGACGGCTCGCGTCCGGCTCCACGAGCTCGTCCCGGTTCGGGTCCTGAGCGTACGGCTGACGGGGCACCGTCATGAACTGCACCTGTTCGGTGGGGATGTTCCGCATGCCGCGCACCAGGTTGTACAGGTCCTTCAGCGAGTCGAGCCCGGGATCGGTCGTGAGGGACTTCGTCGCCGCGTCCAGCACCGGGTAGAGCCTGGTCGGATTGAGCAGTACGCCGTTGCTCTGCACCTTGTTCACCAGGGCGCCGAGGAACCGCTGCTGGCGTTCCATGCGTTCGGTGTCGCTGCCGTCGCCGATGCTCTTGCGGGCCCGTACGAAGCCGAGGGCCTGCTCACCGTTCAGCTTCTGGCGGCCCTTGTCCAGCCGGAGCAGGGCGTCCTCGTCGTCGATCGGCTCCTTGAGGCAGATCTCGACGCCGTTCACCGCGTCGACCATCCCCTTGAAACCCGCGAAGTCGATGACCATGTGGTGGTCCACCCGGACGGCGGTGAGCCGCTCGACCGTACGGATCGTGCACGCCGTACCGCCGAGCTCGAACGCCGAGTTGAACTGGGTGGACTGCTCCTTCGTGCGCGTGCCGTCGGGCTTCCGGCAGCTGGGGATGTCCACCATCAGGTCGCGCGGCAGCGAGACGGCTGTCGCGCTCTTACGGTCCCCGGCCAGGTGCAGCAGGATCGTCGTGTCGGAGCGCTGGGTGCCCTTGTCGGGCCCGTACTTGCTGTTGCCCTTGCCGGAGCGGGTGTCGGACCCGATAAGCAGGATGTTCCGGGCGTCCCGCGCGATGGGCGTGGGGCGTTCCTTTTCGTACGCCTCCAGCTCGGCGGCGGCGTTGGTGTCCGTGGTGATGTTGCCGTCGAGCTTCCGGTAGAGCCACCAGCCGACGCCGGCCGCGAGGAGGAGCGCGAAGGAGGCGCCGAGGGCGGTCCAAAGAAGCCAGCGCGGATGTCCGTGGGCGTCGGTGTCTTCCCCCTCACCCGAACCCGCACCAGGGCTCAGCTCCTCGTCCGCACCGTCCGTGGCAGCCAGGTCCTTCGCCTCGTCCTCCTCGGCCGGGGTGTCCGGTCCGGAGGGCGTGCCAGCACTGTCGGTCACGTCTGCGTCCATCCTTACGGAGTCGGCGGCGCGCTGTGGCCGCCGGTCGCAGGGGTAGACGGCTGAACCTCGCGCTTGGTTGTGCGGTGCGTACCGTCGATCATCTACCGGAGTTGACCCTGCGGGGGGAGGGCTCGGCAGCCGGTGGGCCGGACGGGTGGCCCTCAGGGGGCTTGTAGTACCGCCGTGTTGGTGACCCGCTCGTTCTCGACGCGCTTGGCGAGGCCCTCTTCGGAGAGCTGACCGAGATTCCGGCACAGCACCACGGAACCGCCGACGGCGAGCGGCGCGAACAGTCCCGAGGACAGCCCCTCCCACGTGTCGTACTCCAGCCCCGACAGCAGCCGCGCCCCGGATCCGAGCCCGAGGCTCGCCGCGTCCGCGCGCGCCCGCTCGACCAGCTGCGCGCCCGTGAGCTCCGTACCGCCGACCCGCAACGCGGGCTCGTCCGGGTCGACGGGGGCGTACGGCGCGAAGCGGTCGCCCTGCCCCGGCACCTCGACGGCGTAGTCCGCGAATCCGGCGGGCGGCTGCGGGAAGCGGCCGCCCAGCGGCCGCAGGGCGAGCGCCACGCGCTCCCCGCCGCAGGCCCGCCCCTCGTCCAGCGTGTCGGGCCCGCTGACCACGAGATCGGCGCCGGCCGGGTCCCCACCCACATCCGCGACCACCCCGACGGACGAACAGGCGAGCAGCCAGACGGCGGTCTGCCAGTGCGCGGGCAGCAGCAGCGCGAGCCGGTCGCCGGGCGCGGCGGCGAGGTCGCCCTGGAGCAGGTTGGCGGTCTTCGCCACCCAATTGGCGAAGGTGGCGACGGACAGTTCTACGCGCTCGCCGGTGGCGTCGTCGTAGAAGGTGACCAGGGGCTGGGCGGGGTCCGCGGCGAGCGCGGATCGCAGCAGGTCGGCGGGGGTGCGATCGGTGGCGTTCACCCGCGCAAGAGTACGCCGGTGCCTTCGCGCGGGGGCCATGCGGCCCGGGCGCGGGAGGGCCGCCCATACACCGGTTCGGCCGACACCCCGTCAATTCCCCAATGGACATATTTATCCACTTATGCCCAAGATCTACTCCATGCGTGCATTCCTTGCTTCCGCGATCGGAGTCGCGTGCACCGCCGCTCTGGTCCTGCCCACCGCTGCCAACGCCGCCCCGATTCCCGCTGTCCCCATGAGTACGGCGCCACCGGGCTCCACCCAGTCGCTGCCACTCGCGCCACTCCCACCACACGAAGCCCCCGGTACCGACCGGGCCGCGGGCACCGCGCCGCAGGGCCGGTCGGAGCACGATGCCAAGCCCTTCTCACTGGTCGGGGTCGTCTGGGACGACGCCGAAGCCGAACTCCACGGCACAGTCCAGGTCCGTACCCGCGCCACCGCGACAGGCAACTGGACCGGCTGGCAGTACCTGGAGACGCACAACCACGAGCACGCCGCCGACTCCGACACGGCCGAGCGCGAGACGGGGAAGGTCCGCGGCTCGACCGCGCCCCTGTGGGTGGGCGACAGCGACGGCGTGGAGGTACGGGTGAGTCCCGAGCGCGCCCCAGCCGTTCGCGCCGCCGCCCCCCTCCCGTCGGGACTGCGCCTCGAACTCGTGGACCCGGGCGACGACCCCCCGGCGGGCACGACGGCAACCGCCAACGAAGCCGACACGGCCGACGACGACGCCGCCGACAACAACGCCGACGACACCGCGGCCCAGACCGCCACCTACGACGACGCGGACGACCCCCGTACCACGGTCATGACCGCGGAGGACGCCGCGGCCTCGGCCGTCAACGCCGACCTGGCACCGCTCGGCGCCACCGAAGTACCGGCCCTGAGCAAGGCGGAGACTGAGGAGCAGACCTTCGTACTCGGCGGCGGCAAGCCCCGCATCGGTCCGCGCCCGCGCATCGTCACGCGCAAGGGATGGGGCGCGAACGAGCAGCTGCGCGAGCGCAACTTCGTCTACACGCACCGCGTCAAGGCGGCCTTCGTGCACCACAGCGCGACCGGGAACAACTACAGCTGTTCGCAGGCCGACTCAGTCCTGCGCAGTATCTACCGCTACCACGTCAGGAGCAGTGGCTGGCGCGACTTCGGCTACAACTTCGCCGTCGACAAGTGCGGAAACATCTACGAAGGCCGGGCAGGGGGTGTGGCAAAGCCCGTCCTGGGGGCGCACACTCTCGGTTTCAACACCAACAGCACGGGCATCGCCGTCCTCGGAAGCTACAGCCACGTAACCCCACCCACCGCCGTCGTCAACGCTGTTGCCCGCCTCGCCGCCTGGAAGCTCGGCCTGTACGGCGCCAACCCGCGCGCCACGACAACGCTCAGGTCCGGGGGCGGCAACCGGTACAAGAAGGGCACCTTCGCCAAACTCAAAGTCATTTCCGGACACCGCGACGGATACGCCACCGAGTGTCCGGGAGGCCGCCTCTACAGCAAGCTCGACGAGGCCCGGGACGCCTCGGCCCGCCTTCAGGGCCGCTGACGGGCCGACCGGGGCGTATCGAACGGTCTGCATACACTGGCCTGCCCGTACCCGGCCGGCCCCAGCAGGAAGCAGAGACGACAAGGTGACTGAAGCGATCCTCCTGGTCGGCGGCAAGGGCACCCGGCTGCGCCCGCTCACCGTGAACACACCGAAGCCGATGGTCCCGGCGGCAGGCGTCCCCTTCCTGACCCATCAGCTCGCCCGCGCGCGGGCGGCCGGAGTCGAGCACATCGTGCTCGCGACGTCGTACCTCGCCGAGGTCTTCGAGCCGTACTTCGGCGACGGATCCGCGCTGGGCCTGCACCTGGAGTACGTAACCGAAGAAGAACCACTGGGCACCGGCGGCGCGATCCGCAACGTGGCGTCGCGCCTCCACTCGTCCCCCGACGACCCGGTCCTCATCTTCAACGGCGACATCCTCACGGGCCTCGACATCGGAGCCCTGGTCTCCACTCACACCACATCGGGCGCGGACGTCTCGCTGCACCTCACCCGCGTCGAGGACCCCAGAGCCTTCGGCCTCGTCCCCACCGACCCCACGGGCCGGGTAACGGCGTTCCTCGAAAAGCCCCAGACCCCCGAGGAGATCGTCACCGACCAGATCAACGCGGGGGCGTACGTCTTCCGCCGCTCGGTCATAGACACGATCCCCGCGGGCCGCCCCGTCTCGGTGGAACGCGAGACCTTCCCCGACCTCCTGTCCTCCGGAGCGCACCTCCAGGGCATGGTCGACTCGACGTACTGGCTGGATCTGGGCACTCCGCAGGCCTTCGTCCGGGGCTCGGCCGACCTGGTACTGGGCCGCGCCCCGTCCCCGGCGGTGCCCGGCCGCTGCGGCGACCGCCTGGTCCTGCCGACCGCGTCAGTGGCGGGCGACGCGAAGCTGACCGGCGGCACGGTGGTGGGGGAGGGCGCGGTCGTCGGCGAGGGCGCCCGCATCGACGGCAGCGCACTCCTGCCCGACTGTGTGATCGGGGCGGGCGCGGTGATCACCGACTCCCTCATCGGCGCGGGCGCCAGGATCGGCGCTCGTACGATCGTGTCCGGCGCGGTGATCGGGGACGGCGCGACGGTGGGGGCGGACAACGAGCTGCGCGAGGGCGTACGGGTGTGGTGCGGCGCATCGCTCCCCGACGCCGCGCTCCGCTTCTCGTCGGACCAGTAACCGCGCGGGCGCGCATCGTCGCCCCGGCGGAACCCGTAGGCTCGAAGCCAACACCGCCACCCACCGCCTCACCGCCCCACCAAGGACCGCACCCGTGTCAGGCCGCTTCGCGCCCCGCCCCGTCACCCGCACCACGGTGCGGGGCGGCGACACGGCGACGCCGCCGACGGTTCCGCACCAGAGCGCACCCACACCGGCCGACGGCGAGACGGCCGCGCGCACCCGGACCTGGACACCATCGGGACCGCTGGACCTGGCCCTGGTACTCGGCCCACTCCGCCGCGGCCCGGCCGACCCCTCTTTCCGCACGACCCCCGACGGCGCCTTCTGGCGTACGTGCCGCACGCCGGCGGGCCCGGGCACCCTGCGGATAGCGGCACGCGACGGCGCCGTGGAGGCGAAGGCCTGGGGCGAGGGCGCCGACTGGCTCCTGACCCAACTCCCACCCCTCCTGGGCTCCTTGGACGACCCGTCCACCTTCGTGCCGCGACACCGCATCGTCGCCGAGACGTGGCGCCGCCGCCCCGGCCTGCGGCTGGGGCGCACCGGCCTGGTCCTGGAATCCCTCATCCCCTCCATCCTGGAGCAGAAGGTCACGACGGACGAGGCGTACCGGGCGTGGCGCCTGCTGCTCCGCAAGTACGGCGACCCGGCCCCCGGCCCGGTGGACGGCCGTATGCACGTCATGCCTTCCGCCCGAACCTGGTCCCTCATCCCGTCCTGGGAGTGGCACCGCGCGGGCGTCGACAGCAAGCGCTCGACGACGATCCTGCGGGCGGTACGGGTGGCGAGGCGCCTGGAGGAGGCGTCCAGGATGTCCCTCGACGACGCCTCGGCCCGCCTGCAACTGATCCCGGGCATCGGCCCCTGGACGGCGGCGGAGACCCTGCAGCGCAGCAACGGCGCCGCCGACGCGGTGTCGGTCGGCGACTACCACCTGCCGAGCACGGTCGGCTACGCCCTGGCCGGCAACCGCGACGCGGACGACGCGGCCATGCTCGAACTCCTGGCCCCGTACGCGGGCCAGCGCCACCGAGTGGCCCGCCTGATCCTCCTCTCAGGCCAGACCCCACCCCGCCGCGCCCCCCGGATGACCCCGCGCAACATAGCGGCCCTGTAACCCCGGCAACCCCTCCCAGTGCCGCCCGCTGCGTCGAGAGGCACAACCCTCCATTGGCCCGTGGCCCACCGTCGGCTCCTGCGGCCCGGTGGTCGCTTCAGATGACCCCGGCGTCGAGGGGGCTGCGCCCAACCCTGCCTCGTCTGTCGCGGTGGCTGGAGGGGACGTGTCGGGGCGCTCCCCGCAGGGCGTCGAATGCAACGGGCCCGAACAAGTCCGGTGCCCGAACGTTCGGCGTCCGAGGAGACGGCCCGGCGCGGCACCGACCCCAACGCCCCGGCGCCCAGGGGGCTGCGCCCTACCCTGCCTCGTCTGTCGCGGTGGCTGGAGGGGACGTGTCGGGGCGCTCCCCGCAGGGCGTCGAATGCAACGGGCCCGAACAAGTCCGGTGCCCGAACGTTCGGCGTCCGAGGAGACGGCCCGGCGCGGCACCGACCCCAACGCCCCGGCGCCCAGGGGGCTGCGCCCTACCCGGACCCGGCCAACGCCACCGCACCGCCCCCACCTCAGCGCACCACCACGAACGCCTCAGCGTCCCGCGCCGGCCGTTCCTTCGGCGGGGTCGCCGCGTGGCCCACCGCCACGGCGCCCATCGGGTCCCACCCCTCCGGCAGCGCCAGCACCTCCCGCACCACCTCACGGCAGAACATCGTCGACGAAACCCACGCCGACCCCAGCCGCTCACCCGCCAGCGCCACCAGAAAGTTCTGCACACCCGCACCGGCCGCGACCACGAACATCTCCCGCTCCGCCGCATCCCGCCGAGCGTCCCCGTACACATGCGAGCCGTCCATCACCAGGCACGGCACCACCAGATACGGAGCCCGCCGCAGCACATCCCCCCGCCGCACGCGCTTCGCGATGGACTCCTCCGACTTCCCGTCGGCCCGCAGATCCGCGACCCACGCGTCCCGCATCGCATCGAGCAGCGCCACCCGCGCCCCCTCCGACTCCAGCAGTACGAAGCGCCAAGGCGTCGTATGGTGCGGCGCGGGCGCCGTGACCGCCGCCGCGACAGCGCGCCGTACCGCCGCCGGATCCACCGGCTCGGCCGTGAAGTCCCGCACCGTACGCCGCAACGTCACCGCTTCCCGCACAGCCTCCGACGTCCCGAGCCGGAACATGTCGTCGGCCGCAGACCGGACCAGCGCCCGCCCGCCGACATCCGCAGCATCAGAGCCACCGTCACCCCCACCCCGACCGCCACCCACGACACGCGAAAGCCCCCGCACCACCGCGACCGGCAGCCCCTGCGCCTTCCCCTTCACCAGATCACCGGCCGCCGCCAGTTCATCCCCGACAGCGACGACAGTGACATTCAGCGGATTGCCGTACGCATCGCTCCCGCCCCGCAGATCATCGAGGACCCGCACCCCAGCCGCCCCGATGGCGACATCAGTCAGCCCGTTGCGCCACGGCCGCCCAAAGGTGTCCGTGACGACGACCCCCACGTCCACGCCCAGCGCATCCCGCAACCCCTCCCGGATGGCCCGGGCCGAAGCATCAGGATCCTCCGGCAGCAACAGCACGGTCCCGGCCGCGGTGTTGGACGCGTCGACCCCGGCCGCGGCCATGACGAGCCCCTGCCGGTTCTCGACGATACGAAGCGTGCCGCGCCGCGCGACCACCCGTATCGTCTCCGCGTCGATGGCCGCCTCGCGGTCGGCCGCCGCCATGACGCGGCCCTCCGCCTTGCTGACGATCTTCGAGGTGACCAGCAGGATGTCCCCGTCGACGAGCCCGGGCCCAGTGGCCGCGATCAGCTTGGCGAGGTCGTCCCCGGCCCGGACCTCCGGCATCCCGCCCAGCGCCCACACCCGAAAGGACGGAGCGGCCCCGAAGCCCGGCCCGGGGTCAGACGCGAAGCCCGCCTCGGGGCCAGACCCGACCCCCGGCTCCGGGGCCGCTGCGGACCCCGCCCCAGACCCCGCCGCACTCACGCCCGTACCTCCTCGGCGAGGACCAACGCCTCCCGGGCCATCGCCGCCGTGGCCTCGACGTCGGTCATCATCAGCGGAACGGCCCGGCACCGGACCCCCGCGCTCTCGACCTCTTCCACCACACCCGCGTCGACGGTGTCGACGAGCCACCCGTCGAGCAGCCCCGACCCGTAATGCCGGGCGACAGCAGCGGCGGTCGACTCGACACCCACCGCGGCCAGCATCTTGTCGGCCATGCCCCGCACAGGCGCGTCGCCCACGATCGGCGAAAGCCCGACCACAGGAACCCCCGCATCGGCGATCGCCTCACGAATGCCGGGCACGGCCAGGATGGTCCCCACGCTCACCACCGGATTTGACGGCGGAAAGAGAATCACGTCGGCCGAACCAATGGCCTCCAGAACGCCCGGCGCCGGCTTCGCCTGCTCCGCCCCCACCGGCACCACGGCCTGCGCGTCCACGGACGCACGCAGCTTCACCCAGTACTCCTGGAAGTGAATGGCCTTCCGCTCCCCGCCGACATCAACAGCGACATGCGTCTCGATACGGTCGTCGGACATCGGCAGCAGCCGCACCCCCGGCTGCCACCGCTCGCACAGCGCCTCCGTCACCGCGCTCAGCGGATAACCCGCGCCGAGCATCTGCGTACGGACGATGTGCGTCGCGAAGTCACGGTCGCCGAGCCCGAACCACTCGGGCCCCACGCCGTACGCCGCGAGTTCGCCCTTCACCTGGAAGGTCTCGTCCGCACGCCCCCAGCCCTGCTCCTCATTGATGCCACCGCCGAGGGTGTACATCACGGTGTCGAGGTCGGGGCAGACCTTGAGCCCGAACAGATAGATGTCGTCACCGGTGTTGCCGATGACGGTGATGTCCGCGTCAGGCGCGGCCGACTTGAGGCCGCGGAGGAAGCGAGCGCCACCAATACCGCCTGCCAGAACCACAATGCGCATGCACAGCAGTCTGTCAGGCCGGTACGACATCCTGGGGCTGGGCAGCCGGCGAGCACTGAGCCGCATGCTCCGAATGCAGCGAGTCCACCGAGTGCATCGGCATCTCGGTGAGCCCGGGGAAGTAGACGTGCAGGCTGACCGCCGGCTCCAGCGCGTCGTTGACGACCTCGTGGACGTACCCGGGCGCGAAGACCCGCTGCGACCCCGCCCCCAGCACCCGCTGCACAGCGCCCGCGCGCTCGGTCAACTCACCGTCGAGCACGGTCAGTACGCCGGACGAGGGCCCGTGGTCGTGCATGCCGCTGCCCTGACCGGGCACCCAGCTGAGCAGCCAGACCTCATATCCGGGTCCGGTACGCAGCCGGTGGTACCAGCGGCTGGTGGCGTCGTACGAGACGAGGTGCTCCCACTGCGCACGGTCGGCGGCGATGGAGCGGGCGAGGCCGGCGAACTCGGCGACGGTGGCCGGGTGCTCACGGGCGGGCTGAAGGAGGTGCTGGACGGCGAGAATGTCGCCGGCGATCTGGAGGTCGCTGTCGCTGCTGTTCATGATGCGGGGGTTCCTCGGCAGGGGTGTCGGGGTGTCGCAAGGAGGGATGTCACAAGACGCAAGACGCAAGACGCAAGCCGTACGACGCGAGACGCGAGACGCGAGACAGAAAGGCGTAGCGAAAAGCTACAGAGAGTCAGCTGGAGCGCGGCGGCTTCAACAGCTGGAACAACAGCAACAGCAACAGAGAGCCTGGACAGCGCAACGGAACCCACGTGTGTGGGTCCCGGGGAGCACTGCGGTCACTGGCATGTGTTCAAGGAGACCTGCTTGCTCACTCCCTGTCAACCTCGTGACCGTTTTGGGGGTAATGTTTCACCTCATCCGGTTAATGGATGCGGAGAAAGGTTTGTGCAGCCGACTCCCCGGAGAAGTGGCGCATCAACCGCGCAAGCAAACGTCGTTGAGGCGTCGCGACCGGACTGTGATCCGGATCGCTTCCGCGGATCAACTGCAACAAGATCAAAGCCCACCGCATCTCACCCTGGTGAGGGGGTGTGGAGGCGGCCGTGGATGCGCCATTGGCATGTGTCACTGTTTTTGGCGATTTGAACACTTTCCGCATAGCTTTGGTTCCGCAGAGTGAATAACCGGCTCAATAGCAGATCTCGGCTTGACTGCCCCGGATCCGCACACTTGTAATTTCACTCGTGTCGTTCGGCCGAAAACGGCAACGACTACATCACGGGGAAGCAAAGACAGACGAGGGGCGCACATGACCGAGCTGTTCCAGCAACTGCTGGTCGAGGACGCGGACGAGGAAATCGGCTGGCAGGAGCGCGCTCTGTGCGCCCAGACCGACCCCGAGTCCTTCTTTCCCGAGAAGGGCGGTTCCACCCGCGAGGCCAAGAAGGTCTGTCTCGCCTGTGAAGTCCGCTCTGAATGCCTCGAGTACGCACTCTCCAACGACGAACGATTCGGCATCTGGGGCGGTCTGTCCGAGCGTGAACGCCGACGACTGAAAAAGGCCGCGGTCTGACTGCCGCGCCCGACTGTCGCCATTGACTGGCCCACCCAGTCGCACGCCAAATGGCCAAATAGCACAAGCGTGCACGTATCAACCGGTCCGTCGCCCGGCCCCAGGCCGCAGGCGGCGGACCGTTGTGTTGCCCAGCCGTTAGTGTGGGGCGCTGTCCGAGACGCATCAAAACCCCCAAGGGTCGCGCGCGTCCACGCAGTCAGACAGCAGCCTTCCGGGGGACGACCCCCGGACCCCGGCCGGAGGGCCCGTACCCCGATGTCCGTGCACAGCCAAACGTCGGCGCCGTACGCGGCGGCCGCTCCCGAGTTCCCCCGGCATGTCGTCACCGCCGTGCTCGTCTCCCACGACGGCGCGCGCTGGCTGCCCGACGCGCTCGCCGGGCTCCTGGGACAGGAACGCCCCGTACAGAACGTCGTCGCCGCCGACACCGGCAGCGCCGACGACTCCGCGCTACTCGTCACCGAAGCGATCGGCGCCGAACGCGTGCTGCACCTCGCACGCCGCTCCGGCTTCGGTACCGCCGTCGACGAGGCGGTCCGTACCGCCCAGGTCCTCACACCCGAGGAACTGCCCTACCTGAAGCGCCCCAGCGGCTGGGACCCGGTGAGCAGGTCGTGGCGCGACGACGCGTACGACATGCCCGAACTCCCGCACGGCGACCCCGTCCAGTGGCTGTGGCTGCTGCACGACGACTGCGCGCCCGAACCCGACGCGCTCGCCGAACTCCTGCGCGTAGCCGACTCCGACGAGCACGCCGCGATCATCGGCCCCAAGCTCCGCGGCTGGTACGACCGGAAGCAGCTGCTCGAAGTCGGCGTCTCCATCGCCAACAGCGGCCGCCGCTGGACCGGCCTCGACCGTCGCGAGCAGGACCAGGGCCAGCACGACCAGGTCCGCTCCGTACTCTCCGTGTCGACCGCCGGCATGCTCATCCGCCGCGACGTGTGGGAAGAGCTCGGCGGCTTCGACCGCAGGCTGCCCCTCATGCGTGACGACGTCGACCTGTGCTGGCGCGCCCACGCCGCCGGCCACCGCGTCCTCGTCGCCCCCGACGCCATCCTGCGGCACGCCGAGGCGTCCGCGCGCGAGCGCAGGCCCATCGACTGCGCCGGGCGCTCGGTCGCCAACCCGCACCGCGTCGACAAGGCGGGCGCCGTCTACGCGATGCTCGTGAACGCGCGCGGCCCCGCCCTCCCGTACGTCATGCTGCGCCTGGTCCTCGGCACCCTGCTCCGCACCCTCGCCTACCTCCTCGGCAAGGTCCCGGGACAGGCGGTCGACGAAGTCACCGGCCTGATGGGCACCTTGCTGCGCCCCGGCAAGATCCTCGCGGCCAGAAGGCGGCGCGGAAAGGGCAGGGTCGACGCGAGCGAACTGCGCCCGCTCTTCCCCCCCACCGGCGCGACCATCCGGGCAACCTTCGAACAGGTCGCGGGCAGCTTCGGCTCCCGCTCCGAGCCCGACTCCGCCTCCGGCTCGCGCCATGGGGTCGTCGAGTCGGGCCCCGGCGGCGACGACGCCGACTACATGGAGATCGAGCAGTTCGCGCGGCTGAAGCGGATCGCCCGCAAGCCCGGCCCGATGCTCTTCGTACTGCTCCTCTTCGTCTCCCTCATCGCCTGCCGCGGGCTCCTCGGCGGCGGCTCCCTGGCAGGCGGCGCCCTGCTGCCGTCCCCCGCCGACGTGTCCGGCCTCTGGTCGCGGTACGCCGACGTCTGGCACCCCATCGGCACCGGCGGCACCCAGACGGCGCCGCCCTACCTCGCCGTACTCGCCGCCCTGTCGGCCGTCTTCCTCGGCTCCACCGGCCTCGCGCTCACCGTGCTGCTGGTCTGCTCGGTGCCGCTGGCCGGCCTCACCGCGTACTTCGTCTCGCGTCCGCTCGTCGAGTCCCGGCTGCTGCGCGCCTGGGCGGCCGTTGCGTACGCCTTCCTGCCCGCCGCCACCGGCGCCCTCGCGACCGGCCGGCTCGGGACGGCCGTTCTGGCGGTCCTGCTGCCGCTCATCGCACGCTGCGCCGTTGCCGCGAGCGGTTTCAGCGCCGGGGGCGCGCGCTCCAGCTGGCGCGCTGTCTGGGCGTACGCGCTCCTGCTGACCTTCGCCATGGCGTTTACGCCGATCGTGTGGCCCATCGCCCTGGTGCTCGGCATCGGCGTACTGGCGGTGCGGCGCGACGACATCACGGCGTACGGACTGCGCTTCCTCGCGGCGCTCGGCACACCCGTGCTGATGCTGGCCCCCTGGTCCCTCTCCCTCCTCACCAGCCCCTCCGGCTTCTTCCGTGAGGCGGGCCTCGACTTCAGTACGGGCCCGGCCGGCGCACTCGACCTGCTCGGCATGAGCCCCGGCGGTCCCAAGGCGGCCGGCGGGCTGCTGCTCATCGGCGTCGTCCTCACGGCGCTGGCGGCCCTGCTGCGCGGCGAGCGGACGTATCCCATCCGCGCGGCGTGGGTCGCGGCACTCGTGTCCCTCCTCTTCGCCGTATTCGCGAACAGCTCTGAAGGCGGCTGGGCCGGTCCCGCGACCCTCGTCTACGGTCTCGCGCTCATCGGCGCCACCGTGCTCGGCGCGGACGGCGCACGTGAGCGCGTCGCCACCCAGAGCTTCGGCTGGCGCCAGCCCGTCGCCGTACTGATCGCCTTCGCCGCGGCCGCCGGACCGCTGCTCGCCGCCGCCGGCTGGATGATCGGCGGCGCCGCGGGACCGCTGGAGCGCCGCGACCCGGTGCAGGTGCCGGCGTTCGTCGCGGAAGAGAGCGGCACCCGCGACCAGGCACGCACCCTGGTCCTCGGCGGTACGTCGGCCGCGAAGGTCTCGTACACGCTCGTACGCGGCTCCGGCGCCCGGCTGGGCGACGGGGAGCTCGCCGAGGCGGGCGGCAGCAGCCCGCAGCTCGACAAGATCGTCTCCAACCTGGTCGCGGGCTCCGGCGCCGACCAGGCCGACCAGCTCGGCGGATACGCCGTCCGTTACGTCCTCGTACGCGACGGGGCCCCGCGTGCGATGAGCCGCGTCCTGGACTCGACGCCCGGACTGAGCCGGCTGAGCCAGCTCGACGGCAGCGCGCTGTGGCGCGTCGACCGCCAGGTCGCGCGGGCCACGATCGTCTCCGGCAAGGAGGGCGGCGAGCCGCTGTCCGTCGCGTCGAGCCCGGTCGAGGCGCACACCAAGATCCCGGCGGGCGAAGCGGGCCGCATCCTGCGGATCGCGGACTCGGCGGCCGAGGGCTGGCAGGCCACGCTCGACGGGACCGTACTGGAGAAGAAGACCGTCGACGGCTGGGCGCAGGGCTTCGTCCTGCCCGCCGACGGCGGCCGGCTCGACCTCACGTACGAGGTGCCCGTCACCCACACCGTGTGGATCTGGACCCAGGTCGGCCTCGCCCTGCTCCTGCTGGTGCTCGCCCTTCCGGGCCGCCGCCGGGAAGTCGACGACGACCTGCCGGAGGAGGAGATCGACGTACCCGCGCAGCCGGTGGCGGGCGAGGGCCGCAGGGCGCGCAGGTTGCGCGCGGCGGCGCAGGCGGAAGCCCCGTACGCCCCCCAGACGGACGCGGACGTCGACGCCGATGTGGACGCGGGGGAGGGGGCCGGGGCACAGTCCCCCGCCCCGCCGGTCGCGGACCCCTACGCCCAGCTTCCCCAGGAGCAGGACCAGACCGCCGCGTACGCGTCCGTACCGGAGCAGCAACAGCAGCCGTACGGCGAGTGGGACGCGCAGTCGTACCCGGGCGCGGAGTACGGCCGGCAGTACGGCGGCCAGGAGCAGCAGCCGTACGCACAGGGCCAGCAGCAGGGCTACGGCGGCGAGCAGTACCAGGCCGACCCGTACCAGGCCGGCCAGTACGGTGGCGGCCGGCAGTACCAGCCGGACCCGTACCAGGAGGGCCAGTACCAGGCGGCTGACCCGTACCAGGAAGGCCAGTACGACCCGTACGGCTACGGGCCGCAGCAGCCGCAGCCCTACGCCGACGAAGGCAACGAGCCCGAGCAGCGTCCCGACGGGAGCAACAACCGATGAACCGCACCACCCTCTCCCTGATCGCCGCCGCCACCGCGCTCGCCGCGGTCACCGGGTTCGCCGTCGTCTCCACGCCGGACGGCGGTACGACCGAGGCCGCCGCCGACGCGACGACCCCGGGGCGGATGCCGGTGGAGCGCTCCAGCCTGCTGTGCCCCGCGCCCAGTGCGTCCGACCTGGCGGAGACGGCGTACACGTCGTTCACCCCGGCAGGAAAGGGCGACGCGGACGCCAAGGCGGGCTCCGCCGAACTCGTCCCGACGGACGCCACGCTGGCGGCCCCCGACGACGGCGGCAAGGACAAGGAGAAGAAGGAGAAGGACGCGGGCAAGCCGGGCGAGAGCAAGCCGGTCATCTCCCTCAAGGAACCGGGCAAGCCCGTGACCGCCGAGGCGAACACCGCCGAGGCCCCGGCCCTCGTAGGCTCCGCCGACGGCCGCCTGGCCCCCGGCTGGGCCGCCCAGCAGACCACCAAGGTCACCGCGGGCCAGGGCCGGGGCGTACTCGGCGTGAGCTGCACCGCGCCCGACACCAACTTCTGGTTCCCGGGTGCGAGCACCGCCGACGAGCGGCAGGACTACGTACACCTCACGAACCCGGACGACACCGCCGCTGTCGCCGACATCGAGCTGTACGGCAAGGACGGCGCCATCGAGTCGGATTCGGGGGAGGGCATCACGGTCCCCGCGAGGTCCAGCGTGCCCGTACTGCTGTCGACGCTGAGCGCCGACAGCGCCGAGAACGTGAGCGTCCACGTCACCACCCGCACCGGCCGCGTCGGCGCCGTGGTCCAGGCCGTGGACGAGGAGGCGGGCAGCGACTGGCTGGCCGCGTCGGCCGAGGCGTCCGGCAGCGCTGTGCTCCCCGGCATCCCGGCGGACGCGACGTCCGTACGCCTGGTGGTGTTCGCGCCCGGTGACGACGACGCCGACCTGAAGGTGCGGCTCGCGAGCCCCACCGGCTCGATCACGCCGGCCGGCCACGAGACCCTGCACGTCAAGGCGGGGATGACCGCGGCCGTCGACCTCAAGGACGTCACCAAGGGCGAGGCGGGTTCGCTGCTGCTGAGCCCGGCCGCGCAGGGCCGGCCGACGCCGGTGGTCGCCGCGCTGCGCGTGGTGCGCGGCAAGGGCGCCGCCCAGGAGGTCGCGTACATCCCGGCAACCGGACAGGTGGGCGAGCGGGCGACGGTGGCCGACAACAGGGCGAAGGGGTCGGTGCTCTCGCTGACCGCGCCCGGCGCCGCCGCCGAGGTCAAGGTGACCGCGTCGGCGGGCAGCGGGGGCGGCGAGCCGGTCGTCAAGACGTACAAGGTCAAGGCGGGTACGACGCTCGCGGTGAAGGCGCCGGTGCCGTCCGGGCTCAAGGGCTCGTACGCGCTGACGGTCGAACCGCAGTCGGGCGGCCCGGTCCACGCGTCGCGCGCGCTCGAACTGCCCGAGGACGGCATCCCGATGTTCACCGTGCAGACGATGCCGGACGACCGGGGGATGGTCTCGGTGCCGGAGGCGGAACAGGACCTGTCGGTACTGGACGACTGACGCCTTTCTTCCGATTTCTTCCGACCGGGGTCAGTCCTGCTCGTCTCCGTACCGGGGATCGACCGACTCCGGTGACAGGCCGAGCAGTTCCGCGACCTGCTCCACGACGATCTCGTGCACGAACATGGCGCGCTCGTCCCGGCTCTTGGTGCGGATCTCGACGGGCCGCCGGTAGATGACGATCCGCGCCGGATGGGCGCTCGTCGCGGCGATCATCCCGCCGAGCGGTACGGACTCGGCGGCCCACGCGCCGGAATCGTCGCCACCGCCACCGCCACCGCCGCCCGCGGGCGGCACGTCGAGCACCAGGAAGTCGACCTCGGCGAGCTGCGGCCACCGCCGTTCGAGGCGCTCCACGGAGTCCTGTACGAGGTCGCCGAAAGCGGCGGCCCGACTGGTCGAGAGAGGCACCTGGGGCGGGGCCACCGGGCCACGCATGCCGCGCCCGTGGCGGTCGCGCCGCCGGGGGCCGGGGCCGGTGGGGAGGGGAGGTACGGGACTGTCCATCACTGACGCAGGGTAGCCCTCATCGGGGCGGTTGAATCGCGGCGGAGGGGCGGCAGCGGGCATGTCGCATATTGAGCATTCCAGCCAAGATTGGGCTCGATTTCACGCCCGTACGCGACCGGCGATCTCGCATCGGTTGACGGCATTTGCCCCAAGTGGCGACTGGTAGCGGTCCGGTCACCGCCTGTGCCCACCGGTCTCCGCGCAGGTCAGAGCAGTTGCGCAAGGGGTCACCGGGACACAGGGGGACCCGCGACACGGTGGAGTGACGTGGGGGAGAGTCGTCGCGGCCCGGTCAAGAGTGCGGTACCGTCCAACATCGTGAGCCCTGTACGTCGCTGTTCGCGCACCGCGTGCGGCCGCCCTGCCGTCGCGACACTGACGTACGTCTACGCGGACTCGACCGCAGTCCTCGGCCCGCTCGCCACCTATGCCGAGCCCCACTGTTACGACCTGTGCGCCGAGCACTCGGATCGGCTGACCGCGCCACGCGGCTGGGAGGTTCTCCGGCTCGTCGACGGCTCGGCCCCGTCCCACCCCAGCGGCGACGATCTCGAAGCGCTCGCCAATGCCGTACGTGAGGCCGCCAGGCCGCACGAGCGCGCGGCGGAGGCCGGCGGCGGGCCACGCACCGCGGACCCGATGGAGGTCGCGCGCCGCGGCCATCTGCGAGTCCTGCGCTCCCCGGACTCCTGAAGCCCGAGTCCCCTACGGGTAGCTTTAGTGCCGACCTACAGGACTTCAGGAGGGCTGGCCGTGGCTGCTGATCTGTCGCAGATCGTCAAGGCGTACGACGTGCGCGGAGTGGTCCCCGACCAGTGGGACGAGTCACTGGCCGAACTCTTCGGAGCCGCGTTCGCGCAGGTGACGCAGGCCGAAGCGATCGTCATCGGGCATGACATGCGGCCGTCGTCGCCGGGACTCTCGCGGGCGTTCGCGCGCGGGGCGGCGGCGCGCGGGGTGGACGTGACGGAGATCGGTCTCTGCTCGACCGACCAGCTTTATTTCGCCTCCGGGCAACTGGGGCTGCCGGGCGCGATGTTCACGGCGTCGCACAACCCCGCGCAGTACAACGGCATCAAGATGTGCCGGGCGGGAGCGGCGCCGGTGGGCCAGGACACGGGCTTGGGGGAGATCCGCGCGCTGGTGGAGGAGTGGTCGGAGACCGGGACTTCGCCCGCGACCGGGACCGCGACCGTGACCGGAACCATCACCCAGCGTGACACGTTGAACGACTACGCGGCCCACCTCCTCTCGCTGGTCGACGTGTCCGCGATACGCCCCCTCAAGGTCGTGGTCGACGCGGGCAACGGCATGGGCGGCCACACGGTCCCCACGGTCTTTGCCTCCCTCCCGCTGACCCTCATCCCCCTGTACTTCGAACTGGACGGCACGTTCCCGAACCACGAGGCCAACCCGCTCGACCCGAAGAACCTCGTCGACCTCCAGGCGAAGGTCCGCGAGACCGGCGCCGACCTCGGCCTGGCCTTCGACGGCGACGCGGATCGCTGCTTCGTCGTGGACGAGCGGGGCGAGGGCATCTCGCCGTCCGCGATCACGGCGCTGGTAGCCGCACGCGAACTGGCGCGCAACGGCGGCAAGGGCATGATCATCCACAACCTGATCACGTCGTGCTCCGTCCCGGAAGTCGTCCGGGAACACGGCGGCACGCCGGTCCGTACCCGCGTAGGCCACTCCTTCATCAAGGAAGAGATGGCCCGCACCGGCGCGATCTTCGGTGGCGAGCACTCGGCGCACTACTACTTCCGGGACTTCTGGAACGCGGACACCGGCATGCTGGCCGCCCTCCACGTCCTGGCGGCCCTGGGCGGCCAGGACGGCACCCTCTCGGCCCTGGTTGCCGAGTACGACCGCTACACGGGCTCCGGGGAGATCAACTCCACGGTGGACGACCAGGCGGGCCGCATGGCGGCGGTCAAGGCGGCGTACGCCGGCCGCGACGGAATCACCATCGACGAACTGGACGGCCTGACGGTCACGGCCGACGACTGGTGGTTCAACCTGCGCCCGTCCAACACGGAGCCGCTGCTGCGCCTGAACGTCGAGGCAAGGGACGAGCCCACCATGACGAAGACCCGAGACGAGGCCCTGACCCTGGTCCGCAGCTAGCGAACCGTGCCAGGTCTCCGCCTGCCTGCGGGGTGAACGCCCCATTCGCCTCGCGGTAGGCCGGTCCGCTCGGCGGGGCCATGTCTGCGTCGGGGACCGCCCCATTGGCCTGCGCCGCGCCCTGCCGCGCCTGCGGCGGCGTGCCGGCCAGCCCCGAGTCGCGCCACGTCGTCCCGGGACAGGCCCCACGGCTTGGGCCGCGCCACACGGGTCGTTCCGTCCGAGGCCGCGCCGCACGGGTCGTCCCGTTGCGATCTGGCCAGCGACGTCCTGTGCCGTGCTGGGCCGTCCGTGCCGGCTGCGCCGCGCCGGAACGGTCCCGCCGCGCCGGCCGGGCGCGCCCCGCCTCCGCGCCTGCGGCGCGAAGCTGCCGCATCCAGGTGCGGGGTGCACCGCCTCCACCCACCCGGGGTCTGGGGGCGTGCCCCCAGTTTCGGGAAGGGGCGGGGAGGGGACAAGCTCCGCGCAGCGGCCCCTACACCCACCGCACCCCGCCCCACCGCACCCCGCCCCGCCATCCGCCGCGTCTCGCCCAACCCGCAGCGATCCACCCGCCAACCGCTCCTCCTCACTTGCCAGGAACACCTCGCCCCGCCAGCCCGCGCCGCTCCCCACCCGGCGGTAGGCTGACCTGGCCCAATCCGTAGCCGTATCCGCATGTTCGAAGGGACCCGCCCCATGCCGCTCGAAGCCGGCCTTCTGGAGATCCTCGCCTGCCCCGCCTGCCACGCGCCCCTCAGCGACGCGTCCGCCGCGGACACTCCCGAGCTGATCTGCACCAGCAAGGCCTGCGGCCTGGCCTACCCAGTACGGGACGGCATCCCGGTCCTCCTCGTCGACGAGGCCCGCCGCCCCGCCTGACGCAGGCGACCCGCACACCTGAACGCAGGCCCGCACTCACGCGGCGGCCCGCAAGCAGCCCGCCGCAAGCAAGCCCGCACCGCACCACACCGCACGCGACCAAGCCCAAACCGCACGAACCGCCCGCACTCCCCACCACCCCCGCGCAGCGCCCCACCACAGGCCAAGCGCCCGGCGATCGGAGGCCCGCAGCATGCTCGACGAGTCGTTGCTGGACGACCCGGAGTCCCTGGCCCGCGCCGACCGCCGCGGCCTGCTGCGCGGCGCCGCCGAGGCCGGCGCCCGCGTACGCACCGCCGCCCGGCACGCCACAGAGGCCGGCCTCGCGGAAATGAAGCCCGAGGGCCGGCCCCGCGCCGTACTGATCGCGGGCCCCGGCACCGCCGCGAACGGCGTCGCCGACCTCCTCGCCACCCTCGCCGGCGCCGCCTGCCCCGTCACCCGGCTGCACTCCACCGGAGTGGCCCCCGCCGCCGGCGCCCTGCGCTGGGCGCTCCCGGGCTGGGCGGGCTCAGTGGACCTCCTCCTCCTCGTCACCCCCGACGGCGCCGAACCCGGCCTCGCCGTCCTCGCCGAGCAGGCGTACCGCCGCGGCTGCACGGTCGTCGCCGTGGCCCCGCAGCGTTCCCCGCTGAGCGAGTCCGTCAACGGCGTACACGGCCTGGTCGTACCGATGGCGACGGCCCCGTACGAGGAGTACGACGAGGGCACCGCCACCGGCCCCAGCGCGCTCTGGGCGCTCCTCACCCCCCTCCTCGTCCTCTTCGACCGCCTCGGCCTGATCACCGCACCCCCGGACACCTTCCGGCTCGTCGCCGACCGCCTCGACCGCACCGCGGAACGCTGCGGCCCGGCCATCGCGATGTACAGCAACCCGGCCAAGACGCTCGCCTCCGAGCTCGCCGACTCGCTCCCGCTCATCTGGACGGAGGGTGCGTACGCCGGCCCCGTCGGCCGCCGCTTCTCCGCCGTACTGGCCGAGCTGGCCGGCCGCCCCGCCCTCGACGCCGAGCTTCCGGAGGCCCTGCCCGCCCACGGCGTTCTCCTCTCCGGAGCCTTCGCGGCCGGCGCCGACCCCGACGACTTCTTCCGCGACCGCGTCAACGAGGCACAGGCACTGCACGCCCGCGTGGTGCTCCTGCGGGACCGCCCGACCGGCGGAATGACCGCGGCCCCCGCCGCCCGGGAGCTCGCGCTGAGCCACGACACGGCCATCAGCGAGATCGAACCGGAAGACGGCAGCGACCTGGAGAACCTCGCCGAGATGCTCGCCATCACGGATTTCGCCGCCGTTTACCTGGCGCTCGCTTCCGCAGGCCGATCATGAGCGCCAGCACCTGACGGCGACTCCAGGTCGCACGGGGGGCACCACACTCAAAAGCCACCACACGCAGGGGAAGCCTCATGGACCGCCTCTCGAACACCGTGCGCCCCTACGCCTGGGGCTCCACAACAGCCATCCCGGCCCTGCTCGGCACCGCCCCCACCGGCGAGCCCCAGGCCGAGCTGTGGATGGGCGCCCACCCGGGCGCCCCCTCCCGCATCAACCGCGGTGGCACGGGCGGTGAACAGCCCCTCTCGGCAGTCATCGACGCCGACCCCGAAGCCGAACTGGGCGAGGCCGCGGTAGCGAAGTTCGGCCCCCGCCTCCCCTTCCTCCTCAAAATCCTCGCGGCCGGCGCCCCCCTCTCCCTCCAGGTCCACCCCAACCTCGAACAGGCGAGAGAGGGTTACGCCGCCGAGGAGCGCGCCGGGGTCCCCATCGACGCCCCGCACCGCAACTACAAGGACGCCAACCACAAGCCCGAACTGATCTGCGCGCTCACCCCCTTCGAGGGCCTCTGCGGCTTCCGCGCCCCCGCCGAATCGGCCGACGTACTCGCCGCACTCGAAGTCGACTCCCTCAAGCCGTACGTCGACCTCCTGCACGCCCACCCCGAAGATGCCGCCCTCCGCGAGGTCCTCACCGCCGTACTCACAGCGGACCGCGCCGAAATGGCGGAGACCGTGACATCCGCCGCGGCCGCCGCGGACCGCCTGGGCGGCGCGTACGCCCCGTACGCGACCCTCGCGCACCACTACCCCGGCGACCCGGGCGTCATCGCCGCCATGTTGCTCAACTACGTACAACTACAACCCGGCGAGGCCCTCTTCCTCGGCGCCGGCGTCCCGCACGCCTACCTCAGCGGACTCGGCGTAGAAATCATGGCGAACTCGGACAATGTCCTGCGCTGCGGCCTCACCCCCAAGCACGTGGACGTCCCCGAACTCCTCCGCATCGTCCGCTTCGAGGCCCGCGACCCCGGCATCCTGCGCCCGGAGGCATCGTCCTCCACCGGCGAAGAGCTGTACGACACCCCGATCGACGAATTCCGCCTCTCGCGCCACGTCCTGGCGCCGGGCGCCGCACCCCGCACCCTCCCGTCCGCCACCCCGCAGATCCTCCTCTGCACGGCAGGCGAGGTCCGCGCCGGCGAACTGACCCTCGCACCGGGAGAGTCCGCCTTCACGCCAGCAGGCGAATCAGTCGAATTGTCCGGTACGGGCACACTCTTCCGCGCAACAGTGGTCGCCTGACGTACCGTCCGCACGGACTGCCGCGGCAAGCTGCAACAATGACCGGCCGTAGGGCGGCGCCAGGGCCGCGGCACCAAGGAAGGGACATCCGGCACCCATGAGTGCGTCAGGCGGAACCAAGGCGATCGTGGCGGCACTCGCCGCCAACCTCGCGATCGCAGTAGCCAAGTTTGTGGCGTTCCTCTTCAGTGGCTCGTCCTCGATGCTCGCGGAGAGCGTGCACTCGCTCGCCGACTCGGGCAACCAGGGCCTGCTGCTGCTCGGCGGCAAGAAGGCCAAGCGCGAGGCAACGCCTCAACACCCCTTCGGCTACGGCCGCGAGCGCTACATCTACGCCTTCCTGGTCTCCATCGTGCTCTTCTCCGTCGGTGGCATGTTCGCCATCTACGAGGGCTACGAGAAGATCAAGCACCCGCACGACGTCGAGGCGTGGTACTGGCCGGTCGGCGTCCTCGTCTTCGCGATCATCGCGGAGACCTTCTCCTTCCGTACGGCGATCGTGGAGTCCAACCAGACCCGCGGCAACCTCTCCTGGAAGGAGTTCGTGCGCCGCGCGAAGGCCCCGGAGCTGCCGGTCGTCCTCCTTGAGGACCTCGGCGCGCTGGTCGGTCTGATCCTGGCCCTCGTCGGCGTAAGCCTGGCCATCGTCACGGGCGACGGCGTCTGGGACGGCATCGGCACCCTCTGCATCGGCGTCCTGCTGATCATCATCGCGATCGTCCTGGCGGCCGAGACGAAGTCGCTCCTCCTCGGCGAGGCGGCGGGCACAGAAGACGTCGACAAGATCCAGGCAGCTCTCGTCGACGGCACCACGGTCACCCGCGTCATCCACATGCGTACGCTCCACCTCGGCCCCGAGGAACTCCTCGTCGCAGCCAAGATCGCGGTCCAGCACGACAACACGGCCGCGGAGGTCGCCCACGCGATCAACGCGGCGGAGGACCGTATCCGCGCGGCAGTCCCGATCGCCCGCGTGATCTACCTGGAGCCGGACATCTACAGCGAGGCGGCGGCAGAAGCGGGCACGAACCCGGCAGTCACCCCCGGCGACCCGTCCGCACACTGACGCCCGTACGCCCCGCACGACGTAGGCCCCCGCCACCACAGGCGGGGGCCTTTCAGCTACGTCAGCCTCGTACCTCTGCCCTCCGCTACTTGCCCGGCGGCAGCGTGGGCCAAGGCGGCACCGGGAGAACCGGGAACCTCCGGCGCTCCGCCAAGGCAGCCGCCCCGAGCCCCACCCCCACCAGGAAGACCACGACGCCGGTCACTCCGGCCAGCACGAACAGGACCGGAAGCGTCCAGTCGTCCACAACCCGGCTCCGCACGGCGCTGACGGCGACAGTGCCGGACTGCTGGTCAAGGAAGAAACGCGAATCGAGCGAGTTCTCGCGATTGTCCCCGAGCACGAACATCCGCCCCTCGGGCACCCTGACGTCGAACTCCTCCCCGAAGACGCCGGGAACGCCGCCCCTGACATACGGCTCGTCGAGCGGCCGGCCGTTCAGCATCACCGCCTTGTCCCCATGCCGATAGGCCACCCGGTCACCGCCCACGGCCACGACCCGCTGGAAGGAGAGCCCCTTGGGGACCCGCTCCGGAGCCGAGAAGAGGATGACGTCGCCACGCCGGACGTCCCCGCCGCCTATTTCCTCGGCAACGATCCGGTCGCCCTGCGAGTACGTCGGCTCCATGTTCCCCGCGGCGACCTCGGACGCCTGATACCCGCCCCGCCCCATGACAAGACCGACCGCCACGAGCGGCGCCCCCACCAACAGCAGCACGACCGCCGCGACCACCAGCCCTCTCCCCGGACGCCGCCCACCCACCACTGATGCCTGCCGCATGGTTCCCTGGCCTTCCCACCCCGGAATGTGCTCGCACATGCTGGAGAGCACGTCGGTACGGACACCGACGGCCCCACCCGTACCAACTACCGAACCGCGCTTGCGCGAGAGGTTCGCAAGGACCCGCACCCGCAGATGCTCGTCGCCAGAGGCAGCCGCGCGAGCGCGACCCTACAAGCCCGTCGACGTCAGTACGTACACGAGCCGACCACCAGCCGACCACCGCCGACCAGAGCAAAGTCCGCAAAGCCCGCTGCTGACCAGGGCGGCTGGGGATCACTGGGCCGATCGGTGTAGATTCGTGACCTAGCCAGACGTCGCTGCTGATGGCGGTCGGGCGGTCCCGTGGGCCGGCCGAGGGAGAGAGGGCCTCCGACGGACTGCGCTGCGAGCGCCCGGGCACTCGTATGCCCGCCGCCGCAGAGTCAGCCGTACCCACCTCGACCCGTATCCACGAGGAGCAGCCCGCATGACGACTGTCGCCACCGGCCAGGACTTCAAGGTCGCCGACCTCTCCCTCGCCGCCTTCGGCCGCAAGGAGATCACTCTCGCCGAGCACGAGATGCCCGGCCTGATGTCGATCCGCAAGGAGTACGCCGCCACCCAGCCGCTCGCCGGCGCCCGCATCACCGGCTCGCTGCACATGACCGTGCAGACGGCCGTGCTCATCGAGACGCTGGTCGCCCTCGGTGCCGACGTCCGCTGGGCCTCCTGCAACATCTTCTCCACCCAGGACCACGCCGCCGCCGCCATCGCGGTCGGCCCGAACGGCACCCCCGACGCCCCCGCCGGCGTCCCGGTCTTCGCCTGGAAGGGCGAGACCCTGGCGGAGTACTGGTGGTGCACGGAGCAGGCCCTGACCTGGCCGAACACGCCCACCGGCGGCCCGAACATGATCCTCGACGACGGCGGTGACGCCACCCTCCTCGTCCACAAGGGCGTCGAGTTCGAGAAGGCCGGCGCCGTCCCGGACCCCTCCACCGCGGACAGCGAGGAGTACGCCCACATCCTCACGGTCCTCAACCGCACCCTCGGTGAGAGCCCGCAGAAGTGGACCCAGCTGGCCTCCGAGATCCGCGGCGTCACGGAGGAGACCACCACCGGTGTCCACCGCCTCTACGAGATGCACCGTGACGGCACCCTCCTCTTCCCGGCGATCAACGTGAACGACGCCGTCACGAAGTCGAAGTTCGACAACAAGTACGGCTGCCGCCACTCCCTGATCGACGGCATCAACCGCGCCACCGACGTGCTGATCGGCGGCAAGGTCGCCGTCGTCTGCGGCTACGGCGACGTGGGCAAGGGCTGCGCGGAATCGCTGCGCGGCCAGGGCGCCCGTGTGATCGTCACCGAGATCGACCCGATCTGCGCACTGCAGGCGGCGATGGACGGCTACCAGGTAGCGACGCTGGAAGACGTCGTCGCGACCGCCGACATCTTCATCACCACGACCGGCAACAAGGACATCATCATGGCCGCGGACATGGCCAAGATGAAGCACCAGGCGATCGTCGGCAACATCGGCCACTTCGACAACGAGATCGACATGGCCGGCCTCGCCGCCGTCCCCGGCATCGTCAAGGACGAGGTCAAGCCGCAGGTCCACACGTGGAAGTTCCCTGACGGCAAGGTCATCATCGTCCTGTCCGAGGGCCGCCTGCTGAACCTGGGCAACGCGACCGGCCACCCCTCGTTCGTGATGTCCAACTCCTTCGCGGACCAGACCCTGGCCCAGATCGAGCTGTTCACCAAGCCCGAGGAGTACCCGACCGACGTCTACGTGCTGCCCAAGCACCTCGACGAGAAGGTCGCCCGCCTCCACCTCGACGCCCTCGGCGTCAAGCTCACGACCCTCCGCCCCGAGCAGGCCGCCTACATCGGCGTCAAGGTCGAGGGCCCGTTCAAGTCCGACCACTACCGCTACTGAGCCCAAGCTCAACCCGCAGCAGTAGCAGCAGTAGCTGTCAGGCAGGCCCCCGCACCCCCGTGCCGGGGGCCTGCCCCATGTCGGACCCGAAGAACCGGACAGACTCATGCCCCGAGGCCGCTACTCACTCCACGACCTTCACGACCACACCCCCCTCGGCGAAGAACACTTCCACTGCGCCCCCGGTCCTTCCGGCTGGCGTTACGTCTCGCAGATCATCACCCCCTCCGGCGACCACGCCGGCTCCGTAGACCTGGCCATCGACGAACTCGGCCGCCCCATCCGTCTCGAACTGCACGCCTCAAGCTGGCAGGTCCGAGGCGCAGCCATCGACGGCGTCACCTGGGTCCGCACCGACCCGACCGGCACTCACGCCACCGAAGGCAACGTCGCCGCCCACACCTTCACCGGCACATCCCCCGCCTTCCTCATCGCCACCACCCGCCTTCTCCGCCTCACCCCCGCTTCCCCCGCCACCCGCGTCCGCCTGGTCGCCTTCACCGACCCGGTCCTGGCGCCCCGCACCGTCGACCAGTCCTGGGCCTTGCTGAAGAGTGAAGCGCATGCCACTGACAACGGCCCCCTGATGGTGGACGAATACCAGGTCAACGCCCTGGACACCGGCGAACAGCACCAGATCCACATCGCAGGCGACGTAGTCCTCTCAGCCCCCGGCATCGAACTGGAACACCTGGAAACCCCACCCTCAACCTTCCCCTGACGCAACGACCTGCCGACGGGCATGCGCAAGGTCAGCCGAGCGGTGCACCGAGGTTCGCCAGTTCTCCATCCGAAAGTACGGAGAACCCAACCCGCGCGGTCGGCAGTACCCTCGCCCCCGCCCGAGCGGAGAAACCTCAACCATCGCCGATACACCCGGCCCCAGGACCCAGAGCAGCTCCACCCAGTACGGCTGCTACGCCCAGCCCTCCGAGCGGGCCGACTTCACCAGTGCGGCTGGTACGCCGTGCCCCTTGAGTGTGCCAATTTCAGTGAGTGCGCTCGTAGGCCCAGCCCTCTGAGCGGGCTGGCTTCAGCGAGTGCGCCGGTACGCCCGGCCCCCCGACCGGAGCGTTTCCCGCCGATGCGGCGGCCGGTACAACTACCTGGCCCTGAGCCGAGTGAGCGGCTTCAGCCGGCCGGGCGAAACATCGGCTACCCGCAGCCGAGCAATTCCAGCCTGTCCGGCGTTTGAGGACCGGGGCCCGGGGCGGAGCCCCAGTTACGGGAAGGGGCGGGGTGGGGAAAAAGAGCCCGCCGCCCTAAGCCGGCGGCGCGAACCCAGTCCCGGACGAAGCGGCCCCCGCCTCCGACCCAGCGCTCACCCGCACCGAACCGTCCACCGAACCGTCCACCGAACCGTCCACCGGAGCCGGAGCCGGAGCCGGAGCCGGAGCCGA
The DNA here is from genome assembly GCF_018614615.1 of Streptomyces sp. ISL-100. Classification (GTDB taxonomy): domain Bacteria; phylum Actinomycetota; class Actinomycetes; order Streptomycetales; family Streptomycetaceae; genus Streptomyces. The sequence continues at coordinate 2,330 of NZ_JAGGOK010000096.1, read as the reverse complement.
ACCCGGAGCCGAACCCGGACCCGCACCCGGAGCGGGAACAGGAGCCGCCACCGAACCCCCTGGAGCCGGAGCGGGACCCGCACCCCCACTCACCGCACCAGATCCAGAAGCCCCCACAAACGCCCGCCGCGCGTCCCGCGCCTGCCGCTCGTTCACCACAGCCGCCAGATACGCCGCCGCCGGCACCTCCCGCGGAGCCGGCGCCCCCGTACGCGCCGCCAGGTCCCCGGCCAACCGCCCCGCCATCGCCGCACCCACCTGCGGATCCAGTTGCCCCATCCGCGTCAGGTACTGCCGTATCGCAAGCCAAAGCCCATCCGGCACCCCGGACAGGTCGAGCCCGGCGAACCGCCCCACCAGCCACGGAGGCGGAGGCGGCACAACACCCACCCGCCCTGCGGACACCCGCTCCCGTACGACGAGAGTCCCGGCGAACACATCCCCAATCCGCCGCCCCCGCTCAGAAATGAGCGAAGCAATACACGCAACGACCCCGAACGTCATCAGGATCTCCACGACCCCCACCGCCCCCCGAACCAGCGCATGCCGGAACCGGATCGGCCCCCCGTCGTCCCGCACCACCCGCAGCCCACAGGCCATCTTTCCCAGCGACCGCCCATGCGTGAGCGTCTCCACCGCAATGGGCGCCCCGACCAGCACCAACACAAACGACGCAACCGCTATCGCCATGCCGGCCGCCTCGTCGAGCGAGGCAGTCGCTATCGCCAGCCCAACCGACACGCTCAGATAGACCGTCCACACCACCGCCATGTCGATCGCCAGAGCAAGCGCCCGGCTGGGCAGCCTCGCCGGCCGCAGCCCCAGTACAACCGCGTCGCCCGTAACAAGCTCACTCACCGGAAACCCACCCTCCGCCGCCCATGGCCGCCCTTCCCTGCCCCTTGGATCCCCAGTCTGCCAAGCTGGCCCGCAGCGCGCGCCGCGCAGTACGGACCGTACGGACTTAGTGCCTGGAGCAGCAGCCGACCATGGACCTCGACGTCTTCGTCACCGCCCACCACGCTGAGTGGGACCGACTGGACCACCTCCTGCGCCGCGGCCGCCGCCTCACCGGCGCCGAAGCCGACGAACTGGTCGCTCTCTACCAGCGCACGGCCACCCACCTCTCGCTGATCCAGTCCAGCGCCCCCGATCCCGCCCTCACCGCGCGGCTCACCCAGCTCGTGGCCCGAGCCCGAGCCACGGTGGCGGGTACCCGCCGCGCGTCCTGGCGCGACGCGACCCGTTTCCTGGCGTCCGGCTTCCCCGCCGCGATGTACCGCACCCGCCACTGGTGGGTCCCCACGGCCCTGCTCTCCATCGCCGTGGCTGCCGTGATCGGCTGGTGGATCGGCACCCACCCCGAGGTTCAGTCAGCCATCGCGGCCCCGGCAGAGCTACGCGACATGACCCGCCCGGGCGGCCAGTACGAGACGTACTACTCCAGCCACCCCGCAGCGTCCTTCGCCGCCCAGGTCTGGACGAACAACGCCCAAGCGGCAGCCATGTGCCTGGTTCTGGGCGCCTTCCTCTGCTTCCCGGTGCTCTGGATCCTCTTCCTCAACATGCTGAACCTCGGCGTCGCCATCGGTCTGATGTCCTCGGCCGGCCGCCTCGACGTCTTCCTGGGCCTGGTCATCCCGCACGGTCTGCTGGAACTCACCGCGGTCTTCGTAGCTGCCGGTACGGGCCTGCGCCTCGGCTGGACCCTCATCGACCCCGGCCCCCGCACCCGCCGCGCGGCCCTCGCGCGAGAAGGCCGAGCCGCCCTCGGCATGGCGATCGGCCTTGCCCTGGTCCTTTTCGTCTCCGGCCTGATCGAAGGCTTCGTTACGCCGTCGGGCCTGCCCACCTGGGCCCGCATCGCCATCGGCGTCGTCGCCGAGCTGGCATTCCTTGCGTACGTCTACATCCTGGGCGGCCGAGCAGCTCGAGCCGGCGACCGCGGCGACGTCGAGCAGGCCGACCGCAGCGCCGAGCTCCCCACCGCCGCGTGATGTGCGTACGACCCCTCTGACCTGGTACTGTCCTGTCCGCCCACAAAAACCGTTGACACGGCTGGCGTGGGGAGGTAAATTTAAACGGTTGAACCGGGTGGACGTATCCACTCGCAACGGTTAGTATCTGTCTCGCCCTCCAGGAGATCATCTCCTCAGGGCCTCTCGATACACATTGGAATCACGAAGCCGATTAGCTCGGCGGAAATGCTTCTGATAATGTCGGGGACAAGCCGAAAGGCAAAGGCCACTCCAGCGGCCACCAGAAACAAACCCCGAACCGGAAACGGAACGGAAAACGGATCTGGTAAGGTTGGAAACACGAAATACCGA
>NZ_JAGGOK010000095.1 GCF_018614615.1 Streptomyces sp. ISL-100 | reverse complement strand
TCTTCAGCGGCCTTCTAGGGCTTCCTGCGGCGCTGAGCACCGCAGCTCTGCCGGTCCTGCACGCGGCCACCGGTTGGGCTGGGTGTGGCGGCAGAGGGGTGGGGCCCTGAGCCGGGCACGGTGTCAGGGCCCCGCGGAGCGCGCACCGTGGGGGACGGATTCATGCACGCGTCGCCGACTCAACGGCGAAGGCGGCCTGCGGGTCACGGGCCGGAGTGTTCTTCGGGGTGTTAGGAGCCGTGCCGTGTGGGCAGACGCTTGATGAGTGAGTGGTTAGGACATGGCCTCCAGGGGCCGGCCGCAGTGGTTGGCGGCCGGCCCCGAGGCGTGTTTCCGCAGTTTGTTCCGCGCTCGCACTGCTGATGCCCCACTGCGCCGCCCACGGCAGGCGGGCTTTCGCCGGATCCAGCCCACACGGACGGTGGTGTGGGTAGCCTCCCGAAGGTGACCGTTTACGCCCGTTTCATCAAGCAGATGATCTCCTCGAAGTTGCACCGTCCGGACGGAACGGTGGAGACGACGAAGGATCCGGCGGTGTGGACGCTGGCTCACCGCGGCTACAGCGGATCGGGGCGCCTGGACGTCTGGGTGTACCCCTCGAAGAAGACCGCTCTGCACGAAGGGGCGAAGCTCGCCATGACGTGTGGGATGGACGAGGACGAGCACGCCGCCGAACCTTTCGCCGCCGGCCGCTACGAGCAGGTCATGAATCGCTACGAGGAAACCCACCCCGAAACCCACCTGCTGCGCGTCCAGGCGGCCTTCCTCCAGACCACGGACGATCAAGCACCAGCCGGGCTGTGACTGCGAAGTCCCGGAGCCATGACAGGGGTCCGGGACTTCTGTGCACTTCACTTGACGTCGGGTTCAACGACCGGCTGCTGTCCCGGTTACCGACTGCTCACACCCAGTCGAGTCCGAGTTCCACGAGCGCGGCGAGCTGCTGCTCGCTCAACCGGTCGCGCCGGTTTTTGAGGTTGGAGAGCCAGATGCCGAGGCGTACGGACGTGCCGTCAGGGAGCTCTTCGCTGTGGCCGCGCGGTACGACAGTGCGGGCCTCGCGCTGGATGTACTGAGCGAGGGCCGCCACGCCCCGCGTGAACGCGTCAGAGCCCCTCGCTGCCCCAGCCTTCACGCTGGTTCGCGCCGAAGCCTTGTGGGGCCGCTCAGCCGGTTTCACACCAAGCTCACCCAGCCGCCGCTGCTGCTCCTCGTTCAGCCGCGCCCAGTCCCGGACCTGCCGAGCGAGCCAGCGTCCGATGTCGTCGCCGCGGTAGGTGACGCCGGGCTGGATCTCCTCCAGCGTCCCGCTGGCCTCCAGGAGGGCGCGCAGGCCGGTGTGGTGGCGCTGCCAGTCGACGGTCCATCCCAGGGCGCCGGGGTTCCAGTCCGGATCGATCGCCGCCAGCTGCTCGGCCCGCCGCGCCGCGCGGTCGGGGTCCTTGCCAAGCCCTCCGGGGCGGCGGAGGTTGGTCAGCCACTGGCCCACCGGCTTGTCCATCGCGCTGGCGTGGCGGGGCGCCGCCAGGGTGCCGGCCTGGGCGTAGTACGCGCGGGCTGCGGCGAGGTTCTCCTCGAACTGGGCATCTGCGGTGTCCCAGTGATGATCTGTAAGTTTTTGTCGGTGGTGGTTCGGCATCGTGATGTCAGTGCTGCAGGTGTGGGGTTTCTGCTGTTCAGCCTGTTGTGGTCGGGGATTTTAGTGGTGACGTAGATGCCGATTTGGTGTTGACGTTTTTGGTGATGATGCTGGTCAGTTGGTTGCCGGTCGGTATGACGTGAGGTGTGTTCCCGCTGGTCACGCCCTTGCGGGCGATGTGCTGGCAGTGCTGGCTGTTGGAGGGGGCAGTGTGGCGGCCGGTGGTGGCGTCGAAGACTTCGATGGTGTCGTCGTGGTGGGGAAGGTGGCGTACCGAGACTTTGGTGCCGGTACGGCCGTTCATCCACGGGGCGAGGTAGTCGCGGCGGCGCCACCGCACCCCGCTGGTGCTGATCGTGTACGTACGCCCGTCGTCCTCCAGAGCGAAGGTCGCCAGCTGGCTCGCGGACACATCCGTGAGCGGTGTCGCGTCGGCCTGCCACGCCTCGATGGGGGTTTTCCCGTTCAGCGCGGACGGGTGGTGGCGGGTGTTCCACCAGGTCACCCAGTCCAGCAGCAGCCCCACGAACGCCTCATACGTCAGGGGCGGGGCATCGGGGTCGGCGAGATGGCCGCCGGTGAGTTTCTGGCGGCCGGTGTACCGGGGGAGCGAGACGAGGAACATCTCCTCCACCGCGTCGTTCAGCGCCTCGATCGTGCCCTTCAAGTGAGGGGTGTAGGCGGGCAGGTCGGTCACGGGGACGGCGAACGCGCCCATCGCCGCGGTGACCGTCGCGCACAGGAACTCCTTGCCGCGGTCGACCCGGATCTGACCGGGCAGCCCGCCCACGGGCCCGAACGGCTCGCTGCGGGTGATCGCGATCCGCAAGGACGCCAGCACCGCGTCCCGGCTCGGCGCGTGCGCGGTGACCGCCACCCCGGTGATCGCCTTGGTGGCACAGTCGATGAACCAGGTCACCCACGGAGTGGCCAGCTCACCCTCCACATCCACCTCGACGGGCACATGCTTGTGATCGCCCTCCCACACCGCGTTGCGGTGCGTGGCCGGACGCTGCCCGAACACGTCATGCGCGCGCCGCGCCGCTTCCCCGCTTCCCAGCCCGGCCCGCTCTCCGCGGGTCAGGTCCCGGCGGATCGCCCGGTGCAACGTGGAGAGCGACGGCACCGCCGGCGCGTCCGGATCCTCGGCGGCCCGTTGCATCAGCTCGGCGTGGACTCGGGAGGCGTTACCGCCCCACAGCGCCAGCAGCCTCCGGATTTCTGTGGTGACCGTGAAGTGCGACGACTCCACCCAGGCGAGACGGTGATCTGCGCGTGCTGCGGCCAGCCACCGCCACACGGTCCGCTCCGACTTCCCCAACGCCTGGGCGACCAGACGTACGTGTGCGGCTGTCAGCTCACCGCGCCCATCGAGATCCAGCAGCCGGGGCATCGCCGCCGCCCGCCCCGACTGGGGCGGGAACACGGCCGCCGGACCGCCCACAAGATCCTCGCCACGGCTTCCCGGCATGTGCGGCCCCTCTCCGCCGAGTACCGGACAGCACGGCCTGCCGCCCTGATCCCAGGTATCCCAGCCCTTCGGCACCCAACTGACCGGAATCGGCATACGACTGACAGCAACCGTCACCATCCGATACAGCCGCGCCTTCACGCGAAGCCCTTTATGGGGCGGGGACACGGCGCAGGTCGCCCGATGGCGTCCGTTCAGCTGAGCCAGGCCCCATGTCTGGCGGGCCGGTGGCGGTCCCCGAATCGGGCTGGTCAGGGCAGCGTTCAAGATCGTAAGGTTGGGCTATGACCCAGGAAGTCCAGTCCTCGTCTGCGGCGCCGTTTCGACCGGTGCTGACCCGTCGTGCGGACGCCGAGACCTGTGCCGACCCCAGCAGTGTGATGACGCTGCTCGCCGACTCGGACAGCACCGCCGACGGCTTCACCAGCTACCGGTCCACGTTCGCCGAGGGAGCTGTAGGGGCACCTGCCCACTTCCACACCAAGGCGACGGAGCTGTTCTTCGTGATCAGCGGATCCCTCCAGGTACTGGTGGGCGACGAGGTCACCGTCCTGGGGGAGGGCGACTTCCTGGCCGTTCCGCCCCACACCCCGCACGCCTTCGCCGCGGCGCCCGGATGCAAGGCCGACGTCCTGTTCGTGTTCACACCGGGCATGGGCCGGTTCGACTACCTGCGTCTGCTCGGCCGCGTGATGCGCGGCGAGGCCGACGCGAAGGAGATCGCCGCGTCTGCGGAGCGCTTCGACAACCACTACGTCGACAGTCCCGCCTGGCGCGCCGCCCTGGAGGTGTCGGCGTGATCGACTCCACCGCCCATGTCCGGGTGGCCCGGCCCTCGCGGGACCTCGTCGCCGCCGAACGCTTCTACGTGGACGGCCTCGGCCTGGATGTCCTGTGGCGCACCACCGAGCGCGTGCGAGCACGACCTGGTGATGGTCGGCCCGCCGGGCGCCGCCTGGCACTTCGAGCTGACGCACGACCCGGATGTCAATGGCCTTGAAGTTCTCCCCGTAGGCGGCTCTACCTTTCTTCTCGGGTTGGGGCAGCCATTCGTAGGGTTGTACCGCCCAGGGGCACTGGGTGTGGCTCGTAGGCGGCTGCCGCTTGATGGCTTCCCTGGCTTGGCCGCCCGGTGCCCCCTCGACGACTCGGCCGCCGATTGGGAAGTGCGAACAAGTCGCTGTGTAGAGCAATGCCGGCGAGGCCGTCCGTGGCAGACATGACGAATACGAACGAGTGGAGCACGATGAGCCGGATATGGGCGGGGACCGACTGCGGCAAGAGCCACCACCACACGCTGGTCCTGGACGCCGAGGGCGAGACGCTGTTGTCGCGGCGGGTGGCCAACGACGAGCCGGAGCTCCTCGGTCTGATCGGGGACGTCCTGGACCTCGCCGACGGTGAGAAGGTGACCTGGGCGATGGACATGACCGGCGGCGAGCCCGCGCTGCTGACCGAGCTGCTGCTCAACCACGGGCAGGAATTGGTCTACATCCCGGGCGTCGCGGTCAACCGGGCCACCGACAGCTACCGCGGCCAGGGCAAGACCGACGCCCGGGATGCCCGCGTGATCGCCGACCAGGCCCGGATGCGCCGTGACCTGCAGCCGATCCGCCCCGGCGACGAGGCCGCCATTGAACTGCGGTTGCTGACCGAGCACCGCTCCGACCTGGTGGCCGACCGGACCCGGACCGTCAACCGGCTGAAGTCCCTGCTCAATGGCATGTTCCCGGCCCTGGAGCGCGCCCTGGACCTGGGCACCGTCGGCCCGTTGGTACTGCTGACGGGCTACCAGACCCCGGCAGCGGTCCGGCGTGCGGGCATCCGGCGGCTGACGACCTGGCTACGCAACCGCAAGGTTCGCAGCGCCGAAGCCCTCGCGGTCAGGGCGGTGGAGGCCGCCGAGCGCCAGCACACCACCGTCACCGGGGAGAAGGCCATCGCGAAGATGGTGCACACCCTGGCCAGGGAGGTGGTGGCCCTCAACGAAAAGATCGCCGAGACTGACCGGCTCATCGAGGGCCGGTTTCGTGAGCACGAACTCGCCGAGGTGATCGCGTCCATACCCGGCATCGGAGCGACTCTCGGTGCCGAGTTCCTCTCTGCTGTCGGTGGCAGTCTGGAGGCTTTCCCCACCGCTGACCGGCTCGCGGCCTTCGCCGGGGTGGCGCCCGCGCCACGGGACTCCGGCCAGGTCAGCGGCAACCTGCACCGGCCGAAGCGGTACCATCGCCGGCTGCAGCGCGTGTTCTTCCAGTCCGCACTCGTCAGCATCCGCTGCGACCCCAACTCCCGGAAGTTCTACGACCGCAAGAGAGCAGAGGGCAAACGCCACGTCCAGGCCGTCCTCGCCCTGGCCCGCCGCCGCGTCAACGTCATCTGGGCGCTGATCCGTGACCGTCGGTGTTACGAAGTGGCCCCGCCCGTACCTGAAATGGCCTGACGGCGTGGAGGGGCCGCGAGAACGACAGGATCCGCCTCGTCTGGGTCGGTAGGGTTGGCGTATGAACGACGTACCGCCGCTCGATGCCGAGCCCACCCCCTATGCCGCTTTCCTGAAGGGACTGGGCCGCGAACCGTCGGCAGACGAGTGTCAACGGTGGGCTGCCGAGCACGCCGGCACTCCGGAGGAGCCGCGTGCCCTGGTGGATGTCGGCTGGCTCACAGCACGCGGCGGTGGGAACGAGCAGGCCCTCACGCTCTTCCACCGCGCGGCCGGGTTCGCTGGGGAGTTCGGCAGGGATGCCCAGGTCGGCATCGTCGACCAGTTGTACACACTGCGCCGGGGGCCGGAGGCCGAGCAGGCCCAGCGTGCACTGCGGGCCGAACTCGACGCCCAGCCTGCGGGATTGACCGACCTGCGGGTCTTCGACGACATGGTCGAAGTACTGACCGAGGCCGGCGCGAGCGAGTCGGCCCTGGAATGGTGCCAGGCAGGTCTGGACCGCGCGGCCCGGGCCGGTGACGCCCCGGAGGCGGCCGAGTACCGGCGCGGACTGGCACTCAGCCGCAGCTTCCTGCGCAGCGAGCTGGACATTCAGCTGGATGAGGACGATCTGGCTGTCGAGGCCGAGGCCAACGCTTCCCTCGCAGCATTCAGCGAGCTGGTGCGGACCGAGTGGGGCAGCCGACTGGATGTACCGGTGGACGCAGAGGCGTTCGACTCCATCGTGCTGCGCTGGACCCGGGAGGACTTCGCGGCGGTGCGGGCACACTGGCCGGAGTCGACCGCGCACTACAGCGACGACTACGACACCTATGCCGCGCGGATCCAGCGGGAGGCCCGCGGCTACGACGAAGCCGGCGCCGCCCACGTGCGCATGGTCACCGGCACTCTCGCCGACTTCCAGACGTACACCCAGCGCACCGGCAGCGACCCGGCCGATCAGAGGACCCGGCAGAACTACGGCGAGTGGCGGGCCGCGGCGTACCCGGAGCAGACGCTGCCGTGGCCGCCCGCGCGCAACGGACCGTGCTGGTGCGACTCGGGCCGCAAGTACAAAAAGTGCTGCGGCACCCCCGCGAAGAACTGACCGGCGCTACCAAAAGCCGATGCCAGCGGGAGCGGGAAGTTTGACGCTGAAGTCCGACCACGGCGGCAGCGTCGATACCGGGTCGTGGTCCGCGTTCGGGTGCTGTCTCCGTCCTTGGTCAGAACGGGTGTGGCTCGGCGGGCGCCGGGCCCCCGCCCGGGGACGACTGCGTGGAATCGGATGTCGGCCCGGGGGCCTGCGCGGGCCCGCCCTGGGACGGCATGCCCTGGCGGTAGGTCTTGGTGACCTTGGCGGTCGCGTAGGTCAAGGAGGCCGCGACCTCCTCGGCGTCGATCTCCACGGTGGTGCGGCGGATGCCCTCCTTGTCGTCGAAGGTGCGCTGCCGAAGGCGTCCGGTGACGATGACCCTCATGCCCCGGGTGAGCGACTGCGCGGCATTCTCACCGGCCTGCCGCCAGAGCGAGCAGCGCAGGAACAGCGGCTGACCGTCGACGAATTCACTGCGGTCGCGGTCGAACACACGGGGAGTGGACGCGACGGTGAAACCCGCCACCGGGGTGCCGGAGGCGGTGTGTCGCAGTTCCGGGTCGGCGGTCAGGTTGCCCACCACCGTCACCAGCGTCTCGCCCGCCATGCCGCCACCCCTTGCCTCGTACTGGAACACTCCCACCGTACCGGCCCTGCGGGCCCGCTGGCACGATGACTGCTATGACGAGCGAGGACAACGCACTGGAGACGGCGGCTGCGGCACTGCGCGAGGCGCAAGCGGCAGTTCACACGGCCCGCCGGAAGCTTTCCGCGGCGATCGTCACCGCGTACCGAGCCGGGGAGCCGGCCGCTCGTATCGCTGAGCGCACCGGCACGAGCGTCACCGAGATCCGGAACCTGCTGGCCGCGACCCAGGCCTCACGCCGCGCGGAACGCTGAAATTCACCGGCGGAGCAGATGCCACCCCGACCGCACATCCAGTCACTTGACAACTCTATTGGGAAGCCAGAAGTTCTCCCCACTGGCGGCCTGCGAGATCGGTTCTGATCCACTTCTTGTGGAGCGGTGACGCGGCGTCACGATGCTCAGTCGGAGAGGATGATCTGCCGACGTAGGAGGTCGAAGCCGGCCCGGCCATAGCCGTCCCTTTTGATCCGCTTCACTCTATTTACGTTTCCCTCGACCTTGCCGGAGTTCCACTCCAGG
>NZ_JAGGOK010000094.1 GCF_018614615.1 Streptomyces sp. ISL-100 | reverse complement strand
AGGCGCGGGGCTACCCGCCACCACACCTCCCGCACCCGCCGCCGCTCCCTACATCGAGATCGACGGCCGCACGGCCGCCACTGCGGACGACCTCCTCGTCCCCACCCTCTACGGCGGCTACGCCCACTTCACCGCCATGCAGGTCAGGGACGGCGGGGTGCGTGGACTGCGCCTGCACCTCGCGCGCCTCGACGCTGCCACCCAGGAGGTGTTCGGGACCGGGCTCGACGGCGAGCTGGTGCGCGAACGGGTGCGGCATGCGCTCGACGGGGCGGGGGTGCGGGATGCCGCGGTGCGTGTGTACGTGTTCTGGGCGCCGGGGGCCGTGGCGGCCACCCTCATGGTGACTGTCCGGCCGCCCGCCACCATGCCGTCAGCGCCGCAGGCCCTGATGTCGGTCCCGTACGAACGCCCCTTCCCGCACATCAAACACCTGGGCAGCTTCGCCCAGACCCACTACGGGCACCTCGCGCGGCGCGCGGGATTCGACGACGCGCTGCTGACGGTGCCCGGTGGGGTCGTCGCTGAGGGCGCGATCACCAATGTTGCTTTCTACGACGGCACTTCGGTCGTCTGGCCCGACGCGCCGTCGCTGCACGGCGTCACCATGGCCCTGCTCGAAGCCCGGCTCCCGGAGTACGGGCTGCCGTCGGTGCGGGGACGGGTGACGGTGGGCGGGCTGGCCGGGTATCGGGCGGCGTTCGTTACCAACTCGCAGGGGATTGCCGCGGTGCGGCGTATCGACGAGACGGGGTTCTCGGTCGACGAGGAGCTGATGAAGACGGTCATGTCGGCTTACGAGGCGACGCCGTGGGAGGCGGTCTGAGGGGGGCGGGTGCGGTGCGGGGGCGGTGCGGGCGCGGGTGCGGTGCGGGTTGCCTGCGGCGCGTTCCCTACCGCCCCTTCCCGCTGTGACGCTTTGCGGCTCCGCCGCGTGAGGGGCGCTGCCCCAGACCCCGGTCCTCAAACGCCGGACGGGCTGAAGTAGCCGGGGGTAGCTGGGGCTCCGCCCCAGACCCCGCTCCTCAAACGCCGGAGGGGCTGGATAGTGCCCGGCAGGGGCCGGCTTTGCGGCCCTGGCTGCAAAGTCGGCCCGTCCGGCGTTTGAGGACACGCCCGCAGGGCGTCTGTGTTGTCTGGGGTCTGGGGCTTGCCCCCAGTTTCGGGAAGGGGCGGGTAGGGGAAAGCCCGCCCGGCAGGGCCGTCCGTCACCCATTCGGTGCGCAATGGCAGGGTGACCGCCTCACCACCTCTCGCCCCCGCGCTGACCTGGGCGGACGCAGCGCCCGCGCGGCGTGGCGCGGAGCCGGGGGCAGGCAATCCGACCCGCGCTCAGCAGGCGCCCCGCGTGTGCGGCCACTTATCTCGGAGGGAGTGCCGTACCGACGCCTCCGGGAGGATCACCATGCGCCCTGCACTTCTGCTGACCGGTACCGCGCTGGCGGCCGCCGCGTTCGGCGGCCTCGGCGCAGGTCCGGCGTACGCCGAGAACGACACTCCGGAGCACACGCTGGAGGTGTATCCGGCGACCGCCGGCCCCGGCGAGACCATCACGGTGAACACCACCGCCTGCGGTTCCGACAGCGGCGGCACGGGCGACGCCAACTCCGTCGGCGCGGGCGACTTCCCTCTCCAGCCCGGCACCCACAAAGAGGTCGTCACCGGGGAGTTCACGCTCCCCCCGGACGCCCCGACGGGAACCCACGACATCGCGGTGGCCTGCGACAACGGAAACACCGCCCAGGGCACGCTGACCGTGACCGCCGGTTCGTCGCACGAACCCACGCACGCTCGCCCCCCGCACCCTCAACCCACGCACCCTCGCCCCACGCACCACACCCCGACCCACAAGCCCACGCACCCCACGGGCCACGTCAAGACCGGTGTCGGCGGGTCCGCGGGATCCGACACCACCCAGATCGCGGCGGGTGCGGCCGTGCTGGCCGCGACCGCCGTCGGCGGTACCTGGATGCTCCTGCGTCGCCGGGCGAGCGGCACGCGGGAACGCTGACGGGGCCGGCCCCCGGCCGCCCCGTACCCGTACCGCCGGAGTTCCCCGTGCCTCCGCCCTGGCCCCGAGCCGGGCGGGGGCACGCGGGGCGTACGGCCGGGCCGGACTGCACTGGAGGTGTGATCAGCGATGACGGACCGGCGTACGAAGGGCGGCCTCGTCGCCATCGCCATCTGCACCGGCGTCTGGCTGATCCAGAACGGCACAGCAGGTCAGGACCCGCCCCGGCCGTCGTCCGCCGAAGCGTTCGCCGCCGGGTCCGAGCACGTCCCGAGGAGTACGGTCCCGCCGACGCAGCCGCTGCGGCCCTCCGAGCCCGTACGGATCCGGATACCCGCCGTCCGGGTGGACGCGCCCATCATGCGTCTCGGCCTGGCCCCCGACGGCAGTCTCGACGTACCGCCGGCCGGGAACCGCAACATCGCCGGCTGGTACAAGGACGGCACCCCGCCCGGCGCCGAGGGCACGTCGGTCATCGCCGGGCACGTCGACAACGCGCGGGGGCCGGCCGTCTTCTACAACCTCGGCGCGCTGCGCAGGGGCCACACCATCGAGGTGGAGCGCAGGGACGGGCGTACCGCCGTCTTCACGATCGATGCCATCGAGGCGTACGACAGCGAGAACTTCCCCGAGCAGCGGGTGTACGCGGCCTCGGGGCAGGCCGAGCTGCGGGTGATCACCTGCGGAGGCACGTTCTCCGAGAAGACCGGTTACCGGGGAAACGTGGTGGCGTACGCGCACCTGACGGCGGTGCGCTAGACGCGGCCGCCCTACGTCCACTGGTCGAACGCCAGCTTCGCGACCAGCGAGAAGACCACGACCAGCAGCACCCCGCGCACGAACTCGCTTCCCTTCCTGAGAGCCATCCGCGCGCCCGCCATCGCGCCGGCGAGGTTGAAGAGAGCCATCAGCGCGGCGAGCTGCCACAGCACCGTTCCCTGGTACGCGAACATCGCGAGCGCGCCGGCGTTGGTGCAGACGTTGACGATCTTGGCGTTGGCGGAGGCGGTGACCAGGTCGAGGTGGAGCACGGCGGTGAGCGCCAGAACGAGGAACGTACCGGTGCCGGGTCCGAAGAGTCCGTCGTAGAAGCCGATGCCGCCGCCGACGAGGACGATCGCGGTGACGGTACGGGCCCGGGTGACCGGCACCTTCGCGTCGTCGTCGGCGGCGCGGCCGAAGGAGGGCCGCAGGAGCACGAAGGCCGCGACGCCGAGCAGCACCACCATGATGACCGGGCGCAGTACGTCGCTGCTGATCCCGGCGGCGAAGAAGGCCCCGGTCATGGAGCCGGCGAGGGCCGCGAGTCCGATCCGCACGGCCGTCCCGACCTTCACCGGCGCCTTGCGTAGATACGTCACCGCGGCACCGGAAGTGCCGACGATGGCCACCGCTTTGTTGGTGCCGAGGATGTGCGCGGCGGGCACGTGCGGCAGACCGAGCAGCAGAGCGGGCAGGAGCAGCAGCCCGCCACCGCCCACCACCGCGTCGATCCAGCCGGCCGCCGCGGCGGCGAGGCACAGGACAACGAGCGTGGTCAGCGATATGTCGGGCATGATCGCGACCTTAGGGAGGGGATGGGTGTGGCGTCCATCAATCGTTGGAAGGCTGAGCGACATCTGAGCTTCCTCCGGATGGCGAAGCCGGGTCCGGTGCCGCCGGTGCGGCCGGCGCCGGGGTGCCGCCGGTGCGACTCTTGCGACCGGTTGCACAGGTGCCGGATGCGCGCAGTCGCGCCCCCGAAAGCCCACGTCAGCGGCCCGGAAGGTGATCCGTGAAGAGGCCTTGAGGGAGCCTTGAGACGGCCTTGAGGATCGGCTGAAGGGGTATTGAGCCTCGGCAGCCTCCGCCGCCCCGTCCCCCGCTCCCCCTCACAGCGCCGTGCGCCGTGCGCTGAGCGCAGTGTTCCCCGCGGGAAACAGATGGGATGCGGTCGGGTAACACCGCCCCGGCAGTCTGCGGTCATGAGCAAGGACATCGTGGTGATCGGCGGCGGGACGGCGGGTGCCCGGCTGGCCCGGCAGCTGACCCGTCAGCCCACCCCGGCGACCGAGGCGACCGAAGCGACGGGGCCCAAGGTCACCGTCATCGGCGAAGAGGAGCACGCCCCCTACAACAGGGTGCTGCTCGCCGAGGTCCTCGCCGGCCGCTACGGCCCCGAGGTCATCGCCCAGCCCGCGACGCCGGTACGGCGCGGGGTGCGCGTGGTCCGTATCGACCGTGCCGAGCGGGTGGTGCAGTGCGACGACGGCAGCGTCGTCCCGTACGGCACACTCGTCCTCGCCACCGGCTCCAACCCCGTCCTGCCGCCGCTGCGCGGCCTCGGCGCCGACCTCCCCGACGGCGTCCACCCCTTCCGTACGATGGACGACTGCCTGGCACTGGCAGCCGCCGTACGCGAAGGCACCCGCGCCGTCGTGATCGGCGGTGGCCTCCTCGGCGTCTCGGCGGCCCGCGCGCTCGCGGAGCGCGGCGCCCAGGTCGTACTGGCCCAGCAGGGCGAACACCTCATGCAGCGCCAGCTCGACCCGGCCGCGAGCGAGCTGCTGCGCGGCCACCTGGAGACGCTGGGCGTCGAGGTCCACACGGAGTGCCGGGTGCGCGGCCTGCGCTGCGACGCCGGGGAGCGGGCCGGGACCGTGCGGGCCGTCGAGCTCGCCGACGGCTACGCCCTCGACGCCGACCTCGTCGTCCTGGCTTGCGGTGTGCGCCCCCGAATCGGCCTCGCGCAGGCCGCGGGCCTGGAGGTGCGCCACGGCATCGTCGTGGACGACGAGCTGCGCACCTCGGACCCGCACATCCGCGCCATCGGCGACTGCGCGGAGCACAACGGCCGCGTATACGGTCTCGCGGGCCCGGCACTCGAACAGGCCGACATCCTGGCCTCACTGCTGCTGGACTCACCTCGGACCGCGCCCTCCGTCAGCCCACTGTCCAGCCACGCCGCTGCCGCCGACGCCTGGTCGCAGAGCATCGGCGGCTACACCGGCACCCGCGCCCTCACCCGCCTCACCCTCAGGGCCGGCGGCAAGGGCTCCGGGCCGCTCGACCTCGCCGCGTTCGGCGAGACGAACCCGCTCCCCGGCGACGACGTCGTCCGCCTCGCCGACGCCACCCGTGGCGCGTACCGCAAGGTCGTCGTGCGCGGGGACCGGCTGATCGGCGGCATCCTGCTTGGCGATCTCGGCGCCGTCGGCGAACTCGCCCGCACCTGGGAGGGCGACGAACCGCTCCCCTCCACCCCGTTGTTCCATCTGCTTGGAGGCGCCTGAGATGTCCACACCACCCACGATCGTGGTCGTCGGCCACGGCATGGTCGGCCAGCGCTTCCTGGAGGCTCTCGCCGAGCGGGGCGTGACCGAGCGGGCGCGTGTCGTCGTGCTGTGCGAGGAGCCGCGAGCCGCGTACGACCGTGTCCAGCTGACCTCGTACTTCTCGGGCCGCACCCCCGACGAGCTCGCTCTCGGCGAGCCGGACTTCATGGACCAGCACGGCATCGAGCTGCACCTGGACGACCCGGCGACGGCCATCGACCGCGAGGCGCGGATGGTCACCTCGCGCGCCGGACGGACCTTCACTTACGACACGCTCGTCCTCGCCACTGGTTCGTACCCCTTCGTACCACCCGTTCCCGGGAAGGACGCGGAAGGGTGCTTCGTCTACCGCACCATTGAGGACCTCCTCGCGATCGAGGCGTACGCGAAAACAGCACGTACGGGAGCGGTCGTGGGCGGCGGACTGCTCGGCCTGGAGGCGGCGGGCGCGCTGAGCGGGCTCGGACTCGCCACGCACGTCGTGGAGTTCGCTCCCCGGCTGATGCCCGTCCAGGTCGACGAGGGCGGCGGCGCGGCCCTTCTCCGTACGATCGAGGGCATGGGCCTTAAGGTCCACACGGGCGTCGGTACGCAGGCCGTGACCACCGACGACGCCGGCGCGGTGAACGGCATGTCCCTCTCGGACGGTTCGACGCTGGAGACCGACCTCGTCGTCTTCTCGGCGGGTGTACGGCCGCGCGACCAGCTGGCCCGGGACTGCGGCCTGTCGGTGGGCGAGCGGGGCGGCATCGCCGTCGACGAGCAGTGCCGTACGTCCGACCCCGCGGTCTTCGCGATCGGCGAGTGCGCGCTGGCGGTGGACGGCCGGGTGTACGGCCTTGTCGCGCCCGGTTACGAGATGGCGGAGACCGCCGCCGAAACGATCGCGGGAACGGCCGAGGAGGCGACCAAGGCGTTCACCGGTGCGGACATGTCCACCAAGCTGAAGCTCCTCGGTGTGGACGTCGCGTCCTTCGGTGACGCGCACGGCCACGCGGAGGGCTGCCTGGACGTCACGTACTCCGACTCGCGCTCCGGCGTCTACAAGAAGCTCGTGGTCAGCCCGGACGGCGAACTCCTCGGCGGCGTGCTCGTCGGCGATGCCGACGCGTACGCGATGCTCCGGCCGCTCACCGGTTCCGTACCGCCCATCGCACCGGAACAGCTCATAGCGCCGGCGGGCGGCGGCTCGGTCACCCTCGGCCCGTCCTCCCTCCCCGACGACGCGGTGGTCTGCAACTGCCACAACGTCACCAAGGGGCAGGTGACCGCCTGTTCGTCGCTCCCCGAGGTGAAGAAGTGCACCAAGGCGGGCACGGGCTGCGGCAGCTGCGTGAAGCTGATCGGCCAGCTGCTTCCCCAGTCCGGCGACAAGGGCCTGTGCGGCTGCTTCCCGCACACGCGCTCGGAGCTGTACGAGATCGTCCGCACCCTGCGCATCACGTCGTACGCCGCGCTGCTCGACTCGCACGGCCGCGAGGAAGCCCGGGGCGGCGACGGCTGCGAGATCTGCAAGCCGACGGTCGGCTCGATCCTGGCCAGCCTGAGCAACGGCTACATCCTCGACGGCGAACAGGCCGCCCTCCAGGACACCAACGACCACTTCCTCGCCAACATGCAGCGCAACGGCTCGTACTCGATCGTGCCGCGCATTCCCGGTGGCGAGGTCACCCCCGAGAAACTGATCGTGATCGGCGAAGTGGCCCGCGACTTCGGCCTCTACACGAAGATCACCGGCGGCCAGCGCATCGACCTCTTCGGGGCCCGCGTCGAGCAGCTTCCGCTGATCTGGACGCGCCTGGTGGACGCCGGTTTCGAGTCCGGCCACGCCTACGGGAAGGCCCTCAGGACGGTGAAGTCCTGTGTCGGACAGACGTGGTGCCGTTACGGCGTCCAGGACAGCGTCCGGATGGCCATCGACCTGGAGCTGCGCTACCGGGGCCTGCGCGCGCCGCACAAGCTGAAGTCGGCGGTCTCGGGATGCGCGCGCGAGTGCGCCGAGGCGCAGTCGAAGGACTTCGGTGTGATCGCCACCGCGAACGGCTGGAACCTGTACGTCGGCGGCAACGGCGGCGCGACCCCGCGTCACGCGGATCTCCTCGCCCAGGACCTGTCGGACGCGGAACTCGTGCGCCTCATCGACCGGTTCCTGATGTTCTACATCCGCACCGCGGACCGCCTGGAGCGCACCTCCACCTGGCTGGAGCGGCTGGAGGGCGGCCTGGACCACCTCAGGGACGTGGTCGTCCACGACTCGCTCGGCATCTGCGAGCAGCTGGAAGCCCTGATGGCCACGCACGTGTCCGGCTACCGCGACGAGTGGGCCGAGACGATCAACGACCCCGAGCGGCTGTCCCGGTTCGTGTCGTTCGTCAACGCGCCCGACGCGCCGGACCCGTCCGTACGGTTCGTTCCCGAGCGCGACCAGATGAAGCCGGACCTGACCTTCCTCACCCTCGAAGGGACCCGAGTGGGATGACCCTGCAACTGCGTATCGACGACGACTCCTGGTTCACCGCCTGTGCCCTGTCCGACCTCACCCCTGGACGGGGTGTGGCGGCCCTGCTCCCCGACGGCCGTCAGGCCGCGCTGTTCACGGACCGCGCGGGGCGCCCGTACGCCATCGAAAACCGTGACCCGTTCTCCGGCGCCCAGGTGCTGTCGCGCGGTCTGATCGGATCCGCGAACGGCCGTCCCTTTGTCGCGTCGCCTCTCCTGAAGCAGCGCTTCGATCTGGAAACGGGCCGCTGTCTGGACGACGACACGGTCGCTGTGCAGACGTTCCCCGTACGCGTCGGAGTTAATTGACCGATCGTTCCAGTAAGGCTAGTGTTCGGGACGTGGCAAGGACCAAGGAATTCGACCCCGACGCCGCACTGCAGGCAGCCCTGGAGCTGTTCTGGCGGTGCGGCTACGAGGCGACGACCATGGCGGACCTCGTCGAGCACCTCGGCATCGGCCGCGCCAGCATCTACGCCACCTTCGGCAGCAAGCACGAGCTCTACCTGAAGGCGCTCGACCGGTACGCCGACTCCCGCAACCCGCAGCTGCTCGGCGAGCTTTCCCAGCCGGGCCCGGCACTGCCGGCCGTGCGCGCGGTGATGCGGCGGTTCGCCGCCGAGGCCGCCTCCGACGCGGAACGGCTGACCGGCTGCTTCGTCACCAACACGGCCGCCGAGCTGGCCCCGCACGACGACTCGGCGGCCCGCCGGGTGGCGGTGAGCTGGGAGAACATCGAAACCCTGCTGCACTCCGCGCTCGTACGGGCACAGGCACAGGGCGAGCTGCCCGAGGACCGCGATCCGCGGGCACTCGCCCGCATGCTGCTCGTGCTGATGCAGGGCCTGCGAGTCGTCGGGAAGGCTTCCAGCGACCCGGCCAGGGTGCGGGACGCGGCCGAACAGGCACTGACACTTCTCGACTGACCGCATCCCTGGACTCACCGAACCCGACAACCTCGTTTCACAGGCGCCCCTGGGGCGTCTCTTTTACGCTCTAATAACAGAACGCTCGTTCAAGAATAAGGACGGACAGACCATGACTGCTCGCTTCTCCGGCAAGACCGCCCTCGTCACTGGTGCGGGCTCCGGTCTCGGCCGTGCCATCGCGCTCGCCTTCGCCGCCGAGGGCGCGAACGTCGTCGCCACCGGACGCAGCGCCGCGACCCTCGACGAGACCGTCGCACTGGTACAGCGGGCGGGCGGCGGTGGCGCGTCGGTCGCGATCACCGCCGACGTCAGCCGTTCCGAGGACGTTCGGGCGCTCGTTCGCGAGAGCGTCGAGCGGTTCGGAAGCCTCGACGTCGCCGTGAACAACGCCGGTGTGTTCCGGGGAGGCGGGCCCGTCGCCGAACTGTCCGAGGAGGACTGGCGCACGCTCCTCGACATCAACGTCACGGGCGTACTCCTGTCGATGCAGGCCGAGATCGATGCGATGCGCACCCAGGAAGGCGGCGGCGCGATCGTCAACATCTCGTCCAACCTCGGCGCGCACCGCCGCATCCCGGGCGTCGCCGGCTACATCGCTTCCAAGGCCGCCGTCTCCGCCCTCACCCGTGCGGCAGCCGTCGACCACATCCAGGACGGCGTCCGGATCAACGCGGTCAGCCCCGGCCCCGCCGCGACCACCATGTCGCTGCGACGCGGCGAGAGTGAAGCGGAGCGCGCCGTCCGCATGAAGGACGAGTCACCGCTCGGCCGGGTGTCGACGGTCGACGAGGTCGCCGCCGCCGTGCTGTACCTGGCCTCCGCCGACGCCGCGTCCGTCGTCGGCAGCGACCTGGTCATCGACGGAGGCACCTCCGCCTGACGAATCGTCCGGCCGTACGCTGACCTCCATGACGACTGGCTGGAAAGCGAGCGACATCCCCGACCAGAGCGGCCGTACGGCCGTGGTCACCGGGGCCAACAGCGGCATCGGACTCGTCACGGCGCGCGAACTCGCCCGCCGCGGCGCACGCGTGGTGCTCGCGTGCCGCAGCGAGCAACGCGGCAAGGAGGCCGCGGCGGGCATCACGCGCGAAGTCCCGGGTGCGCTCGTCGAGTTCACGCCACTCGACCTGGCGGACCTGTCCTCCATACGGGACTTCGCAGGCTCGTACGCGTACGACCGCCTCGACCTGCTCATCAACAACGCGGGCGTCATGGCGCTCCCGTACGGACGGACCGCCGACGGCTTCGAGACGCAGTTCGGCGTCAATCACCTCGGGCACTTCGCCCTCACCGGGCTGCTTCTCCCGCACCTGCTGCGGACGCCCGCAGCGCGCGTGGTGACCGTATCCAGTGGCCTTCACGCTCTGTCCAACATCGACATCGGCGACCTCAACAGCGAGCGCAAGTACCGGCGCTGGATCGCGTACGGACGCTCCAAGACCGCGAACCTGCTCTTCATCCACGAGCTGGCCGCGCGCCTCGCCGCGGCCGGTTCCGACGTCGTCGCGGCGGCCGCCCACCCCGGTTATGCCAGCACAAACCTCCAGAGCGCGGGCGTACGGATGGAGGGGCGCAGGGCGGCCGAGCGGATCGTGGCACTGGGGAACAGGATCATCGCCCAGCCCGCCGAGTCCGGCGCCCTGCCGACGCTGTACGCGGCGACAGAACCCGGCGTACAGCCCGACTCGTTCACCGGGCCGAAGATCCAGGGCTGGCGGGGCGCGCCCACGAAGTCGTGGCGCGCGAAGTGGACAACAAACGATGTGGCGAGCGAGCGCCTGTGGGTGGCATCGGAGCAGCTCACCGGGGTGACGTACGAGGGCCTCACCTCGTGAGAACCGAAGCCTGAGGCCCTCCGTCGTCTTTCAGACCGGGGCCGGTCGTCAGCCCTGGCCGCCCTCGACCGCCGACGGGTCCATCCAGATGATCTCCCACGTGTGACCGTCGGGGTCCTGGAAGGAACGGCCGTACATGAAGCCGTGGTCGAGGGGCTCGTTCGCGGGGGATCCGCCGGACGCGAGGGCCGTGTCGGCCATCTCGTCGACCTTCTCCCGGCTGTCGGCACTGAGCGCGAGCAGGACCTCCGTCGTCCGGCTCGTGTCAGCGATCTCCTTCTTCGTGAACTCCTTGAAGCGCGGCTCGGTGAGCAGCATGGCGAAGATCGTGTCGCTGATCACCAGACAGGCGGTCTTGTCATCACTGAACTGCGGGTTGAAGGAGTACCCAAGCTTGCTGAAGAAGGACTTCGTGGTGTCGAGGTTCTTCACCGGCAGGTTCACAAAGATCATCTGAGGCATGAGCTGTGTCTCTCTTCTCTCGTCGTTGCCATTCGCAGGGGTAGACCCGGGGGCCGCGCGAAACTCATCGCTCGAACAGAAACTCGCAGAAAACTTCCGCCTTGCGGGTGCGCCACGCCCGTTCTAGCGTCGGCGCCATGACCCGCTCCGCCGGCGCCGGCAAGAAGATCACCGAGAAGCTGTCGGTCGACGTGCTGAAGGCCGCCACCGGCCGGAACTGGGACGCGTGGTTCGCCCTCCTCGACGCGTGGGGCGCCGCCGGGCGCACCCACACCGAGATCGCCCGTCACCTGACCGACGACCTCGCCGTGGACGGGTGGTACGCCCAGTCGATCACGGTCGGATACGAGCAGGAACGCGGACTGCGCGAGGTCGGCCAGTCTTCGACCGGTGACTGGCAGACGAGCGGCAGCAGAACCGTGGAAACACCGGTCGCGCGCTGCGAGGCCGCCTTCACCGATGCGGGCGTACGCCGCCGGTGGCTTCCCGGGAGCGAGTTTTCGCTGCGTACGCACCGGGCGGGGAAGACCCTGTCGGCCGACTACGGGAACAGTCGGCTCTCCGTCAGCTTCACTCCCAAGGGCGAGTCGAAGACCCAGGTGGCACTCCAGCACACGAAGCTCGCGGACGCTGCGGAGGTGGCGGCGTACAAGGCCTTCTGGAAGGAGCGCCTCGCCGCTCTCAAGACGCTTCTGGAGTCGTGACAGGAGAGCCGGGCTGGGCCCGCAGCTCTTCCGCCGCGTCGGCGACCCGGCCGATCAGGCGCAGCAGCGTTTCCTGCTCGCCCTCGTCGAGGGGGGCTAGGAACACCCGGTTCATCCGGGCCGTCCGGGTGACCAGCTTGCGGTGCACCGCCGCGCCCTCGTCCGTGAGTTTGAGTACGTTGCGCCGGCCGTCGTGCGGGTCGCGCACCCGCTCCATCAGTCCGCGCCTGCCGAGGCGCGCCACCAGGTCCGCGATGGTCGAGCGGTCCAGGTGAACATGCTCGCTCAGGGTGCGCTGGTCGATGTCCGGCTTCTCGGCCAGGGCATTGAGCACGGCGAACTGCGGCGACGTGGTCTCCTCCGAGACCATCGTGGTCCACAGCAGGGTGTGCGCCTGCTGCAGCCGCCGGGCGAGATGCCCGGGGTGGGTGCTCAGATCAACCGCAGCCATGCGGGGCCTCCTGCAATCCTGGGCAATGCTCTGTGTACTGAGCCATTGACGCGAGCGGAACTCGGTGGAATTGTACGGCCTCGACGAGAAACTAGTCAGTACACTGAGCAACTCGCGGAGTGAGTGACGATGGCCGACATACGCAGCCTGCACGACGCCGTGGCGGACCTCGTCCACGACGGGGACACCCTCGCGATGGAGGGCTTCACTCACCTGATCCCGTACGCCGCCGCCCACGAGATCATCCGCCAGGACATCACCGACCTGACCCTCGCCAGGATGACCCCGGACGTCATCTACGACCAACTGATCGGCGCCGGTCTGGTGAAGAAGCTGATCTTCTCCTGGGGCGGCAACCCGGGGGTCGGCTCCCTGCACCGCTTCCGCGACGCCGTCGAGAACGGCTGGCCACGGCCCCTGGAGCTCGACGAGCACAGCCACGCGGGCATGGCCAACCGTTACGTCGCGGGGGCGTCGCGACTGCCGTTCGCAGTGCTGCGCGGCTACCGCGGCTCCGACCTCGCCACCCGTACGGACACGGTCTCCTCCGTCACCTGCCCGTTCACGGGCGAGGAACTGGCCGCCGTCGCCGCGCTCAACCCCGACGTCACCGTCATCCACGCCCAGCAGGCCGACCGGGACGGCAACGTCCAGCTGTGGGGCCTGACCGGCGTCCAGAAGGAGGCCGCGCTGGCCGCCGGCCGGGTACTCGTGACGGTCGAGGAGATCGTCGACGAGCTGACGCCCCGGCCCGGCGGCGTAGTCCTGCCGACCTGGGTGATCGACGCGTGCGCCGTCGTACCGGGCGGCGCCCATCCCTCGTACGCCAGCGGCTACACGGTGCGCGACAACGCCTTCTACCAGGCGTGGGACCCGATCGCCCGGGACCGCGACGCCTTCACGCAGTGGCTCGACACGAACGTACGGACCGAAGGAGCTGCCGTCCGATGACCACCACCGAGGACTTCACGCACGACGAGCTGATGGAGGTCAACGCGGCCCGCGCGCTGGCCGGGGCGCGCACCTGCTTCGTCGGCATCGGGCTGCCGTCCACCGCCGCCAACCTCGCCCGTAACACCGTCAATCCCAAGCTCGTGCTGATCTACGAGTCCGGGACGATCGGCTCCAAGCCGACCCGGCTGCCGCTGTCCATCGGCGACGGCGAACTGGCCGAGACCGCGGACGCGGTGGTGCCCGTACCCGAGATGTTCAACTACTGGCTCCAGGGCGGCCGGATCGACGTCGGCTTCCTCGGCGCGGCCCAGGTCGACCGTTTCGCCAACATTAATACGACGGTCGTCGAACGAGGCCCGGGCAAGCCGGAGGGCCGCCTCCCAGGCGCGGGCGGCGCACCCGAGATCGCGTCGAACTGCGGCAAGGTGCTGATGGTGCTGCGCCACTCCACCCGCAACTTCGTGCGGAAGCTCGACTTCGTCACCACGCTCGGCCACGGTTCGGGCCCCGGCGACCGCAAGGAGCTCGGCATGCCGGGTGCGGGCCCGGTCGCCGTCATCACCGACCTCGGCATCCTGCGGCCCGACCCGGCCACCGCCGAACTCGTACTCACCGAGCTGCACCCCGGCGTCACCGTCGAGCAGGTACGGGCCGCCACCGGCTGGGAGCTGAAGACGGCGGACACGGTCGGGGTCACCGAGCCGCCCACCGCCGCCGAACTGGCCGCGCTGCGCGCCCTCAAGGCAGCGGGAAGGGACCAGGCCTGATGACTCCCACGCAGTCCGACATCGACGGCGAGCTCGCCGAGATCCGCGCGGATTACGAGAAGGCCCGCGCGGCCGGCACCCCCGCCGCGCATCACCCCCCGCGCGACTTCCCGCCGTACCGCAGCAGCCTCCTTCGCCACCCTCAGCAGCCCTTGGTGGCCGTCAGCGGGGACCCCGAGGCCGTCGAGCTCTCCGGCCCCGTCTTCGGCCACACCGACGTCACCGAGCTCGACCACGACCTGACCCGGCAGCACGCGGCTGAGCCGCTCGGCGAGCGCATCACCGTCTCCGGGCGGCTGCTCGACAGCGCGGGCCGGCCGGTACGCGGTCAGCTCGTCGAGTTGTGGCAGGCCAACGCCTCCGGCCGGTACGCCCACCAGCGCGACCAGCACCCGGCGCCGCTGGACCCGAACTTCACGGGCGTGGGGCGGGGGCTGACGGGCGACGACGGCTCGTACAGCTTCACGACCATCAAGCCGGGCGCCTACCCGTGGCGCAACCACGAGAACGCGTGGCGCCCCGCGCACATCCACTTCTCGCTCTTCGGCACGGCCTTCACACAGCGCCTGGTCACTCAGATGTACTTCCCGGGGGACCCGCTCCTCGCGTACGACCCGATCCTCCAGTCGGTGACGGACGACGCGGCGCGTGCCCGGCTGGTCGCCGCGTACGACCACTCCCTCTCCCGCCCCGAATGGTCGCTGGGCTACCGCTGGGACATCGTCCTCGACGGCCCGTCCGCCACCTGGATCGAGGAAGGCCGCTGATGACGTATCTGCCGCCCACTCCTTCGCACACCGTCGGTCCGTTCTACGGGTACGCCCTGCCGTTCCCGGGAGGCGGCGATATCGCCCCCAGGGAACATCCCGACGCGATCACGCTTCACGGGTACGTCTACGACGGCGCCGGGGAACCGGTCCCGGACGCGATCGTCGAGTTCTGGCAGGCGGGGCCGGACGGTTCACTGGCGGGCGCGCCGGGTTCGATGCGCCGCGATCCCGTGACGGGCGGTTTCCTCGGCCGCAACGGCGTCGACTTCACGGGCTTCGGCCGGGTCCCGACGGACGCGGACGGCCACTACACGGTGCGCACCCTTCCCCCGGGCGCCCCTTCTCCCGTCCCGTACATCAGCGTGTGCGTGTTCGCGCGGGGCCTGACCCACCACCTCTTCACGCGCGCGTACCTGGCGGAGGGCCCGGACGCGCTGTTCGCCTCGCTGACTCCCGAGCGCCGCGCGACACTGATCGCCCGGCCCGAACCGAACCGCGACAGCAACCGCACCCACCGCTTCGACATCCGCCTCCAGGGCGAGGAAGAGACGGTCTTCCTTGACTTCGCCTGACCACGGACTGCTCTCTCCTGTACGCGCCGGAACCGCGGCCGAGGCTGCGACCGGCGACGTGGCCCTGCTCCAGGCGATGCTCGACGCGGAGGCGGCCCTCACGCGGGCGCAGGGGCCCGCGTGGGCGGGCGAGGCAGTCACGGCGGCGGCTAGGGCCGCCCACTTCGACGTACGCGACCTGGCACTGCGTGCCCGTTCCGGCGGCAATCCGGTGATCCCCCTGGTGGCCGACCTCGCGGCAGCCGTGGGCCCGGAAGCCGCGCCGTACGTGCACCGGGGAGCCACCAGCCAGGACATCGTCGACACGGCGGTGATGCTGGTAGCCACGCGCACGCTCCCCCTCATCACCGCCGACCTGACCCGCACGACCGCGGCCCTCACCACCCTGGCGGCAGTCCACCGGGACACCCCCATGCCGGGCCGCACACTGACCCAGCACGCGGTCCCCACCACCTTCGGCCTGAAGGCGGCAGGCTGGCGCTCGCTGACCCTGGACGCCACGAACCGGCTGAACGCCGTCACCCTCCCCGCCCAACTGGGCGGAGCAGCAGGCACGCTTGCGGCCTTCGCCCCGCCCCCACGCTGTGGGCAATCGTTCCGCCAGGGCGAAGGGGGTACCCCCCATGCCCTTAAGGCCATGGGGGAGGGTGGGCACAGCGGAACCCCCGCCGAAGGCCCAGCCCCCCGCACGCCCGACCCGGGCCTGACCGTCCGCACCCCCGACCCGGGCCTGACCACCCCCACCCCCGACCCCGGCCTCACCCTCCTCACCACCTACGCCGCCGAGCTCAACCTCGCGGCGCCCAGCCTCCCCTGGCACACCCTCCGCACCCCCATGGCCGACCTGGCCACCACTCTCGCCTTCACCTGCGCCGCCCTGGGCAAACTGGCCACAGACGTCCTCACCCTCTCCCGCACCGAAATCGCCGAAGTCTCCGAAGGCACCGGCGGCGGCTCCTCCGCCATGCCCCACAAAGCCAACCCCGTCCACGCCACCCTGATCACCTCCGCCGCCCAACAGGCCCCGGCCCTGGCCTCCGTACTGCTCGCCTCCCTCGCCTCCGCCGGGGACGAACGCCCCGCAGGCGCCTGGCACGCCGAATGGCAGCCCCTGCGCGAACTCCTGCGCCTGGCCGGCGGCGCGGCCTCCCACGCGGCGGACCTCACCGAAGGCCTTCGCGTCCACCCCGACCGCATGCGCCAGAACCTCGACCTCACCCACGGCCTGATCGTCAGCGAACGCATCGCCGCAGCCCTGGCGCCCTCCCTCGGCCGAGCCGCCGCCAAGGACCTCCTCACCGCGGCTTCCCGGCGCACAGCCACGGAAGGCATCCCCCTGGCAGAGGCCCTCGCAGCCGCACTCCCCACCGACGAACTGGCGGAAGACGAGCTGGCCGAACTCACCGACCCCACGCACTACACCGGCTCCGCGGCCGCCCTGGTAGACCGCGCCCTGGACCGAAAGCCGGAGCACCCCCATGCCTGACGCGCACCACGACCTCTCCCTCCCCCACGTCCGCCTCGACGGCCCCGAATCCGGCACCCCCCTGGTCCTCGGCCCGTCCGTAGGCACCTCCCTCACCGTCTGGGAGCCGCAGCTCGCCGCCTTCGCCCGTGTCCACCGCGTCCTGCGCTGGGACCTCCCGGGCCACGGCGGCACCCCCACCGACGTGATCCCGCAGGCCGCCGGCACCGCGACCGTCGCCGACCTGGCGGCGCTCGTGCTGCGGGCCGCCGACGCACAGGGCTGGGAGTCGTTCGCGTACGCCGGTATCTCCATCGGCGGCGCCGTAGGGCTTCACCTGGCGACGCACTTCCCCGAGCGTGTCACCGCCCTCGCCGTGGTCTGTTCGTCGGCCCGCTTCGGTGAGCCCGCCACCTGGCGCGAGCGCGCCGCTCTCGTACGGGCGGAAGGCACCGAGGCGATGGTGGCGAGCCGCCCGGGCACCTGGTTCGCGCCCGCGTTCGCACCGACACCCCTGGGCCACGCGCTCATCGAAGACCTGCGCGCCACCGACCCGGCCGGCTACGCCGCCTGCTGCGACGCACTCGCGGCGTACGACCTGCGCGGCGCGCTCCCCTCGGTCTCCGCACCGACCTTGGTCGTCGCCGGACGCGACGACCCGGCCACGCCGCCCGCGCACGCCCGCGAGATCGCCGACGCGATCCCGGGTTCCAGCCTGCTCGAAATCGCGGGCGCGGCGCACCTGGCAGGCGTGGAGAAGCCGGATGCAGTGACCAATGCCCTGCTCGCCCACTTCGCCCCGCCGCCCGCCCACACCGACGCGTCCCACCACGCGGCGGGCATGCGCGTGCGCCGGGAGGTACTGGGCGCGGCCCACGTGGACCGCGCGGTCGGTCGTACGACGCCGTTCACGGCCCGCTTCCAGGACTTCATCACGCGGTACGCCTGGGGTGAGATCTGGACGAGCGAGACCCTGGACCGGCGCACGCGCAGCTGCATCACCCTCACCGCACTCGTCGCCCACGGCCACGAGGCGGAACTGGCGCTGCATGTGCGCGCAGCACTGACCAACGGCCTGACCAGGGAAGAGATCGGCGAGATCCTGCTCCAGACGGCGGTGTACTGCGGAGTCCCCGCAGCCAACTCCGCCTTCACGGTGGCCCAGAGCGTCTTCGACGACCTGGACCGCGTCGACTACGAGGTCCGCGAGGTCGGCGACTGATCACCTCCCGCACACCGGTTGTTGATGCACTGTCAATTCGAGACTCTTACGTTCCGAGGTCACAGTCCCCCATTTTGGAGTGACACATGGAACGTCGTAGCTTCCTGCGCGGCGCTGTCATCGGCACCTCCGCCGCCGCCTTCGGCGGCACCCTCTGGCGCGGCGCCGCGTACGCCGCCCCCGCCCAGCCCGGCGCCGGTCCCTACGGAGCCCTCGGCTCGACCGACGCCAACGGCCTGCGCCTGCCCGCCGGCTTCACCAGTCGCGTCATAGCCCGCTCCGGCCAGAAGGTCGGCTCCACCGCGTACACCTGGCACAACGCGCCCGACGGCGGCGACTGCTACGCGGACGGCACCGGCTGGATCTACGTCTCGAACTCGGAAATCAACCCTCCGGCGGCGCGGGCGCGGTCCGCTTCTCCTCGACCGGCGCCATCACCGGCGCGTACCGCATCCTCTCCTCCACCCGCCAGAACTGCGCGGGCGGCAAGACTCCGTGGAACACCTGGCTGTCGTGCGAGGAGGTCGACCGAGGCTACGTCTACGAGACCGACCCGTGGGGCGTGAAGGCCGCCGTACGCCGGGACGCGATGGGCCGCTTCAAGCACGAGGCCGCCGCGGCCGACCCCGTCCGCAGGACCATCTACCTCACCGAGGACGTCACCGACGGCTGCTTCTACCGCTTCACGCCCACCACCTGGGGTGATCTGTCGGCGGGCAGGCTGGAGGTCCTGAAGATGGGTTCGGGTACGTCCGGACCCGTCACCTGGGCCACCGTCCCCGACCCGAGCGGCGCCACCGCCACCCGCAACCAGGTCTCGGGCGCCAAGCGCTTCACGGGCGGCGAGGGCTGCTACTACGCCAACGACACCTGCTGGTTCACCACCAAGGGCGACAACCGCGTCTGGCAGTACAACGCCGCCGCCCAGACCATCGAGCTCGCCTACGACGACTCCCTGGTGAACGGCACGGCCCCCCTGACGGGCGTCGACAACGTCACCGGCACAGCCGCCGGCGACCTGTTCGTCTCCGAGGACGGCGGCAACATGGAGATCTGCGTGATCACGCCGGACGACGTGGTGGCCACCTTCCTGCGGATCGAGGGACAGTCGAGCTCGGAGATAACCGGCCCGGCGTTCTCACCGGACGGCAGGCGCCTGTACTTCTCCAGCCAGCGCGGTACGAGCGGCAGCTCGTCCGGCGGCATCACGTACGAGGTGACGGGCCCCTTCCGCAGCTGACACACCTGACACACCTGACACAGCCGACCCAGCCGACCCAGCTGACACAGCTGTTACTGGAGCGATTCCGCTGTCGCGCCGCCCCGCAGGAGGGCGGCGCCCAGTGGCGTCAGCGTGTGCAGGACCGAGTTGCCGTGCCGCAGGGTGACGACCAGGCCCGCCTCGCGCAGTACGCACGCGTGCTGGCTCGCCGAGGCGAGCGACACCCCCGCCCTGCGGGCCAGTTCGCTCGTCGTACAGCCGCCGCCGATGGCCGCAAGGACCGTCGAGCGGGTCTGGCCGACGAGGCGGCCCAGGGGCGGTCCGGGGTCGTCGGCCGGTGCCGGGGCGTCCGCGTGGGTCACCGGGTAGACGAGAACGGGCGGCAGCTGCGGGTCCCGGTAGACGACCGGGGTGCCGCGACAGAAGAACGACGGCTGGAGCAGCAGTCCCCGCCCGCGCAGGTAAAGATCCCGGTCGACCGGATAGTCGGCCTCCAGGACCGGCGGGCGCCAGCGCAGCATCGGCGGGAGTGAGGCGAGGAGTTCGTCCGCGCCGCCGTCGAGCAGGGCGCGGCCTCTGGCGGCCCGGTCGGCTTCTATACGGGACTGGATGTGCGGCCAGTACGGCTCGACGGCGGCGCGGTGGTAGCCGCGCAGCGCACCGGCGAGCAGGGCCAGTGCGTCGCCCCGGCCGCCGGCGAGCGGGGCTGCGTGCCGGCGCTGCTGCGTCGACGCCCCGCAGCCCTGCGGAGCCGTACGGTCGCTCTGGCGGTGCGAGGCGGCGAGCAGGGCCAGTTCGGCGCGCAGCCGCTCGGTGGCGGTGGCGCGTACCGCTTCGAGTCCCGCTTCCATGCCGCGGACACCCTCACGAGGCGTCAGGAAATCCGGGAAATAACCCCTGCTCGGTATCACCGGCGCCAACAGTCGTGTTTCACCATTCAACCGAGTACGCGATTCACGGCGCCATTCTCCGAACACCTTGGCACCACGCCTGTCTCGCAGTCTGTGAAAACTGAGCACCGTTTCCCATAACGCGTCCGGCCGGTCGGACAG
The DNA here is from genome assembly GCF_018614615.1 of Streptomyces sp. ISL-100. GTDB lineage: Bacteria > Actinomycetota > Actinomycetes > Streptomycetales > Streptomycetaceae > Streptomyces. Next base: position 92,234 of record NZ_JAGGOK010000094.1, on the reverse strand, counting down.
CCGAACCCTCGACAAGTCAACACCGGAGAAATGAACACGTAGCACCGAAGCCCCATCTGTTGCATCCGCAATCGCCCCCGCAGTTGAGTATGCACGCCATCACACGCCGTCACCACGGCCTTTCAGCCACAGTTGAAACGCATCGCGCGTCCCCGGTGCCGAACGCAATGCTGTTCCTCGTCGGGCACGACACCGGAGTCACCGGAAAGGCACAGCGAAGGCCGTGGGGGGCTTTGCTGGGTCTGGCGGCGGTCGGCGAAGGTAGCGGCTCAGTGTCCGGCGAGCTATCGGGATGCGGTCGTCGGGTGGGGATCCGGCGACCGCATCCTGCCGCACTTTCAGGGCCAAAATGGCGAAATTCAACTGCTGTTGCTTTCTGTTGTTTCGTGTACCCCTAATTGTCTGACAACAGAACACAACAGAGCGGCGGCACCTCGCACGAGATGCCGCCGCTTCTTTGTTACTGGTTACTGGTCCTGCTAGCGCGAGTCGCTGCCCGAGGACTGCGCCGCCGCGCGCCCCGCCTCAAGTCGCGCCACCGGGATCCGGAACGGCGAGCAGGAGACGTAGTCCAGGCCCACCTCGTGGAAGAAGTGCACCGACTCCGGGTCACCGCCGTGCTCGCCACAGACGCCGAGCTTCAGGTCGGGACGCGTGGCACGCCCGGCCTCGACGGCGCTGCGCACGAGTGCGCCGACGCCGTCCCGGTCGATCGTCTCGAACGGGGAGACCCCGAAGATGCCCTTCTCCAGGTACGCCGTGAAGAAGCTCGCCTCGACGTCGTCGCGGGAGAAGCCCCACACGGTCTGGGTGAGGTCGTTCGTACCGAAGGAGAAGAACTGCGCGGCCTCGGCGATCTGACCGGCGGTCAGCGCGGCGCGCGGCAGCTCGATCATGGTGCCGATGGTCAGCTTGAGGTTGGTGCCGGTGGCGGCCTCGACCTCGGCGATGACCTGGTCGGCCTCCTCGCGGACGATCTCCAGCTCCTGGACCGTGCCGACGAGCGGAATCATGATCTCCGCGCGCGGGTCGCCCTTGGCGTTCTTGCGGTGCGCCGTCGCCTCGGCGATGGCGCGGACCTGCATCGCGAACAGACCCGGGATGACGAGGCCCAGACGTACACCGCGCAGACCCAGCATCGGGTTCTGCTCGTGCAGCTTGTGCACGGCCTGGAGGAGGCGCAGGTCGTTCTCGTTCGCGTCCTTGCGGGACTCGGCGAGCGCGACGCGCACCGACAGCTCGGTGATGTCGGGGAGGAACTCGTGCAGCGGCGGGTCCAGGAGGCGCACCGTCACCGGCAGTCCGTCCATCGACTCGAACAGCTCGATGAAGTCGGCCTTCTGGAGCGGCAGCAGCGCGCCCAGCGCCTGCTCGCGCTCGTCGTCCGTGTCGGCCAGGATCAGCCGCTCCACCAGCTCGCGGCGCTCGCCGAGGAACATGTGCTCCGTACGGCACAGGCCGATGCCCTGGGCGCCGAAGCGACGGGCGCGCAGGGCGTCCTCGGCGTTGTCGGCGTTGGCGCGTACGCGCAGGCGGCGTACTCGGTCGGCGTACGCCATGATCCGGTGCACGGCGGCGACGAGCTCGTCGGCGTCGTCGGCGCCGGCGTGCATGCGGCCCTCGAAGTACTCGACGACCGGGGACGGCACGACGGGCACCTCGCCGAGGTACACCTTGCCGGTGGAGCCGTCGATGGAGACGACGTCACCCTCCTCGACGACGATCCCGCCGGGGGCCGTCATGCGGCGGCGCTTGGTGTCGACCTCGATCTCCTCGGCGCCGCAGACACAGGTCTTGCCCATGCCGCGCGCCACGACGGCGGCGTGCGAGGTCTTGCCGCCGCGCGAGGTCAGGATGCCTTCGGCGGCGATCATGCCGTCGAGGTCGTCCGGGTTCGTCTCACGGCGGATGAGGATGACCTTCTCGCCGGAACGCGACCACTTGACGGCCGTGTACGAGTCGAAGACCGCCTTGCCGACAGCGGCGCCGGGGGAAGCGGCGATGCCGCGCCCGAGCTTCTCGGTCTTCGCCTCGTCGTCGAAGCGCGGGAACATCAGCTGCGCGAGCTGCGCGCCGTTGACGCGCTGGAGCGCCTCGGCCTCGTCGATGAGGCCCTGGTCGACGAGCTGCGTGGCGATGCGGAAGGCGGCACCGGCGGTGCGCTTGCCGACGCGGGTCTGGAGCATCCACAGCTGGCCGCGCTCGATCGTGAACTCGATGTCGCAGAGATCCTTGTAGTGGGTCTCCAGCGTCTCCATGATCTGCATGAGCTGGTCGTACGACGCCTTGTCGATGTTCTCGAGGTCGGCGAGCGGCACGGTGTTGCGGATACCGGCTACGACGTCTTCGCCCTGCGCGTTCTGCAGGTAGTCGCCGTACACACCCTGGTGGCCGCTGGCGGGGTCGCGGGTGAAGGCGACGCCGGTGCCGGAGTCGGGGCCGAGGTTGCCGAAGACCATGGAGCAAATGTTGACGGCCGTGCCGAGGTCGCCGGGGATGCGCTCCTGGCGGCGGTACAGCTTGGCGCGGTCGGTGTTCCACGAGTCGAAGACCGCGTTTATGGCGAGGTCCATCTGCTCGCGCGGGTCCTGCGGGAAGTCGCGTCCGGCCTCGTCGGAGACGATCTTCTTGAACTTGCGGACCAGCTTCTTGAGGTCGGCAGCCTCCAGGTCGGTGTCGACCTTGACTTTCTTGGCGGCCTTCGCCTGCTCCAGCGCCTCTTCGAAGAGCTCGCCGTCGACGCCGAGGACCGTCTTGCCGAACATCTGGATGAGACGGCGGTACGAGTCCCACGCGAAGCGCTCGTCGCCGCCGGCCTGCTTGGCGAGGCCGGTGACCGACTTGTCGGAGAGCCCGATGTTCAGGACCGTGTCCATCATGCCGGGCATGGAGAACTTGGCGCCCGAGCGGACGGAGACGAGCAGCGGGTTGTCGGCCTGGCCGAGCTTCTTGCCCATCTTCTGCTCGAGGGCGTCGAGGTGCGCGCTGACCTCGGCGCGCAGCGCCTCCGGCGCCTCGCCGCTGTCGAGGTAGACCTTGCACGCCTCGGTCGTGATGGTGAAGCCCGGAGGGACGGGCAGCCCGAGGTTGGTCATCTCGGCGAGGTTGGCGCCCTTGCCGCCCAGCAGGTCCTTGAGGTTCCTGTTGCCCTCGGTGAAGTCATAAACGAACTTCTGGCCCTCAGGCGCGGGTGTGACTACGTGAAGATCTTTGTTTTCCGACACGGGTCTCGACTCCTCGAGGCTCGGTGGCTGCCCTGACGGCCAGGAACATACCCAGATCGAAGGTGTCTGGGTACGTCCACCTGACTGTCATGCGGCCTTAACCACTCGTCCGCCAGCAGATCGAAAGTGATCAACTACCCGGAGCACATATCGGACACCGTTCAGGAGTTGTACGCAAAAACACGTTCAGCAATCATTATCTCGCAAATCATTGGCGGAGAGTAACCAATAGTTTGATCGATCAAAACAAAAAAGGTGGCACCCAGTGCCACCTTTTGAGAGATGCAGTCTCGGCCGGCATGCTCATCTGAGCAAACAGCTCATCAGGCGTGGCGAGGATCACGCCACAGATGAGCTCGAATGAGACCCGCCCGAGACCCGAATCTCAGCCTCCGGACGTGTCCAGCTCTGCATCCTCGCTCACACCCGCACAGTCGTACGGGTCCTTCAACCAGCCGTCCGGCAGGACAACTCGCCCATTACCGGATGAACGACCCCGGGGTCCGTCCGCCCCCACCGGCCACGCCTGGTCCAGATCGAGCTCGCTCAAGTGAGCGTCCATTTCGTCCAGAGATGAGGAGATCGCAAGCTTCTTGCGCATCTCCGAGCCGACGGCGAAGCCCTTGAGGTACCAGGCAACGTGCTTACGGAAGTCAATGACCCCGCGTGCCTCGTCACCGATCCACTGGCCAAGGAGCTCCGCGTGCCGGCGCATCACCGCGGCCACCTCGCGCAGCGTCGGGGCGGCGTACGCCTCCGTACCCTCGAAGCCCGCCACCAGGTCCCCGAACAGCCACGGCCGCCCCAGGCAGCCGCGCCCGACGACCACACCGTCACAGCCCGTCTCGCGCATCATCCGCAGCGCGTCGTCGGCGGACCAGATGTCGCCGTTGCCGAGCACCGGGATCTCCGGCACGTGCTCCTTGAGTCGGGCGATGGCGTCCCAGTCGGCCGTACCGCCGTAATGCTGAGCGGCAGTTCTGCCGTGCAGAGCGATCGCTGTGACGCCTTCCTCGACCGCTATCCGTCCGGCGTCGAGATAGGTGAGGTGGTCGTCGTTGATGCCCTTGCGCATCTTCATCGTCACTGGCAGCTCGCCCGCGTTGGACACGGCCTCGTTGAGGATGGCCCGCAGCAGCGGCCGCTTGTACGGAAGCGCCGAGCCACCGCCCTTGCGCGTCACCTTCGGCACCGGGCAGCCGAAGTTCAGGTCGATGTGATCGGCCAGGTCCTCGTCCACGATCATGCGGACCGCCTTGCCGACGGTGACGGGATCCACTCCGTACAGCTGGATGGAGCGAGGCGTCTCGGCCTCGTCGAAGTGGACCAGCTGCATGGTCTTCTCATTGCGCTCGACCAGCGCCCTCGTGGTGATCATCTCGCTCACGAACAGCCCCTTGCCGCCGGAAAACTCGCGGCACAGGGTGCGGAAAGGGGCGTTGGTGATGCCGGCCATGGGGGCGAGCACCACCGGCGGCTGCACGGAGTGCGGGCCGATGGAGAGCATGGGGAGCGCGGTGGTCATGGCCCCATTGTCCCGTACGGCGCGAGTCGTTAGTGAGCCGTACTATCCGCGTATGCCCGAGCTCACCCACCGGCGGCGGTTGCTGGTCCTGGCGATCTGCTGCATGAGCCTGCTGATCGTGAGCCTCGACAACACCGCGCTCAATGTCGCCCTCCCGTCCATGCGAGAGGAACTCGGGGCGACGGTCGCCGGGATGCAGTGGACGATCGACGCGTACACGCTGGTCCTCGCCTCGCTGCTGATGCTCGCGGGCTCCACGGCCGACCGGATCGGGCGCCGCAAAGTCTTCAAGACCGGCCTCGTCCTCTTCACGCTCGGCTCGCTGCTGTGCTCCCTCGCGCCGAACCTCGAATCGCTCGTCGCCTTCCGCATGGTCCAGGCCGTCGGCGGCTCGATGCTCAACCCCGTCGCGATGTCGATCATCACCAACACCTTCACCGAGCCGCGAGAGCGGGCCCGGGCGATCGGGATGTGGGGCGGTGTGGTCGGAATCTCCATGGCGGCGGGCCCGCTGATCGGCGGCCTGCTGGTGGACTCCGTGGGCTGGCGGGCGATCTTCTGGGTGAATCTGCCGGTAGGGCTGGCCGCTCTCCTGCTGACCATCCGGTACGTACCCGAGTCGCGCGCCCCGAAGGCACGCCGCCCCGACCCCGTCGGACAGCTGCTGGTCATCGCGCTGCTCGGATCGCTCACGTACGCGATCATCGAGGCACCCGTGGCGGGCTGGACGTCGCCGCTGATTCTGCTGTTCGCGGGAACGGCCGTTTCGTCACTCCTGTGCCTTCTCGTGCACGAACCGAGACGGACGGAGCCACTGATCGATCTCCGGTTCTTCCGGAGTGCGCCCTTCAGCGGGGCGACGGTGATCGCGGTGTGCGCGTTCGCCGCGCTCGGCGGCTTCCTCTTCGTGAACACCCTGTACCTCCAGGACGTACGCGGCTTCTCCGCTCTGCACGCCGGGCTCTACATGCTCCCCATGGCGGCTCTGACGTTCGTCTGCGCACCGCTCTCGGGACGGCTCGTAGGCAGCCGCGGGCCCCGCCTCTCGCTCCTGGTGGCCGGGGTCACGATGGCGGCGAGCGGCGTGCTGTTCGCGGCGTTCGAGGCGGAGACGTCCACGCCGCTGCTGTTCACCGGGTACGTACTGTTCGGCCTCGGTTTCGGCATGGTGAACGCACCAATCACGAACACCGCCGTATCCGGGATGCCGCGCGCCCAGGCGGGCGTCGCCGCCGCGGTCGCCTCCACCAGCAGGCAGGTCGGTACGACGCTGGGCGTCGCCGTCATCGGCGCGGTGCTGGCCGCCGGGGTGCACGGGCGGCCGTACGCCGACACCTTCGTGGCGGCGAGCAGGCCGGCCTGGTGGGTCATCGCCGGCTGCGGACTGTGCGTACTACTGGTGGGAGCCCTGACCAGCGGGCCGTGGGCGCTGCGGTCGGCGCACCGGACGGCGGCCCGGCTTGAGGATCCGGCAGTGGATCAGGGGCCGCCGCGTACGACGGACACGGGCGTGGGCCCGGATCACTTGCGGTGATCCGGGCCCACGGTGTTCCTGGGTGTGCCTCAACGTCGTGCGGGGAGGGCGTCAGTCCTGCTGCGTGTCCGGCGTCGTCGCCTCGCTGTCGTCCTCCTGGGCAGCGGCGCGCTCGCGCATCTTGCGCAGCAGCTCCTCCTTCTGCTCGGCGGCCGTCCTGCGGTCGGCGTTGCGCGTGGGGCCGTTGTCCGCGACCTCGGCGCGGGACATCCTCTTGCGCTGCCCGCCTACGCCGAGAAGGTTGTTGCGGCTCTTTGCCACGGGGTTCTCCCGAAGTGATGAGAAGTGATCTGCGGATTCGTCTGGTGGGGGGCGGACGTGCGATCCGCCGCGCGCTCACTCGTAGATCTGGAAGAACATGCATGCGACATTACCCGGCCCCGGAGGCGCCGGGCACCAGATTTTCCGCCACGGGGCGCCGCCGGCTCAGGTCCGGGACCCCGCCGGATCCACCGTCGCCTGGTGAGCCTCGGCGAGGTGCTCCTCGGCCTTGAGCCACGGCAGGAACTGCACCCCCTTGCGCCAGCCGCACGTCCCGCAGTTCAACGAGCGCTCAATTCCGACCCGTTGGACTTCGACCACGTGCTCACGGCCGTGCTGATCCCATCTGCGGACCTTGCTGCCGGTAGTCGGCGGCATCACGCCTCCCTGCTGTGCGTCGGGCCCAGTGTGCACGAAGACCCCGGCTCCGCTCTGCGGAACCGGGGCCTTCGGGACGTACGCCCAGGTCAGGCGCCAGGTCGGCGTCAGCAGCCGAGGAGGCGGCCACCCAGGTACGACTGGATCTGGTCCAGCGAGACGCGCTCCTGCTTCATGGTGTCGCGCTCGCGCACCGTCACCGCGTTGTCGTCGAGGGTGTCGAAGTCGACGGTCACGCAGAACGGCGTACCGATCTCGTCCTGACGGCGGTAGCGGCGGCCGATGGCGCCCGCGTCATCGAACTCGATGTTCCAGTTCTTGCGCAGGTCGGTCGCCAGGCCCTTGGCCTTCGGCGACAGCTGCGGGTTGCGGGACAGCGGCAGCACAGCGACCTTGACCGGCGCCAGGCGCGGGTCGAGGCGCATCACGGTGCGCTTCTCCATGACGCCCTTGGCGTTCGGGGCCTCGTCCTCGATGTACGCGTCGAGCATGAAGGCGAGCATGGCGCGGTTCACACCGGCTGCCGGCTCGATGACGTACGGAGTCCAGCGCTCGCCGGCCTCCTGGTCGAAGAACGACAGATCCTGGCCGGAAGACTTGGAGTGCGCCTTGAGGTCGAAGTCGGTGCGGTTGGCAACGCCCTCCAGCTCCGAGAACTCACTGCCGCCGAAGTTGAAGCGGTACTCGATGTCGGCGGTGCGCTTCGAGTAGTGCGACAGCTTCTCCGCCGGGTGCTCGAACCAGCGCATGTTCTCCTCACGGAGACCAAGCTCGCGGTACCAGCTCCAGCGCTGGTCCATCCAGTATTCCTGCCACTGCTCGTCCTCGCCCGGCTTGACGAAGAACTCCATCTCCATCTGCTCGAACTCGCGCGTGCGGAAGATGAAGTTGCCCGGCGTGATCTCGTTCCGGAAGGACTTGCCCATCTGCGCGATGCCGAACGGCGGCTTCTTGCGCGAAGTCTGCTGCACCTGGGCGAAGTTGGTGAAGATGCCCTGCGCGGTCTCGGGACGCAGGAAGGCACGCGAGCCGGTGTCCTGAGTCGGGCCGAGATGCGTCTCCAGCATGCCGGAGAACTGCTTGGGCTCGGTGAACTGGCCCTTGGTGCCGCAGTTCGGGCAATTGATGTCGGCAAGACCGTTCTCGGGGGCACGGCCGTTGTGCTTGGCCTCGTACGCCTCGATCAGGTGGTCCGCGCGGTGACGCTTGTGACAGGCGGTGCACTCGGTAAGCGGGTCGGAGAACGTCGCGACGTGGCCGGACGCCTCCCACACCTCGGGCGCCAGGATCACCGAGGAGTCGAGACCGACGACGTCCTCGCGCGCGATGACCATGGAACGCCACCACTGGCGCTTGATGTTCTCCTTGAGCTCGACACCCAGCGGTCCGTAGTCCCAGGCGGCCCGGGAGCCGCCGTAGATCTCACTGCACGGGTAGACGAAGCCACGGCGCTTGCTCAGGCTGACGATGGTGTCGATCTTGTCGGCGGCCACGGTGCTCTCTTCATTACGACGACGACGAACGCGAATGATTCAGATTACCGGCGCTCGTACCCCCCGGATCAAATCGATACCCGGGTAAGGGACCACAGCGGCGATCCGGGCTCAGATCACATCCCGCTTTATTGACAATCGTTTCCAGTTTAGTTGAAAATGGGAGTCATGAACGTACGTCGACTCCGCCTCATACCCACCGCCGCGACCGCCGCAGCCGTAGCGCTCGGCCTGCTGTCCGTGAGCGCCTGCTCCTCATCATCCGGCGCCGCCGACAAGAACGGCGAGGGCAAGCTCGACGTGGTGGCGTCCTTCTACCCCATGCAGTACCTGGCCGAGGAGATAGGCGGCGAGCACGTCGACGTATCGACCCTCACCAAGCCCGGCGTGGAGCCGCACGACCTGGAGCTCAGCCCGAAGCAGACCGCCGGGCTCGGCGAAGCGGACTTCATCCTCTACCTCAAGGGCCTGCAGCCCGCAGTCGACGAGGCCGTCGCGCAGTCCGGTGTGAAGAACACCGTCGACGCCGCCGGCCTCACCCACCTCGAAGAGCACGGCACCGAGGCCGGCCACGACGAGCACGGCGCGGAAGAAGAGCACGCCGACGAGCACGCCGATGAGCACGCGGACGAGCACGCCGCCGGCGACCCTCACATCTGGCTCGACCCCGTGAAGTACTCCGAGGTCGCCAAGGGCGTCGGCAAGGCCCTGGAGAAGGCCGACCCCGACAACGCGGCGGCGTACAAGAAGAACACCGACGCCCTGGTGAGCAAGCTCGACGGCCTGCACGCGAAGTTCGAGAAGGGCCTGAAGAACACCGACACCCGGACGTTCATCACGACCCACGCCGCCTTCGGCTACCTCGCCGAGCGCTACGACCTCAAGCAGGAAGGCATCAGCGGTCTCGACCCCGACTCCGAGCCCAGCCTCTCCCGCATGAAGGACCTCCAGAAGATCCCCAAGAAGGACAAGGTCACCACGGTCTTCTTCGAGACGCTCGTCAGCGACAAGACCGCCAAGACCCTCGCCGGCGACACCGGCCTCAAGACCGACGTCCTGGACCCGCTGGAGGGAATCACGGACAAGTCCAAGGGCGCTGACTACGTCGAGGTCATGGAGTCCAACCTCAGCGCGCTGGAAAAGGCCCTCGGCGCGAAGTGAAGCAGATCACCCCAGCAGCACCCGCAGCATCGGAGGCGCGAGCCATGAAGCCAGAGCCAGAGCAGCAGCCGCCCGTCATATCCCTGCGCGGTGCCACGGCCACGCTCGGCTCGCGCCCCGTGCTGCGCGGCATCGAACTCACCGTGCACCGCGGTGAGGTCGTTTCGCTGCTCGGCGCCAACGGCTCCGGAAAGTCGACCGCCGTACGCTCCGTGATCGGCCAGGTGCCGCTCACCGGCGGCTCCGTCGACCTCTTCGGTACGCCGCTGCGCCGCTTCCGCGACTGGTCGCGCGTCGGGTACGTACCGCAGCGCACGACAGCCGCGAGCGGCGTCCCAGCCACCGTGTACGAGGTCGTCTCCTCCGGCCGCCTCTCCCGCGCGAAGCTGCGCTGGCCGTCCAAGGCCGACCGCGCCGCCGTGCACCACGCCATAGAGCTCGTCGGGCTCGCGGACCGCACCAAGGACTCCGTGAACGCCCTCTCCGGCGGCCAGCACCAGCGCGTCCTCATAGCGCGGGCACTCGCCTCCGAGCCGGAGCTGTTGATCATGGACGAGCCGATGGCGGGCGTGGACCTGACCAGCCAGGAGATCCTCGCGACGACACTGCGCGAGCAGGTCCTGGCCGGTACGACGGTCCTGCTCGTACTCCACGAACTCGGCGCCCTGGAGCCGTTGATCGACCGCGCGGTGGTCCTGCGCGACGGCTGCGTCACTCACGACGGCCCGCCCCCGGAGTCGCTGGGCCAGCACGCGCTGCCCGGCCACGACCACGTACATCCGCACGCGGGTTCCGAGCCCGTCCGCACAGGACTGCTGACCTGACTGATGGAAATCCTCGAAACAGCCTTCATGCAGCGGGCCCTGCTCGCCGCCGTGCTCGTCGGCATCACCGCCCCCGCCGTCGGCATCTACCTCGTGCAGCGCCGCCAGGCCCTGATGGGAGACGGCATCGGCCACGTCGCGATGACCGGCGTCGGCCTCGGCTTCCTTCTCAGCACCAACCCGGTGTGGATGGCCGCGCTCGTCTCGATCGCCGGCGCCATCGCGATGGAACTGATCCGCTGGTACGGCCGCATGCGCGGCGACATGGCGCTGGCCATGCTCTTCTACGGCGGCATGGCGGGCGGTGTCCTGCTGATCAACCTCGCGCCGGGCGGCTCGAACTCCAACCTGAACTCGTACCTCTTCGGATCGCTCTCGACGGTCTCGGACGAGGACGTCGTCGCAATCTGCCTGCTCGCAGCATTTGTGATGCTGGTCACGGTCGGTCTGCGCCGCCACCTCTTCGCGATAAGCCAGGACGAGGAGTTCGCGCGGGTGACGGGGTTGCCGGTGCGCGCCCTGAATCTGCTGATCGCGGTCACGGCGGCCGTCACGGTCACCGTGGCGATGCGCGTCGTCGGGCTGCTGCTGGTCAGCGCGCTGATGGTGGTGCCGGTGGCGGCGGCGCAGCAGATCACGCGGTCCTTCAAGGTCACCTTCGTACTGGCCGTTGTCATCGGCACGGCCGTGACGCTGGCCGGCACGGTGACCTCGTACGAGTACGAAGTGCCGCCGGGCGCGACGATCGTGCTGCTGGCCATCGGCGTCTTCTTCGTACTGACCGCACTCGCGACACCTCTCGCCAGGCGCCGGGCACGGGCCCTGAGCGAGGCGGAGACCGAGTCGGGGGCCGGATGTAGCGTGGAGGCGGGCGGGCTGCCGGACGGCCCGCGCTCCGCCAACGGCGTCAAGGTCTGACCGGCGCTCCGCAACGACCTGGCAGAATGGCCCGACATACGTACGGGCGACCAGAGGAGGCACCTGTGACGACGGCGGGAACCCCATCCCCGGTGCGTGGCCGGTCCACCCGGCAGCGGGCCGCCGTAGCGGCGGCGCTCGACGAGGTGGACGAGTTCCGCAGCGCGCAGGACCTGCACGACATGCTCAAGCACCGGGGCGACTCGGTCGGGCTGACCACTGTCTACCGCACCCTGCAGTCCCTCGCCGAGGCCGGTGAGGTCGACGTGCTGCGCACCAGCGAGGGCGAGGCGGTGTACCGGCGCTGCTCGACCGGCGAGCATCATCACCACCTGGTGTGCCGAGTGTGCGGCAAGGCCGTCGAGGTCGAGGGCCCCGCGGTGGAGAAGTGGGCAGAGGCGATCGCGGCCCAGCACGGCTACGTGAACGTGGCCCACACCGTGGAAATCTTCGGCACGTGCGTGGAGTGCGCGGCGGCGGTCTGAGGCCGAGTCTGAGGCGATACGGGAGCGGGCCCGCACCGAACCTTCGGTGCGGGCCCGCTCCCGTGCCTGAAGCGCCTCAGAGCCGCCGCAGGTTCCCGTCCAGGATCGCCAGCAGCCGCTCGGCGTCTTCCGGGGCCCCGAGTCCCCGCTTGGGCAGGACTTCCAGGCAGAGGATGTTCGGATCCCGGCTGAGCAGCACGACGTGGTCGCGCGGCTCCCGGTAGCCCCTGAAGAGCGACCACCTCACGCTAAGGGTGACGTGATCGTTGGTGGCCGAGACGCCCGCGTCGGTGACCGTCGTACGGTATTCGCCCTGCCACTTCACGATGCGCAGCACGTGGTTGGCCTGGATGCGCGGAATCGACCACACGAACAGGGCGAGCAGTCCGTACACGAGGACATTCATCATTCCCGCCCCGCCGGGTGCCATCGTCAGCAGCAGGCCGAGCCCCGCGATCAGCGCGATCAGCGCCCCCCGAAGCACATTGAGCCGCCGGATGCTGTCGCGCACCCGGATGCCCGCCAGAATGTCGCCGCGCGTCGGCCGGTAGGTCAGCTCGACGGTCTCCGCGGCTTGAGTGGTGTCCCGCCCCTGGTGATCCATGGGGCGGGATCCTAGCCACGCCCTCCGGCCGGCCCCGCCGCCGCCCTACATGCTGCCCGCGGCGAGCTGCTCCTCGTTCGGGACGGCGCCGCCGAAGCGGCGGTCACGGGAGGCGTATTCGACGCAGGCGCGCCACAGGTCGCGGCGGTCGAAGTCCGGCCACAGCACGTCCTGGAAGACCATCTCGGCGTACGCGCTCTGCCAGATCAGGTAGTTGGACGTGCGCTGCTCGCCACTCGGACGTACGAAGAGATCCACGTCCGGCATGTCCGGGTAGTACATGTACTTCGCGAAGGTCTTCTCATTGACCTTCGACGGGTCCAGCTTGCCCGCCGCGACGTCCCGCGCGATCGCCTGCGCCGCGTCCGCGATCTCCGCGCGGCCGCCGTAATTGACGCAGAAGTACAGCGTCATCGCGTCGTTGTTCTTGGTCTGCTCCTGGGCGACCTGGAGCTCCTGGACGACGGACTTCCACATCTTCGGCATCCGGCCGGTCCAGCGAATACGAATCCCGAGCTCGTCCATTTCGTCGCGCCGGCGGCGGATGACGTCCCGGTTGAAGTTCATGAGGAAGCGCACCTCGTCGGGCGAGCGCTTCCAGTTCTCGGTCGAGAAGGCATACAGAGACAGGTTCTTGACGCCCATCTCGATGCAGCCCTTGAGTACGTCGAGAACGACGCCCTCGCCGACTTTGTGGCCCTCGGTACGCGGCAACCCGCGCTCTTTTGCCCACCGCCCGTTGCCGTCCATGACGACCGCCACATGCTCCGGCACCAGCTCGCCGGGGATCTTCGGCGGCCGCGCACCGGACGGGTGCGGCTCCGGCATCTTGTATTCGCGCCGGTTACGGCCGAGAATCCCGCGTCGTGCCATGAGCTTGTCTCCCTCTACGTCTCTACTTCTCTACGTACCGCAGCGAGCGCAGTCCGCGCTCCAAGTGCCAGTGGAGATACGCCGACACCAGCCCGCTGCCCTCCCTGACGTGCCTCGGCTCGCAGGCGTCCGCCGTCTCCCAGTCCCCCGTGAGGAGCGCGCTGAGCAGACCGATGGCCTCGCCCGAGGGTACGACGCTTCCGGGCACCCGGCAGTCGCCGCATATGACGCCGCCCGCCGCGACCGAGAAGAACCGGTTCGGCCCGTGCAGGCCGCAGCGCGCGCAGTCGGTGAAGCTGGGCGCGTAGCCGTTGACGGCGAGCGAGCGCAGCAGAAAGGCGTCCAGGATCAGATTGGGGGCGTGCTCGCCGCGCGCGAGGGTGCGCAGGGCGCCGACGAGCAGCAGGTACTGCTGTACGGCCGGCTCGCCCTCGTGGTCGGTGAACCGCTCGGCGGTCTCCAGCATCGCGGTGCCGGCGGTGTACCGGCCGTAGTCGGTGACGATCCCTCCACCGTACGGAGCGATGGTCTCGCTCTGCGTACACAGCGGCAGTCCGCGCCCGACGAGCTCGCTGCCGCGCGAGAAGAACTGCACGTCGACGTGCGAGAAGGGTTCGAGCCGCGCCCCGAATTTCGATTTGGTCCGCCGGACGCCGCGCGCGACAGCGCGTACGCGGCCGTGACCGCGAGTGAGCAGCGTGATGATCCGGTCCGCCTCACCCAGCTTCTGGGTGCGCAGCACGATGCCGTCGTCGCGGAACAGGCTCATGGGCCCATTCTCGCGCAGGGTCATGGCTGCCTCATCCAGGTCCCGGCTCCGGGGACCGCGCAGCGTATGGCGTACGTCACAGGCCCCATCACCGCCCACGCCGACTGAGCGCATTGGCCGCCGCGACCTTCGCACGCATGGTTTCGACGACGGTGGCGGGACGTGCGTCGCCCGGGGAGCAGTCCCATTCCCGGCCCCCACCGACGGGCCGGAGCTGAAGATAAGGCCCTTCGCGGCCCATGACGCATCCGACACGTCCGGTGCACGTATCGACGACGAAGTCGCCTTCTTCCATTCCCGCTGACACCATGCGGCCCCTCTTTCGTCTTTCTTGTACTTCGGCTGTTCCCCTCTCCACATTGAGGCCGCGAATCTAGAATCGGCAGGGCGGCAGGTCCTACAACTCACCAGCAGCCCAAGGGAGTTAACCCATGGCCAACACATCCGGTTCGCGGCAGGCCGCGTGGGAATTCTTCGGCGCGGAGCTGAAACGTCACCGGGAGGCAGCGGGATTCACCCAGGCGGAGCTGGGGATGCGGGTGTTTGTGTCGGGGGCGTACATCGGGCAGTTCGAATTGGCGGTTCGAAAGCCGCAATTGGACGCGGCGGAACGGATCGACGAGGTGCTACAAACCGCTGGTTTTTTCGAGCGGATGTGCCGAAAGCTGATCAACAACAAGCGGTTCGCAGAGTATTTCGCGCCAACGGCGGAGCTTGAGGCCCTGGCGACACAGATCTGCGACTTCGAACACGCGGTGGTGCAAGGCTTGTTGCAGACCCCCGCGTACGCGCGGGCAGTGATGCTCTCGGCCAACCCGATCGAGTCCGACGAGTACATCGACGAGAAGGTCGCCGCCCGGATGGATCGAGCACACATACTGCATGGCTCCACAACGCCCCCGTACTGGGCAATTCTGCACGAAACGGTTCTCCGCATCCCGGTGGGCGGCCCCACAACCATGGCCGAGCAGTTGGATCACATCGCCGCACTCACGCGTAGGCGACGAGCCACGGTGCAGGTGATTCCGTTCTCCGCGGGGGTGTACCCAGCCATGGGGAAGCCGCTCCGGCTCATGGAGTTTGATGACGCGCCACCAACTGCCTATACAGAGGGCCTGTATACGGGGAACTTGCTGGACTACCCGGCCATGGTGAAGCGCGCACAGCGCACCTACGATCGGCTTAGGGCCGTCGCATTGTCGCCGGAGGCGTCCCTCGCACTGATCGAATCGGCGGCGGAGGACTACAGACGATGCGCGAGTACGACCTGAGCACGGCCCAATGGCGCAAGAGCACGTACAGCGACGGCGACGCCGGCAACTGCGTCGAGGTGGCATACGACTTCCCCGGCGCCGCCCCCTGGCGCAAGAGCACGTACAGCGGCGGCGACGGTGGGGAGTCCTGCGTCGAGGTTCTCGACAACATCCCCGGTGTCGTCCCCGTCCGGGACAGCAAGAACCCCACCGGTCCCGTCCTCCTCATCAGCGCCGCCAGCTGGTCCGCCTTCATCAAGGCAACCTATGAGCGGCCATAAGCCTCGCTTATGGGGTCATAGGCCGGGGTCAAGTACCTGAACGGGCATTTCGTTGCCTAGGGTGACGCAGGAGACAGTTGTCCAGCTGTCGGTTTTTCCAGTTGTCGCCGCTCGAAGGGAACCCCCATGCCCCGCCCCCTCCGGATAGCCATCGTCGGTGCCGGCCCCGCCGGGATCTACGCCGCCGATGCTCTGCTGAAATCCGAGGCGGCCTCGGAGCCGGGCGTGTCCATCGACCTCTTCGAGCGGATGCCGGCGCCCTTCGGGCTGATCCGTTACGGCGTCGCACCCGACCACCCCCGCATCAAGGGCATCGTCACCGCCCTGCACCAGGTGCTCGACAAGCCGCAGATACGTCTCTTCGGCAACGTCGACTACCCCTCCGACATCGGCCTGGACGACCTCCGCGCGTTCTACGACGCCGTGATCTTCTCCACCGGCGCCAGCGCAGACCGAGCCATCGACATACCCGGCATCGACCTCGACGGCTCCTACGGCGCCGCCGACTTCGTCTCCTGGTACGACGGCCACCCGGACGTCCCCCGCACCTGGCCGCTGGACGCCGAGAAGGTCGCCGTACTCGGCGTCGGCAACGTGGCCCTCGACGTGGCCCGCATCCTCGCGAAGACCGCCGACGAACTCCTCCCCACCGAGATCCCGCCGAACGTCTACGACGGCCTCGCCGCCAACAAGGCGCGCGAGATCCACGTCTTCGGACGTCGCGGACCGGCCCAGGCCAAGTTCAGCCCGATGGAGCTGCGCGAGCTGGACCACTCGCCCAACATCGAAGTCATCGTCAATCCCGAGGACATCGACTACGACGACGGCAGCATCGCCACCCGCCGCGCGAACAAGCAGGCCGACATGGTCGCGAAAACCCTTGAGAACTGGGCAATTCGCGACGTGGGCGAGCGCCCCCACAAGCTCTTCCTGCACTTCTTCGAGTCGCCCACCGAGGTCGTCGGCGAGGACGGCAAGGTGGTCGGACTCCGCACCGAGCGCACGCAGCTCGACGGCACCGGCAACGTCACCGGAACCGGCGTGACCCAGGCCTGGGACGTCCAGGCCGTCTACCGCGCGGTCGGCTACCTCTCCGACGAGCTCCCCAAGCTCCCCTTCGACTTCGTGACCGGCACCGTCCCGCACGAGGGCGGCCGCGTCATCGAGGCGGGCGAGCACCTTCCGTCGACGTACGTCACCGGGTGGATCAAGCGCGGCCCGGTCGGCCTCATCGGCCACACCAAGGGCGACGCGAACGAGACGGTCGCCAACCTGCTGGTGGACCACAACGCGGGCCGTCTGGCCGCCCCCGCCGCGCCCGCCGAGGACGCCGTAGTGGCCTTCCTCGACAGCAGCGGCGTGCAGTACACGACGTGGGACGGCTGGCACCACCTCGACAGCGCCGAGCGCGCACTGGGCGCCGCAGAGGGCCGCGAGCGCGTGAAGATCGTCGACCGCGAGGCGATGCTGAAGGCGAGCGAAGCCCCGACCGAGGCCTGACACAACCGCAGCGTCAAAGCCGCCTTCCGGGTCGCCGGGAGGCGGCTTTGCCGTACCGCCGCCGTACGACCACCCACGACACCACGAAGAACACCGGCAGGCTGATCCCCAGCAGCGTCGCGGCACCCGTGAACGCACTCGTCACAAGCCCGCCGTCCAGCTGGGCCGCACTCTCGTAGTAGCCGGCCACCACGACCATCAGCAGCACGTATCCGCCGACCGCGGTGCCGACCACCTGACGGACGAGGCCGGACCACCCGCGTCTCCTGGGAACCCGAGCGGGCCTGACCGACTGTCGGCGCTGCATGCGCAGGCCGACGGCGAGATACCCCATGACCAGCAGGTAGCCGATCAGCATGAGGGCGATATTCAGCGCGAGGGGAAGCACGAAAGGCGTCCTCCGACCCGCTGATGAAGCGTCATGACACGTCCTGGAGGAGGAAGTGCCAGCCGCGTACGAAGGTGTGCCAGCCCCACCACAGCCACAGGGCGAAGAGCGACCACCGCCCCACGGGATAGCGCATGACGGCGTCGACGGCATCGCTGAGGGTGGGAAAGCTGTCACCGGCCCGGATCAGACCGATGCCCTCCCAGACGAAGATGGCGCCGAACAGAACCGCCCAGACGAGATACCCGATCACCGGATGCGCTGCCACCGCCGACCTCCCACGCTCGTGTGCACACTCGTGCGCTGCCCGGCCGTACAAGGGCGGACCGGATCGATCATCCGCCACGACGAGCACGAACGGCCGGATGCGGCGCGCGGACCCGGGCGGCCGGGCCCGCTACTGGCCCGGGGCGACCAGCCTCGACTCGTACGCGATGATCACCAGCTGCGCCCGGTCCCGTGCGTCCAGCTTGCCCATGATGCGGCTGACGTGCGTCTTCGCGGTGAGGGGGCTCAGTCCCAGGGTCTCGGCTATCTCCGTGTTGTTGAGGCCGCGCGCCACGAGCGTCAGCACTTGCCGCTCGCGTTCGGTGAGTTGGCCGGGTCCGCCTGCCGCACCGATCGCCGGGGGCTCGGGAGCACTCAGTACGCGGGCGATCAGACGGGACGTCGGGCCCGGGGCGAGGAGCGATTCGCCTGCCGCGACCGTGCGGATGGCGGCCAGCAGGTCGGCGGGCTTGGCGTCCTTCACCAGAAATCCGGACGCACCCGCGCGCAGCGCCTCGATGACGTGCTCGTCGCTGTCGTACGTCGTGAGGACGAGGACGCGTACGCCGGCCAGGTCGTCGTCGGCGGCGATGAGGCGGGTCGCCTCGATGCCGTCGAGGTCGGGCATCCGGATGTCCATGACGACGAGGTCGGCGCGTTCGGAACGGGCCAGGTCGACGGCCTCGCGGCCGGTGCCGGCCTGGGCGACGACCTCCATGTCGCGGCAGGATTCGACGAGCATGGCGAAGGACGCGCGTACGAGCGTCTGGTCGTCGGCGAGCAGTACCCGGATCGGATTCACGCGATGGCCCCCTACTGTCCAAGCGGCAGACCGCCGCAACCTGAAATCCAACACCGCCCTGAGATTTGCCGCTTGCGGCAAATCTCAGCCCCTCCGGCGTTTGAGGAGCGGGGTCTGGAGCAGAGCCCCAGCACTCACGCACTGGCCTCCCGTCGTCCGAGCGGCAGTACCGCCGCGACCTCGAACCCCGCACTGTCACGGCGCGGCCCCGCCGCCAGTGTCCCGCCGACGCTGCGGGCGCGCTCCCGCATCCCGGCCAGTCCGTAGCCAGGGCCTGAGTCGTCCATCGCCTCGCTGCCGTCGTCCGTGACCGTCACGCGCAATGCGCCGTCGGGCCGCGCCACGACGCCCACCCGCACGCGTACGTCCGGGCCCGCGTGCCGTACCGCGTTCGTCAGGGACTCCTGGACGATGCGGTACGCCGCCGCTGCGACCGCCGGGCGCAGTTCCGGGGTTTGGACCGTCAGGTCCACCTTCGCGCCCGCCGTCTCCGCCGCCCGTATGAGCGCCGGCAGCGCCGCCAGGTCCGGCAGCGGGCCGTCCCGGCCGGCGTCGGTCCGCAGTACCTCCAGGGTCGTACGCAGCTCACCCCGCGCCGTACGGCAGGTCTCCGCGATACCGTCCAGCGCCTTGGCGACCGCCTCCCGGTCCAGCCGGTCGGGGTCGGCGATCAGGATGTGGGCGGCGACCGACATCTGGACGCCGATGAGCGTGATGGAGTGCACCAGCAGATCGTGCAGGTCGCGGGCGATGCGCAGGCGCTCCTCCGCCACCCGGCGCGCCGCCTCCTCCTCCCGCGTGCGTTCCGCGCGTTCCGCGGTCGCCGCGATGTACTGCCGGTGGGTCCGGACAGCCACGCCCAGCACGATCACCGCGAGGATCCAGCCGGAGGTGCGCAGCAGCTCCAGGCCCTGGTGGGTGTTGACGACGGACATCACCGACACCGCGACCGCCACCACCCCCGACCCGATCAGCATCGTCCGCAGCGGCCTTCCCGTGACCGCCACCGTGTAGACGGCCAGCAGCGAACCCGGCACCGGGGCAGTGTGGTTGTAGTCGAGCGCGTGGTACGCCCCGACAGCCGCCACCACCGCCAGCAGTACGACCACCGGCCTGCGCCGTCGCCACGCGAGAGGCACCGTGCCCGCCGCAAGCAGCGCCCAGCCGAGCGCGTCCGGCCTTCGGCCGTCGTCGACAAGGAGCGCGAGCGCGACGGCGAGCGCACCGATCACGGCGGTGATCACCGTGTCGGTGCGCTGCCGTTGCGGCGCTCGCAGGGGGTCCCGATGCAGTGCGGCGAAGACCCGTTCCAACGTCAGGTGCACCCGCTCATCCTCCGGTACGCACCGGTTCTTCGGCCATGGGGGCGGCGGAAGTCACCGGCTTCGCGCCACGGGACAGCGCGCCCGGCCACCACACCCGCCGGCCGAGCAGCAGGCTCGCGCTGGTCACCAGGTAGGTCCGTACGAGGAAGGTGTCGAGCAGTACGCCCACCGCGACCAGCGAGCCCAGCTCGACCATCATCACCAGCGGCAGTGAGGCGAGGACCGCGAACGTAGCGGCGAGCACGATGCCGGCCGAGGCGATCACCCCGCCCGTCGTGCGCAGGGCAGTGAGCGCCGCCTCGGCGGGGCCCGCGCCCCGCGCCGCCTCCTCCCGCATGCGGTGCATGAGGAAGATGCCGTAGTCGACGCCCAGCGCCACCAGGAAGACGAACGACAGCAGCGGGAGTCCGGGGTCGATGCCCTCGAAGCCGAGCACCGGGCCGAAGACCAGACCCCCGAGGCCCATCGCCGCTCCCCAGACCACCACCACCGCCGTGACGAGCAGAAGCGGCGCGACGAGGCTGCGCAGCAGCACCGTCAGGATGAGCATGACGGCGGCGAGGACGAGCGGGACGACGATCAGCCGGTCCCGGCCGGTGGTCTCAGCCAGGTCGAGCTGCTGGGCGCTCGGCCCGCCGACGTACGCCCCGTCGTCCAAAGCCTCCCGCAGCCGCTCGATCGTCGCCGTCTCCCCCGCCGTCTCCGGTGCGTCCTCGGCGAAGACGGCGATCTCGGTCCACCCTCCGCCGCTGCGGCCCCGTTCCGCCCCCGCGACGCCTTCGGTCGTACGGGCCGTGCTCAGCGCCCCGTCCGCCTCCTCCGTCGGCGCGAGGACGTCGATGGGCCTGCTGCTGCGGTCGGGATAGGCCTCCGCGAGCCTCGCCATCGCGGCGACCGACTCGGGGGCCTTGGTGAAGCTGTCCTCCTCCTTGAGCGCTCCGGGGAAATTGAGCGCACCGAGGGCCAGCGCGCCGAGCAGCACCGTGCCGGTCGCCAGGACCGCGACGGGCCTGCGGGCGGCCGAACTGCCCATGCCGGCAAAGAGGTTGCGGCGCTTACGAGGCTCGCTCCCGTACGCCGGAATCAGCGGCCAGAACACGCGCCGCCCGAGCAGCACCAGCACAGCCGGCAGCAGCGTCATCATCGCGGCGAGCGCGCACACCACACCCACCGCACCGACCGGCCCCAGCCCCCGGCTGCTGTTGAGGTCGGCGGCGAGCAGGCACAGCAGCCCGGCGGCCACCGTCCCCGACGAGGCGAGCACGGCGGGCCCGCAGCCGCGCAGCGCGGCCCGCATGGCGTCGTACGGCCGGGGAACGCGGCGCAGCTCCTCCCGATAGCGGGCGACGATGAGCAGGGCGTAGTCGGTGCCCGCGCCGAAGACGAGGACGGTCATGATGCCCGCGCTCTGACTGGTGACGGTGAGGTCGAAGCCCTGGACGAGCCCGTAGATCACCGCCCGTGAGACAAGAGCCGCGACGCCCACGACGACGAGCGGCACCAGCCACAGGAACGGGCTGCGGTAGGTGACGATCAGCAGAACGGCGACGACCAGCAGCGTCGCCAGCATCAGCGTGGCGTCGATGGACCCGAAGACGGCCTCCAGGTCGGTCTGGAGGGCCCCTGGACCGCCGACCTCGACGCTCATCCCCCCGACGTCGGCCGTCGCCTCCCGTACGTCGTCGACGAAGGCGTTCCGCGCCTCCTCGTCCTGTCCCGGCTCCGAGGTGGACACCGGGAACATCAGCGTGCTGCCGTCCTTCGAGGGAAGCCCCTCGGGCCGGTCCCCGGTCAGCCGGTACTCCGCCGCGATCGCGTCGACCTGCCCCTGCGCCGCGCCCCGGTCGGCTGCGGTGAGCCCGCCGTCACGCCGGTAGACGAGGACGAGGTCGGTGGTCTCGCCGCCGGGCAGCAGCTGCTGGAGCCTTTCCGCCTGCGTCGAATCCGCGCTCGCGGGAAGGTAGTCGACGGCCTCGTCGCGCTGTACGTCGCCGAGCTTGCCGGCGAAGGTCATCGCCACCGCGACGGCGACGGCCCAGAGCGCGATCACGGCCCAGGGCACGGCTCGTCGGCGTACAGCGGAAGATGAATCGGATGTCGCAGGCCCCATCGCGGGCCTCCCCTCGTGGACGGGCTTCCGGTCCTCACCAGAGTCCCGTCGGGGGACGGCCGATTCGTCGCACGCAGGGGCGAGATCAGCGGTACTGCCAGGGGTGGTACGCGGGCTGCCTTACTCCCTGGGGAGTAAGGAGGGATTGACTCAGGAAGGTGTACGCGCCGCCGCCAGCAGCCGGGACGTGTCGTCCGGGCAGATCAGCAGCGCGCCGCCGACGATCGTCAGCACCTCGCGCTCGGCGGGGCTGTACGGGCCGTCGGCGAGGGCGATCCTGGCGCCCTGGAGCAGGATCGATTCGCGTCCGCCGGGGGCGAGGTGCGGGGCCAGCGGTTCCAGCGCCTCGTGCAGTTCGATGGCGAGCGCGGCGCCGCAGGGCTCACTGATGCCCTCGTACGCCCCGGGAAGGCGCCCGGTGTCGGCGGCGAGGGCGTCGATGAGGGTGGTGAGCTGGTCCTCGGTGCACTCGTCGAAGCCGGCGGCGCGCACCGCGGCGACGGCGGTCACTCTGACCGTGCGGGAGGACGTGCCGCCCGCGGCGAGGACGGCGAGGGCGACGGTATGGACGGCGTCGCGGAGCATCGCGGAGAAGCGGACGGTGGTGGGGTGGTCGAGTGCCTCGGTGCCGAAGTGGTTCTGGCAGGCGGCGCATTCGACGACCGGGCCGGCGTAACCGCGCGGCAGCAGCGGGATGCCGAGGACGGTGAAGCGCCTGCGCCCGGTCCGGCGGCGGTAGTTGCGGTCACCGCCACAATCCGGGCAAAAGAATTCACCGTCGCCGACGGTGTTCCATGCGGTGCGAATGCCCCATACGCATTGTTTCCGCCCTCGGGTTGGCAGCACGTCGCACCTCCGTAACGCTCCGGCAACACTGCCGCGTTGCCGTGATGTTAGCCACATCCGTGATGCCGCGTCAGCACCCTCCCGCGACAAGAGGCACGCGAAGCGCCGGGCGTGGCCGAAAATCGGCCCGCCCGGCGCTTCACAACCGGAGCATGGAATTGCCTAGCGCGTGGCCCTGTTCACGGCCGACACGACCGCCTTCAGCGACGCGCGCGTGGTGTTGGCGTCGATGCCGATGCCCCACATGACCTTGCCGTCGATCGCGCACTCGATGTACGACGCGGCCTGGGCGCTCGCACCTTCGCTCATCGTGTGCTCCTGGTAGTCCAGCAGCCTGGCGTCCACACCGACCGCGCCCAGCGCCTCGAAGAAGGCCGAGATCGGGCCGTTGCCGGTACCGGTCAGCACCGCGTCGACGCCGTCCACGACCGCCTCGACGGTCAGCGTGTCCTGGCCGTCCGTGTCGGTCGTGGTCTGGCCGGAACGCAGCTGGATTCGGCCCCACGCGTTCTCGGCGTTCGGCAGGTACTCGTCCTGGAAGACCGACCAGATCGCCTTCGGCGTGACTTCGCCACCCTCGGCGTCCGTCTTGGCCTGGATGATCCGCGAGAACTCGATCTGCATGCGGCGCGGCAGGTCCAGCTTGTGGTCGTTCTTCAGGACGTACGCGATGCCACCCTTGCCGGACTGCGAGTTGACCCGGATGACGGCCTCGTACGAGCGACCCACGTCCTTCGGGTCGATGGGCAGGTACGGCACGGCCCACTCGATGTCGTCGACCGTCTTGCCGGCGGCGGCTGCCTCGGCCTCCATCGCGTCGAAGCCCTTCTTGATGGCGTCCTGGTGGGAGCCGGAGAAGGCGGTGTAGACCAGGTCGCCCGCGTAGGGGTGGCGCGGGTGGACCTCCATCTGGTTGCAGTACTCGGACGTCCGGCGGATGTCGTCGATCTGCGAGAAGTCGATCTGCGGGTCGACGCCCTGGGAGAAGAGGTTCATGCCCAGCGTCACCAGGTCGACGTTGCCGGTGCGCTCGCCCTGCCCGAACAGGCAGCCCTCGATACGGTCGGCGCCCGCCATGATCGCCAGCTCGGCGGCGGCGACGGCGGTGCCCCGGTCGTTGTGCGGGTGCACGGACAGGCAGATGTACTCACGCCGGGACAGATTCCGCGACATCCACTCGAACCGGTCCGCGTGCGTGGACGGCGTCGAGCGCTCGACGGTGGCCGGCAGGTTCAGGATGATCTCCCGGCCCTCCTCCGGCTGCCATACGTCGCAGACCGCCTCGCAGACCTCCAGGGCGAAGTCCAGCTCGGTGTCGGTGAAGATCTCCGGGCTGTACTGGTAACCGAAGGTCGTCTCCGGGCCCAGCAGCTTGTCGGCGTACTCCATGACCAGCCGCGTGCCGTCCACGGCGATCTGCTTGACCTGCTCCTTGGAGCCGCGGAAGACCACGCGGCGGAAGGTCGGGGCGGTGGCGTTGTAGAGGTGCACGGTCGCGCGGCGGGCGCCGACCAGCGACTCGACGGTCCGCTCGATCAGCTCTTCGCGCGCCTGGGTCAGGACGGAGATCGTCACGTCCTCGGGGATCGCGCCCTCTTCGATGATGGAGCGTACGAAGTTGAAGTCGGTCTCGCCGGACGACGGGAAGCCGACCTCGATCTCCTTGTAGCCCATGCGTACGAGCAGGTCGAACATCTCGCGCTTGCGGGCGGGGGACATGGGGTCGATCAGGGCCTGGTTGCCGTCACGCAGGTCGGTGGACAGCCAGCGGGGCGCCTTGGTGATCCGGTTGTCCGGCCAGGTGCGGTCGGGGATGTCCACGGCCTCGTACTTGCCGTACTTGTGGACCGGCATCCCGGACGGCTTCTGCAGCTGCGTCGCGTTGGTGATCGGCGTGGGGCGGCCAACAGGGGCATTCATCGCGTAGGGCTCCTCGGTGTCCTGCAAAGGGGACGGCCGACGGTGTCGCTGCAGCACCAGACTCCGCGGGGAGGGGGTCGGCCTATAACTACAGACCCTCGCCGCGGCAGCTAAGGAGGAGCAGCCCGTAACGCATGATGTGCCGCAGCCTAGCCGAGAGGAGCCGGAAATGCCGGTCCCGTATCAGTATGCGGGACCGCTCCCCCGGTAACGGGCGAGTAACGGGCGAAAGTGATCCTTCACTCGATTTCATCAATCATGGTCGCAACTAGTGACACTGGCGTGACCCAGTGCCACATTGCGGCCATGAAGGCCACACACCCCGTGTTCTGCACCATCGTGCCGCCCCACGTCCTCGACAAGCTCGCCCAGGCAGAGGACCCCGCGCTCGCGCGCCCCGCCCGCCGGACCCTGGAAGCGGACGCCGCGCAGCGCACCCATCGCCGGCTCACCACGGTGCTCGGCGCACCGTCGGGCGCCGCGCCGCGCGGCGGCGCGCCCGCGAACACACCGCACCGCACCCTCTACGACGCGCGGCACCGCGAGCAACTGCCGGGGATCAAAGTGCGCGGCGAGGACGACGAGCCCGGTCAGGACGCGACGGTCAACCGGGCGTACGCGGGTCTGGGTGCGACGTTCGAACTCCTGCTGAAAGCCTTCGAGCGCGACTCCATCGACGGGAACGGGCTGCCGCTCGTCGCGACCGTCCACTACGGCGAGAACTACGGAAACGCCTTCTGGAACGGCGAGCAGATGGTCTTCGGCGACGGCGACGAGATCTTCCGCGACTTCACCCTCCCCGTGGACGTCATCGCCCACGAGCTCGCTCACGGCATGACGCAGTACACGGCGAACTTCACGTACTTCGGGCAGCCCGGCGCGCTGAACGAATCCGTGTCGGACGTCTTCGGCTCCCTGGTCAAGCAGTACGTCAACGAACAGACCGCCGACCGGGCCGACTGGCTGATCGGCGCGGGCCTGCTGACCGAGCGCGTCACCGGTGTGGCCCTGCGCTCCATGAAGGCTCCCGGTACGGCGTACGACGACGACGTACTCGGCAAGGACCCGCAGCCCGCGACGATGGACGAGTACGTCCGCACCGGCCGGGACAACGGCGGCGTCCACATCAACTCCGGCATCCCCAACCACGCCTTCTACCTGCTGGCGACCGCGCTCGGCGGCAAGGCGTGGGAGGGCGCGGGCCAGATCTGGTACGACACGCTCACCGCCGGCACCCTTCAGGTCGACGCGAGCTTCGCCGACTTCGCCCGCGCCACCGCGGCCGCCGCGCACGCCCGTTTCGGTGAAGGGGACGAATACGAGGCTCTGCTGAAAGCGTGGTCCCAGGTCGGGGTGCCTACCGGCTGAGCCACATCCGTACTAGAACGGGACCCATGCGAATTGGGGTAAGGCGTACGGGCGGATTCGCCGGCATCGAGCGGTACGCGGAGGTGGACACCTCGGGACGGCCCGACGCGGGCGAGTGGCACGCCCTGGCCGAGGAGGCGGCCGCCGAGGGCCGGGGCACGCCGCCCATCGGCGTACCGGACGGATTCAGCTACCAGATCACGATCGACGGGAAGACCGTCTACTGCGCGGATCCACGACTGACCGAGGCGCAGAGCCGGCTCATCTCGCAGGTCTTGAAGGAAGGGGCCTAGGGTCAACAAGGGGCCGTAAAAGGAGGCGCGCAAGCCGCCTGCCGGATGATCTGATGCCCGGATGACTTCTGCCACCACCGACATCCTCACCCGGCTCGAGCGCTACTACGACGCCGTACCGCGCTCCATCGCCCGCGCCGAGGACTTCGGGCCGCTGACCCTGTTCGTACGCGACGGCTCGGGCTACCCGTACTACGCCCGGCCGACGCTGGGATGGACGGGCGCCCCGGCGACCGCCGACGATGTGGAGCGGGTCAGGGCGCGGCAGCGGGAGCTGGACGTACCGGAGGCGTTCGAGTGGGTACCGGAGACCACTCCGGGCCTCGGCGGGGCCCTGGAGGAGACCGGCCTGGCGCTGCGGGAGCGCCCGCTGATGCTCCTGGAGGACGACGGGCTCGCCGCGCCCCCGCACCCGCTGGTACGCCTGCTCGCCGCCGAGGACCCGGCGCTCCCGGGCGCGCTCGCCGTCCCGCACCTCGCCTTCGCCGACCTCGGTACGGCGGTGGGGACGGCCGGACCGGATGAACTCGCCGCCATGATCGCGACCCTGGAGGCCGACGACGGCGGCTCGGTGGAGCGCGTCGCGGAGCGGATCCTGGCCGGCCGGTCCGTCGTGGCCGCCGCGGTCGAGGACGGCGTGGTGCTCTGCGCGGGCCAGTACCTCCCGGTGGATACGGCGACCGAGATCGTCGGCGTGGGCACGCTGCCGTCGGCCCGCCGCCGGGGCCTGGCGGTCGCGGTCACGGCGGCACTGGCCGCGGACGCACGCTCACGCGGCATCGAAACGGTCTTCCTGACCGCGACGGACGACGCGGTCGCCCGGATATACGCCCGGGTGGGCTTCCGGCGCATCGGCACGGCGATGGAGGCGGCGGCCGAGTAGGACCGCGCGAGGAGGTACGCAGGTAACCATTGACAGGGTTACGGGCGGTACCGAGCATCTCTGCATGACGACGCCGCCGCCGCGCCCGCTGCCCCGCTTCCCTGCCAACTTCCTCTGGGGTGTGTCGACTCTTTGAGCAGCGCCGGGCCAGGAGCGGCACGTACAGCATCGGGATCGCGAACTCGCACGGGCCGGTGTGGGCGGCGTCGGACAGCGACGAGGACCGGGGCGCGGCCGACTTCTACGACCTGCTGCTCAACCGGCTCTTCGCCGATCCGCTGCTTCTGGGGCGCTATCCGGACGGCATCGCCGAGATGCTGCCCGGCCCGGTGGCCGAGGACCTCGACATCATCGGGCAGCCGCTCGACCGGTACGGGATCAACTACTACCAGCCGACGCTGGTCGGGGCTCCGGGCGCGGACGCGCCGACCGACTTCGCGGGCATCGGGATACCGCCGGAAATGCCGTTCTCCGTACGGGAGATCGAGGGCCACCCGCGTACCGCCTTCGGCTGGCCGGTCGTCCCCGACGCGCTGACCGAGCTGCTGACCTCGTTCCGTGAACGGTACGGCGACCGGCTCCCGCCCGTCGTCATCACGGAGAACGGCTGCTCGTACGACGGCCTGGACGATCAGGAGCGGATCGCCTTCCTCGACGGCCATCTGCGGGCGCTGCACCGGGCGATGGAGGCGGGCGTCGACGTACGCGGCTACTTCGTCTGGTCGCTGATGGACAACTTCGAGTGGGCCGAGGGGTACGCCCAGCGTTTCGGCCTCGTACACATCGACTACGAGACGCTGGCCCGGACCCCGAAGACGTCGTTCCGCTGGCTTCGGGATGCGTTGCGCGGGCAGCGGGCGCGAGGGTGACGACGACAGCTCTCGCGGAGCCCACGGCCGCCGTCGGGCTGGAGCGCGCCCGCGTCCTTGGCGCTCCACACTGAGGGGTACAGGGGGCGGAAGCCGCACTCGGTGCGTGCGGGCACGGAGGCGTACGAACGTCTGGAGCTGCTGCGGGTCATCGGGCTGCAGGACCTCGCAGCCGGCGTGGGCTGACTCAGAAGCCCAGCTTGCGCAGCTGCTTCGGGTCCCGCTGCCAGTCCTTCGCGACCTTCACGTGCAGGTCGAGGAAGACCGGCGTACCCAGCAGCGCCTCGATGTGCTTGCGCGACTTCGTACCGACGTCCTTCAGGCGCTTGCCCTTGGGGCCGATGATGATGCCCTTCTGGCTGGGGCGCTCGATGTAGACGTTCGCGTGGATGTCGAGGAGCGGCCTGTCGGCCGGGCGGTCCTCGCGGGGCAGCATCTCCTCGACGACGACCGCGATGGAGTGCGGCAGCTCGTCCCGTACGCCTTCGAGGGCGGCCTCGCGGATCAGCTCCGCGACCATCACCATCTCGGGCTCGTCGGTGAGGTCGCCCTCGGGGTAGAGCGGCGGGCTCTCGGGAAGGAGCGGGATGAGCAGGTCGGCGAGGAGCGAGACCTGAAGGTCGCCGACGGCGGAAACCGGGACGATCTCCTGCCACTCGAAGCCGAGCTCCTTGGAGAGCTGGTCGATGGCGATGAGCTGCTCGGCGAGCTGCTTGGAGTCGACGAGGTCGGTCTTGGTGACGATCGCGACCTTCGGCGTCTTCCTGATGCCCGCGAGCTCCTTGGCGATGAATTTGTCGCCGGGGCCGAGCTTCTGGTCGGCGGGCAGGCAGAAGCCGATTACGTCGACCTCGGCCCAGGTGGTGCGTACGACGTCATTGAGCCGCTCGCCCAGCAGCGTGCGCGGCTTGTGGAGGCCCGGGGTGTCGACCAGGATCAGCTGAGCTTCGGGGCGGTGCACGATCCCGCGCACGGTGTGGCGGGTGGTCTGCGGCCGGCTGGAGGTGATGGCGACCTTCTGGCCGACCAGAGCGTTCGTCAGGGTGGACTTGCCCGCGTTCGGGCGGCCGACGAAGCAGGCGAAGCCGGCCCGGTGGGGGGCCTCGGAAGACTGGGTGCGAGCGCTCATGCGTGCCATTCTCCCCGATGTACGCGGCGGGGCCGACCAGTGCGGCCGGGGAGCGCCCCTGCGGGCATCTGGGGCGCTGCCCCAGACCCCGCTCCTCAAACGCCGGAGGGGCTGAGATTTGCCGCAAGCGGCAAGATCCAACCGACGCGCGGCAAATCCAGCCCGTCCGGCGTTTGAGGACACGCCCGAAGGGCGTCCCGGGGCCAGGGGCCCAGCGGTCAGCCCGCCGCCACGCTCACCCGCAGCACCCCGTCCGGCCCCGCCACCAGCACCGGCGTCGCGGGACCGCCCAGGTCCCGCACCGCCGCCCGGTCCTCCTCCGACGCCGTGTCCGCGTCCGTCACCACCGCCGCCGCCTCCAGCGACTTCGCCCCGCTCGCCACAGCCATCGCGACCGCGGTCCGCAGGGCGCTCAGCTTGAGGGAGTCCAGGTCAACGCTCCCGGCGACATACGTACGCCCCGTCTCGTCCCGCACCGCCGCCCCCTCCGCCACCTCATTACGCGCACGCGCACTGCGCGCCAGCGTGATGATCTTGCGGTCCTCAGGGTCGAGTTCAATGCTCGGCGTGGTCTCAGTCATGTCCAGAGCATAAGGAGGGAAGCCGGATCAGCCCGCGACCGGGTACATCGACCCGCGCCGCCCCTCCGGTGACGCCAGCCACTCCAGCTTCGCCGCGGTGTCCGCGTCCGGGAGCGCCGTGTGCAGCACGATCGTCAGGTCGGGGCGGGCCGGCACGCGCAGCTGGGTCGACTCCACCACGAGCGTGCCGACGACCGGATGCTCCATCTCCTTGCGGACCTGCCCGCCGGGCGCGATGTCGCGCCGCTCCCACAGTTCGGCGAACTCCGGCGAGAGTTCCTTCACCTCGTCGACGACCGCGCGAAAGCCCTCGTCGTCCGGCCGGTCCGAGCACGCCGCCCGGTACTGGGCCACGACATGCGCGGCGTTCTGGCCCCAGCTCTTCGCCCTGGAGCGGTAGATCGGATCGGTGAAGAACGCCACCAGGCAGTTCTGGGTGATCTCGGGCCGCATGCCCAGCACCGCGCCCGCCGCGTCGTTGTACATGATCGTGTTCCAGTACGCGTCCATGATGTGCGCGGGGAACGGCATCCAGGCGTCGATCAGCCGGCGCAGCCCCTCGCACATGTCCGCATTGCGCGGATCAACCTCCGGCGCGGGCGGGTTGAGTCCGGCCAGGACGTACAGATGACGACGCTCCGCGCTGCTCAGCCGCAGCACCCGCCCCACCGAGTCGAGCACCTGCGCCGAGACGGTGATGTCCCGGCCCTGCTCCAGCCACTGGTACCAGGAGACGCCGACGCCCGCGAGCACCGCGACCTCCTCCCGGCGCAGTCCGGGCGTACGCCGCCGCGCGCCGCCGTCCGGAAGTCCCGCCTCCGCGGGGCTGACCCGGGCACGCCGGCTCATGAGGAACTCGCGCAGTTCGCCGAGACGGTGTGCCTTGAGATCGACCGGTGTAGCCACGTACTCCCCCTGTCAGCGGCTGCCTGGTGGTTGCACCAACAGGATAAGTTCCCGCTCCCCACGGCTATTCCTGCGGCCGCAAGGTGTCGACCATGGCAATCGACACCCCCGTCCCCAGCTCAACTGCCCCCGGAGAGACGGCGACACCGCCCAAGCTCTCCCGCCGCGCCAAGCTGATCCTGTTCGTGCTGTGCGCCGCCCAGTTCATGGTGGCCCTCGACTTCTCCGTACTGAATGTGGCCCTGCCGGTCCTCGGCAAGGACCTCGGCATGAGCCAGTCCGGGCTCCAGTGGGCAGTCACCGCCTTCGCTCTCCCCTCCGGCGGATTCCTGCTCCTCTTCGGCCGGATCGCCGACCTGTTCGGGCGGCGGAAACTGTTCCTCACCGGCCTCGCCGTCTTCGGCGCGGCCTCCCTCCTCGCCACCTTCGCCTGGGGCCCGGCGTCCTTCCTGGCCGGGCGGGCCCTCCAGGGCCTCGGAGCGGCCGCGATCGTGCCGACCGGCATGTCGCTGCTGACCACCACGTTCCCCGAAGGCCCGCAGCGCGACCGGGCGCTGGGGATCAGCGGCACGCTGCTCTCGCTCGGCTTCACCGTCGGCATGCTGCTCGGCGGTGTCATGACCGACACCCTGGGCTGGCGCTCCACGATGGGCCTGCTGGCCGTCGCCGCCGTGATCGTGCTCGTACTGGCGCCGGGCCTGCTGTCGGAGTCCCGCCACCCCGAGCGCCCGCGCCTCGACATCCCCGGCGCGGTCACTGTCACCGCCGGTCTGCTGGCCCTGATCTACGCCCTGTCGACGGCGGCCGAGCGCGGCTTCGGCGGCGCGGACGTCCTCGTCACCCTGGTCGCGGGCATCGCGCTCCTCGCCGCCTTCGTGTACGTCGAGTCCCGTGCCGCGGCGCCCCTCGTCTCGCTGCCGATGCTGCGGCGCCGGACCGTGGCCTGGGGCAATCTGGGCGGCCTGGTCACCTTCTCGATGATGAGCACGGTCATCTTCGTCCTGACCCTCTACCTCCAGGAAGTGCTCAAGCTCTCCGCCTTCCAGACCGGTCTGATCTTCGGCGTCCAGGGTGCGATGTCGGCCGTCGCCGGTACGTACGCCTCGAAGCTCATCGGCCGCATCGGCGCCCGCCGCACCCTGGTCGGCTCGCTGCTCGGCCAGGGCCTGTTCATCGCCGCGCTGCTGGGCATCGGCACCGGGTCGGGGGCGCTGCTGGCGGCCGCCGCCGTCTCGCTGGCCAGCATGTGCCACCTGGGCGCGATCATCTCGTACGGCCTGATCGTCACGTCCGGGGTGCCGGACGAGGAGCAGGGTCTGGCGACCGGACTCGTCACCACCACCCAGCAGGTCGGCCTCACGGTCGGCATTCCGCTGCTCGGTGTGCTGGCCACGACCCAGGGCGCGCTCTTCGACGGCGTACGCACCGTGCTCGCCGTGGACGCGGCGCTCGTGCTGGTGGCGGCGGTCCTGGTGGGCATCGGCCTGCGGACGAGCCGGGCCAAGGACCAGTAGGCGTCAGGCCCGGTCGAGCCGCAGGCGCTCCGCCTTCGGGAGACCGGCCACCACCAGGTCGTACGAGTCCTCGATCAGCTCCCGGACCATGCGGTCCGGGAGCCGGCCGTCGACGGTGACCGTGTTCCAGTGGCGCTTGTTCATGTGCCGGCCGGGGGCGATCGCGTCGTGCTCCTCGCGGAGTTGGGCGGCGATCTCGGGTTCGCACTTGAGGTTGACCGTCAGCGGGTCGCCGTCCAGCGCGCAGAGCGCGAAGAGCTTTCCGAGGACCTTGAAGACCGATGTCTCGGGGCCGAAGGGGAATTCCTCCGTCGCCGCGTTGAATTCCAGACAGAACGCCCTGAGCTCCTGCGGCGTCATGCCGCCTCCCTCTGCTCCGGCTCCACCAGTACCGTGACGATCTTGTTCCGGCGGCCGGCCGGGGACTCGGCGGTCAGGCGCAGCGAGCGCCCGTCGGGCAGGTCCACGGTCGCGGACGCGCCCGCGATCGGCACCCGGCCGAGCGCCTTGGCCAGCAGTCCGCCGACGGTCTCGACGTCCTCGTCGTCGTACTCGTCGAAGCCGAAGAGCTCGCCGAGGTCGCCGATGTCGAGCCGGGCGGTCACCCGGTAGCAGCCGTCGTCCAGTTCCTCGATGGGCGGCAGTTCACGGTCGTACTCGTCCGTGATCTCGCCGACGATCTCTTCGAGGATGTCCTCGATGGTGACGATGCCGGCCGTGCCGCCGTACTCGTCGATGACGACGGCGACGTGATTGCGCTCCTGCTGCATCTCGCGCAGCAGGTCGCCCGCGTTCTTCGTGTCGGGGACGAAGACGGCCGGGCGCATCGCGGTGGAGACCAGATCGGCCTCCGACTCGCGGTTGATGTGGGTCTTCCTGACCAGGTCCTTGAGGTAGACGATGCCGACGATGTCGTCCTCGTTCTCACCGGTCACCGGGATACGGGAGAAGCCGGAGCGCAGGGCCAGGGTGAGGGCCTGGCGGATCGTCTTGAAGCGCTCGATGGAAACGAGGTCGGTCCTGGGGACCATGACTTCGCGTACGAGCGTGTCGCCGAGCTCGAAGACGGAGTGCACCATGCGGCGCTCGTCGTCCTCGATCAGGGACTCCTGCTCGGCCAGGTCGACCATCGCGCGCAGCTCGGCCTCGCTGGCGAACGGGCC
Source organism: Streptomyces sp. ISL-100 (assembly GCF_018614615.1). GTDB lineage: Bacteria > Actinomycetota > Actinomycetes > Streptomycetales > Streptomycetaceae > Streptomyces. Next base: position 58,787 of record NZ_JAGGOK010000094.1, on the reverse strand, counting down.
CTTGCGGAAGCCCTTGCCGGGGGTGAGGGCGTTGCCGATGAGGATCAGCAGCTGCGGGATGGGGCCCATGACGCGGGCGAGCGGCAGCAGGACGTACGCGGAAGCGGTGGCCGTGTTCATCGGGTGCTGGCGGCCGATGGTGCGAGGGGAAACGCCGACGGCGACGTACGAGACGAGGACCATCACGCCGATGGCGATGGCCAGCGCCTCCCAGGTCTCGTCGAACTCGCGCAGGCAGGCGTACGTGACAAAGACACCGGCGGCCATTTCGCAGGCCACGCGTATCAGCAGCGCGACGTTCAGGTAGCGGGTCGGGTCGGAGGCGACCTGGGCCAGCTTGGCGCCGCCGCGCCGGCCCGAGCGTACGGCCTCGGCGGCCCTGAAGGTGGAGACACGGGCGATGCCCGCTTCCGCACAGGCCGCCAGCCAGGCGACCACGACCAGCAGGACGGCGCCGGTGATCAGTTGGGCGGTCATGAAACGGTCGGCGCGGGGGACGGACCGGTCAGGCCCTTCTCCGCTCGCCAGCCGTCCACGATGGCCGCCTGGAGGCCGAACATCTCGGCCTTCTCGTCCGGCTCCTCGTGGTCGTAACCGAGCAGGTGCAGCACGCCGTGGACGGTGAGGAGCTGGAGCTCCTCGTCCATGGAGTGCTGCGTGTCCGCGTCCTCGCCCTGCTTCTTGGCGACCTCGGGGCAGAGCACGATGTCACCGAGGAGCCCCTGCGGGGGCTCCTCGTCGTCCTTGGACGGCGGACGCAGTTCGTCCATCGGGAAGGACATGACATCGGTCGGGCCCGGGAGGTCCATCCACTGGATGTGGAGCTGCTCCATGGCGGCCGTGTCCACGACGATCACCGACAGTTCGGAGAGCGGGTGGATCCGCATCCGGGTGAGTGCGTAGCGGGCGATGTCGAGAATCGCCTGCTCGTCGACCTCGGTGCCGGATTCGTTGTTGACGTCGATCGACATGGTGCTGGATCTACCCCTGGTTCAAAGTCACAGCCCGTTTTGGCTGTCGTCGTACTGCTCGTACGCGTCGACGATACGGCCGACCAGCTTGTGCCGTACGACATCCTGCGACGTGAGCCGGGAGAAGTGGACGTCGTCGAGGCCCTCCAGGATGTGCTGGACCTGCCGCAGACCGCTCTTGGTCCCGCCCGGCAGGTCGACCTGCGTGACGTCACCCGTGACGACGATCTTCGAGTCGAAGCCGAGCCTCGTCAGGAACATCTTCATCTGCTCGGCGCTGGTGTTCTGCGCCTCGTCCAGGATGATGAACGCGTCGTTCAGGGTGTTGTGGGTCAGCAGGTAGTCCTGGGTGACGTACAGCGAGTCCTCGGCCGCGACCTGGATGCATACCGCCTCCTCACGGCCTGCGGGTTCGATGCTGTCGATGAAGCGCATGGGGCGGCCTCCGCCGCCGGCGGCGTGGTACTTCTCGCGTTTGCGGGTGAGGCGGAAGGGCTCGATGCCCTCGGGAAGACGGATGTCCACGACGTGTGAGTCGTACTTGTGGCCGCCCAGGGCGCTGCCCTGCTTCCGGTCCTCGGCCCGGCGGCGCCTGGTGTAGGCGACACCGCCCAGGGACTGGACAAGCGCGATCACGTCGTCCCGCAGGACGATCGACACGGTCGAGTACTGGATGCGGCAAGTGCGGTCGTTCTGGGCGATCGGTCCGCCGTCGGAGTCGAGGAGCCCTTGGAGCACGGCGAGGCGGACCTCTGCCGTGTTGAACAGGTAGTCATCCGGCACGAACTTCGAGTAGGACTTACTGCCGAGCAGGTCCAAGACGCGCAGAGCCTGCTTCAGCGGATGCGTCAGGACGCTGCCCTTGACGTCGCTCGGTGTCGACACACGGTTGATGAGGTAGTCGTAACCTCCTCTCGACCGTACTTTGATGCCGGGAAGCGCTGTGTCTAGCGCGGAGATGAGCTCCGGGTCGGCTGTGGTGAACGAAGGCGTATTTTTTCGTGAAATGCAACCGTCACCGAGCAGAAGTCCCAAGGCATAGGGATCAATAGGGACCTCGCGCTCAGGAAAGGCCACGGGTGCCGTGAGCATCGGCAGCTCATAGCGACGGGCGTGCGCGGCCCGCAGGTTGCCGATCATGTCCTTCGTCTCCAGGACCCGCCACGGTTTGTCCCGGCGCTTGTCCGAGGCCGTCCGCACCGTCCACAGGTGCTCACCACAGCACAGTGTCCATGAGCCGTCCTGGGCCGAGACGCGGTAGATGTCCTTCTCGCCCTGCGGATACACACCCAGGACCGGAGTCGGCTCGCCGTTCGACCCGATGACCAGGTCGCCCACCTGAAGGTCACCGATGGGGCGCCAGCCATCCGGCGTCAGCACATTAGTGAAGATCGGTTGGCTCCTGCCCCTCATGTATGCCAGCGGGGCCACCTCGATCGTGCCCGCAGCCATCAGGCGCGGGATCGAGTCCGGGTCGAGCATGTCGTGCAGAGCGTCGTAGAGCGGCCGCAGGTACGGGTCGATCTTCTCGTAGAGCGTGCCCGGGAGGAAGCCGAGGCGCTCGCCCGCCTCCACCGCCGGCCTGGTCAGGATGATCCGGGTGACCTGCTTGGACTGCAGGGCCTGGACCGCCTTGGCCATGGCGAGGTAGGTCTTGCCCGTACCGGCGGGGCCGATGCCGAAAACGATGGTGTGCTTGTCGATGGCGTCGACGTACCGCTTCTGGTTGAGCGTCTTGGGACGAATGGTGCGACCGCGCGAGGAAAGGATGTTCTGGGTGAGAACTTCCGCCGGGGTCTCGTCCAGGACATCCCCGTTCTCACTTGCTCTGAGCATGGCGATCGAGCGTTCCACTGCGTCCTCCGTCATCGGCAGTCCGGTGCGGAGCACCAGCATCATCTCGGCCAGCAGGCGCTGGACCAGTGCGACCTCCGTCGGGTCGCCGACCGTGCTGACCTCATTCCCCCTGACGTGGATGTCCACATCGGGGAAGGCGTTCTCGATCACGCGCAACAGGGAATCGCTGGAACCCAGAACCATCACCATGGGGTGCGTGTCCGGCACGGTGAACTGGGCGCGGGCCTGCGGCTGTGTGGGTGTCTGAGTCATGGGCCGGCACTGTGGCCTGCACATACCTCCCGTTGCAGGGTTCTCGCTGCTCGACAACCTCTGGAACACCAAGCCTACGTCGGTGCACTGACAAGACCGAAGGCTTTTCGGGCGCAGTCCGGCAGTCGGTTACTGAGCGGTTACGCGCCGCCTGCGTGGGCCTTGCGCGGGCACTGCGCAGGCCTCAAGGGGGGCTCATGGGGGCCCCACACGGCCTCACGCCGGCCTGCGGAAGCCGATCGTCGGCACCGCCCGGCGCAGCGGCCACACGCGGGCGCCCGCCGTGGGCAGCAGTCCGTCGAGGAAGGCGTACCGGCGCAGTGCCTGCGGGTCCTGCCCGTCGACGGCCTGCACCTGCTGCCACCAGGCCGCGATCTCCGACCAGCCGGGCGCCGACAGCGATCCGCCGAACTCCTGCACCGACAGGGCGGCGGTCAGCCCGGCGAAGGCGAGGCGGTCGGCGAGGGGCCAGCCCGCGAGCGTACCGGTGACGAATCCGGCGACGAAGACATCGCCGGCACCGGTCGGGTCGAGTGCCTCGACGGCGATGGCGGGGACCTCAGCGGTCTCCCCGGTCGAGCCGTCCACGGCGTACGCCCCCTCCGCGCCCAGCGTGACGACCGCGACCGGCACCTTCTCGGCCAGGGCGTGGGCGGCGGCGCGCGGGCAGTCGGTGCGGGTGTAGCGCATCGCCTCTTCGGCGTTGGGCAGGAACGCCTCGCAGTGCTGCAGGTCGGTGAGGCCCGCGAGGTCCCAGCGGCCCGTCTCGTCCCAGCCCACGTCGGCGAAGATCTTGGCGCCGCGGCCTGCGGCGGACGCGATCCACTCCTCCGTCCGGCCGGGAGTGAGGGCGGCGATGGCGGCCCGCGCGCGGGGCGGGCAGTCGGGGAAGGGGCCGGGTTCGGCGGGCGGCGGGGCCTCGTGGCCGTGGGAGACCATGGTCCGCTCGCCCTCGTACGCCATGGAGACGGTGACCGGTGAGTGCCAGCCGGGGACCGTCCGTGACATGCGCAGGTCGATGCCTTCGCCGTCGGCCAGCGCGTCCCAGCAGTACTCGCCGTAGTGATCGTCGCCGAAGGCGGCGGCCAGCGACGTACGCAGTCCGAGGCGGGCCAGCGCGGTGGCCATGTTGGCCACGCCGCCGGGGCTGGAGCCCATGCCGCGTGCCCAGGACTCGGTGCCGCGGACGGGGGCGCTGTCGAGGCCGGTGAAGATGATGTCGAGGAAGACCGTTCCGGTGAGGAACACATCGCAGCAGGGGCCGTCGGGCGCGCGGAGCCCGTCCAGGGGGTCGAGGTGCGTGGCCTGGTCCTGCTGCCGACTGATGTCTGTGGCCGCTGCGTGCTTTCTCACCGTGCTCACCCTGCGCTCCTGTGATGTGGTGCGGATTCAGGCCAGTGTGCCCGATACGCGCCCATGGGAGCTCGCGGCAATACGACGGAGACTTGCCGGCCGGTGGTCTACCAGCGGGGCAGGGCGGGCGCCTGCCATGCCCCGTGCCCCTCCGCCCTGCGCATCGCGGCGGCGTCGTCGCGCTCACGCATCGCGCCGTACGACGCCTCGTCGAGCCAGCGTCGGTGCAGCCGGTCCAGGGCGTCGCGGTCGAGCTCGACACCGAGCCCGGGGGCGTCGGAGACGGGCAGCCGGCCGCCGGTGAAGATGTGGCGGCGGGTGATGACGTCCTCGGTCTGCCAGGGGTAGTGGCTGTCGCAGGAGTGGTCGAGGTTGGGGACGGTGGCGGCGACGTGGGTCATCGCGGCGAGGCTGATCCCCATGTGGGTGTTCGAGTGCATGGACAGGCCGACGCCGAAGGCCCGGCAGATCGCGGCCAGTTCGCGGGTGGCCCGCAGACCGCCCCAGTAATGGTGGTCGGAGAGAACCACCTGCACGGCGTCGGTGAGGAACGCCTCGCGGATCTCGGGAACGGTCGTTACGCACATATTGGTGGCGAGCGGAACGTCCGTCCCGGCGGACACCTCCGCCATGGCGGCTGTCCCGAGTGCCGGGTCCTCCAGGTATTCGAGGACCCCTGCCAGCTCGCCCGCGACCTTCAGGGAGGTTTCCGGCGTCCAGGCGCCGTTGGGGTCCAGCCGCAGTGGCTGTCCCGGGAACGCTTCGGCGAGCGCCCGTACGGCGGCGATCTCCTGCTCGGGCTCAAAGACACCGCCCTTGAGCTTGAACGAACGAAAGCCGTGCTCGCGAACGAACCGCCGCGCCTGCGCGACGATCCCCGCCGGGTCGAGCGCGGCGCCCCAGTCGTCGCTCTCGCCCGCCCCGCCGGGGTGCGCGGCCCAGCGATAGAAGAGATACGCGCTGTACTCGACCTGATCGCGCACCTTGCCGCCCAGGAGTGCGTGCACAGGCTGCCCGTACGCCTTCCCGAGCGCGTCCAGGCACGCCACCTCGAAGGCGGACACGACGGACAGCCGCAGCTTGTCCGCCGTCTGTACGCCGCGCAACCCGCCGACGTCGATGGCGTGCTCCACGCGCGCGTGGTCGACGCCGACCCGCTGCGCGAGCGTGAACAGTCCGTTCAGATCCGCGACCGAGTAGCCGGGCAGCAGATTGGCGTACGGGCGGGCCAGTTCGAGGTACTTGGTGTCGCCGTACGTCTCGCCGACGCCGGTGATCCCGTCCGCCGTGACCACCTCGACGACCAGGCGTGGCGTGTACGGCTGGTGTACGCCCTGGACGTTGAGGAGGGGTGGGTCGCAGATGAGGACGGGGGTCAGCCGGACGTCGGCAATGGTCAGGTCCGCCACAACAGCTCATCTCCACATGTAGACGACGTCCACGTATGAGAATGCAGCGTAGGGAGGCGCCCCAAGGGCGTCAACGTTCGTCACCAAGTCCGCTCAGAAGACGTACGCGTCGACCTCCGCGAGATACGCCTCCCTGCGCTTCTCGTCGTGGTCCAGGAAGGCCGCCAGGAAGGAGTTACGGGCAAGCTCGCGCAGCTGCTCCTGCCCGAGACCGAGCGCCTCGTGCACCGCGTGGAACGTGTCGCCGACGTAGCCCCCGAAATAGGCGGGGTCGTCGGAGTTCACAGTGACCAGCAGCCCGGCCTCCATCATCTCGCGCAAGGGGTGCTGCTCCAGGATGTCGATGGCCCGCAGCCGTACGTTCGACAGCGGACACAGCGTCAGCGGCACCCGGTCGCGCACCAGTCGCTCCACGAGCGCCGGGTCCTCCATGGAACGCAGCCCGTGGTCGACGCGCTCGACGCCGAGGATGTCCAGCGCCTCCCAGATGTACGCCGGCGGGCCCTCCTCCCCCGCGTGCGCGACCTTCCGCAGCCCCAGGGCCCCGGCAGCCTCGTACACCTCCCGGAACTTCGACGGCGGGTGCCCGACCTCCGCCGAGTCCAGGCCGACGGCCGAGATCCGGTGCAGGTACGGCCTGGCGGCCTCCAGCGTCTGAAGCGCGGACTCGGCGGACTGATCGCGCAGGAAGCACATGATCAGCTGCGTGGAGATCCCGTGCCGCTCCTCGCTGCGGTCCAGGGCGCGGGAGAGCCCCTCGATGACCGTACCGATGTCCACCCCTCGCGCGGTGTGCGCCTGCGGGTCGAAGAAGATCTCGGCGTGCCGTACGCCCTGTGCGGCGGCCCGCGCCAGGTAGGCGTCGGCGAGCCGGTCGAAGTCGTCCTCGGTGCACAGGACCGCCATCAGTGCGTAGTACAGGTCGAGGAAGGACTGGAGGTCGTCAAAGAGGTAGGCGCGGCGCAGCTCTTCGGTGGTGGAGTAGGGCAGCACCACGGCGTTGCGCGCGGCGAGCTCGAAGGCCAGCTCGGGTTCGAGAGTGCCTTCGATGTGGAGGTGGAGTTCAGCCTTGGGGAGGTGCATGGGGGGACGTCTTCTCGTTCAGTGGCGCTCAGTGACGCTTGGGGAGAGGGACCCGCAGCAGGTCGGCGGCGACGGTCAGTTCGCCGTCGAAACCGGCCGCGCGGGCCTGCCGTTCGAAGGCTTCGGGATCGTTGTAGCGCTGCGAGAAGTGGGTGAGGACGAGGTGGCGTACGCCGGCTTCATGCGCGATGCGGGCGGCTTGACCAGCCGTCAGGTGGCCGTGCTCAGCCGCCAGCAGCACCTCCTCGTCAAGGAACGTCGACTCGATGACGAGCATGTCGCAGCCCTCCGCGAGGGCGTACACGCCGTCGCAGAGCCTGGTGTCCATGACGAACGCGAAACGCTGCCCGCGCCGCTCCTCGCTGACCTGGTCGAGCGAGACACCCCCGAGCTGCCCGTCGCGCTGGATGCGGCCGACGTCGGGCCCCTTGATGCCGTGCTCGGCGAGCCGCGAGGGCAGCATGCGGCGCCCGTCGGGCTCGGTGAGCCGGTAGCCGTACGACTCGACGGGGTGCGACAGCTTGACCGCGTCGAGGACGTACGAGGGCCCGTTGGCCACCGGCCCGTCGGCGGCGACCGGCGATTCGTTCAGCAGGACCGTCTCGCGGTAGGCCGTGGCGTACCGCAGCCGGTCGAAGAAGCGCTGGCCGCTGGCCGGGTAGTGCGCGGTGACGGGGTGCGGGACGCGGTCGAGGTTTATCCGCTGGATCACTCCGGCGAGGCCGAGGGAGTGGTCACCGTGGAAGTGGGTGACGCAGATCCGGTTGATGTCGTGCGCGGCCACGCCGGCGCGCAGCATCTGGCGCTGGGTGCCCTCGCCGGGATCGAAGAGGATGCCCTCGCCGTCCCAGCGCAGGAGGTAGCCGTTGTGGTTGCGGTGGCGGGTGGGGACCTGACTGGCGGTGCCGAGGACGACCAGTTCTCGTGCGGACACAGGGGCTGCCTTATCCGGGGGGCCAGTTGAGGCCGCGTCCGCCGAGGACGTGGGCGTGCGCGTGGAAGACGGTCTGGCCCGCTCCGGAGCCCGTGTTGAAGATGACGCGGTAGCCGGTGCGGTCGACCTTCTCGTCGGCGGCGACGTTGCCCGCCTCGGTGAGCAGGTCAGCGAGGACCTGCGGCTCGGCGGCGGCCAGCGAGGCGGCGTCCGGGTGGTGCACCCTGGGGATGACCAGGACGTGCGTCGGCGCCTGGGGGTTGATGTCGCGGAACGCGACGGTGGTGGCGGTCTCACGGACGACGTCCGCGGGCACCTCGCCCGAAGCGATCTTGCAGAACAGGCAGTCTGCCTGCGGTTGTCCCGCCATGGTCCTGGCCTCCTCGAATGCGGCTGGATCAGGATGTACCGATACCGATCAAGTATGGCCGCATGCTATCCGCCCAATGGCACGGGCACTTGAGCAAACTGGGGCTCCGCCCCAGCCCCCGGACCACACAGACGCCTTGCGGGCGTGTCCTCACGCGGCGGAGCCGCAATGTGTCACAGCGGGAAGGGGCGGGTAGGGGAAAAGCCCCGCAGGGCGCCTGCCCCAGCCTCCGCCTCAGGACCAGCGCCCCGTGCGCCCCAGCAGCAGCGCCGCCGCCGCAGTACCCGCAGTCGACGTACGCAGCACACTGCTCCCCAGCCGGTACGGCTTCGCCCCCGCCTCGGCGAACAACGCCAACTCCTCCGGCGACACGCCCCCTTCCGGCCCCACCACCAGCACGATGGAACCCGCCTCGGGGAGCCCGGCGGTGGCCAGCGCCTCACTGCCTCCCGCCGACGCATCCTCGTGCAGGACGGCCGCGAAGTCCGCCGCAGCCAGCAGCGCACCGACCTGCTTCGTCGTCAGCGCCTCCCCGACCTCCGGGAAGCGCAGCCTGCGCGACTGCTTGCCGGCCTCCCGCGCCGTGGCCCGCCACTTCGCGAGGGACTTCGCGCCCCGGTCACCGCGCCACTGCGTGATGCACCGGGACGCCTGCCACGGCACGATCGCGTCGACGCCGGTCTCGGTCATCGTCTCGACGGCGACCTCACCCCGGTCGCCCTTGGGCAGCGCCTGTACGACGGTGATGCGCGGCTCCGGCTCCGGCTCCGCCGTCACGTCCGTCACCTCGACGACGAGCCGGTCCTTGCCTGCGGCCGCCAGCACCACGGCCGCCGCGCCCGTACCGAGCCCGTCCGTCAGTACGACGTGCTCCCCCGCGTGCAGCCGCCGCACCGAGACGGCATGCCGCCCCTCCGGACCGTCGAGTACGAACTGACCCTTCGCCGGTACTGCGTCCACGACGAACACCGGCGCCGTCATGCCGCACCGCCCGCGCCCCGCAGCGCCAGCGCCGCCCGCGCCGCGTCGGTCTCGGCGGCCAGGACCTCGACCAGCTGCCCGGCCGGCATCTCGCGCGCCATCCGGTGCCCCTGCCCCGCCCACAGCGCCATGCCCTGGGCGTCGCCCGCCTTGGCCGCGGCCTTGCGCAGGCCGGAGGTGATGTGGTGCACCTGCGGATAGGCGGCGGGGGCGTACGGCCCGTGCTCGCGCATGAAGCGGTTGACGAGGCCACGTGCGGGGCGTCCCGAGAACGCCCGGGTGAGTTCCGTGCGTACGAACAGCGGATTGGTCATGGCCTGCTTGTGCAGGACGTTCGCACCGGACTCCGGGCACACCAGGAACGCCGTGCCGAGCTGCGCCGCGTCTGCGCCCAGCGCGAGGACCGCGGCGATCTGCGCACCGCGCATCACGCCGCCCGCCGCGATGATCGGCAGCTGCACGGTCTCGCGTACCTGCGCGACCAGGGACAGCAGACCGATGCCGGTGCCGTCGTTCTTGGGATCGTCGCGGTGCGTTCCCTGGTGGCCACCGGCCTCTATGCCCTGTACGCACACGGCGTCGGCGCCGGTCCACTGCGCGATCTGGGCCTCTTCGGGCGTGGTGACGGTCACGACGGTGAGCGTGCCGGCCTTCGCGAAGGCGTCGAGGACGGGGCGGGTGGGGCAGCCGAAGGTGAAGGAGACGACGGGGACGGGGTCGTCGATGAGGATGGCCAGCTTGGCTTCGTAGCCGTCGTCGGCGCAGTTGTCGGGTTCCCCGAGGGGGGTGTCGTACCAGTCGGCCTCGCCGGCGAGCTGGTGACGATAGACCTCGACGGAGGCCGGGTCGGCATGGCTCGGCTGCGGCATGAAGAGATTGACGCCGAAGGGACGGCCGGTCAGCCCCCGCAGCTGCTTGATCTCCTCGTACATGCCGTCCGCGGTCTTGTACCCGGCGGCAAGAAACCCGAGACCGCCGGCCTCGCAGACGGCGGCGACGAGCTGAGGACTGGAGGCGCCGCCCGCCATGGGGGCCTGCACGATCGGATAACGGCAAAGATCGGTCAGTGCGGAGGACATGAACGCATAGTTTCATGCCCTCCGCACTGCACCGAATCGAGGCTTCGGCCGTCTCGGAAGCGAGCGTCTACCGCCCGTTGAACGCGTCCTTCAGCCGCGAGAACAACCCCTGCTGCCCCGGCTGACTGCATCCCCCGGGGACAACCCCCGGACCCCGGCCAGACCGCCAAGCGCCTACCGCCCGTTGAACGCGTCCTTCAAGCGCGAGAACAACCCCTGCTGCCCCGGCTGGAACTGACCCGTGGGACGCTCCTCGCCGCGCAGCTTCGCGAGCTGGCGCATCAGGTCCTCCTGCTGCGGGTCCAGCTTCGACGGAGTCAGCACCTCCACGTGCACGATCAGGTCGCCGCGGCCACCGCCCCGCAGGTGCGTGATGCCGCGCCCGTGCAGCGGGATCGACTGCCCCGACTGCGTGCCCGGACGTACGTCGATCTCCTCCACCCCGTCGAGCGTCTCCAGCGGGCACTTCGTGCCCAGCGCGGCCGCCGTCATCGGGATGGTGACCGTGCAGTGCAGGTCGTCGCCGCGCCGCTGGAACACCGCGTGCGGGAGCTCGTGGATCTCGACGTACAGGTCGCCGGCGGGGCCGCCACCGGGGCCGACCTCGCCTTCACCCGCGAGCTGGATCCGCGTGCCGTTGTCGACACCGGCCGGGATCTTGACCGTCAGCGTCCGGCGCGAGCGCACGCGCCCGTCACCGGCGCACTCCGGACACGGAGTCGGTACGACCGTGCCGAAGCCCTGACACTGCGGGCAGGGCCGCGAAGTCATGACCTGGCCCAGGAAGGACCGGGTGACCTGCGAGACCTCGCCGCGACCGCGGCACATGTCACAGGTCTGGGCGGAGGTGCCGGGCGCGGCGCCCTCGCCCGAACACGTCGTACACACCACAGCCGTGTCGACCTGGATGTCCTTCGTCGTACCGAAGGCCGCCTCGTTGAGGTCGATCTCCAGCCGGATCATCGCGTCCTGGCCGCGCCGCGTACGCGACCTCGGCCCACGCTGCGACGCCGTACCGAAGAACGCGTCCATGATGTCCGAGAAGTTCCCGAAGCCACCCTGGCCGAAGCCGCCGGCTCCGGCGCCCGCCTGCGAAAGCGGGTCGCCGCCGAGGTCGTAGACCTGCTTCTTCTGCGGGTCCGACAACACCTCGTACGCGGCGTTGATCTCCTTGAAGCGCTCTTGCGTCTTGGGATCGGGATTCACGTCCGGGTGGAGCTCGCGCGCCAGCCGCCGGAATGCCTTCTTGATCTCATCCTGGGAAGCGTCGCGGCGTACGCCTAGTACGGCGTAATAGTCGGTGGCCACTTACGACTCCGCCAGGATCTGTCCGACGTAACGTGCCACTGCGCGTACCGCTCCCATCGTTCCGGGGTAGTCCATGCGGGTCGGTCCGACCACGCCGAGTTTCGCGACTGCTTCGTCGCCCGAACCGTAGCCGACTGCGACGACGGACGTGGAGCTGAGCCCTTCATGGGCGTTCTCGTGACCGATTCGTACAGTCATGCCCGAGTCCGTTGCCTCACCAAGCAGCTTGAGGAGCACGACCTGCTCCTCCAGCGCCTCCAGCACCGGCCGGATGGTGAGGGGGAAATCATGTCCGAAGCGCGTGAGATTGGCGGTGCCGCCGATCATCAGACGCTCCTCGGTCTCCTCGACCAGAGTCTCCAGGAGGGTGGAAAGGACCGTCGAAACGGTGCCTCGGTCCTCCTTGTCGAAAGAGTCGGGAAGGTCCTGCACCAGCTGCGGTACGTCCGCGAAGCGGCGCCCGACGACCCGGCTGTTGAGCCGGGCGCGCAGGTCCGCCAGGGACGTCTCGCCGAAGGGTGCCGGACAGTCGATCATGCGCTGCTCGACCCGGCCGGTGTCCGTGATGAGCACGAGCATCAGGCGGGCGGGAGCCAGCGCGAGCAGTTCCACGTGCCGCACCGTCGAGCGGGTCAGCGACGGGTACTGCACGACGGCGACCTGCCGGGTCAGCTGCGCGAGCAGCCGGACCGTACGGGCCACGACGTCGTCGAGGTCGACCGCTCCGTCCATGAAGTTCTGGATGGCGCGGCGCTCGGGCGACGACAGGGGCTTGACGCCCGCGAGCTTGTCGACGAACAGGCGGTAGCCCTTGTCCGTCGGGATGCGCCCGGCGCTCGTATGAGGCTGGGCGATGAAACCCTCGTCCTCCAGGGCGGCCATGTCGTTGCGGACGGTGGCCGGTGAGACACCGAGCTTGTGCCGCTCGGTGAGCGCCTTGGAGCCGACGGGCTCCTCGGTGCCCACGTAGTCCTGGACGATGGCGCGCAGCACCTCAAGTCTGCGTTCGCTGAGCATCTCGCACCACCTCCAGCTGGTCGGTCGTTCGGTTCGTTCGGTGTCTTCGTCGTCTGCCTGGCACTCACCGCAGGGGAGTGCCAGCAGTCCCCGCCCAGTGTACGGCTGGCGGGTACGCCCCTAGCAAGGGCGGCCGGTCACGTTACCGCGCCAGTCACCGCGCGACGGCCCTGTTCAGCGGGCGCCGGCACCGGGGATGGGTCTAGCGTCGGGGTATGGACCTCAGTTGGGAAGAGGCAGGCTGGGAGCGGCTCGCACCGGGCGTGGGGCGGCGGCGTATGCCCGTCTGGGACGCGACGGTGGGCCTGGTAGCCGGGGGTGACGGCAGGGCGCTGCTCATCGACACCGGGGCGACGCTGCGCGAGGGCGCGCAGCTGCGCGCCGAGGCGCAGCGCCTTCTGGGCCCCGGCCGAAGAGTGACGCACATCGCGCTCACCCACCCGCACTTCGACCACGTCCTCGGCACGGCGGCGTTCTCGGGAACGGAGGTGTACGGGGCGGTCGGCATCGACGATCTGCTGCGGCGCGGCCGCGAGGCGCTGCGGGACGACGCGGTGCGGCACGGTGTCGACCGGGGCGCGGCGGCGGAGGCGGCGGACGTACTGGTCGCGCCGCACCACACCGTGTGCGGCGAGTGGACGCTGGACCTGGGCGGCGGCCGCCAGGTGCTGCTGGCGAACATCGGACCCGGGCACAGCGGTCACGACTTGGCGGTGCTGGTGCCGGGCAACCCCGAGGTCGTCTTCTGCGGCGACCTCGTGGAGGAGTCGGGCGCCCCCCAGGCGGGCCCGGACGCCCACCCCGCGCGCTGGCCGGCGGCCCTGGACCGGCTGCTCGCGCTGGGCGGCGAGAACGCGGCGTACGTGCCGGGGCACGGGGCGGTGGTGAACGCGGCGTACGTGCGAGAGCAGCGTGACGCGTTGGCGGCGCGATTCGAGGTGTGACGCCAGGGCGTGGTGTCGGGGTGTGACGTCGGGGGGTGATGTCGGGGGGTGATGTCGGGGTGTGACGTCCCGGTGTCACGTCAGAATGGCCCCATGCGCAGCCGACAGTACGGGCCGGATCTCACCCCGCCCTGGAAGAAGCCCGTCCCCGTTCCCGAAGTTCCCGCCGAGGTCGATCTTGTCGTGGAGGAGGTCGGCACGGGGTTCTGCGGGGCGGTGATCCGCTGCGAAAAGACGGCGCAGGGGCCGACCGTCACCCTGGAGGACCGCTTCGGGAAGCACCGGGTGTTCCCGATGGAGCCGCGCGGCTTCCTCCTGGAGGGCCGCGTGGTCACCCTGGTACGCCCGCCTTCCACCGCGGCGCCCCGGCCGGCCCGTACGGCGTCGGGCTCGGTGGCCGTACCGGGGGCACGGGCGCGGGTGGCGCGTGCCGGGCGGATCTACGTCGAGGGGCGCCACGACGCGGAGCTGGTCGAGCGGGTCTGGGGCGACGACCTGCGCATCGAGGGCGTGGTCGTGGAGTACCTGGAGGGCATCGACGACCTGCCCGCGATCGTCGCGGACTTCGCCCCGGCGCCGGACGCGCGCCTGGGCGTCCTGGTCGACCACCTGGTCCCGGGCTCGAAGGAGTCCCGCATCGCGGCGCAGGTCTCGGACGCGAACGTCCTGGTCGTCGGCCACCCGTACATCGACGTATGGGAGGCGGTGAAGCCGTCCGCGGTGGGCATCCGGGCGTGGCCGAAGGTGCCGCGTGGGCAGGACTGGAAGACGGGCGTGTGCGCGGCGCTGGGCTGGGCGGAGAACACGGGGGCGGCGTGGCAGCGGATTCTGGCCTCTGTCCACTCGTACAGGGATCTGGAGCCGGCGCTGCTGGGGCGGGTGGAGGAGCTGATCGATTTCGTGACGGCGCCGGGACCCTGACGGGGGTGCGCTGCGGGTTGCCTGCGGCGCTGCCCCCTACCCGCCCCTTCCCGAAACTGGGGGGCAAGCCCCCCGCCCCGGACGCCCTCCGGGCGTGTCCTCAAACGCCGGACGGGCTGAAAGTTGCCGCAACGCGGCACTATCCGGCGGGAAGGGGCGGGTAGGCGAACAGCGCCGCAGGCAACCCGCACACCCCACCCGCGCCAGGGTCAGTCCACCAGGTCCCGAACCACCGCATCCGCCAGCAACCGCCCCCGCAACGTCAACACCGCCCGCCCCGCACCGAACGGCTCCGCAGCCAGCAGCCCCTCCCCCAACGCCCGCTCCGCCGCAGCCAACCCCGCCGGCGCCAGCAGCGAGAGCGGGCAGCCGTCCGCGAGCCGGAGCTCCAGCAGAATCCGCTCCACGCGCCGGTCCTCCGCCGGGAGCACCTCACGCCCGGCCCCTGGAGACCGCCCCTCCCCCAGCGCCTGCGCGTACGCCCCCGGGTGCTTCACGTTCCACCACCGCACCCCACCCACATGGCTGTGCGCACCAGGACCCGCGCCCCACCAGTCCGCCCCGCGCCAGTACAGCTCGTTGTGCAGGCACCGCGCCGCATCCGAAGTGGCCCAGTTCGACACCTCGTACCACTCAAAACCCGCCGCCGACAGCGCGGACTCCGTCATCAGGTACCGGTCGGCGTGTACGTCGTCGTCCGTCATCGGCACCTCGCCCCGCCGGATCCGCCGCGCCAGCTGCGTCCCCTCCTCCACGATGAGGGCGTACGCACTCACGTGGTCAGGACCCGCCCCGATCGCCGCGTCCAGCGACGCCTGCCAGTCCGCGTCGCTCTCCCCCGGCGTGCCGTAGATCAAGTCAAGGTTTACGTGTTCGAAGCCCGCCCCCCGCGCCTCCGCGACGCACGCCTCCGGCCGCCCCGGCGTATGCGTACGGTCCAGAATCTTCAGCACGTGCTGCTTCGCGCTCTGCATCCCGAACGAGACACGGTTGAAGCCACCGGCCCGCAGCTCCTCCAGATACGCCGGATTCACCGACTCCGGATTCGCCTCGGTGGTGATCTCCGCGTCGTCCGCGATCCCGAACTCGTCCCGGATCGCCCCCAGCATCCGTACGAGATCACCCGCCGCCAGCAGCGTCGGTGTACCCCCGCCCACGAAGACCGTCCGTACCTCACGCGGGTCGTCGCCGAGCACCTTCCTCGCCAGGCGCACCTCCTCCACCAGCGTGTCCGCGTAGTTGTCGCGCGAGGCCAGCGCACCGCCCGAGCCGCGCAGCTCGGTCGCCGTGTAGGTGTTGAAGTCGCAGTAGCCGCAGCGCGTCGCGCAGTACGGAACGTGCAGGTAGAAGCCGAGCGGCCGCTCGGCCGCGCCGGCCAGGGCGTGCGGTGGCAGCGCCCCGTCTTCGGGCATGGGCTCACCGTCGGGCAGTACAGAAGGCATGCCCCCATTGTCACAGCTCCGGTCACATTGCCTGGGTCACATCGCCTGGAGGACCAGCAGAGCCACATCGTCGTCGGGCGGCGTCGGCGAGAAGTCGTGCACCTCGCGCATGATCCGTTCGGCGACCCCCTGCGCGCTCAGCCCCACGCACCGCCCGAGCGCCGCCGCCAGCCCGTCCGCGTCGTCGAACATGCGCCGCCCGGAGCGCCGCTCGGTCACGCCGTCCGTGACGCACAGCAGAGTGTCGCCCGCGTGGAGGACGAAGGTCTCGCTCTCGTACGTCACGTCGTCGAGGACGCCGAGCAGCATCTGGGAGACGGCGGCCGGCCGTACGCTCCCGTCGGGCCGGAGCACGAGCGGCAGCGGATGCCCGGCGCAGGCGAGCGTGCAGCGCACCCCACCGCCGTCCTCGGCCGGGAGCGGCACCAGCTCGCCGTACAGGAGCGAGAGGAAGCGGGGCTGCGGCGGCGCATCGCGCAGGCCGACGGGTCCAGCAAGGCCGGCGGGTCCTCCAGCAGCGCCGGGAACTGCTGAAGCCCCGGCCACCGCCATCCTGGCCGTCGCCTCCGCCGCCTCCACCGCGTCGTCCAGCAGCAGCCCGTTGAGCCGCCCCAGCACCTCCCCCACTGCCCGGCCCTCGCGCGCCAGCAGCCGCAGCCACGGCCTGACGAGGCCGGTCACGACCGCCGCCTCAGGCCCGTTACCCTGGACGTCGCCGAGGGAGAAGGACCAGCTGCCGCTCGCGCCGGGGAAGACGTCGTAGAAGTCGCCGCCCGCGACGCCCTGCCCGCGCGGCTCGTAGACGAGGGCCTTCTCGATGCCCGGGATGTCGGCCATCTGACCCGGCAGCAGGGCCCGCTGGAGAACACGGCTGATGGTGGCCTGCCGGGTGTACTGGCGGGCGGCTGCGACCGCCAGCGCGACCCGGCGTACGAAGTCCTCGATCAGGCCGGTCACTTCGTCGGGCATCCGCGTCAGTCCCGCTCGCCCCAGCATCAGCGTCCCCAGCCCGCGCCCGCCCGCGATCAGCCGGTACGCGACCGCGGCGCCATCGGTGTCGGCGGTACTCGCGGTGTCCGCAGTACCTTCAGCGCTCCCCGGATCCTCCACGCCCGGCCACGGCACCGGCACCGGCCCGCCGCGAGCAGAGTCCGGCACGGCGGGCGGCTCCTTCTCGACGCGCCCGCGCAGTTCCTCGATGCTGCACTCGCGCTGGTGCCAGACGCGGGCGAGGCGGGGCGCCGCGCCCTCCTCCTCCAGCCACACCGCGCACCAGTCCGCGAGCCGCGGTACCAGGAGCTGCGCGGCGAGCGCCGCGATCATGTCCTCGTCGAACTGGCCCGTCAGCAGGTCGGACGCCTCGGCGAGGAACGAGAGCGCACCCCGGTTGATCCAGTCGCTGTCGTACTCGCGCGCGGTCCGCCGCGGTACGGGCGCGAGAATCTCGGCGGCGCGCAGCCCGCGCTGGAGCGCCTGGTCGGCCATGTCGGCCGGTCCAGGAGGCATGGCCGGGAGCAGGCCCGGGAGAACGCCGTCGATGGCGATCCGGGCCCAGATGGTCTTGAGGCCGGTGCGGTAGGTGACGCCCCAGCACGTGGAGAGGGCGGCGACGAGGTGCAGGCCGCGCCCGAACTCGTGGCCGCCGGTCGTCGGCGATCCGCCGGGTTCGTTCCGTACGACGCGGGCGGGGTGGTGGTCGGAGACCTCGACGACAAGAGCGGCGGGATCGTCCTCCGTCGCTTCCTCCAGGTGGCACACCAGCTCCACGTTGGTACCCGCGTGGACGACCGCGTTGGTCACCAGCTCGTTGACGAGGATCACGGCGTCGTCCGCGAGCTGGTCGGTGAAACCGTCGGCGGCTGGCAGCCCGAGCCCGGTCCATTCGGCGAGCGCCGCCCGGACGAAACGCCGGGCGGCGGCGGGCGCGAGCGGGTTCCCCGGCAGGCTGGTCCAGGCGGCCGAGTGCGGGTCGGACAGGCCGCCCGGCAGGTGCGTCGAGCGGTACGTACTCTCCCGCTGCCTCGGAATGGACCCCACTGGCCGGCTCCCCGTCGGTTCTCTGTTTACGCCGCCGCTGGCGACATGGAACAGAGTGACAGACTGAGGCCGCACATAAGCGCCGAGTCACCGAAGTGGTCGCAATGTGCCGAAGTTGTGGAGGTACTGCGCGGGCGAAGCCGTTGTCGGCCCCGCCCGCGCCACCGGTTTGTCAGCTGTTGCCCTCTTCTACGCCTCGCGCGAGCCCGCGTACATCTCCTCGATGAGGTGCTTGTACTCGCGCTCGACGACCGGCCGCTTGAGCTTGAGGCTCGGCGTCAGCTCGCCGTGCTCGATGTCCAGGTCGCGCGGCAGCAGCCGGAACTTCTTGATCGTCTGCCAGCGCTGCAGGCCCTCGTTGAGGCGCTTCACATAGCCCTCGATGAGTTCCTCGGTCTTCTTCGCGGCGACGACCTCGGCGTACGACTTGCCCTCCAGGCCGTTGTCCTTGGCCCAGCCGAGGATCGTCGGCTCGTCGAGTGCGATCAGCGCGGTGCAGTAGTTGCGGTCCGCGCCGTGCACCAGGATGTTGGAGACGAACGGGCACACCGCCTTGAACTGGCCCTCGACCTCGGCCGGCGCGATGTACTTGCCGCCCGACGTCTTGATCAGGTCCTTCTTGCGGTCCGTGATGCGCAGGTATCCGTCGACCGACAGCTCGCCGATGTCCCCGGTGTGCAGCCAGCCGTCCGGCTCCAGCACTTCGGCGGTCTTCTCGGGCAGCTGGTGGTAGCCCTGCATGATGCCCGGGCCGCGCAGCAGGATCTCGCCGTCGTCCGCGATGCGCACCTCGGTGCCGGGGAGCGGCTTGCCGACCGTGCCGGTGCGGTACGCCTCGCCCGGGTTCACGAAGGAGGCGGCGCTGGACTCGGTGAGCCCGTAACCCTCCAGGATGTGGATGCCGGCGCCGGAGAAGAAGAAGCCGATGTCGGGCGCGAGCGCCGCCGAGCCGGAGACGCAGGCGCGCAGCCGCCCGCCGAAGGCGTCGCGGATCTTCGCGTAGACGAGGGCGTCGGCGACCTTGTGCTTGGCGGTCAGGCCGAAGGGCGCGGAGGCCGTGCCCGTGCGGCGGAAGTTGTCCTGCGTGACCTTGGCGTACTCACGGGCGACCTCGGCCGCCCACTGGAAGATCTTGTACTTCGCGCCGCCGCCGGCCCGCGCCTTGGCCGCCACGCCGTTGTAGACCTTCTCGAAGATGCGCGGCACGGCGGCCATGTACGTCGGCTGGACCACCGGCAGGTTCTCGATGATCTTGTCGACCCGGCCGTCCACGGCGGTGACGTGCCCGGCTTCGATCTGCCCGGAGGTCAGAACCTTGCCGAAGACGTGCGCGAGGGGCAGCCACAGGTACTGCACGTCCGTCGCGCTGATGAGCCCGGTCGCCACCGTGGCCTTCGCCATGTACGACCAGCAGTCGTGCGGCAGCCGTACGCCCTTGGGGCGGCCCGTGGTGCCGGAGGTGTAGATGAGCGTCGCGAGCTGGTCCGAGGTGATGGCCTCCACCCGCTCGGTGACGGCCTGCGGGTGCTTCTCCAGGTACGCCGCCCCGCGCACCTCCAGCTCGGCGAGGGTGAGCACCCAGCCTTCGGGGTCGTCCTCGGCCGGCTCGACGCCGGTGGCGTCGATGACGACGACGTGGGCGAGGTTCGGCAGGTCGGCGCGCCGCTCGCGCGCCTTGGCGAGCTGCGACGCGTCCTCGGCGATCAGCACCCGGCTCTCGGAGTCGGCCAGGATGTACGCCGACTCCTCGGCGTTGGTCGAGGGATAGACCGTCGTCGTCGCGGCGCCGGCGCACATCACGCCGAGGTCGGCGAGGATCCACTCGACGCGGGTGTTGGAGGCGAGCGCGACGCGCTCTTCGGGCTGTACGCCGAGGTCGATGAGGCCGGCGGCGATGGCGTACACGCGCTCGGCCGCCTGTCCCCAGCTCAGTGACTTCCAGGCGTCGGCTCCCTGCCCGGCGGGGGCCGGTACGGGGTAGCGGTAGGCCTCGGCATCGGGCGTGGCAGCCACGCGCTCAATGAAGAGGGTCGCCACCGACGGCGGCCGGTTCTCGATCAAGGTCTGTGTGTCGCTCACGACGTCCTCCGGGCCTGCGCATACTGCACGGCTGGCTGGTATTTAACTGGCGAGTAACCTTCGAGTGGTGATCAGAGTAAAGCGCGAGTGCCCGGGGCGTAAGGGCCTGCGGCACGCGGCTTCATAACGGAACGGCACCGCCGTCACCAGCGTCTCCTCACATACGAAAGCGCCCGTCCGTGAGTACGGAGGGCGCTTTCGCACATGCTGTCGTATGTCGTGACTACTTCTTCTTGCCGCCGGAGTCGTCGCTGGACAGCACCGCGATGAAGGCCTCCTGCGGGACCTCCACGCTGCCGACCATCTTCATCCGCTTCTTGCCTTCCTTCTGCTTCTCCAGCAGCTTCCGCTTACGGGAGATGTCACCGCCGTAACACTTGGCGAGGACGTCCTTGCGGATGGCGCGGATGGTCTCGCGGGCGATGACCCGGGAGCCGATGGCCGCCTGGATGGGGATCTCGAAGGCCTGGCGCGGGATGAGCTCGCGCAGCTTGGCGACGAGCCGCACGCCGTACGCGTACGCCGCGTCCTTGTGCGTGACGGCGGAGAACGCGTCGACCCGGTCGCCGTGCAGCAGGATGTCGACCTTGACGAGCGAGGCCGCCTGCTCGCCGGTGGGCTCGTAGTCCAGGGAGGCGTAACCGCGCGTCTTGGACTTCAGCTGGTCGAAGAAGTCGAAGACGATCTCCGCGAGCGGGAGGGTGTAGCGGATCTCGACGCGGTCCTCAGACAGGTAGTCCATGCCGAGCAGCGTGCCGCGGCGGGTCTGGCAGAGCTCCATGATCGCGCCGATGAACTCGCTGGGAGCGAGGATCGTGGCCCGTACGACCGGCTCGTACACGTCCGAGATCTTGCCCTCGGGGAACTCGCTCGGGTTGGTGACCGTGTGCTCGCTGCGGTCTTCCATGACGACGCGGTAGACCACGTTGGGCGCGGTGGCGATCAGGTCGAGCCCGAACTCGCGCTCCAGGCGCTCGCGGATCACGTCGAGGTGCAGGAGGCCGAGGAAGCCGACGCGGAAGCCGAAGCCGAGCGCCGCGGAGGTCTCGGGCTCGTACACCAGGGCGGCGTCGTTGAGCTGGAGCTTGTCGAGCGCCTCGCGCAGGTCGGGGTACTCGGAGCCGTCCAGCGGATACAGACCCGAGAAGACCATCGGCTTCGGGTCCTTGTAGCCGCCGAGGGCCTCGGTGGCGCCCTTGTGCAGGGAGGTGATCGTGTCACCGACCTTGGACTGACGGACGTCCTTCACGCCGGTGATGATGTAGCCGACCTCGCCGACGCCGATGCCGTCGGACGGCGTCATCTCCGGGGAGGAGACGCCGATCTCGAGCAGCTCGTGGGTCGCGTTGGTGGACATCATGCGGATGCGCTCGCGCTTGTTGAGCCCACCGTCGATGACACGTACATAGGTGACGACACCGCGGTACGAGTCGTAGACCGAGTCGAAGATCATCGCGCGGGCGGGGGCGTCGGCGTTCCCGACCGGAGCCGGTACGTCCTTGACGACCCGGTCGAGCAGCGCGTCCACGCCGAGACCGGTCTTCGCCGAGACCTTGAGCACGTCCTCGGGCTGGCAGCCGATGAGGTTCGCCAGCTCCTCGGAGAACTTCTCCGGCTGGGCGGCCGGCAGGTCGATCTTGTTGAGGACGGGGACGATCGTGAGGTTGTTCTCCATCGCCAGGTAGAGGTTGGCGAGGGTCTGCGCCTCGATGCCCTGGGCGGCGTCGACGAGGAGCACCGTGCCCTCGCAGGCGGCGAGCGACCGCGAGACCTCGTACGTGAAGTCCACGTGTCCCGGGGTGTCGATCATGTTCAGGATGTGGGTCGTCCCCACGTCCGGGCCCTCGTTGGGCGCCCAGGGAAGGCGGACGGCCTGGGACTTGATCGTGATGCCGCGCTCGCGCTCGATGTCCATCCGGTCGAGATACTGGGCACGCATCTGCCGCTGGTCGACCACACCGGTCAGCTGGAGCATCCGGTCGGCAAGGGTCGACTTGCCGTGGTCGATGTGCGCGATGATGCAGAAATTGCGGATCAGCGCCGGGTCGGTACGGCTCGGCTCGGGCACGTTGGTAGGAGTCGCGGGCACGCAGGGTCTCGTCTCGGGGCGATGTTGGATCGATACGTAGCTTCCATGGTCCCACGGACGGGCGGCGGGCCTCGGTTTGGGCCGTCAGGCGGGCCGCTGGTACGCTGAGCAGCTGTGTCTCGCATGCCCTCTAAGCGGCGCGGCACTCATCGAAGATCCAACGAACCTGTAGAGGCTCTTTCGTGGCGAACATCAAGTCCCAGATCAAGCGGAACAAGACGAACGAGAAGGCGCGCCTGCGTAACAAGGCCGTCAAGTCTTCGCTCAAGACCGCGATCCGCAAGGCCCGCGAGGCTGTCACTGCGGGCGACCTCGAGAAGGCCACTGTGGCCGTCCGCGAGGCTTCGCAGAAGCTCGACAAGGCAGTCTCCAAGGGTGTCATCCACAAGAACGCCGCCGCCAACAAGAAGTCGGCGCTGGCGCACAAGGTTGCCTCCCTGCAGGGCTGAGCACTCACTTGAATGACCTGCACCACCTGCACGACCGCCGGTAGGGACTCAGCGGGCCCTCTCTTCCGCTCCTGATCCGGCACCTCCGCGCCGCACGCGGCCTGCGTTCGCCACGCGGGTGCGGCGCACCAAAGCTTTCACAGGCTTCATGGCTTCATGGCTTGACGCGAAGGCCCCGTTCGCCCGTCCTCCCCAGGACGGCGGCCGGGGCCTTTGTGCTGCTGCTACTTGTGCTACTTGTGACGGGCGGCGCGGGCGACGGTAACGACCGCCTTCTCCAGCGCGTACTCCGGGTCGTCCCCGCCGCCCTTGACGCCGGCGTCGGCCTCGGCGACGGCCCGCAGCGCGAGCGCCACGCCGTCCGGTGTCCAGCCGCGCATCTGCTGCCGCACGCGGTCGATCTTCCACGGAGGCATGCCGAGCTCGCGGGCGAGGTCGGCGGGGCGGCCGCCGCGGGCGGAGGACAGTTTGCCGATGGCCCGTACGCCCTGGGCCAGCGCGCTGGTGATCAGGACCGGCGCGACGCCGGTGGAAAGCGACCAGCGCAGGGCCTCCAGGGCCTCGGCGGCCCGGCCCTCCACGGCGCGGTCGGCGACCGTGAAGCTGGAGGCCTCGGCGCGGCCCGTGTAGTACCGCCCGACGACAGCCTCGTCGATGGTCCCCTCCACGTCCGCGCAGAGCTGGGAGACGGCGCTGGCCAGCTCGCGCAGGTCGCTGCCGATGGAGTCGACCAGGGCCTGGCCCGCCTCGGGGGTCGCGGAGCGGCCCAGCGCGCGGAATTCGGACCGTACGAACGACAGGCGCTCGGCGGGCTTGGTGGTCTTGGGGCAGGCGACCTCGCGGGCCCCCGCTTTACGCGCCGCGTCGAGCAGCCCCTTCCCCTTCGCCCCACCCGCATGGAGCAGTACGAGCGTGATTTCCTCGACGGGGGCTTCGAGGTAGGACTTCACGTCCTTGATCGTGTCGGCGGAGAGGTCCTGCGCGTTCCGCACGACGACCACCTTGCGCTCGGCGAAGAGCGACGGGCTTGTCAGCTCGGCCAGCGTGCCGGGCTGAAGCTGGTCGGGCGTGAGGTCACGTACGTCGGTGTCGGCGTCGGCCGCGCGGGCGGCCGCCACCACCTGCTGCACGGCACGGTCGAGCAGCAGGTCCTCCTGCCCCACGGCGAGGGTGAGGGCGGCGAGCGGATCGTCGGTCGAATTCTTCCTGGTGGCCATCGTGGTCCAGCATCCCATGGCTCACTGACAGTCCCGTTCGTGTTGGAGAATGGGCAGGTGAGCGAAGTGAGACACGTACTGGTACTGCCGGATCGGGACGCCGCCGAGGAGGTGGCCCTGGAGCTTGGCGAGCGCTTCGGAGCTGTCGAGGAGCCGCAGCTCATACGGGACGCGCTGGCCGGCGAGGACGATGCCGAGGACGCGCAGTGGCTGGTCGTGGTGGACGACCCGGGCCGGCGTCTCGACCCCGGGGCGCTGCACGCACTGGCCGGCGAGTACGAGGGATGGCTCGAACGGGCCTGACGTCCGCCTGACCTCCGGTCCTAGGTCGGTTGGCCGAGGCACGCGGGCATACCCCGTCGATAGCGTGCCGGGCATGACGACCACTGAACCGGCGCGCAGCCGGGAGCAGCGCAAGCAGGACGTACTGGACCGGCTGGCGAAGGACGACGACCTGTGGGTCGCCACGGCGTCGGCGGACGGCGAGCCGTGTCTCGTCCCGCTGTCCTTCGTCTGGGACCGGGACACGCTCCTGATGTGCACCAGTCGTACGAACCCGACGGCACGGAACCTGACACCCGCCGGGGAGGTACGGGTCACCCTCGGCCACACCAGGGACGTGGTGCTGATCGAGGGCACCGCCGAGCCTGTGGAGGGAACGGACCTCGCACCGGAGTCCGCCGACGCCTTCGCCGCGAAGCTCAACGGCTGGGACCCGCGGAACCGGACGACCTGGGTGTACCTCCGCATCACCCCGCGAGCTGTGAAGGCGTGGCGCGAGGAGAACGAGCTGGCCGAGCGCGAACTGATGAGGGACGGCGACTGGCTCGTCTAGCCCGCGGACCCCGGACCCGCGGGCACCGCCCGCAGGCCGGGACCCGAGCCGGTCACGGCGATCGCCCCGTCCGTGTCCGTGCGGAGCACCGTGGCCCCACCCGTGCGCAGCGCCGTGAGCGTGCGCGGCGAGGGGTGGCCGTACGGGTTGTCCCGGCCGCAGGAGACCAGAGCGAGCCGGGGGCGGGCGCGGGCGAACAGGGCGGGGTCCTGGTAGGCCGAGCCGTGGTGCGCGACCTTCAGGACGTCCACGGACGGGAGTGTCGGATGGGCTCTCAGCAGCCTTTGCTGTGCCGGGGGTTCGAGGTCGCCGAGGAGCAGCAGGGTGAGCGCGCCGGAGCGGACGAGGAGCGTGACGCTGGCGTCGTTCGGCTCTTCGGGCGTCGGTACCGGGAGGGGCGGCGGCCACAGCGTCTGCCAGGACAGCTGCCCGATGCGGCGCCGCTCCCCCGGGGCCGTCGCGAGTAGCGGCACTGCTGCGGCTGCCGCGGTCCTGCGCACGAACGCACTCTGCTCCAGGGGCTCCTGAAGCGTCGTCGTACGGATCTCGCCCACCGAACGGCCTCGCAGCACACCCGGCAGCCCCGCCACGTGGTCCGCGTGGAAGTGGGTGAGCACAACGAGCGGGACCCGGGTGACGCCGAGCTCGCGCAGGCAGCGGTCGACCTGCTGCGGGTCCGGACCCGCGTCGACGACAACGGCCGTTCCCTCGCCCGCCGCGAGGACGGAGGCGTCTCCCTGGCCGATGTCGCACATCGCGAACTTCCAGCCCGGCGGCGGCCATCCGGTGATGATCCGGGTGAGCGGCGCCGGCCGCAGGATCGCGAGCACCAGGAGCAGCGCGCAGGCCGCGCTCAGCCAGGGGTGGCGCAGCAGTCTGCGGGCCACGAACACGGCCACCGCCGTCACGGCGGCCAGCAGCAGCCCGCCGTGCCAGCCGCCCGGCCAGTCGATCTCCGCGCCGGGCAGCGCGGCCCCGGTACGGGCGACAGAGGCGATCCACCCGGCCGGCCACCCCGCGCACCGGGCCAGCAGTTCGGCGAGGGGCATCGCCACCGGAGCTGCCGCCAGGGCCGCGAACCCGAGCACCGTCGCGGGAGCCACCGCGAACTCCGCGAGCAGGTTGCAGGGGATCGCCACCAGGCTCACCCTGGCCGCCATCATGGCGACGACGGGCGCGCATACCGCCTGAGCGGCGGCTGCCGCGGCCAGCACCTCCGCAAGCCTCGGCGGCACGCCGCGCCGTCGCAGCGCGGCGCTCCAGCGCGGGCCGATGGTGAGGAGGGCGCCGGTGGCCAGTACGGAGAGCAGGAACCCGTAACTGCGGGCCAGCCACGGGTCGTACAGGACGAGCAGCAGGACGGCGGCCGCCAGGGCGGGGATCAGCTGCCTGCGGCGGCCCGTACCGATGGCGAGCAGCGTGATGAGCCCGCACGCCGCGGCCCGCAGCACGCTCGGTTCCGGCCTGCACACGACGACGAAGGCGAGCGTGAGCGCCCCGCCGAGCAGCGCGGTCGCCCGCAGGGGGATGCCGAGGCGCGGGGCGATCCCTCCCCGTTCGGCGCGCAGGGCCGTGCCGGGCGGTCCGATCAGCAGGATCAGAATGATCGTGAGGTTGCTTCCTGATACGGCGAGAAGGTGCGTGAGGTCGGTGGCCTCGAAGGCCTCGTGCAGTTCGGGCGGCACCCTGGAGGTGTCACCGACGACCAGCCCCGGCAGCAGTGCCCGCGCGTCCGGAGCGAGCCCGTCGGTGGCCTCGCGCAGCCCGGCCCTGAGACCACCGGCCGTGCGCTGCACGTCGGTTGGCGGGCGGACCGTCTTCGGCGGTTCGCCGTCCGGCACGCGCAGCACTGCGGCGACGGGGTCGCCGCCGCTGCCGCCCGTCGGGGGTGTGAGCCGCGCCGTGAGCCGCAGCCCGGTGGACGGCAGCAGCCGCTGCCACTGGGCCGCCGCCGGCCCTCGGGCCGGTGCGATCAGCAGGACCGGTGTACGTACGGCGGAGCTGACAGTCCCGCACGTCACGCGGGTGATGTCGGCGTTGAGCACGACCGACGTCGGCAGTGTGTGGTCGCCGCGCACGCGCGGGCGGGTCGTGCGGGCGTCCGAGGTGACCGTCAGTTCCGCCGTGACCTGCGCGTACTGGTGCGCCAGGCCCGGTACGGGGCCACGGTGGAGATCGGCCGCGTGCAACCCGGCCGAGGTGGCCCCTGCCGCCGCACACAGCAGCGCGGCGGCGACAGCGGTGACGCTCAGCCCGCGCCGGACCGCGGCCCCGTGCCTTGCCCGCCACGCCCGGACCACCAGCAGCCCGGCCGCTACGCCCACGCACGCCAACACGAACCCGGCCGCCCAGCGGCCCGAGGCCCCCACCGCCACGGAAGCCGCAGCCCACGCGGCCAGCGCGGGCGGCACCAGACGCAGATCGGCCGGCCCTTCCTGCCAGGGGTCGGACGCCCCCAGCCGATGTCCGGACGCGACGTGAACTGCCGGGCGGCGCGTCATGGCCGTACGAGAGGCTGTAGATCCGCGAACCGGCGGTCGCCGATTCCCTTGACTTCGCTGAGCTCGTCGACGGAACGGAACCCGCCGTGTTCGGTCCGGTAGTCGATGATGTGCTGCGCCAGTACGGGACCGACCCCGGGCAGCGTCTCCAACTGCTCGGCGGTAGCGGCGTTCAGACCGATCGGCCCTGGGGTCCCACCGACAGCCGCCGCACCCCCGCCCCCGCCCCCGGCAGCCCCTACCGGTGCGGGCACCCCCACCACCACCTGCTCGCCGTCCATGAGGAGGCGCGCGCGGTTGAGCCCGGCGGTGTCCGCGTCCGCCTTGATGCCGCCGGCGGCCCGCAACGCGTCGGCGACCCGCGACCCGGCAGGCAGCCGGTGAATACCCGGCTGCCGTACCTTGCCGCTCACATCGACGACGATGCGCCCCTCACCGGGCCCGCCCGGCCCATAGGGGGCCATCGTCGGAGGCGGCCCCGGCGACGGTTCCGGCCGCTCGGCGACCTGCCCAGCACCGACAACCTGCGGCGGCTGTACGGACTGTGGCCGCCCCGCCCAGAAATGCTGCGCGGCGAAGACCGCACCGACGACGAGAACAACGGCCAGCGCGGCCAGCGTCCTGGGCTCAAGCCCGCACCGTGACTGCACCCAGACAGGCAGCCGCTCCCGCACAGCGGCCCGCACCCGCCCCAGGCGGCCCTCACCATCGCCCGCACCCAACACCGGCGCCGGAACATCTGCCTGGCGTACCGGCCGACCCGCCACCGCCCAGGAGGGCGCAGCCCGGGCAGCCGCCCCGGGAGCCACAGCCCGTACATCATCGGCCACCCGACGCGGCCGATGCGGCCCAACCCGGGGCCGCCCACGGGAGACCTCCTGCACCGAGGCGGCCCGCGATGCCCCCCGCTCAGCCGCCGGAGCCGAAGCCGGAGGAGCCACAGCGGGCTCCGAACCCGGCGCGGAAGCCGGTGCGCGAACCGAAGCCAACGCAGGAGCCGGGTCGGGAGCGAGCGCGGGAGCGGGCGCCGAACCCCGAGAGGAAGCGGGAGCCGAGGCAGGAGCCGGAGCCGGAGCCGGAAGAGCCGATGCCGGAGTCGATCTCGGCGGCGACGGTGGCGGTGGCGGTGGAGTGTTCGTGGTCAGCGGTGTCCGGCGCGGCACCGTCTCGAACAGTGCCTCCGCGCGGCGGCGCAATGCCGCGGACGCGGCGGATTCGTGAACGCGGCGGCGGCCCCTTCGGCCGTGCCCGTGGCGGGAGCGTGCGTCGGACGACCGGACGTCGGAGGCCGGGGCGCGGCCCGGTCCACTGGTCGCGGAGCGGGCGGCGCTTGAACGTGAGCGTGATCGGAGAGCCATGTCACGAGACGGTAGGCACATCCGCCCGTCCCCGCTGATCACGGTCGATTCCCGTGGAAAACCAGTGAGTTGTGGATATCCGGGTCACCCTCAAGAGGGGTGTTACTGAGGCGCGACCACAACTCCCAGCAGCCCGGGCCCCGTATGCGCGCCGATCACCGCCCCCACCTCGCTGACATGCAGCTCCGCCAGCCCGGGAACCCGGACACGCAGCCGCTCCGCCAGCCGTTCGGCCCGATCGGGCGCCGCCAGGTGGTGCACCGCGATGTCGACGCGGCGCGTCCCCGCCCGCTCGGCGGCGATCTCCTCCAGCCGCGCGATGGCCTTGGAGGCCGTACGTACTTTCTCCAGCATCCCGATGCGGCCACCGTCCAGCTCCAGCAGCGGCTTCACCGCCAGCGCCGACCCCAACAACGCCTGTGCTGCGCCGATGCGGCCGCCGCGGCGCAGGTAGTCGAGCGTGTCCACATAGAAGTACGCCGACATGCCCGCCGCACGCTTCTCCGCGGCGGCCACCGCCTCGTCGACCGTGCCTCCCGCGTCGGCAACCTCCGCCGCCGACAGCGCGCAGAAGCCGAGAGCCATCGCGACCATCCCCGTGTCCACCACCCGCACCGGCACCGGAGCGCCCTGCGCGGCGAGGACGGCGGCGTCGTACGTTCCGGAGAACTCGGAGGACAGGTGCAGCGACACGATGCCGGTGGCACCGGCCTCCGCCGCCGCGCGGTAGGCCGCGGCGAAGACTTCGGGGCTCGGCCTCGACGTCGTCACGGACCGGCGTTTCTGCAGTGCCAGGGCCAGTGAGCGGGCCGAAATCTCGGTGCCCTCCTCCAGGGCCTGATCGCCGATGACGACGGTCAGCGGCACCGCTGTGATGCCGTGCCGCTCCATCGTCTGCTGCGGCAGGTAGGCCGTTGAATCGGTGACGATAGCGACATGGCGGGACATGAGCGGGAGGTTACCCGGCGACGGCGCCCAACGGCAGTCCGGCCCCGTTCAATGATCCGTTCCGGGTCGGTAACCGTCTCAGACGGTGCCCTCCGGGCGGGCCGCCTTCTGCCACGGATACGTGGTCTGCCGGCGAGGGTCACGCGCCGTGATCGCCTCAGGCCCGGCAGCGGACCGGCGCGCCGCATCGGCGGTATCGGCCGCGTCGGCTCGGTCCGCCGCCGCCCCATCAGCCCCAGCAGCCGCGTCCGCTTCCGGCGCAGTGGCCCAATGCCGCAACGCCCCCGACTCCACCTCGATCTGCGCGCTCAGCGACGCGAGGTCGTCGTCCGCGAAGCGCTGCGCCCGGTCCCGTGCCGCCCACCGCAGCGAGTCCGTCGCATGTGTCACCCGTTCCGTACGCTCACGCAGTTCCGGCAGCAGCTCCGCGACCCGCGCCTTGTCCGGCTCGCGCTCCAGCCGCTTCAGGTCGTCGTCCAGTTCGTGTCCGTGCGCGCTCAGCCGTTCGAAGAGGCCGATCGACTCCGACAGCGAGGCGTCCTCCGCGACGCCCGCGTGGAGCGCCTCCTGGGTGGCCTTCATCGACGTACGCAACGAAAGCCTCAGCTGCGCGAGCTCCCCGGCGACGCCCACCTGCCCGAAGCTCTTCGCCCGCAGAGTCGTGTCCTCGACGGTGCGCCGCGCCTGCGTGATCGTACGGTCCACGCTGCGCTTGGCCGCACCGACCGCCTTCACGCTCACATACACCCCCGCCGCCACGAACGCCACGAAGAGCAGCGCAAGGATCAGGATGACGGCTTCCATGAGCGCCCCTCCGTTGTCGGTCCAGCCGGCCACTCGGCTTTCGTGGTCTCTCCACCGTAAACGGAACAGGCAGGCCGAGGGTTCCATGGGAACCCCCAACCTGCCCGTAGGGGAAAGTACCTATGCGTTACGCGGGAACGATGTTCACCAGCTTCGGCGCCCGCACGATCACCTTGCGGATCCCCGCCCCGCCCAGCGCCGCGACCACCGCGGGGTCGGCCAGCGCCAGCTTCTCCAGCTCCTCGTCACCGATCGAGGGGGAGATCTCCAGCCGCGCCTTGACCTTGCCCTTGACCTGCACCACGCACGTCACGGTCTCGTCCACGACGTACGCCGGATCAGCGACCGGGAAGTCCTGGTAGACCACGGAATCCGTGTGCCCCAGCTTCCGCCACAGCTCCTCGGCGATGTGCGGCGCCAGCGGCGCGACCAGCAGCACCAGGCGCTCCGCCACCGACCGCGAAAGCGGGCCGCCGGCCTTCGTCAGGTGGTTGTTCAGCTCGGTGACCTTGGCGATCGCCGTGTTGAAGCGCATCCCCGCCATGTCCTGGCCGGCGCCGTCGATCGCCTTGTGCAGCGCACGCAGCGTGTCCTCGTCGGGCTCGGTGCCGACCACCGTGGCCTCGCCCGTCGCCTCGTCGACGATGTTGCGCCACAGCCGCTGCAGCAGCCGGTACTGCCCGACCACCGCGCGCGTGTCCCACGGCCGCGACACGTCCAGCGGGCCCATCGCCATCTCGTACAGCCGCAGCGTGTCCGCGCCGTACTCGGCGGAGATCTCGTCCGGAGTGACGGCGTTCTTCAGGGACTTGCCCATCTTGCCCAGAACGCGGCTGACCTTCTCGCCCTGGTACCAGAACCCGCCGTCGCGCTCCTCGACCTCGGCTGCCGGCACCGCGATACCGCGCGAGTCCCGGTAGACGAAGGCCTGGATCATGCCCTGGTTGTACAGCTTGTGGAACGGCTCGGACGACGACACATGCCCCAGGTCGAACAGCACCTTGGACCAGAAACGCGCGTACAGCAGGTGCAGTACGGCGTGCTCGGCGCCGCCGACATACAGGTCCACGCCGCCGTGCGGCATGCCCTCGCGGGGCCCCATCCAGTACTGCTCGATCTCCGGATCGACCAGCTTCTCGCTGTTGTGCGGGTCCAGGTAGCGCAGCTCGTACCAGCAGGAACCGGCCCAGTTCGGCATGGTGTTGGTCTCGCGCCGGTACTTCTTCGGTCCGTCACCCAGGTCCAGCGTCACATTGACCCAGTCCTCGTTGCGCGACAGCGGCGTCTCGGGCCGGGAGTCGGCGTCGTCCGGGTCGAAGGTGCGCGGCGAGTAGTCCTCGACCTCCGGCAGCTCCAGCGGCAGCATCGACTCGGGCAGCGAGTGGGCGATGCCGTCCTCGTCGTAGACGATCGGGAAGGGCTCGCCCCAGTAGCGCTGCCGGCTGAACAGCCAGTCGCGCAGCCGGTAGTTGACGGTGCCCTCGCCGATGCCGCGCGCGGCCAGCCACTCGGTGATCTTCGCCTTGGCGTCGACGACGCCCAGCCCGTCCAGCGAGATGTCCTTGCCCGACGAGTTCACGATCTTCGCGTCGTACGAGGCGAACGCGTCGTCCCACTCCGCCGGGTCCGTGCCCCGCCCGTCCGACGGCTCGACGACGCAGCGCATCGGCAGCTCGAAGGCGCGCGCGAACGCGAAGTCACGCGTGTCGTGCGCCGGTACGGCCATGATCGCGCCGGTGCCGTAGCCCATCAGCACGTAGTCCGCGATGAAGACGGGCACCTGCTCGCCGCTGACCGGGTTGACGGCGTATGCGCCGGTGAAGACGCCGGTCTTGTCCTTGGCCTCGGCCTGCCGCTCGACGTCGGACTTCGAGGCGGCCTGGGCGCGGTACGCCGAGACGGCGTCGACCGGGGTGGCGTGACCGCCCGTCCACACGTCGTGCGTGCCCTCGGGCCAGGCGGCCGGGACGATCTTCTCGACCAGCTCGTGCTCGGGCGCCAGCACCATGTACGTCGCGCCGAACAGCGTGTCCTGACGGGTGGTGAAGACGGTGATCGCGTGGCCGTCGACGGGGAAGTCGACGCGCGCGCCCTCGCTGCGCCCGATCCAGTTGCGCTGCTGCAGCTTGATCGCTTCGGGCCAGTCCACGCCGTCCAGGTCGTTCAGCAGGCGGTCCGAGTAGGCGGTGATGCGCATGTTCCACTGGCGCAGCTTGGCCTTGAAGACCGGGAAGTTCCCGCGCTCGGAACGGCCGTCGGCGGTGACTTCCTCGTTGGCCAGTACGGTGCCCAGGCCCGGCGCCCAGTTCACGGGCGCGTCGGAGGCGTACGCCAGGCGGTAATCGCCCAGGACGTCGGCGCGCTCGGCGGCGCTCAGCTCACTCCAGGGGCGCGCGTCCGGCGTCGTACGCTCCCCGCTCTCGAACTGCGCCACCAGCTCGGCGATCGGCCGGGCGCGGTCAGCCTCCTTGTCGTACCAGGAGTTGAAGATCTGCAGGAAGATCCACTGGGTCCACTTGTAGTAGTCCGGGTCGATCGTCGCGATGGAGCGGCGCTTGTCGTGGCCCAGGCCCAGCCGGCGCAGCTGCTGCTTCATGTTGTCCATCGCCGCCTCGGTCGACACCCGGGGGTGCGTGCCGGTGGCGACCGCGTGCTGCTCGGCGGGCAGGCCGAAGGCGTCGAAGCCCAGTGTGTGCAGGACATTGTGGCCGGTCATGCGCTGGTAGCGGGCGAAGACGTCGGTCGCGATGTAGCCCAGCGGGTGGCCGACGTGCAGACCGGCGCCCGAGGGGTACGGGAACATGTCCATGATGAACTTCTTGGGCTTGGCGGCCAGCTCCGCGTCGCCCGCCAGGTCACCGCTGGGATTCGGCGCCTCGTACGTACCCTCGGCGTCCCAGAAGTCCTGCCAGCGTGCCTCGATGTCAGCGGCCATCGCGGCCGTGTAGCGGTGCGGTGCTGCCACCTCGGCAGCAGAATTCGTCTCGCTCATGATCCTCAAAGCTCCATCGATCGTCTCTGCCAGCGGCTGCGACATTCAGACTGTGACGTTCAGCGAATGAACTGTGACGTTCAGCCAATGAAAAATCCCCTCGCACAGGAGGGGACGCCGCGCCGATTCCGACCGGATCTTTCATCCGTCGGGACTGATCAGCGCGGCTCGCTAAGCAGAAGGCGTACGGCACGCATGGCGTCAGGGTACCGCAGCGCCCGAGAGGGCCGCATCGCGTATCCGGACGGCGGACTCAGCCACGGCTCGACGCCACTCGGCGCCCCTTGACCTCAGGGTTACTCCGCGTATCGGCCCTATCCGGGGCAACGCCCGAGCAAGTTTTCCCACAATCACCGCGCTAAACCCTCAAACGGCGTACTGCCTGGTATGGGGCGACCTAGCATGCGGCAACGGGACCACTTTGCCGAACCATTCGGAGTCGCCCCCCATGAACCCTCGTCGAAAAATAAGTTCCTCCCCTGCTTTCCCCGCATTGAGCCGCCCCGTCCAAGGAGGCCTCACAGCCGCCGCGTTGATCCTCATACCGCTGTTCGCCGTCGTCGGCAGCGACAGTCTGCGCGCCGCGCTCGACTTCACGACCGGCGTCCTCTCACTGGTTTCCCTCACCGCAGCCGTCGCCTGGGGCCTCCTGGCAAGGGACAGGCTGCTGCTCCGGCCGCGCCAACGCCTCCTGGCCCAGGGCATCCACCGCGCCACCGCGGTCGCCTCCCTCGGCTTCCTGCTGCTGCACGTAACGGTCAAGGTCTCGCTGGGACATGTCGCGCTCCTGGGAGCCCTGGTCCCCTTCGGCCTCGGAGTCAGCGGTACGTCGGGCCTCATCGGATTCGGCTCGCTGGCTGGATTCCTCATGGTCGTCGCGGCCTCGACCGGCGCCCTGCGCAGCGCGTTCGCCACCCCGGGCCGCACAGCGGGCCGCTGGCGCTCGCTGCACATGGTCGCCTACCCGGCGTGGGGGTCGGCGCTGGTGCACGGCCTGTTCGCGGGCCGGCCCGCCGCGGGCTGGGTCGTCACGATGTACGCCCTGTCCCTCACGGCGGTCGTCGCCGCCCTCTCGCTGCGCCTGCTGCCTCCGCCCCTCAAGCGGACCATCGCGGACCGGGTGGTGGCTCTGGCCACGTCCGGCTCCCTGGCCCCGGCGCCCGAACCCGTGCCCCGCGACGCCGCCACCTCCCCACTGCCCGGCGGCGGGTTCGCCCCGCCGCAGGAGCCGCCGCGGCCGCAGCGCCAGCCCGAGCAGCTGTTCCGCGAGGAAACGCAGCCCCAGCCCCAGCGCCTCACGGCTCCGGCGCCGCCCCTGTACGAGGCCGGGCGCTCCGCCGAGGGCCTTCGCGGGGCGCCGGACACCGGCATATCGGCGGCGTACCGCGCCGTGTCGGCTTCGGCCGCGACGGCCGCCTCCGCTCCCACCGAACGGATCCCCCTGGCGGAGCAGATCCCCATGACGGAAGAGATCCCCGTGCAGGCGGCGCCTCCGTCGCCCCGCTGGCCCACCCCGTCACCCCCACCACCGGCCCAGGCCCTCCGCCCGCCCTACGACCCGGACCGCGCGGCGTACGGCCCGGGAGCCGTTCCCGCCCCGGACCTTCCCGGGTACGGCGCCAACCCGGAAACCGACGTGCCCTGGAACAGCCCGAACCCCGAAACCGACGTTCCCTGGAACAGCCCGAACGCCGAAACCAACGTTCCCTGGAACGGCCAGAACGCCGTCCCCGACGTTCCCGCGTACGCCCCGGACACGCCCACCGGACCGCTCCCCCACCCCCACCCCCTCGACAACACCGAGCCCGCGCCGGGTCCGCTCTACCGGCCCGCCGCCGGAGAGCCCTGGCACGCACCCGCAGGAGACCGACGTTGAACGTCCCCCTTCCCGACGTCCCCGAAGTACGCGTAGTCGGCCTTCCCCAGCTGACGACCGGCTTCGACCTGGTTGAGCGCCTCGACCTCGGCATGCACCTGAAGGTGCACGGCCCGCTGGAGCCGATGGGCGGGGAGCGCCTGGCCGAACTCGCCGACTACATCTCGCTCCGCGGCCGCGGCGGCGCCGGCTTCCCCTTCGGCAAGAAACTGCGGGCGGTCGCACAGGCCTCCATCCGGCGCGGGGTGCGCCCCGTAGTCGTCATCAACGGCAGCGAAGGGGAGCCCGCCTGCCGCAAGGACACCGTCCTGCTCAACCGTGCCCCGCACCTCGCGCTCGACGGCGCCCTGCTCGCGGCCGAGGCGCTCGGCGCCCGCACCCTGATCGTCGGCGTCACCCGCAATTCGACCGAGGCCTCCATACGGGCCGCTTTCGCCGAGCGCGGCCTGTCCGACCGGCGCGGACAGCAACTGCGCGCCCGGATCGTGCGTACCCCTGAGCGCATGGTTTCCGGCGAAGCGTCCTCGCTGATCCGCGCCGCGAACGGCGGCCCGGCGCTCCCGCCGGGACGCCGTGAGCGCGCAGCGGAGACAGGAGTGGGAGGCGCGCCGACGCTGCTGTCCAACACCGAGACCTTCGCGCAGCTCGCCGTGGCCGCCCGCATAGGCGCCCGCCGCTACGGCCACACCGGACTGGAGAAAGAGCCCGGCACGGTCATGCTCACCATCTCCGGCGCCGTCTCACGCCCCATGGTGGTCGAGGTACCGACCGGTGTCCCGCTGCGTTACGTCCTCCAGATGGCCGGCGCCCCGCCGCTGCCCCAGGGCGTGCTGACCGGCGGCTACCACGGCAACTGGATCGACGCGGTAGCCGCGCACGACGCCGTGATCTCCCGCGAGTCCCTCGCCTCGTTCGGCGGCGCGCTGGGCGCGGGTGCGATTCTCCCGATCGGCCCCGAGACCTGCCCGCTGGGCGAGTCGCTGCGCGTAGCGAACTGGCTGGCCGCGGAGACGGCGGGCCAGTGCGGCCCGTGCCGCCTGGGTCTGCCCGCCGCCGCCGGCGGCCTCTCCGACGTACTCAACGGAGGAGGTCAGGCCGCCCTGGAGGCACTGCGCGAGGTGACCCAGGCCGTGAAGGGCCGGGGCGCGTGCAAGCACCCCGACGGCTCGGTGCGCTTCTTCGTCTCCACGCTCAACGCCTTCACCGACGACCTGGCGGCACACGTCCTGGGCGGCGGCTGCGGCCGCGAGACGATGGGCGTGCTGCCGCTGCCCGGCCCCGGGTACGAGGAAGAGGGCATCCCGAGCGGCGAGAAGTTCGCGGTCGACTGGACGCTGTGCAAGGGCCACGGGCTGTGCGCGGACATCGTTCCCGAGCTGATCCGGCTCGGCCCCGACGGTTACCCGGCGCTCGCGGACGCATCGATTCCGGTGCACCTGCGGGGACGCGCGCAGCGTGCCGTACGCCGCTGCCCCGAGCTGGCGCTGCGCATCGAGCAGGAGGCCCCCGAGCGCCCGGCGCGGCCCGCGCTGCCGCCGGGCGGCCGAAAGGCCCTGGGGAGCGGCAGGGGCTGAGCCGCCCCTGAAACGAAAGGATCCCCCGGTCGAATCGACCGGGGGATCCTCATTCTGTGGAGCTAAGGAGAATTGAACTCCTGACCTCCTGCATGCCATGCAGGCGCTCTACCAACTGAGCTATAGCCCCGTGTGTTCCGCCGCTCTCCGGGTTTCCGCCGCGGCTCCGCCAACATTACACGGTCCCCCCGGCCCTCCACCAAATCGTTTGCCCGCACACCCGTTCCGTCCCCATACGCCCGGTACTGTCAGCCGGCGTGACCGTGACCGCGCAGACCGCCGCCGCCCGCCACACCCCCGCCCGGCGGCCGATAATCGTCGCCGCCTCGGTCTGCCTGATCTCCTTCGCGGCCTTCTGGGCCGCCCAGCGCGCCGCCGGCGTCTCGATGATCGACCTCATGGTCTACCGGGCCGAGGGCGAGACCGTACGAGCCGGCCAGGACCTCTACGCGATGCGCGCCACCCAGGCGAACCTGCCGACCACCTACCCGCCTTTCGCCGCCCTGCTGTTCACCCCGCTGACGCTTCTCGACGTACCCGAGATGCGCGCTCTCGCCACCGCCGGGAACCTCGTCCTCCTCGTCGCGTTCGTCCGCCTCTCGCTGCGTCTGGTGGGTCTCGAGAGCGCCACCGCCGTCCTGTTGACCGCCGCGCTCGCCGTCTGGTGCGAGCCGGTCTGGACGACGCTGCGGTACGGGCAGGTCAATCTGCTGCTCGCGGCAGCCGTGCTCTGGGACCTCACCCGCCGCGACGGCCACCGGTGGGCGGGCGCGGGCATCGGCCTCGCCGCTGCGGTGAAGCTCACACCGGCGCTCTTCGCGGTCTTCCTCCTGATCACCGGTCTGGTACGGGCACGGGGCGCCGTACGCCGGGTTCCGAACCCCTGGCTCCGGCAGGCCGGGACAGCGGCAGCGGTCTTCCTCGCGGCCACCGTGACGGCCGCGGCCGTCCTGCCGCACGACTCGCGCCGCTACTGGACGGGGATGGTCTTCCAGGCGGGCCGGGTGGGCCACGCCGAAGGCACCGCCAACCAGTCCCTGCGCGGCGTACTGGCCCGGCTGCTGCACACCGGCGATCCGGGCCCTTGGTGGGCCGTGGCCGCCGCCCTGGTGGCCGTGGCGGGCCTCGCCGCCGCGGTGGCGGCCGAGCTGCGCGGCGAGCGCGCCGGGGCAGTGGTCGCGTGCGCGCTGACCGCACTCCTCGTCAGCCCGGTGTCGTGGTCCCACCACTGGGTGTGGTGCGTGCCCGTGGTGCTGTTCCTGGGAACACGCGGCAGCACAGCGGCGGCGGCGGTGACGGCGGCGGTCTTCTGTTCGTACGCGCTGTGGTGGGTGCCACACGGCGCGGGACGGCTCGAACTCACCCAGAACGCCGCGCAGATGGCGCTGTCGGCGCTCTACCCGCTCACGGCCCTGGCCGCGCTGTTCACACTGCTCACGCTGTGGCGAACGAATAGAAGCGCTTGAGGGTGCAGTGTTCGTCGAGCAGCCGACCGTAGATCGGCTCCCCTTCGAGCTCGCGGTACGTCTCGATGGGGTCGCCTTTTATGATCAGCGCCCGGGCGCATTCCTCGCACCAGTACTGGTAGTCGGCGTTGACCGGTTCCATGTCCCTGACGATGGGCGTGCCACTGCCGCACCAGTCGCATTTCCGCCTGTGTGCGCCCATCACTCACTTCCAGCTGTGGCGGCAGGCCGTGCACACGTACGCGATACCTCCGTTGTCGCTGCCGGGCAGACCACGGACCGCGTCGAGGCTGCTCGCGGGCATCGCGCTCTCCCTCCCCATCAGGCCGTCGTCCCCCTCCGGCGGTCCGATTCTGCCATGGCTCCGCAAGAGGGTCAGTGGCGTGAGCGCAGGAGGCCCGCCACAGCGCCGAAGAGCGACGCGGCAGCCAGCGCAAGAGCGCATACCCACAGCACATCCCCGTACGCATACACCCCCGCCGCATTCAGCCGGTTCAGGAAGAGAGTGCCGAATGTCGAGACGCCGAGCAACTGTCCCAGCTGTGTGAGCGTGACGAGCAGCCCGCCGGCATCCGCCGCGTCCTCGGGCCGTACGGTCGCGAGCGCTCCCGTGAGCGTCGGGCTGAAGCCGAGCGCCATGCCCGCCCCCGCGCCCGCGAAGGCGGCGTACATCCATGGCCCTCCACTTCCACCGTTCCGCATCACCAGACCGACGGCGACACAGGACAGTGCGGCCAGTCCGAACCCGCGCGGAGGGCCGAATACCCGAGGCCGCCCTGGACGTACAGGGTCAGCACGAAGAGGAAGTCCGCGTTCACCGCCATCACCACGACGATCCGCAGGGCCGCGAGCCCCATGCCCGGGATCCGCAGCACCCCGGGCGCGATCAGCGGCGCACCGCCGCGCGCGGCCAGCCGTGACTCGTACGCCAGGGGCCCGCCAACAGCCCCCAGAGGCCGCCAAGGACAGCCAGGCCACCAGCGGCCAGCCCTCCTCCTGCCCGAGCACCAGTGGCACGGTGAACAGCGTCACAGCGGCGGCGAGCAGCACCAGCCCCGGCACGGCGAGGCCGCGCGCGCGTTCCGGCGCGCTGCGGCGGTCGCGCGGCAGCAGGCGCGCACCGAGGAACAACAGCACGACGCCCATCGGAACGTTCACCAGGAACACCGGGCGCCAGCTCGTGCCGAACAGGTCGGCGCTGACCAGCACCCCGCCCACCACCTGGCCGGCGGCGGCCCGGTGGCGAGCACGGCCGAGTACGCGCCGAGCGCCTTGACCCGCGCCGCGCCCGCGCCCTGGACCAGCCGGAAGGCGATCAACTGACCCGTGCCGGCGGCCAGTCCGCAGGCGAGCGAGGCCACGGTGAACAACGCGAGGCCGCCCAGGTAGGCGCGCCGGTGCCCGAGCAGGTCGCCGAGCCTGGCGCCGGTGACCGGCAACGCTCTGTGGGAGCTCTCACCGTGCCCGAGCCGGCCTGCCCGCTGGTCTTCCGGGAGGACGAACTGCCCAGGACGGTCGCGCAGTTGCGCAGCGCGTACGGACGGTTTGTGGCCGAGCCGGTCTGGGAGACGTTCATCCGCCGTCTCTCCACGGCCAGTCCGTACTTCGCCGGGCTGTGGGAAAGCGGTGATGTCGTCCTGCCAGGCCCGCATGTGAAGACCTTCCGGCACGAAGCGGTGGGTGAGATACGGATGACGTCTGTATCGCTGTCCATCAACGGAATGCCGGAATGCCGGATCGTCGCCTACACACCCGTCGACGAGGAGAGCCGGCAGCGGATCGAGTCCCTTTGACCGGTAGACCGGCACAGACGCGTACAACGAGAAATCCCGGCCCCTCCTGTGAGGAGGAACCGGGATCCTGATTGCGGTTGTGGAGCTAAGGAGAATTGAACTCCTGACCTCCTGCATGCCATGCAGGCGCTCTACCAACTGAGCTATAGCCCCGCTGTTCTCTGCGCTGTGCGCTGCGAACAAGAAGAACTTTAGCCTGCGACCTGGGATAAGTGAAATCCGTCAGTCGTCGTCGCCGAGCACCGGTTCCGGGAGCGTCCCGGCGTTGTGCTCCAGCAGCCGCCAGCCGCGGGCGCCTTCGCCCAGCACCGACCAGCAGCAGTTGGAGAGCCCGCCAAGGCCCTCCCAGTGGTACGACTCCAGACCCAGGAGCCGGCCGATGGTGGTGCGGATGGTGCCGCCGTGGCTGACGACGACGAGCGTGCCGTTGTCCGCCAGCTTGTCGGCGTGCGCGAGCACGACAGGGGCCGCCCGGTCGGCGACCTCGGTCTCCAGCTCGCCACCGCCGCGCCGCACCGGCTCGCCGCGCTTCCACGCCGCGTACTGCTCGCCGAACCGCCCGATGATCTCGTCGTGCGTCAGGCCCTGCCAGGCGCCCGCGTACGTCTCGCGCAGCGCGGCGTCGTGTGTCACGTCGAGGCCGGTCAGGGCCGACAGCTCGCCGGCCGTGGCCGACGCCCGCTTGAGGTCGGACGCGATCATCGCGTCCGGCTTCAGGGAGGCGAGCAGCCTGGCGGCCCGGCGCGCCTGGGCGACGCCGGTCTCGGTCAGCTCGATGTCGGTGCTGCCCTGGAAGCGGCGCTCCAGGTTCCACGCCGTCTGGCCGTGCCGCCACAGGACGATCTGGCGGCCCCGGTTCTTCTTGACGGTGCCGGCGGCGGTGTCGCTGCCGTTCAGCTCAGGTCTCCGTCCACATCACCGGCCGCACGCGACTTCGCGTGCTCCTCGGCCAGGCCGCGGGTCTTGACGGCGTCCTCGGGCAGGGAGATCTCGGGGCAGTCCTTCCACAGGCGCTCCAGAGCGTAGAAGACACGCTCCTCGCTGTGCTGGACGTGGACGACGATGTCGACGTAGTCGAGAAGCACCCAGCGGGCCTCGCGGTCGCCCTCGCGACGCACGGGCTTGACGCCGAGGTCCTTGTTCAGCCGCTCCTCGATCTCGTCGACGATCGACTTGACCTGGCGGTCGTTGGGCGCCGAAGCGACCAGGAAGGCGTCGGTGATGGACAGCACATCGCTGACGTCGTACGCGATGATGTCGTGCGCGAGCCGGTCTGCGGCCGCCTGAGCGGCGGCGTTGATGAGCTCGATGGAACGGTCAGTGGCGGTCACAAGCAGGCTTTCGTCGGCGGTCAGAGATACCCCCAGGGTCTCACGGACCGCCGACAGCCCCGACGGGATCACTTCACCTCGAAATCCTGGCCCAGTACGACCGTCACATCGGCGTTCGCGGCCGCCTTGCCCTTGCGCACCGCTTCCGCCGGCAGACCCAGCGTCTTGGCGACCTCCTGGGCCTCCGCCTTCTGCGCCGCGTCGCCGTAGCTGACCTGCGACGATGTGACCACAGCAGTGGCTTTGCCGGTGTCCACGAACGCGTATCCACCGGTAATCAGGGCAATCCTGGCGGTCTCGGTGGCGTCCGTGTTCCCGTGCGCGTTCTTGACGCCGACCCGCACGGCCGCACCCTGCTCCGGGCTGCTGGCCGAGCCGCCGAGGATGTCCTTCACCACACTGTCGGCGGCGGAATCGCTCAGCTTGCCGTCGGGCTGGACCGGCAGCTGCGCCGTCGTGTACTTGCCGCGCTTGGCGTGCTCGGCGAGCTTGGCGAGGGAGGCACCGAGGTCCTTCTCGCGCAGCGACGGGTCGAGGATCTGCGCCAGCGTGCGGACGGTGGTGGTCGCCGCCTGCGGGTCGTCCGAGATCTTCTTCAGTACGCCCTGCATGACCTGCCCGAACCGCTGGAGCTGCTTGGCCTCGGCCTCGCCCGGCGCCCGGTAGGTGGCGTACGCGACGGCCATCCGGCCACTCAGCGTCTGCTCCTTGCCCTGCCGCACCACGGGCGTCGCGCCCTTCTTGGTGTCGGGCACATCGGTGTCGGTGTCGATGTCGATGTTGCCGACCAGCTCGACGAGGTTTTCCAGGTACGGGGTGTCGAGCCGCCAGGTGCCGCTGATCTTCGTCCCGAGTACGGAACCGATCGCCTCGCGCGTGCCCGTCGAACCGTCGTCGTCGACGGACTTGGCGAGCGTGGTCGTGGTGCCGTCGTCGTTCGCGACGGAGAGCGAGTTGGGGAGCAGGACGGTGGTGCCCTGCCCCGTGGTGGTGTTGTCCACGAGCAGCGCGGTGGAGGTGGCCCCCTGCCGGGTGTGCAGGTGCACCGCGATCACATCGCGCTTCTCCGGGCCCGACGCGGCGGCCGGAGCGTCCTCCTTGCCCGCGATGCCGGGCAGCAGTCCCGCGTACCAGAGGTAGCCGACGCCGCCCGCGACGACGAGGGTCAGGACGACGACCAGGGAGACGACGCGGTTACGGCCGCGACGTCTGGCTTCCTCACGGCGCTCGGTGCGGCTCTCGGTGAACTTCAGCCAGTCGATGACGTCTTCGGAGTTCTCGTCCGGCTCCTCGACGAAGGAGAACTGCTCGGTCGCGTACCCGGGCTCGGGCCGGCGCTGCTCGGGAACGGGCACACGAGCGGACACGGGAGCGGGCTCGGGGTCCGGCTCCGGTTCGGGTTCCCGCTGAGGCGCGGGAGCGGCCTGCTGCGGGATCCACTGCTGCTGCTGAGCGGTGTCGACGTACCCGTACTGCTGCTGCTGTTGCTGTTGCTGCTGCTGCTGCTGGGCGTACGGGTCGTACAACGGCTGCTGCTGGGCGTACGGGTCGTAGCCGTACCCCTGCTGC
Organism: Streptomyces sp. ISL-100; assembly: GCF_018614615.1. Classification (GTDB taxonomy): domain Bacteria; phylum Actinomycetota; class Actinomycetes; order Streptomycetales; family Streptomycetaceae; genus Streptomyces. Next base: position 15,948 of record NZ_JAGGOK010000094.1, on the reverse strand, counting down.
TGTTGCGCGTCGTACTGCTGCTGCGGCGGCTGTTCCTGTGACTGATGCTGCGGCGCCTGCTGGTACACCGGCTGCCCGTACGCGTCGTAGCCGATGATCTCCGGCTGCTGGGCGTACGGATCCTGCGCGTACGGGTCGTACGGGTACTGTCGGTCGTTCACCGGTGCCCCTCTCCCTGCTTGTCTGTGCTCCCCGTACGGCCAGGCCGGCCCGCTCAGTCGCGGTACAGCGCGCGCTTGTCGATGTAGCGGACCACACCGTCCGGAACCAGGTACCAGACAGGCTCACCCGCCGCGACCCTCGCCCGGCAGTCGGTCGACGAGATCGCCAGGGCCGGCACCTCCACCAGGGAGACGCCTCCCTTGGGCAGCCCGTCGTCCGTCAGGTCGTGGCCGGGCCTGGTCACACCGATGAAGTGGGAGAGCGAGAACAGCTCCTCCGCGTCCCGCCACGTGAGGATCTGGGCGAGCGCGTCGGCGCCGGTGATGAAGAAGAGATCCGAGTCGCTGTTCAGCTCGCGAAGATCTCGCAATGTGTCGATGGTGTACGTCGGACCGCCACGGTCGATGTCGATCCGGCTCACCGAGAACTGCGGGTTGGACGCCGTCGCGATGACCGTCATCAGATAGCGGTCCTCGGCCGGGGACACGTGCTTGTGGCTCTTCTGCCACGGCTGCCCGGTCGGTACGAACACCACCTCGTCGAGGTGGAACTGGGCGGCCACCTCACTGGCGGCCACCAGGTGTCCGTGATGGATCGGATCGAACGTCCCGCCCATCACGCCGAGTCGGCGTTTGCCCGGTCCGCTCGGCCTTTGCTGCTCTCCCATGCGTGCAGAGCCTACTGGCCCTCTCTCGCGGCCCCGCCTCAGCGGTCGCGGTTGAAGCGCGTGGTGATCCACAGCAGCAGGAGGAGCGCGAAGAGCGCGCCGCCACCGGTGAGGTAGGGGTTGAGGGATTCGTGGTTCCCGCCGTGCTCGCCGCCGTCACCGGAGGCAAGGGTCACGAGGGAGACAGCGGTGCTGTGGAGGCTCATGTTCGGCAGGACCTATCGGGAGTCGGAGCGGGGCGGAGAAACTTCGGAGACTTCCCCGACATCGTATGCGGGCGGCACGGGCACGCTCACGCCGACTCAGACGTTTACGCATTGTCCGGCTCCAGGAACCGGCCGAGCGCGCCGCACGTGAGGACACACGAGCACATACGCTGAGGCAAGTCCGGGGGACGGGAAACACTCGTAGACAGGGGGCCACCCATGACCGACGGCAATCACGAGAACGTACCGAGCCGCAATCGCCGGCGCTTCCCGGACATCTCCTCCCGGGCATACGAACATCCGGCGGACCGCTCGGCCCTGGTGGCCCTGCGCAAGCTCACCGGCTTCGACACGGTGTTCAAGGCACTGAGCGGGCTGCTCCCCGAGCGCAGCCTGCGGCTGCTGTTCCTCTCCGACTCGGTCCGCGTGAGCGAGGCCCAGTTCGCGCATCTGCACGCGATGCTGCTGGACGCCTGTTACATCCTGGACCTGAAGAAGGTCCCTCCGATGTACGTCACGCAGGATCCGAAGCCCAATGCCATGTGCATCGGTCTGGACGAGCCGATCATCGTGGTCACCACGGGCCTCGTCGAGCTGCTCGACGAGGAGGAGATGCGGGCGGTCGTCGGCCACGAGGTGGGCCACGCGCTGTCCGGGCACTCCGTCTACCGGACGATCCTGCTCTTCCTCACCAACCTGGCGCTCAAGGTCGCCTGGATCCCGCTCGGCAACATCGCGATCATGGCGATCGTGACGGCGCTGCGCGAGTGGTTCCGCAAGTCGGAGCTCTCCGCCGACCGCGCCGGTCTGCTGGTCGGCCAGGACCTCCAGTCGTCGATGCGCGGCCTGATGAAGATCGCCGGAGGCAACCATCTGCACGAGATGAACGTGGACGCGTTCCTGGCGCAGGCCGACGAGTACGAAGCGGGCGGCGACCTGCGCGACTCCGTGCTGAAGATCCTCAACGTCCTGCCGCGCTCGCACCCGTTCACGACGGTACGGGCCGCCGAGCTGAAGAAGTGGGCGGAGAGCCGCGACTACCAGCGGATCATGGACGGCCACTACCCGAAGCGCGACGAGGACGGCGACACCTCCGTCACGGACTCCTTCCGCGAGTCCGCGTCGCACTACGCCGACACGGTACGCACGAGCAAGGACCCCCTGATGAAGCTCGTGGGCGACCTCGCGGGCGGCGCGGGCGACCTGGGCGGCAAGCTGCGGGACAAGTTCACCGGCGGCGGCAGCAACGGCAGCGACACGGCCAAGGGCCCGGGCCCCGACGCCCCGTAGCGCCTACCCCCGGACGCCCTACGGGCGTGTCCGCCTGAGCCACCGGCCCACGGGCTAGCCACCGGCCCCCGGGCTCGGCATCGCGCTCGGGGCGAGCGCGCCGCACAGCGCCGCCGTGGCCCGGCCTGTCGCGTACGGGTCGGTCCCGGCGGGTCCCTCGGCCGTGGCCCGCTGCCCGGCCAGAACCGGCCGCAGATGGCCCGCCGCGTCGGCGGAGCACGCCTGGGGTCCGGCCTGGACGTACGACACGAGCAGCTCCGCCCGGTGCATCCGCAGGTCGTCGCGGTCGAAGCCGAAGTGCAGCTCGCGGCGGACGGTGAACAGCGACGCGCCGCCGTCCGCCCGAGGGGCCCCGGCAGAGTCCCCGGTCGGGCGCAGCGCGTACACAAAGGTGTGGTCCGAGGTCACTTCGAGGCGGTGGGACTGCGTCTCCTCGACGCGCAGTACGCCCTGTACGCGCGCCTGCGGGCTCGCGAGCGTCACCTTCGCCGGGTCGAAGCGGACCAGCCATCCCGTGGCCGCGTGCCTGCCGTCGTCGGCCGGGGCGTCGAAGCTGCGGTCGAACTGGGTCAGCTGGTCGGGGTCGAGCAGGGTGCGCACCGGGCGGACCGTGGAGCCTTTCAGTACGTCCGGGTCGAGGGACGACTCGACGAGGTAGTCCTTCGCGATGGTCAGAGCGGCCATCACCTGCCCCTCCGAGAAGTGCGCGGTGCGCCGCGCGGACGGCAGCGTGATGCCCTCGGCGCCCGACCGGAACTGCGCGGCCGGACTGCGCTCGAAGAGCTCGGCGGGCTCTCCGCCCGGCACGGTGCCCTCCGGAGCCAGCGGTATGACCGTCGTCCGCAGCAGCCCCGCGCGCGTGGCTGCTGGTGGCTGATACGGGTGGCGTACGCCCATGTAGATCGCCGTGCCGAAGGCGATCGCCACGAGCAGGACGAGCACCAGGGCCTGCATGGGCCCCGCACTCCTGCGGCCCCCGCCGCCCCCGCTGCCCCGGCCCGTCCAGGCGGGCCGGCTGCGTACGGCCTTCTCGTGATCGTCCAGCCGCTCCTGTGCGGAGTACTCCTGGAGGCGGGCAGCCCGCACGAACGATTCGTCGAAGACGACGGACCGGTACTCGTCGTCGCTGCCACCCGGGAGGTCCTCGGGTGGACCTTCTGGCGGCTCTCCGCGGCCTACCATGACTTCTCCCGATCTCCGCCGCCCACGGAAGTCGATGCGCTACGCTCCGCTACAGCCGCGAGGCGTCGGGCAGGGCCTGTCCGTCATGAGTTCGCATGCGCGGACAAGTGAGAAGCCCCCCTGGGGGAGGGGTCACATCTTCAGGGTAGGTCGATGGCCACGAAGGTAAACGCCCTGGTGCGTGAGAACTTCCGCGGAGTTCTCACGCACCAGGGTGACTGCGTGTCAGGGCGTACTGCGCGGGACCGCGGAGGCGGCGGGCGCGGAGTACTCGGCGGAGGCCGAGGGGCCGCCCGGCCGCGAGTTGTCGCTCGTCGCGGGCACCGGAACCTGGTCCTCCCGGCCCCCGGAGGCCGCCCCCCGGTAGACCGCGGTGAAGGCGAGCGCCACCATCCCGATGCCCATCAGCAGGGCCAGGATCCAGGCCACGGGCCGGTGCCAGCGCGCATGCCCGCGGTACGGGCGCAGGGCGCCGCCGTGCCGCCCGTACGGGCCCGCACCGCCGTCGTACTCGCCGTCGTACTCGCCGTACTCGCCGTCGCCGTCCAGCGGCCCGTACGCGCCGTCGTGGCGGGGATCGCGGCCGCCGTACTCGGAGCCGTACCCCTCGTCGAAGAGATCGTCGTCCGGGGAGACCTTGCCGGCCCTCGCTCTGGTCGCCTCGGCATCGGCGCGCGCCTGGGCGGCCGACACCAGCCGCTCCACAGCGGTCGGTTCATGGACCTCGGCGGCCCGTACGAAGTCCTCGTCGAACACCACGGAGGCGAAGTCCTCGTCCGCGCCTCCGCGGTCGACAGGGTCCTCAGGGTCCCAGCCGTCCTGGAACGGCTTGCCCCCCACGTCGTCCGGCACTCGTTCAGCGTAGACCTGGACGCTCGTTTTGGGCAGAGAACGTGCGAACGATGCGTACGCCGAGTTCGCTAACGCGTGTGACCGTCGCCCGTCACGATGTACTTCGTCGAGGTCAGCTCGGGCAGACCCATCGGACCGCGCGCGTGCAGCTTCTGCGTCGAAATCCCGATCTCGGCGCCGAAACCGAACTGACCGCCGTCCGTGAAGCGTGTGGACGCGTTCACCGCGACCGTCGTCGAGTCCACCAGCTGCGTGAAGCGCCGGGCCGCGGCCTGCGACGTCGTGACGATCGCCTCGGTGTGCCCGGAGGTCCAGCGGCGGATGTGGGTGACGGCGCCGTCCAGCGAGTCGACGACGGCGGCGGCGATGTCGTACGACAGGTACTCGGTCTCCCAGTCCTCCTCCGTGGCCGCCACGGCCGACACCTTGGACCCCTCGGCGTACGGCAGCACCCGCTCGTCGCCGTGGACCGTGACGCCCGCCTCGGCGAGCGCGTCCAGGGCGCGCGGCAGGAAGGCTTCCGCGATGTCCTGGTGGACGAGGAGCGTCTCAGCGGCGTTGCAGACACTGGGCCGCTGCGCCTTGGAGTTGACGAGGATCTCGACGGCCATGTCGATGTCGGCCTCGGCGTCCACGTAGACGTGGCAGTTTCCGGTGCCCGTCTCGATGACGGGAACGGTGGACTCCTCGACGACCGTACGGATCAGGGACGCGCCGCCGCGCGGAATCAGGACGTCGACCAGACCCCGGGCGCGCATCAGCTCCCGTACCGAATCGCGGGACTCCCCCGGCACGAGCTGCACGGCGTCGGCGGGCAGGCCGGCCCCGGCGATCGCGTCGCGCACGACGCCGACAAGCGCGGTGTTGGAGGCGTACGCCGACGACGAGCCGCGCAGCAGCACCGCGTTGCCGGACTTGAGGCACAGCGCGGCGGCGTCGACGGTCACGTTGGGCCGGGCCTCGTAGATGATCCCGACGACGCCGAGCGGCACGCGGATCTGCCGCAGGTCGATGCCGTTGGGCAGGGTGGAGCCGCGTACGACCTCGCCGACCGGGTCGGGCAGCGCGGCCACGTCCCGCACATCGGATGCGATGGCGGCGACCCGCTCGGGGGTCAGCGTCAGCCGGTCGATGACCGTCTCGCTCGTGCCGGCGGCACGCGCCTTGGCGACGTCCTGGGCGTTGGCCTCGACGATCTCATCCGTACGGGCCACCAGCGCGTCGGCGACGGCCAGCAGCGCGGCGTCCTTGGCGGAGCGCGGAAGTGGCGCGATCGCGTCGGCGGCGGTGCGGGCCCGCCGGGCAGTCAGCGTGACCGGGGACCCGGCCGCGGTCGTGTCGGCGGGAGTCGCGGCGGCGAGAGGAGAGTGCGAGGTCATACCCGCAGGGTAATGCGCTCCCTGGGGGCATCCACCGGGTATCCCGCTCCGCGAGACAGCCCGTCCACGGCGCCCGCCACGTCAGCCCCCGCCCGCCCCGTCAGCCCCGTCCGCCCCAGTGATCACAGCAGTCAGTACGGATGTACGCCCACCGGGGCCGCGGGCGGCGGACCGTACCCCTCGGCGATCCGCTGGTGGTAGGTGTCCCGGTCGATGACCTCCAGGCCCACGATCTCCCACGGCGGCAGCTTCGACGTCGACCGGTGCTCCCCCCACAGCCGCAGCGCGACCGCCGCCGCGTCGTGCAGGTCACGCGCCTCTTCCCAGTAGCGGATCTCCGCGTGATCGTTGGCGTATCTGCTGGTCAGCAGGAAGGGATGGTCGTGGGCGAGCTGTTCGAGGCCGCGCCTGACCTCCTGCAGCGGAGCCTCGGCGCCCGAGACGCTGAGGGTGATGTGCCAGAGCCTCGACGCCTCCCGCGTGCCGTGGACCTCCCGGCCGGGAGCCGGCCCCTGGCCGGGCTCCGTGGCGTCGCCGAAGTCTGCTCCCGCCCCGACACTGGTCAGGGCTCGCTCGGCCGTCCCTCGGGGCAGCGCCCCCGGACGCGCTCGTCTCACCGGCGGCCTCCTGTAATGCGTTGCTGTGCTGTACCCCGCGCTGCCGTGTCCCCCGCAACAAAGTTGACCAGTCCCGGGCCCGGCGCGTGACGGTTTTCACGAAGGTCTCTGTCACGAGACCGGTCTTTCAGCCGTTTCAGGGGTTGAGAACAACCAGATCGTCCCTGTGTACGACCTCACGCTCGTACGCGGGCCCCAGCTCCTTCGCGAGGTCACGGGTGGAGCGGCCGAGCAGCTGCGGGATTTCCTTGGCGTCGTAGTTGACGAGCCCGCGGGCGACGGCCACACCCGCCATGTCCCGCAGCTCCACCGGGTCGCCGGCGCTGAACTCGCCCTCGACCCCGGCGATCCCGGCCGGCAGCAGCGACGTACGCCGCTCCACCACGGCCCGTACCGCCCCGTCGTCGAGCGTGAGGGAGCCCTGCGGCGTGGAGGCGTGCGCCAGCCACAGCAGCCGGTCGGCGCTGCGGCGGCCGGTGCTGTGGAAGTGGGTGCCCGTTTCGCGCCCCGCGAAGGCGTCGGCGGCGTGGCTGGCGGAGGTGAGGACGACGGGGATGCCGGCGGCCGCGGCGATACGGGCGGCCTCGACCTTGGTCACCATGCCGCCGGTGCCGACACCGGCCTTGCCCGCGCTGCCGATGGAGACGTGCGCGATGTCCTCGGGGGCGCGCACCTCGGCGATGCGTGTGGTGCCGGGGAGGCTGGGGTCGCCGTCGTACAGCCCGTCCACGTCCGACAGGAGCACCAGCAGGTCGGCCCGTACGAGATGGGCTACGAGGGCGGCGAGCCGGTCGTTGTCGCCGAAGCGGATCTCGTCCGTGGCGACGGTGTCGTTCTCGTTGACGACCGGGACCGCGCCCATGGCGAGGAGCTGGTCCAGGGTCCGGTAGGCGTTGCGGTAGTGGGCGCGGCGGCTGGTGTCGTCGGTGGTCAGCAGCACCTGGCCGACGCGCACGCCGTAGCGCGCGAAGGAGGCGGTGTAGCGGGCGACGAGCAGGCCCTGGCCGACGCTGGCGGCCGCCTGCTGCCTGGCGAGGTCCTTGGGCCGGCGGGCGAGGCCAAGGGGCGCGAGCCCGGCGGCGATGGCGCCGCTCGACACGAGCACGATCTCCTTCTCACCGCCGCTGCGCGTCTTGGCCAGTACGTCGACGAGGGCGTCCACCCGGTCGGCGTCGAGGCCCCCCGACGCCGTGGTCAGTGAGGAGGAGCCGACCTTGACGACGATCCTGCGAGCCTCTGCGACGCTCTGCCTTGCCCCTGACACGTACAGTCCCCACTCTTGCTCGCCCGGTTCTCCCCGCAATTCTCCTCGCAATGTACGTGAGCTGTTGCGGACGCCGCCTCCGCATTCCGCCCGCTGGACGGCTGACGCCCCCTCAGCGGCGAGCCGTACACCTCGTCGGTGGAGATGTGCAGAGCGGCACCCGGCCTTCCGGCCGGGTGCCGCCTCTGTCAGGAACGGACCGCGCCGCCCGCCACCGCGCCGCGCGCCATCCTGCGCAACTTGCGCACGACGCGCCGCGCGAAGGAGGGCTTGGGTCTCGAACCCCTGGGTGCGGTCACCCGCACCCCTGCGACCCACTCCGCGACCGTGACCGCGAACATCTCGTCGGGTACGCCCGCCTTCTTGTCCCCGAAGTGCGGGTACGCGAGGTACGGCCGGCCCGACGAGCCCTTGCGGATCACCTCGGGCACTTCCTTCGCGTCGAGGAACTTCAGGTGGTCCTCCAGGAGATCCGCCCGCCCCTCGGCGACGTAATGCATCCGCAGCCGCTCGGGCACCTTCAGCCTGCGGGCCACACCCGGCGTCCAGTACTTGTCCGTCAGCGGCTGCGCCAGCTCGATCTTGTTCTGGCGCGTGCCGGGCTTCGCCTTCAGCCAGCGGTGGTCGAACTGCGGCAGCAGCGTGATCACGAAGGGACGGATCATCAGCTCGTCGCGCTTCTCGCCGGGCGGGAAGAACTGGGCGATCAGGTCCATCAGGGCCGTCGCCGATTCGAAGCGCATCGCGTAACTGCCGCTCTGCGTGATGTGCTTGCCGTCGTCGCGGCGCACGATGTACAGGCAGACGTAGTCGGCGATGATGGAAACCCCGGCACTCCGCACATATGCCTCAAGGGTGAAACGCGCGTCCTCGCCTGTATACAGCTGCTGATCGAAGCGCATCCTGTGCTTCTCCAACAGCTCACGCCTGAAGAGCTTCTCCGCGCTGAGCGTGAACTTGATGTTGGACGAGAAGAGGTCCGTACGCTCGAGGGTGCGGCCGAACATGGACTTGGGCGCACCGCGTCCAATGCCCTCGATCTTGCCCAGCACGACGTCCGTGCCGTTGCGGTCGGCCATCGAGACCATCCGCTCCAGCGCCTCGTCACCGAGGTAGTCGTCGGCGTCGAGAAAGAAGACATAGCGGCCGCGCGCCATGTCGAGCCCTACGTTGCGGGGCTTGCTGGGACCACCGGAATTCTCCTGGTGGACCACGCGCGTAGGTACCTTGGTCCTGGCTGCGAACTCGTCGAGATACTCTCCGGTCCCGTCGGTCGAGCCGTCGTTGACGGCCACGATCTCAATGCGGTCTGCGCCCAGCGTCTGAGCTTCGACCGACTCCAAGCAGGGGATCAAGTACGGCATCGCCTCATAAGCCCCGATGATCACTGTCACATCGGGAATACCGGCTACGTCCACACCCGTCTCATTCTCGTTCATCGACATCCAAGACACTCGGCACATCGGTGGGGTTGTTCACCATCGTTACTTTTCCACGTGACGCTCACCACACCGCGCACCAACGGCCCGGCAGAACGTCTCGAAAGACGCCCTACCGAGCCGGTTTTGGACCTTTGTCCGGGAATCGACCAGGTGTCGGAGGTCAGCCCGCCACGGTCGAGTCGAGCCCGGTCGACTCCGGAGCCGAGTCACTCGGGTCCGCCGCGGTGACGGCGACCTCGACGCCGCTGCGCTGCGCCACCCCGTGGTTGCGGGCCTCGGACTTGGCCGCCAGGGCCCGTACGGCGTCGTTGAACTGCACGATGGACGCGGGCTCGTCGGGACCCAGAAGGTATGCCTTCAGCTCGCGCCGCGCCTGGGCCAGCGCGTCGGCGCTCTCGCCGCCCGTGATGGCGGCGAGCAGCTCGTCGAGCTGCTCCGCGCCGTTGTTGAGGATCACGGCGGCGCGTACGGCGGTGTTCTGCTGCTTGAACTCCTCGACGCCCAGCTCGGCGGAGTCCGTCACAGCGTACGGCTTGCCGCTCGCGATGAAGTCCGACACCACGCTGGAGATGTCGGAGACCATGCCGTCCGACTCGTTGAAGCAGTCGTACAGGCGCGGCTCCGCGCCGGTGATGACCCGGTGCTCCCACCAACCGAACGAGCGCCAGTACGCGGCGTTCCACTCGTCCCTGAGCTTCGCCAGCTCGGCCTCGCGCGCCGGATCGGGCAGCGCGTCACGCGAGATCTCAGCCTCGTCCTTGCCGTTCTTGGCGCCACCCTTGCCCTTGGCGCCCAACTCGCCGAGGCGCGCCTCGATGCGGGCCAGCTCGGCCTTCGCCGCGGCCTGCTCCGCCTGGAGCGCGGTGGCGTCCTGCGCCCAACGGGGGTCGATGGCGCGCTCGGCGGCCGCCGACTCCACCATGGCGGTGATACGGGCGTGCACGGCCTTTGCCTTGGGGCTGCGCGTCCCGGTGAAGGGGTGGGGCTTGTAGAGCACCCGGACCGGCTTCTCGGCCTCCAGCAGGCGCCTGACGATGTTCTCGCCGGCCAACAGGATCGAGGTGTTGCCCGGGTTGTCGTCCCAGCCCTCCCACGTGGGGGCGTAGAGGACGGTGGGGACCGGATTCTTCGGCGTACCGCTCCAGGTCTGGATCGGGGCCAACTGCGGGCGTCCCACCTCGACGATGTCCTCGTCGCGGACGCCGACGTCGGCGAGGGCGTAGCGGTCGCGGCCGGCCCGGCCGGCGCTCCACACCTCGTCGTACACCTTGCTGAACGGGTTGATGCTCGCGACCTTGTCGCTGTCGCCGTGGCCGATGAAGACGTGCTTCATGGTGGGAATGCGCAACATGTGGATGTTCTTGCCGACGTTGGCGGCGTAGAGCGCGACCCGCACCGTGGACAGGTCCATGTTCATCAGGTGCGTGGCGCTCGGAACGCAGATCACCGGCACCGAGGTCGGGCCGAGCTGCGGCACGATGTGGCGCTCGCGCAGGACGATCAGCGGCCTGCCGTCGAGCTGCTTCATCGTTTCCAGCCACATGTTGACCTGGTACGCCGACTCACGGGAGCCGGAGAAGTACAGGACCGTGGTCGGGCGGTAGTCGCGCAGCCACTCGTCGATGCCCTCCAGGACCGTCTCCGTCGTCGGGACGCGGCGGCCGCGCCGCACGTACGGCATCAGCACCACGACGTAGGTGACGGCCAGTGCCACGGTGAGCGCGAGGCCCACGTAACCGAAGGCGTTCTCACCGGACTTGACGGCGATCAGCACGCCCGCGACCGCGAAGACGTCGAGGTGCAGCATCTTCTCGGCGGACCGGTTCAGCAGCCGCCTGGGCGGGGCCGCCGGGATGCGCAGCTTGCCGAGGTCGATGTTGCGGGTCACCACCGGCATCTTGCGGCGCAGGCGGATCAGCGTGACGAGCGCGCCGTGCGGCGCCTGGAGCGCGTAGAACAGCAGCAGAGAGGCGATCGTCACGTAGAAGATCGTCTGCTCGGCCAGCTGCATACGGGCCAGCAGCAGGATCAGCAGCAGCTGGCGCACCAGGAAGCGGATCGAGAGACCGGCCCGGACCTTGCCGAGGCGATTGATCAAGTAGCTGCCGCGCTGGTGCAGATGCTGATCCGCGAGGTACGTCGCGGCGACTGCGGCCGCGAAGAACCAGAGGCTGGGGATCAGTGCGGCCAGCATCATGCACGGATACCCCAGTGCGATGACGGCGGCGGCGGCCAGTTCGGACCCGCTGCCCACGCGGGCCAGGCGGATGGCGGTCGAAATCACGAAGAACCTGCTCCAGAGGGGTGCCGGTTATTTACGGTGCAAAGGGAAACCAATATGTGAAGCCCAGCTCCACGAAGTCGGGCCTCTGTATATCGCTGTTTGGCGACTACAGAGGCCCGAATCTTGGATTGTCAAGCAGTATTACACATCTTCCTGACGGTCCAGAACGGCGGCAAGAGCCTGCTCGAAGCCCGACGCCTCGGACGCGCCACGGGTCGGGTCCACCTGCCGTACGTCGATGACGTGACCGGTGAGCTCCGAGAGCAGCACGTCCAGCGACGTACGCGCCACGGCCTCGGAGGACAGCAGCGAGCCCGCGGGCTCGTCACCGAACGCCTTGGTGCGCATCGGCGTCGCCGTGCGCTCCGGGTTCACGCAGTTCACGCGCACGCCGTCGCCCGCCCACTCGTCCGCGAGGGCCTGGGTGAGGTTCACCATGGCGGCCTTCGTGGAGGAGTAGAGGCTGTACTCGGCGCGGCCGCGGGTGTAGCTGCTGGAGGTGTAGAGCAGCAACTGGCCCTTGGTCTCGGCGAGGTACTTGTGCGAGGCGCGGGCGATCTGCACGGGAGCCAGGTAGTTGACGTTCAGCGCTTCCTGGATGGTCGTGTTGTCCGTCTCGGCCAGCTTGCCGATGCGCAGGACGCCCGCCGTGTTGATCACGTAGTCGATACGGCCGGTCTCCGCGTACGCCTTCGACAGGGCGTCGTCGACGTGCTCGGGGTTCTCGACATGCGTACCGGTGGTGGAGCGGCCCAGCGCGTACACCTTGGCGCCGTAACTCTCGGCGAGGGTCGCGATGTCCGCGCCGATGCCGTACGAACCACCGAAGACGACCAGGGTCTTGCCGGCCAGCAGCTCGCGGTACGCGGCCTCGTCGGCCTGCTGCGGGGCGGCGGTGGAGGCGAGCTGGAACAGCTTGTCGGCGATGAAGACGTCGACCGGCTGCGTCACCTTCATGTTGTACTCGTCACCCGCGACGACGTAGATCGGCACGTCGGGCAGGTACTTGAGCACGACCGAGCAGTCGTCGGTGGCCTGGAAGTTGGGGTCACCGGCGGCGACTTCGTACGCCTTGCGGATGGTGCTCAGCTTGAAGGCCTGCGGGGTCTGGCCGCGGCGCAGCCGGGACCGGTCCGGGACCTCGGTGATGAACTCGCCGTCGCCGCCGTGCGTACGCGTCACGATGATCGTGTCCGCGGACGGGATGGCCACGTCGACCGCCTCGTAGCGGTCGAGCGCGTCGACGCAGTCCTGGATCACGCGCTGTGACAGGAGGGGCCGCACGGCGTCGTGGAAGAGGACATTGCGGTCCTCGCCCTCGGCGAGACCTTCACCGAGCGCGGAGATGGCGCGCTCGGTGGTCTCGTTGCGCGTCGTACCGCCCTCGATGACCTTGGTGATCTTGGTGAGGCCGGCCTTGGCGACGATCTTCTCGACGTCGGGCACGTAGCCCGGCGCCATCAGAACGATGATGTCGTCGATGCCTTCCGCCTGCTCGAAGATCGACAGCGTGTGCTCGATGACCGCCTTGCCTGCGATCTTCAGCAGCTGCTTGGGGATCGACAGACCCACACGCTGACCGGTACCACCGGCGAGCACGACTGCTGTGGTTCGGGGCTTGGCTATGGGCTGCACAGACACAGACGACCTACCTTGCGGGGGCTGGGAGACAACGCGATGGTCGCACTCTCCGTGACCGTCTCGCAAGGCGGACGTCCTTCTGCCGACACCTGTACGAAACCCGGAGTACGCCGGCGACGCGTGCGCGGCGCTTTCCCCTACCCCGTCCCTTGCCGCTGAGCGCGCGCGTATCCAGCCCGTCCGGCGTTTGAGGACCGGGGTCCGGAGCGGAGCCCCTCACGCGGCGGAGCCGCAAAGTGTCACAGCGGGAAGGGGCGGGTGGGGGAACAGCGCCGCAGGCACCCGGGGTGAGTGATGCCACAGGTGACATCACTCGCCCGCCGGGCCCCGCGCAAGCCCTAGAAAGGCTTGAACTCGTCGTACTCGCGCTGCGAGTCGTCGCGCTCCGCCTCGCGGTCCCGCCGCCGCGTAGCCGCCGGCCGCGGGACGTCCAGGCGGTGGTCCTCACCACGGCGGCCAAGCATCTCGGCCCCCGCCATCACCGTCGGCTCCCAGTCGAAGACAACCGCGTTGTCCTCCGCACCGATCGCCACCGCGTCACCCGCACGCGCACCCGCCTTCATCAGCTTGTCCTCGACGCCGAGGCGCGCGAGACGGTCCGCGAGGTAGCCAACGGCCTCGTCGTTGCTGAAGTCGGTCTGGCGCACCCAGCGCTCCGGCTTCTCGCCGCGCACGTGGTAGACGCCGTCTTCCTCGGTGATCGTGAAGCCTGCGTCGTCGACGGCCTTCGGACGGATGACGACCCGGGTCGACTCCTCCTTCGGCTTCGCCGCGCGCGCCTTGGAGACGACCTCGGCCAGCGCGAAGGAAAGCTCCTTGAGGCCGATGTGCGCGACCGCCGACACCTCGTAGACGCTGTAACCACGCGCCTCCAGGTCCGGGCGGATCATCTCCGCGAGTTCCTTGCCGTCCGGGATGTCGATCTTGTTGAGGAGCACCACACGCGGCCGGTCGCCCAGACCGCCGTACTGCGCCAGCTCCTCCTCGATGACGTCGAGGTCGGTCAGCGGGTCACGGTCGGACTCAAGAGTCGCCGTGTCCAGTACGTGCACGAGCACCGAGCAGCGCTCGACGTGCCGCAGGAACTCCAGGCCCAGGCCACGACCCTGGCTCGCCCCCGGGATCAGCCCGGGAACGTCCGCGATCGTGTAGACGGTCGAACCCGCCGTGACGACACCGAGGTTCGGTACGAGCGTCGTGAACGGGTAGTCCGCGATCTTCGGCTTGGCCGCGCTCAGCACCGAGATCAGCGAGGACTTGCCGGCGCTCGGGTAGCCGACCAGCGCCACGTCGGCGACGGTCTTGAGCTCCAGGACGATGTCGCCGCCCTTGCCCGGCTCACCGAGCAGCGCGAAACCGGGCGCCTTGCGGCGGGCCGAGGCCAGCGCCGCGTTGCCGAGGCCGCCGCGGCCGCCCTCACCGGCGACGTACGTGGTGCCGTGGCCGACCATGTCGGCCAGGACGTTGCCGTCCTTGTCCAGTACGACCGTGCCGTCGGGAACGGGCAGGATCAGGTCCTGGCCGTCCTTGCCGGAGCGGTTGTCACCCGCGCCGGGCTGGCCGTTGGTGGCCTTGCGGTGGGGGCTGTGGTGATAGTCCAGCAGGGTGGTCACGGACTGGTCGACGACGAGGGTGACGTCGCCGCCTCGCCCGCCGTTGCCGCCGTCCGGGCCGCCGAGCGGCTTGAACTTCTCACGGTGTACGGAGGCGCAGCCGTGGCCTCCGTTACCCGCGGCGACATGCAGTTCGACGCGGTCCACGAAGGTGGTCATGGGTGGGTCCTCCAGTACATACGGAAATGTCTACATACGTAACACGCCAAGGGCGGCCGCGCTTCCCCGTTACCCGGGAAAGTGCGTCCGCCCTCGGAAAGTGCTGTGCGTACCGCTCGACGATGGCCGAAATTACTCGGCGATCGGAACGATGTTCACAACCTTGCGGCCACGGTGCGTGCCGAACTCCACCGCACCGGCGGCGAGTGCGAACAGCGTGTCGTCGCCGCCACGGCCGACGCCCGAGCCCGGGTGGAAGTGGGTGCCGCGCTGGCGGACCAGGATCTCACCGGCGTTGACGGCCTGACCGCCGAAGCGCTTCACGCCGAGCCGCTGGGCATTGGAATCGCGACCGTTCCGAGTGGACGATGCGCCCTTCTTGTGTGCCATGTCTCAGTCCCTTTACTTCGCAGCCGTGGGGATACCGGTGACCTTGATCGCCGTGTACTGCTGGCGGTGACCCTGGCGACGGCGGTAGCCGGTCTTGTTCTTGTACCGAAGGATGTCGATCTTGGCACCCTTGTGGTGGTCCACGACCTCGGCGGTGACCTTGATGCCGGCCAGGACCCACGGGTCGCTGGTGACGGAGTCGCCGTCGACCACGAGCAGGGTCGAGAGCTCGACCGTGTCGCCAACCTTGGCCGTGGGAATCTTGTCAACCTCAACGATGTCGTCGACAGCAACCTTGTGCTGGCGACCACCGCTGCGCACGATGGCGTACACGCTGATCTCTCTTTCGCTCGGGACGGGGACCCCTGATGCCAGCCGCTCGCACGGGCCGGGGCCCGCGACGAATCCGAATGGACGAGCGGCCTCTAACAGCACACCGAAGGAGTGCCGGAAGGGAGGTGCTCAGGAGATGGCGTGCACAAAAACACGCCGACGGTCAAGAGTACGGGCCCCCGCAGGGAGGGTCAAACCGGGGTCCGCGCGTCACTCTCACGGTCACTCCCGCGGTCGCTCCCCCACTCACTCCCCCGCCGCGATCTCCAGCATCCGGTCCACGACACGCTCGGCGGCGCGCCCGTCCGAAGGCTCGCAGAAGTCCTCCACGAACCGCTCGTACTTCTCCTTGTACTCAGCCGACACCGAGTCGATGTTCCTGATCGCGTCGATCAGGTCCGGCGACGTCTTGATCAGCGGCCCCGGCGCCCGCTCGGTGAAGTCGAATTGAAGTGCTCTCCCGGCTG
>NZ_JAGGOK010000093.1 GCF_018614615.1 Streptomyces sp. ISL-100 | reverse complement strand
CCCCCAGCCCCCAACCGAACGCCCCCGCCCTCCTCTGGTACGACAAGCCCGCCACCAGCTGGGAGCGGGAAGCCCTGCCCATCGGAAATGGCGCCATGGGTGCCAAGGTCTTCGGTGGTGTGGCCCAGGACCGGCTCCAGCTCAACGAGAAGTCCTTGTGGACCGACGGCCCCGGCAGCAAAGAGGGTTACGACCACGGCAGCTGGCCGCAGCCGCGGCCCGGGGTCATCGCCGACGTACAGAAGATCATCGACGAGAAGGGGGCGATGGACCCCGACGAAGTGTCCCGGCGGCTCGGGAATCCGACGTACGCGACCGTCGGCAAAGTCCCCGGCTTCGGCGACTACCAGAACTTCGGCGATCTCTTCTTCGACATGTCCGGCGCCCCCACCTCGCCCGTCGGCTACCGCCGCGGCCTCGACATAGCCGACGCCGTCGCCACCGTCTCGTACAGCGACGGCCAAACCCGCTTCACCCGCGAGTACTTCGCCAGCCACCCCGCCGGCGTCATCGCCGGACGCGTCTTCACCGACCAGCCGGGCAAAGTGTCGTTCACGCTGAGCTTCGAAAGCGCGCAGGCCGGCGCCTCCGTGACCGCGAAGGACGGTCGGCTCCTCATCCGTGGCGCCCTCGCCGACAACGGGCTGCGGTACGAAGGGCAAGCGCAGGTCCTCACCTCCGGCGGAACTCGTACCGATGGTGGCAACGGACGGATCACCGTCACCGGCGCGGACAGTGCCACGTTCGTTTTCTGCGCCGGGACGGACTACGCCGCCGGCGCCACCTATCCGCGCTACCGGGGCGACGATCCACACGCGCGTGTCACCGCTGCCGTCGACCGGGCCGTGGAGCAGTCGTACAGCGAGCTGCGGAAGGTCCACGTGGCCGACCACCGCGCTCTGTTCGACCGAGTACGGCTGGACATTGGGCAGCATGCCGAAGTGCCCACCGACCAGTTGCTCAGTTCCTACACCGGTGGTGCCTCGTCCGCCGACCGTGCGCTGGAAGCGCTCTTCTTCGCGTACGGGCGCTACCTGCTCATCGCCTCCTCACGGCCCGGCTCCCTCCCCGCCAACCTCCAGGGCGTCTGGAACAACTCCAACACCCCGCCCTGGAACGCCGACTACCACACCAACATCAACGTCCAGATGAACTACTGGCCCGCCGAGCCCGCCAACCTCGCCGAAACCGCTCGGCCCTACCACGACTTCATCGACGACCTCCGGGCGCCGGGGCGCCGCACCGCGCAGTCGATGTTCGGTACGGACAGCGGGTGGGTGGTGCATCAGAACACCAACCCGTTCGGCTACACCGGCGTACACGACTGGTCCACCTCTTTCTGGATGCCGGAGGCCAACGGCTGGCTCGTCCAGCAGCTGTACGAGCGCTACCTCTTCAGCCGGGACAGGGACTTCCTGCGGGAGCACGCCTATCCCGCGATGAGAGAGGCCGCCGGGTTCTGGCTGGCGAACCTCCACACCGACCCGCGCGACGGCAAGCTCGTCGTGTCGCCCAGCTACTCGCCCGAGCACGGCGACTTCACCGCAGGCGCCTCCATATCCCAGCAGATCGTGCACGACCTGCTGGTGAATGTCGTCGAGGCGAGCGAAGTCCTCGGTTCGGGTTCCGGTTCCGGTTTCGGTTTCGATAAGGAGTTTTGTACAAAGGTCAAGGACGCCCTGACCCGCCTCGACCCCGGACTGCGCATCGGCTCATGGGGACAGCTCCAGGAGTGGAAGACCGACCTCGACAGTCGTACCAACACCCACCGGCACGTCTCCCACCTCTTCGCGCTGCACCCGGGACGCCAGATCGAGGCAGGTTCGGCGTACGCCGACGCCGCGCGCGTGTCGCTCACGGCGCGTGGCGACGGTGGCACCGGGTGGCCGAAGGCCTGGAAGATCAACTTCTGGGCGCGGCTGCGTGATGGTGACCACGCCGCCAAAATGCTCGCCGAGCAGTTGAAGTCCTCTACTCTGCCGAATCTTTGGGACACCCATCCGCCGTTCCAGATCGACGGCAACTTCGGGGCCACGTCCGGGATCGTCGAGATGCTGCTTCAGAGCCACACACGACGTTGTGGATGTGGATGTGGATGTGGGTGTGGGTGCGGACGCGGCTGCCGTCGTCGACGTGCTGCCCGCCCTGCCCTCCTCCTGGGCCGAGCGGGGTTCGTACGACGGGCTGCGCGCCCGTGGCGACTTCACCGTCGGCGTGGACTGGCGGCAGGGCGCCGCCACGGAGATCCGGATCGCGTCGGGCAGCGGCGTGACCGCCAAGCTGCGCAGTCCGCTCTTCGCGGGTCCCAGCCCCGGCCCATTCCGCGTCGTACGAGGGGTAGGAGGGGACGAGGGCGACGCGAAGCCCGCCGCCCACACGGTGCAGGACGGGGTGCTCACCCTGCCGACTCGCGCGGGCGAGCGCTACCGGATCGTCGCCCAGGCGGCGGTGACCGTCGAACTCCCCGGGACCCTCGAACCGGGCGCCGCCGTGACGGCGACCGCGACGCTGAGCGCCGTCGGCGGCAAGACCCTGTCCACCGCCCGGCTTTCGCTCGGCCTGCCTGACGGGGGGCTTGGGTGGGCGGTCACTCCCGCGACGGTGAAGGTACCGCCGTTGAAGCCGGGCGAGTCCGCAGCGGCTGAGTTCACGCTCACTCCGCCTCCAGCCGGCGCGGGCCGGTTCACCGTCCGCGCGACCGCCCGTACCTCCGACTGGTCGGTCTCGGCCACGCGCAAGGTGCTGGTCTTCGACCCGCCGGAGGTCGGGGCGCGGGTCCGGGACGACACCACGCGCGGGGACTGGAAGGGTGTGTACGGCGGAGATGGCTGGGAGCTGCCCGGCTTCGGGCGTAAGAACCCCGAGGGCGTCGTACTGGACACCGCGCAGGCCGGCGGCACCTGGACCTGGAACGGCAACAGCACCGAGGCCCGCGCGCTCCAGCACCCCACCGAGGCCGGGCGGCGCATCCTGCCGTCCTGGTACGGGGACACGGTCTCCTTCACCGTCGACACGGGTGCGAACGCCAAGGCCAAGCGCGTCGCTCTGTATCTGGTGGACGGCGACGGGGCGGCCGGCGGGCACCCGCGCGACGAGGAGGTGAGCGTGTCCGATGCGGCCGGGACGGTGTACGACACCTTCCGCACCGGTCACTTCGACCAGGGGTTCTGGGTCGCGTGGACGGTCAAGGGGCGGGTCACGATCACGCTCAGGAAGGTGACCGGAGCGAACGCCGGCGCCAGCGGCATCTTCATCGGCTGACCCGTCAGCCCGGCCGACCCGGCAGCCCGGCTGACCCTGCGGACTCGGCTGATCCGGCAGCCAGCCCCGCCAGCCCCGCCGACGCAAGTCACCCCGCCCGGACCGCCTCCGTCTCCGTCTCCGCCTCCGCCGCCGCCTCCACCCCCGGCGGGACCAGAGTCCGGTCCGGGATGTGGGACGTGTCGCGTCGCGCCAGCAGCCAGTACAGCAGCGCCGGTACGGCCAGGCCCACCACCCACGAGATGTCCGCGCCGCCCAGCGGCGCGACCAGCGGTCCGGTGTAGAAGTGCGTGACCAGGAAGGGGAGCTGGACGAGGATGCCCACGCCGTACACCGTCAGGGCGTCCCAGCGCCACGCGCCGTAACGGCCGTCCGGGTCGGACAGGGCCGGGATGTCGTAGCGCTCCCGCGAGATGAGGTAGTAGTCGACCAGGTTGATCGCCGACCATGGGGTGAAGAAGGCCAGGAGGAAGAGCAAGAAGTCCTTGAAGGACGTCAGGAAGGTGTCCTTGCCGAGGAGCGCCACCGCCGTGCCCGCCAGCATGATTGCCGCGATGTACGCCGCCCTGCCGCGCGGCGAGAGCACCCGCCGGCCGCGGAAGCCGCTGATGCTGGTCACCATCGACATGAAGCCGCCGTACGTGTTGAGCACGTTGATCGTCAGCTTGCCGAGCGCGATCACGAAGTAGAGGAACGACGCGATCAGGCCGGTGCCGCCGAGCGCCACGACGTAACTCACCTGGCCGGCCAGGAACGCCTCCCCGGCCGTGGCCGCGACCAGTACGCCGAAGGTCATCGACCACTGCGAGCCGATCGCCGTCCCGCCGAGCGTCCACCAGAAGGTGGCGCGGCCGCTCGTCGTACGCGGGAGGTAGCGGGAGTAGTCGGCGACGTACGGGCCGAACGCGAGCTGCCAGGACGCGGACAGCGACACCGCCAGCAGGAACATCGGGAGGTCGAAGCCGGCGCGGTCCGACAGCACCGCGCCCAGGTCTATGCGCTCCAGCAGGCGCACGCCCAGGTACACGAACGCCAGCGCGCAGATGACGCTCGCCACCCGCCCGAGCGCGTGGATGACGCGGTAGCCGATGGCCGCCATCACGGCGGTGACGGCCGCGAAGATCACGATGCCCGCCGTGTCGCCGAGGTGGGTCAGCTCGCCGACCGCCTGGCCCGCAGGAGCGCGCCCTGGTACTCGGGGAGCAGGTCGATGTCGCCGCCCTTGAGAGCGGGGATGAGGATTTCGCGGGTGCCGAGGTTCGGGCGGACCGTCGTTTTGATCCCTGCCGCGCCGAGTACGGCGGCATATAGATAGCCGAGGATCTGGTTCTCGGTGAAGTTGGCGGTGCCGATGGTGATGCCGTCGGCGCTGGAGCCGCCACCCCCGGCGCCGGCGCTGCCCTCGCCTTCGAGGGAGGTGATGCCGCTGCTGCACGCGGCGAGGGCGGGGATGGTGGCGGCGGCGAAAAGGCCGCCGAGCAGGGTCCTGCGGTTCATGGGGGGCATGGGGGACATGGGGTGGATCTCCTCAGTGGGCTGCGGCGGAACGGCGGTGGCGGAAGAGCGCGCGCTGGAGTCCGGCAAGCGCCAGGTCGAGTACGACGGCGATGACGGCGACCAGCACCGCGCCCCCCAGCACCTGAACGAGGTCGCGCTGGGCGAGGCCGTCGAAGACGTACCGGCCCAGGCCGCCGAAGCTGACGTACGCCGCGATGGTGGCCGTGGCCACCACCTGGATGAGGGCCAGGCGCAGGCCGGTCATGATCAGGGGGAGGGCGAGCGGCAGCTCGACGTGGAAGAGGACTTGGTGGGCGCGCATGCCCTGGCCCCGGGCCGCGTCCTTCACGTCCGCGTCGACGGCGGTCATGCCCGCGTACGTGTTGGTGACGATGGCGGGGACCGCGAGGGCGACCAGCGCGACGTACACCGGGGTCATGGACAGGACGCTCGCCAGGAAGACGAGCACCACCAGGCCGACGGTGGGCAGCGCCCGGCCGAACGAGGAGAGGTTGATCGCCAGGAAGGCACCCCGGCCGGTGTGGCCGATGAGGAGGCCGACGGGCAGAGCGATCACGGCGGCGACGAAGGTGGCGATGAGGGAGTACTGGAGGTGCTCGGCGAGGCGGTGCGCGATGCCGTCGGGGCCTGCCCACTGCTCGCCGCTGGTCAGCCAGGTGCCGAGGTCCGAGAAGAGTTCGTACATGGGTCAGACCCTGCGCTTCCGTGTCCAAGGGGTGAGCACGTACTGGACCGCCACCAGCAGCGCGTCCGCGACCAGCGCGAGCAGGAGGGTGAGCGCGACGCCGGTGATTACGGGGGTGGGGAAGTTGCGCTGGAAGCCGTCGGTGAAGAGCTGGCCGAGTCCGCCGTCCCCGATGTACGTCGCGACGCTGACGAGGGAGATGGACATGACGGTCGCGATGCGTACGCCCGCCATGATCACCGGGAGCGCGAGCGGCAGCTCGACGGTGAGCAGGGTGCGCAGAGGGCGGGTGCCCATGGCCCTGGATGCCTCCCGGACCTTCACGGGTACGGCGTCCAGGCCCTCGACGGTGTTACGGAGCAGCACGACCAGCGTGTAGACCGTCAGGCCGACGACGGTGGTGGTGCGGGTGAGGCCGGTGACCGGGAGCAGCAGCACGAAGATCGCGATGGACGGGATCGTGAACAGGACGTTGGAGAGGCCGAGCAGCAGCCCGCGCAGGGGCCGGACGCGGTGGGCGACGACGGCCAGCGGGAGCGAGATCAGCAGGCCGAGCGCCACGGCGGTGAGGGCGGCCTGGAGGTGGGAGACGGTGAGGGCGGCGAGATCGCTCGCGTGGTCCGATATCCACGCCCACTCGACGGTCATGCGGTGCGCCTGACGGAATTGACGGAAGTGGTCGCGGTGGCGTGGGCCGTGCCCGCCCGGTCGTGGATCTCCTCGCGCGAGCTGACACCGGTGAGGACTCCGGCCGCGTCCACCCGCGCCACCAGGCCGCTGGGCGACGCCACCGACTCGTTGAGCGCCGACAGGAGGGAGTCTGCGTCGGACAGCGGTCGTACGGGCACCAGCGCGGCCTCGCCCGCCGTGCCGGACGCTGGGGCGACGGCCGTGTCAAGCCAGCCCAGCGGCTTGCCCTCGGGCGAGGTGACCAGTTGCCAGGCGGCCTGCGTGCCGCGCGCCGGCTTCTCGTCGGCCCGTACCGTCGTCGCCGCGACCTGCGGTACGCCGGCGAGGGAGGTCAGCGACAGCAGCTTCACGCCGCGCTCGGCGCCGAGGAAGTCGGCCACGAAGCTGTCGGCCGGGCGGGCCAGCAGCTCGGCGGGCGGGGCGCACTGGACGAGGTGGCCGCCGGTGCGGAAGACGGCTATGCGGTCGCCGAGGCGTACTGCTTCGTCGATGTCGTGCGTGACGAAGACGATGGTCTTGCTCAGCTCCTGCTGGAGGCGCAGCAGCTCGTCCTGAAGCTGCGTGCGTACGACAGGGTCGACCGCACCGAACGGCTCGTCCATCAGCAGTACGGGCGGGTCCGCCGCCAGCGCCCGCGCGACACCGACGCGCTGCTGCTGGCCGCCGGAGAGCTGGTGCGGGTAGCGCTTGCCGGCCTCGGGGGTGAGGCCGACGGTCTCCAGCAGCTCCGAGGCCCTGGCCCGCGCCTTCTTGCGGCCCCAGCCCAGCAGCAGCGGCACCGTGGCGATGTTGTCGAGGACGGTGCGATGGGGGAAGAGCCCGGACTGCTGGATGACGTACCCGATGCCGCGCCGCAGCTCGGCGGCGTCCGCTTCGAGGATGTCCTTGCCCGCGACCCGGATGGTGCCGGACGTCGGGTCCACCATGCGGTTGATCATGCGGAGGGTGGTCGTCTTGCCGCATCCGGACGAGCCGACCAGGACCGTGATGCCGCCTTCCGGCATCTCCAGGTTCAGGTCGTCCACCGCCGTTGTGCCGTTCGGGAACCGCTTGTGCACTGCGTCAAATTTGATCACCGGCCATCCCTTGCCGGGGCTGTATATGGTCATGCAGAGTTCTTGGTGTCTGAATAGATGTCAATGCTCTGAGGTAAATCACTGGTTACGGCCGACCGGTGGACGAGACGAGCTGTCCGAAAAGGAGGCGTTTGCGAATGAAGTCGTCCCACATGGTGGTCGTACTGGACGGACAGAGCCTCCCCGTCGCCGACGTCGTACGCC
Source organism: Streptomyces sp. ISL-100 (assembly GCF_018614615.1). Classification (GTDB taxonomy): domain Bacteria; phylum Actinomycetota; class Actinomycetes; order Streptomycetales; family Streptomycetaceae; genus Streptomyces. Next base: position 2,338 of record NZ_JAGGOK010000093.1, on the reverse strand, counting down.
TCGCCGACGGCGCCGCGCGCCCCGTCCCCGGCACCGACGCCATGAAGCGCGTCGAGGTCTCCTGGCACGCCGCCCGCGAGCTCGCCGCATCCGGTCGCGTCTACGGCCGCTCCACCGGCGTCGGCGCCAACCGTTCCGAGGCCGTCCCCACCGAAGCCGCCGCAGACCACGGGCTGCGTCTGCTGCGCAGCCATGCCGGTGCGATCGGCGCCGCGCTGCCCGCCCGCGAAGTACGCGCGATGCTCGCCGTCCGCGCGAATCAGCTGCTCGCGGGCGGTGCGGGCCTGCGCCCCACCGTCGTGACGGCCCTGTGCGAGGCGCTGGAGTCGGGCGCGTACCCCGTCGTCAACGAATACGGCTCGGTAGGTACGGGCGACATCGCCGCCCTCTCCCAGGTCGGCCTCGCCCTGGCCGGCGAGCAGCCCTGGCTGGGCGCCGGTACGCCGCCTGAGGCGCAGCCCCTCGACAACAACGACGCCCTCGCCATGATCAGCAGCAACGCGCTCACCCTGGGCCAGGCCGCGCTCGCCCTCGACGAGCTGCGCCGCCTCATCACCGCCACCCAGGTGGTCGGCGCCCTCTCGCTCCTCGCGGTCGACGGCTCGTACGAGGCGTACGCCGAGCCCGTCCACGCGGCCCGCCCGCACCCCGGCTCGTACGCCGTCGCCGCCGTCATGCGCCGCCTGCTCGGCGCGCCCGAGCGGCCCACCCCACCACTGGGCCGCATCCAGGACCCGTACGGCTTCCGCTGTCTGCCGCAGATCCACGGGCCGGCGCAGGACGCGGCGGACCTGCTGGAGCGCACGCTGGCGGTCGAGATCAACGCGGCCGCCGAGAATCCCCTGATCTGCGCTACGACTTTGCCCAACAACAGCCCGGCGGCGTACCACCACGGCGGCTTCTACATGGCCCAACTCTCCCTGGCGCTGGACCACTTCAGGCTGGCGGTCACCCAGACCGCGCGCCTCTCCACCTCCCGCCTCTCCGCGCTCAACGAGCCCGGCTTCACGCGCCTGCGGCCCTTCCTCGCCGACGGTGAGCCGGCCAGTTCGGGCGTGATGATCCTGGAGTACGCCGCCGGGGCCGCCCTGGGTGACCTGCGCGCCCTCTCCGCCCCCGCGTCGCTCGGCCACGCCGTACTCTCGCGGGGCGTGGAGGAGCAGGCCAGTTTCGCGTCGCTGGCCGCGCGCCAGGCGCTGCGTGCGAGTGGCGCGTACCGGCACGTCGTGGGCTGCGAACTCGTCGCCGCCGTACGGGCGTTGCGCCAGCGCGGGCTGCGTCCCGGCCCGGAGCTGCCGGTCGGCCGCGCCTTCGCGCTCGCTGACGCGGTGCTCGATTCTGACCATGTGGACCGCCCGCTCACAGATGATGTGACTGCGGCGGCCGCGCTGCTCGACCAGTTCACGGACCTTTGAGGGGGATGGCATGAGCGACAGCCCTGCCGCACGTCTGCAGCAGCTCTTCGACGGGCATCGGCTCACGCCGACCCAGCGGCGTATCGCGCACTGCATGGTGCGCAAGGCCGCCGATGTGCCGTTCCTGTCGAGCGTCGAGCTCGCGGAGCTGGCCGGGGTCAGCCAGCCGTCCGTCACGCGTTTCGCGGTCGCGCTCGGCTTCGACGGCTACCCGGCCCTGCGCAAGCACCTGCGGGAGGTCGCGCCCACGGAGCCCTCGCGGGGCGAGGACGACTACAACGAGTACCAGCAGGCGGTCCTGGCGGAGATCGAGAACCTCAAGCACCTCGCGGAGCTGCTGGCCGACCCCCGCCCGGTCGAGGAGGCGGGCCGCATCCTGGCCGCTTCCAGCCCGCTGCCGGTGCTGGGCCTTCGTGCCGCCTCCTCCCAGGCGCGTGGCTTCGCGTACTTCGCGGCGAAGGTCCATCCCGACGTACGCCTCCTCGACGAGAGCGGTTCGATGCTCGCCGACCGCATCGACGGGGCGCGGCGGGCGGGTGCGAGCGCGCTGCTGTGCTTCGCGCTGCCGCGCCATCCCCGCGAGGTCGTGGACGCGCTGGCGTACGCGCGGGAGCAGGGGCTGACGGTGGTGACGGTCGCCGACTCCGCCTTCGCGCCGGTGGCCGGGCACAGCGACCTGCTGATCCCGGCGGCGGTCGGCACGGGCCTGGCCTTCGACACGGCGTGCGCGCCGATGCTGCTGGGGCGGGTGCTGCTGGAGGCGATGTGCGACGACCTGCCGGACGCGCAGGCGCGACTGGAGGAGTTCGACGCGAAGGCGGCGGCGCGGGGGCTGTTCGTGGAGTAGCCCCTGGTGCTCGGCCTTTGGCCCTGCGGGCGGCTTGTTCCCCGGCAGAGGGGCTCCATAGGAGTCAGCCGTTCAC
>NZ_JAGGOK010000092.1 GCF_018614615.1 Streptomyces sp. ISL-100 | reverse complement strand
TTCATGAGTCTTCTAGCCGAGCAGGCCGCCGATCACCCGGCCGCCGCCGTTGCCGCCGCTCCCGCTGCCGCCACCACTGCCGCCGGTTCCGCTGCCGCCCGTGGTGCCGCCGTCGGCGCCACCGCCCGTCGTGCCACCGCCGGTGGTGGTGCCGCCGCCCGTGGTGCCGCCCGCGCCGCCGCTGGACGTCGGTCCCGCGCTGGTGGTGGGCGCCTGCGGGGGCGGGGGCTGCTGCTGCGTCGGGGCCTGGCCCGCCGTGCTGCCCTGCGTCTGGCTCGGCCGCTGGACGTCCGGGCCCACCGAGCCGGTCTCGCGGACCGTGCCGGGCGTCGTGGTGCCGGCGGACGGCCCGGCGGAGCTGCTCGCCGACGGGGCGGGGGTCCGGCTGGCCGGGCTCTGCGAGGCGCGGCCCGTGCTGCTGCCGGTCTCCTGGGGCAGCGGGGCCCCGGGGAGGTGGTTGGTCGGGTCGTCGTTCGGCCCCGGCACCGTCACCAGGTCCGAGGAACGTACGGCCCCGCCCAGCATCGAGCCGATGAGCAGTGTCAGTCCGACGACCAGGGTGGCGACGACGGCGCCGCGCCGCAGTACGCGCCGCCGCAGCTCCCAGAGTTCCGAGCGCGGTCCGAGCTTGCGCCAGGCCTCGCCGGCGAGCCGGCCGTCGATGGAGTAGACCGGCGCGCCCGCGATGATCAGCGGCGACCAGGCGGCGAGGTAGATGATGTCGGGCGCGTCGTACGCCGGTACGGTCTTCCAGCTCACCGTCATGAGCAGCGCGGCGGAGAGCAGGGTCCCGAAGCAGGCGGCGACGCGCTGCCACAGTCCCAGCACCGTCAGCACGCCGACGACGACCTGGAGGAACGCCACGGTCAGGCCGGCGCCCACCGGGTGGCTCAGCGCGAAGTCGCGCAGCGGCTCGGCGAGGGCCCAGGGGTGCAGCGACGTAAGCCACTTGACCATGGAGCCGCGCTCGCCGCCGTCGAAGTAGACGGGGTCGCAGAGCTTGCCCATGCCGGCGTAGATGGAGATGAAGCCGAGGAACACCCGGAGCGGCAGGAGCACCACGCCGAGGTTCATCCGCCGCCCGGGGTAGTACGCGTGCCGGACCGCGTCGGCGCCGCCGCGCCGCGCGCGCTCACCGTCCGCGCCGTACTCGTAGTCGTCCTCGTCGTAATCGTCGTCGTCGAACTGGCGGGCGTAGGCGTCTTCGCCGTCCCCGTCCCGCTCAGGGGTGTCGTACGCGCCGACGGTCTGCCTCATCCTGGGCAGCATCTGCGTCATGGGCGGCTCGGACCTGCGCGGCCCCACGACGGTGGGGATCGCCGCGGTGTCCTCTGCGCTCCCGGCTTGCTCGCCGACGGAGATACGGGGGATGACCTGCGTGGCGCCGCTGTCGGCCCGCTCGCCGACGGAGGGGGCGGAGGAGGAGTTGCGTACGGCCTGGAGGAGCCCGGTCGCGCCGGGGTCTCCCGGCTCCGACTTCCCGCTCCAGACGACGGGCGCACGCCGTCGGCTCGCGGCCGCACCGGCCATCGCCGGAACGCGCGCCGTTTCCCCCAGCCCGCTGCCCACACCGCCCGCCCCCGCGTACGGCGGGACGGGCCGTCGGCTCTGGGCCGGGGCGAGCTGCACGCGGAAGCTGGCGTGGTTGACGATGACCTGCGCCGGATCGCAGGGCACCTTGACCATGCTCAGGGCGGGCTGATCGTCGAACCCGGGTGTTCTGGTGTCCACACTCATCTAACCGAGTGACGTGTACTTAGGACACTGCCTTGACGCTCCGAATCTGTCCGAGACCCGTCAAGACACCCTTACCGGGACATAACAGACTCTGCCCACAACCCCGCTCAGCGTCGGCGCTGCGCCGCTTCCCACAGCACGATCCCCGCCGCGACACCGGCGTTGAGCGACTCCGCGCCGCCCGGCATCGGGATGCGGACCAGGTAGTCGCAGGTCTCGCCGACCAGGCGGCCGAGGCCCTTGCCCTCGCTGCCGATGACGATGACGACCGGGCCGCCCAGCTGCTCCAGGTCCTGGACCGTGTGCTCGCCGTCCGCCGCCAGGCCGACGACCGTGACCCCGGCCTTCTGGTAGCCCTCCAGGGCGCGCGTCAGGTTGGTGACGCGGGAGACCGGCGTACGGGCCGCCGTACCGGCGGAGGACTTCCACGCGCCGGCCGTCATCCCCGCCGCACGGCGCTCCGGCACGACCACGCCGTGGCCGCCGAACGCGGAGACGGAGCGGACGATCGCGCCGAGGTTGCGCGGGTCGGTCACGCCGTCGAGGGCGACGATCAGCGGGTCCTCGTGCTTGTCGTACGCCGCTGCCGTGAGGTCGTCCGGGTGCGCGTACTCGTACGGCGGGACCTGGAGGACGAGGCCCTGGTGGTTCAGGCCGTTCGTCATCCGGTCGAGCTCCGGACGCGGCGCCTCCATCAGGTTGATGTTGCCGCGCTCGCCCGCGAGCTGGAGCGCCTCGCGCACCCGCTCGTCGTTGTCGATGTACTGCTGGACGTACAGCGTGGTCGCCGGGACGCCGTCGCGCAACGCCTCGAAGACGGGGTTGCGGCCGACGACCATCTCGGACGTGCCCTTGGCCCCACCACGGCGGGGAGCCGGACGGCGGACCGCGGCCTGCTTGGCCTTGGCGGTGGCGATGCGGTTCTTCTTGTGCTTCTTACGGGCTTCGGCGGGCGGCGTCGGGCCCTTGCCTTCCAGGCCGCGGCGTCGCTGGCCACCGCTGCCGACCGTAGCGCCCTTCTTGTTGGACGTGCGGCGGTTCCTGCGCTGGCTGTTCCCGGCCATGACCTGTTACCTGTTCCGTTGCTTCAGACGTATGTACGTATAAGTGAAAGTGTGCCGCCCGGGACACCGGACGGCACATCGCGTGTGCCGCGCACGGTGCCCGGCCCGCCGCTCAGCGCGATCCGAGGCTCCAACGCGGGCCCGACGGACTGTCCTCGATGACGAGGCCGGTCTGCTGGAGCTGGTCCCGGATCGCATCGGCCGCCGCCCAGTCCTTGCGGTCACGGGCCGACTGCCGCTGGTCGAGTACGAGGCGTACGAGCGTGTCGACGACCCCGTGCAGGTCTTCGCCGCGCTCCGTGCCGCCGCCCGACCACTGCTCGGCGAGCGGGTCGAGACCGAGGACGCCGAGCATGGCCCGTACCTCAGCCAGCCGTGCGACAGCCTCGTCCTTGTCGTCGGCGGCCAGCGCGGAATTGCCCTGGCGCACGGTGGTGTGGACGATCGCGAGCGCCTGAGGGACGCCCAGGTCGTCGTCCATCGCCTCGGCGAAGGCCGGCGGGACCTCGGCCGCGGGCTCGACGTCGCCCCCCGCCTTCTCAACGACCCGCTGGATGAAGCCCTCGATGCGCGCGAAGGCGGACTCCGCCTCGCGCAGGGCTTCCTCGCTGTACTCGATGGTGGAGCGGTAGTGCGGCGTACCGAGGTAGTAGCGCAGCACGATCGGGCGCCACGCCTTGACCATCTCGCTCACGAGCACGGAGTTGCCGAGCGACTTCGACATCTTCTCGCCGGCCATGGTGACCCAGTGGTTGTGCACCCAGAACTTGGCGAAGTCGTCACCGAAGGCCTTGGCCTGGGCGATCTCGTTCTCGTGGTGCGGGAAGATCAGGTCAATCCCGCCGCCGTGGATGTCGAACGCCTGGCCCAGGTACTTGTGGGCCATCGCGGAGCACTCCAGGTGCCAGCCGGGACGCCCGCGTCCCCACGGGGTCTCCCAGCTCGGCTCGCCGGGCTTCGCGGCCTTCCACATGGCGAAGTCGCGCTGGTCGCGCTTGCCGGTCTCGCCTTCGCCGGAGGGCTGGAGGAGATTGTCGAGCTCCTGGTTGGAGAGCTCCAGATACCCCGGGTACGACCGCACGTCGAAGTAGACGTTCCCGTCGGCCTCGTACGCGTGCCCGCGCTCGATGAGGCCGCGCATCATCTCGACCATCTCGGTGACGTGCCCGGTGGCGCGGGGCTCGTACGTCGGCGGGAGGCAGCCGAGGGCGGCGTAACCGTCGTTGAAGGCGCGCTCGTTCTCGTACCCGATGGACCACCAGGGGCGGCCCTGCTCGGCCGACTTCTTGATGATCTTGTCGTCGATGTCCGTGACATTGCGGATGAACGTCACGTCGTAGCCGCGGTAGGTGAACCAGCGGCGCATGATGTCGAAGTTCAGCCCCGACCGGATGTGGCCGATGTGCGGGGCGGCCTGCACGGTAGCGCCACAGAGGTAGATCGAGACGCAGCCCGGCGTGAGCGGGGAGAAGTCGCGAGTCTGCCGGGCGCTGGTGTCGTACAGCCGAATAGTCACTACACCAGGGTAGTGGGCGGACGACAGTGCCTTGCGACCCTTGCCGGTACTGGGGGGAAGTGTCCTGCGGAGCTTTTCCCCACCCCCTTCCCGAACTGGGGGCAGGCCCCAGCCCCCAGACCACACAGACGCCCTACGGGCGTGTCCTCAAACGCCGGACGGGCTGGATTTGCCGCTTGCGGCAACTCTCAGCCCTCCGGCGTTTGAGGAGCGGGGTCTGGGGCGGAGCTCCCACGCGGCGGAGCCGCAAAATGTCACAGCGGGAAGGGGCGGGGTGGGGAAAGGCCCGCCGCAGGCGCCGACCACTCAACCCGTACGGACCACCAGCGCCGTGGCGATGGCGGCCAGACCCTCGCCCCGGCCCGTGAACCCGAGCCCGTCCGACGTCGCGGCCGACAGCGAAACCGGCGCACCGACCGCCGCCGAAAGCACCTTCTGCGCCTCGTCCCGCCGCTTCCCGATCTTCGGGCGTACGCCGACGACCTGGACCGCGACATTGCCGATCGTGAAACCTTCGGCCCGTACGATCCGCGCCGCCTCCGTCAGCAGCGTGATGCCCGACGCGCCGGCCCACTCCGCCCGCCCCGTGCCGAAGTGCGCGCCAAGGTCACCGAGTCCAGCCGCGGAGAAGAGCGCGTTGCAGGCGGCATGCGCGACGACATCGGCGTCCGAGTGGCCCGCCAGGCCGGGCCCCTCGCCCTCCCAGAGCAGACCGCCGCACCAGAGCTCGCGGCCTTCCTCGAAGGCGTGGATGTCGGTTCCGATCCCGACCAGAGGGAGCAAGGGCATGTCAGAAGCCATCGTTGGCCCTCCTGCGGGCAAGTACCGCCTCGGCCAGGACCAGGTCCAGCGGCCGGGTCACCTTGAATGCCTCTTCGTGGCCGGGTACGACCACGACCCGCACCCCGAGCTGCTCGACCATGCCGGCGCAGTCGGTGGCACCTTCCCCGCTCGCCGCGACCGTCTCGTGCGCGCGCACCAGCGTCGCCCGGTCAAAGCCCTGCGGAGTCTGTACGGCGCGCAGTCGTGCCCGCACGGGCGTGGCGACGACCGGCTCGGGCTCGCCCTTCTCCCCGGGCTCGACCTCCTTGACGGTGTCGGCCAGCGGCAACGCCGGCACCACGGCCGGCGCGCCGTCCCGTACGGCCTCGATGACCGAATCGACGGTGTCGACGGGCACGAGCGGGCGGGCCGCGTCGTGCACCAGCACGGCGGTGATGTCGGCCGGGAGGGCTTCCAGCCCGAGCCGCACCGACTCCTGGCGGGTCTCACCGCCCGGTACGACCAGGAAGTCCGTTCGCTCGGGCAGCGCGTGCTCGCCGAGGAGGTTCTTGACCTCGACGGCGCCGTCCTTCGGGGCCACCACGACGACGAGCGACACGGCCCTGGAGTTGGCCATGGCCCGTACGGCGTGGATCAGCATGGGGGTGCCGTTCAGCGCACGGAGCGCCTTGGGGGCGCCGGGGCCGAGCCGTACCCCGCGGCCGGCCGCGGGGATCACGGCGGCGGTGCGCGGGGTGGGCGTGGGGCGCGATTCGTCTGTCATCGGTAGCTCCGGGGCCGACAGCTTCGGGGACGGGTTTGGGTCCGCCAGGTTTGTGTCCGCGGCCTTCGTGGGTATGGCCACAGCGTGCCGGGCGCGACGCCTTGACCGGCCCCTTCCGTGACGACTGGTCGAGCCAGCTGCCCGGGCCCGGCACACCAGAGAGGCACCTGGGATCACACACCTGGGATCAGGGGCGCGCGGAGGAAAAAGCGGAGAAAGCAACATGCCGCAGCGCCCCGCTGACAAGGGCTGGAGAACCTTGTCAGCGGGCACCACGGCATCGTTACTCATGTTTGGGTATCAGGAGAGGAGCCCCTGGACCCGGAGTCAGGACGCGAGGACCTCGTCGAGCAGAGCCTCGGCCTTGTCTTCATTGGTGTTCTCCGCGAGTGCGAGCTCGCTCACCAGGATCTGGCGCGCCTTGGCGAGCATGCGCTTCTCACCTGCGGAGAGACCGCGCTCGCGCTCACGGCGCCACAGGTCGCGCACTACCTCGGCGACCTTGATGACATCACCGGAGGCGAGCTTCTCGAGATTTGCCTTGTAGCGCCGGGACCAGTTCGTCGGCTCTTCGGCATAAGGTGCGCGCAGCACCTCGAAGACCCGGTCGAGCCCTTCCTGACCGACTACATCGCGTACACCGACGAACTCCGCATTGTCCGCAGGCACACGAACAGTCAAGTCACCCTGGGCAACCTTGAGCACCAAGTAGGTCTTGTCCACACCTTTGATCTGGCGAGTTTCGATAGCCTCGATCAGTGCGGCCCCGTGATGGGGATAGACCACGGTGTCGCCAACCTTGAACGTCATGTGACAGGTACCCCTTCCGTGGCTATCCAGAGTAACACGGAAACGGCTTCTTCTGAATGGCGTTTCCGCAGGTCAGGGCATATCTCGGGGCTTGACAACAGCAACAGGAACGTGCTGCGCAGGCCTTCCGGAAGCGGGTATTCGCAGGTCGGAGCGGCTGTGCGGGCGGAGAGAAACGCGTACGTTACACACACCGCAGAGCTCTCCGAAGGGGCTGAACGTCCCGGTTTGCCGGGTTCCAAGCGGTGAACTTGATGTACTCCGTTCGGTGATCGGTCACCCGTTCGGCCGGAATCCGGAATTGATCAGTGGCGGCGGTGATCAATTCTCCGGACCCCCATACATTCCTTACGGATAATCCGCACTCGGGACGCACGCACGTCCTCCCCGCGTTATGTGACCGGCGTACGAAACAAGCGTCCCGGCCTGCGGCGGCCGGTACGGGCGGGCCGGGTGGGGCGGGTCGGGTGCGAGGGCCGGACGACGGCTCGGTAACCTAAGCGCGCTGACACACCCTTAGGGCGGCTTTACGCCGCTCGAACCCGTCTAACAGGAGATGCCTCCACCGTGAGCCGCAGCCTTCGACGCGGTGCCCTCGCCGCCACCGCCATCGTGTTCTCGATCGCTTCGCTTGCCGCTTGTGGTGCGGGCAACGACGCGCAGACGCTCGGGGTCAGGCCGGACAACGCCGCGACCACCGTCGACGACATCAAGATCCAGAACGCGACGATCGTCACCCAGCCCGAGGTCGACGCCGAGGGCCCCGCGGTCGTCACCGGGATGGTCTTCAACAACGGCACCAAGGCAGAGACGCTCGAATCGATCACGCTGCCCGGCACCAGCGCCAAGGTGAAGCTCAGCCCTGCCAAGGGCTCCGGTCCGCTGACCGTGCCTGCCGGCGGCTCGCTCCTCCTCGGTGGCGACGGCAACGCCTCCGCCGTCATCCAGAAGGGCAGCGAGGCGGCGAAGGCCGGCGACGCGCAGCCCGTGCGCTTCGAGCTCAGCGAGACCGGCGCGGTCGAGCTGCGGGCGTTCGTGGTTCCGGCGACGCACTACTTCAAGGGCGTCGGCCCGAGCGAGCTGCCGAAGCCGCCGGCCCAGGCGCCGTCCGGCTCGGCGACGGGGACCCCCTCGGGCACCGCTTCCGGCAGCCCGGCCGGCACTGTGTCGGGCACCCCGTCGCAGTCGGCTTCCGGCGCAGCGGGCGTCACCGCTTCTGCCGACGCCGATGCCGACGCCGATGCCGACGAGCACGGCGCGGGGCACTGACGCCCGTACCTGCACAGCATGTTGATGGGGGCGCCCCGCCGGTCCGTACCGGCGGGGCGCCCCCATCAACATGAGCAGACTTCGGTTTACGGCTCGAACTTGTAGCCCAGGCCCCGCACCGTCACCAGGTACCTCGGCGCGCCCGGGTCCGGTTCGATCTTGGCTCTGAGGCGCTTCACGTGGACGTCGAGGGTCTTGGTGTCGCCCACGTAGTCCGCGCCCCAGACGCGGTCGATCAGCTGCATGCGGGTGAGGACCCTGCCCGCGTTGCGCAGCAGCATCTCCAGGAGGTCGAATTCCTTCAGCGGGAGATCGACCTTGCCGCCGCTGACCGTGACCACGTGACGGTCTACGTCCATACGCACCGGGCCGGCCTCCAGGGCCGCCGGGGTGACCTCTTCCGGCTCTCCGCGGCGGCGCAGGACCGCGCGGATGCGTGCGACCAGCTCCCGCGAGGAGAAGGGCTTGGTGACGTAGTCGTCGGCTCCTATCTCCAGACCCACGACCTTGTCGATCTCACTGTCCTTGGCGGTCACCATGATGACCGGAACATTGGAATGGCTGCGCAGCTGACGGCAGACCTCGGTTCCCGGCAGGCCGGGGAGCATCAGGTCCAGCAGGACGAGGTCGGCGCCGTTGCGCTCGAACTCGTCGAGTCCGTCGGGGCCGGTGGCCGCGATGGCGACCTCGAAGCCCTCTTTGCGGAGCATGTAGGACAGGGCGTCGCTGAAGGATTCCTCATCCTCGACGACGAGCACTCGGGTCACGGAAGGACCTCCGGGGCAGGAATGGGTTCGCGATCAGTGGTCTCGTACGGGCCGGCGTCGTGCGGGGACTCATCGACGCCGTCCGGGCGCGCGACCGATGACCGGTCGCGTGCTGCGGCTGCCTCGGGCAGTCGCAGGGTGAAGGTGGAGCCCTGTCCCTCGGAGCTCCACACCGTGACCTCCCCGCCGTGCGAGGCGGCCACGTGCTTGACGATGGCCAGGCCGAGGCCCGTGCCTCCGGTGGCCCTGGAGCGGGCCGGGTCGACGCGGTAGAAGCGCTCGAAGACGCGCTCGCGGTCCTTCTCGGAGATGCCTATGCCCTGGTCGGTGACGGCTATCTCGATCAGGTCCCCGCCGGGGGCGGAGATCCGGCGGCCCGCTATGCCGACGCGGGTGCGGGCCGGGCTGTAGTTGACGGCGTTCTCGACGAGATTGCCGAGGGCGGCGGCGAGCTGGCCGCGGTTGCCCCAGACGTGCAGGCCCTCCGTGCCGCCCGACGCCATCGTGATGTTCTTGGTGGACGCGGCGTGGCGGCTGCGGTCCATGGCCTCGGCGACCAGTTCGTCGACGCGGACCGGTTCGGCGTCCTCCAGCGGGTCGTCGTTCTGGACGCGGGAAAGATCAATGAGCTCTTGGACCAGATTGGTGAGGCGGGTCGCCTCGATCTGCATGCGGCCCGCGAAACGGGTAACCGCCTCGGGATCGTCCGAGGCGTCCATGACGGCCTCGGAGAGCAGCGAGAGCGCACCGGTAGGAGTCTTGAGCTCATGGCTGACATTCGCGACGAAGTCGCGCCGTACCGCTTCGATGCGGCGGGCCTCGGTGAGGTCCTCCACCAGGAGCAGCACGAGGCGCGAGCCGAGCGGGGCGACGCGGGCGGAGACCGCCAGCGCCTCGCCGCGGCCGGTGCCGCGACGCGGAAGGTCCAGTTCGACCTGGCGTATCTCGCCGTCCCTGCGGGTGTCGCGAGCCATGTGGAGCATCGGGTCCACGGCCAGCTTTCCGCCCCGGACCAGCCCGAGGGCGTACGCCGCCGAGCTGGCCTTGACGACGCTGTCGCTCTCGTCCAGTACGACGGCGGAGGAGCGGAGCACGGACAGCACGGTGTCGACGCCCGGCGGCAGCACCGCGTTGATGTCGGGGCGCATGGAGGACCTGGTGGGCCTGGCCTGCTCACGCTCGCTCCAGCGGAACGTCAGCACGGCGATCACACCGGTCAGCAGACCGGCGATCGCTGCTGCTGCGGCGACTGCCGCGTTCACGTCCATGCACCCAGGTTAAGCGGGGGCTACGACACTCCCCCAGCCAAATGGGTGGCCGCTCGAACACTCGTCGCTCAGAGTTCATCGAGGGGATGGGGCTGGTTCACTTGGGGTGCCGGAATCGGACGCGTAACGGACAGAACGTGGGAGCGTGGGGTTCAGAGGCCTCAAGAAAGACAAGAGAGGGACTTTCATGCGCGACGCGTACCACGAGGAACTTGACTCGATCGGTGAAGCCCTGGTCGAGATGGCCCGGCTCGTCGGGTCCGCGATCGGGCGGGCCACCACATCCATGCTCGACGCGGACCTCAAGCTCGCCGAGAGCGTGATTGCCGCCGACCAGAAGGTCGACGATCTCCAGCACGAGCTGGAGGCGCGCGCGATAGCCCTGCTGGCCCGCCAGCAGCCGGTCGCGACGGACCTGCGGATCGTCGTCACCTCGCTGCGGATGAGCGCCGACCTGGAGCGTTCGGGCGACCTCGCCCAGCACGTGGCGAAGCTCGCCCGGCTGCGTTTCCCGGCCTCGGCCGTACCGCACGACCTGCACGCGACCATGCTGGAGATGGGGCAGCTCGCGCAGCGCCTGATGGCGAAGGCGGCGGAGGTCATCACCACGAAGGACGTCGACCTCGCGCTCCAGCTCGAGCACGACGACGACGAGATGGACCTGCTGCACCGCACGCTGTTCCAGCACCTGATGGACGACCGCTGGAAGCACGGCATCGAGACGGCGGTCGACGTCACGCTGCTCGGCCGTTACTACGAGCGGTTCGCCGACCACGCGGTCTCGGTGGCGAAGCGCGTGGTGTACCTGGTGACGGGTGAGCACGCGGACGAGCTCCAGGCAGCGGCCGCCGCGGCGGCGACGCCACCCGCGCAGGGCGAGTAGCCCCAGTAATAATCGGAGCATTGCGCGTGTGCGCCGTTGATGCGCCCGCCGGAGTGGGCATCCAATGGGCAGCAGGAGTACGCCACGTGCGCCTTCGAGGAGGATCCCCATGGCCGATTCCCACACGCCCAACTCCCAGCAGGAACCGCCGGTTGAAGTGGTCCACCACCGTCTCGCGCTGCCCGTCCTCGGCGCCTGCGGGTGCGGGTCAGGCTGCGGCTGCGGCTGCCAGTCGGGCGCGCCGTGCCAGTGCGGCGGCTGCTGCGGCTAGGGCGACCGGTGAGTACGGAAAGGGCCCCGTCCGCTGAGGACGGGGCCCTTTCCGTACCGACTTGACCCGGCTTGACCCGACTTGGCCTGCTTACGCCGCGTCGTCGTCGTACTCACGCTCGTCATCGTCGTCGTCGTCCTCAAGGCCGAAGTTCTCCGGCACCTCCAGCATCGCCTCCCGGAACTCGGGCCGCGTCTCCTCCATGGCCGCCTCCCTGAAGAGCGCCGCGAGCCGGTGACGGTCCTCGGCAGAGAGCCTGCCGAGGTGGTCGGCGACGTCTTCGAACCAGGTCGTCGCCAGATCCGGATCGACGTCGTCCTCGTCCGTCAGGTCGATGGCTGTGACCAACTGCGCCATGGCCGTGGCCAATGTGGTCAGCAGGGTGTCGCTCATATCGTGCGCTCGCCTCTTCGTCAGGAACCTTCACGTCACACAGCACGAGCCCCCCGCCGCGGAAAGTCCGCGCCAGGGGGCTCGAAACCCTGCGTGTTACTTCTTCTTGCCCTGGTTCTTCACGGCCTCGATGGCGGCCTTCGCGGCCTCCGGGTCGAGGTACGTGCCGCCCTTGGTGACGGGGCGGAAGTCGGCGTCGAGCTCGTAGTAGAGCGGGATGCCGGTGGGGATGTTCAGGCCGGTGATCTCCTCGTCGGAGATGCCGTCGAGGTGCTTCACCAGGCCGCGCAGCGAGTTGCCGTGGGCGGCGACCAGGACGGTGCGGCCGGCGAGCAGGTCCGGGACGATGCCGTCGTACCAGTACGGCAGCATGCGCTCGACGACGTCCTTGAGGCACTCGGTGCGCGGGCGCAGCTCGCTCGGGATCGTCGCGTAGCGCGGGTCGTCGGACTGCGAGTACGTCGTGCCGTCTTCGAGGACCGGCGGCGGGGTGTCGTACGAACGGCGCCAGAGCATGAACTGCTCCTCGCCGAACTCGGCGAGCGTCTGCGCCTTGTCCTTGCCCTGGAGGGCGCCGTAGTGGCGCTCGTTCAGGCGCCAGGAGCGGTGGACGGGGATCCAGTGGCGGTCCGCGGCCTCCAGCGAGAGCTGGGCCGTGCGGATGGCGCGCTTCTGGAGCGAGGTGTGGAGGACGTCGGGGAGCAGGCCGGCTTCGACGAGCAGCTCACCGCCGCGCACCGCCTCCTTCTCGCCCTTCTCGGTGAGGTTGACGTCCACCCATCCGGTGAACAGGTTCTTCGCGTTCCATTCGCTCTCGCCGTGACGGAGGAGGATCAGCTTGTACGGTGCGTCGGCCATGCGTACGAGACTAATGGACGCCTCGGACGGTTGACGGCTCGCGTCAATTGAGTGGCTCCGGACCACTCTCGCTTGTAACTTGCGGATACCGCATCAGCCGCTTACAGGCGTCCACCGCCGCCGCCGAAGGTCCCTGGGGGGATTACGTATGTCCATGGCCACGCTCAGACGTGCCGCGAAGGAGACGGTGTCGGGGCTCCCCGACGGTTTCTGGTGGCTGTGGACCTCGACGCTGGTGAATCGCACCGGGGCCTTCGTGCTTACGTTCCTGTCGCTGTATCTGACGCAGGAGCTGGGTTACTCGGCCTGGTACGCGGGGCTCGTCATCGCGCTGCACGGGCTCGGCGGGGTGGCAGGTTCGCCGCTCGGCGGGATGCTCACCGACCGGTGGGGACGGCGGCCCACGATGATCGCCGGGCACCTGGGTACGGCGGCGGGCGCGGCCGCGCTCGCCGTGGTGACCAGCGCGGTCGGCGTCGCGGTGGTGGTGCTGCTGATGGGTGTCGCCATGCAGGCGGTACGCCCGGCGATCGGCGCGACCATCGCCGACATGGTGCCGGAGCACGAACGGCGGCGCGCGTACGCCCTGAACTACTGGGCACTCAACCTCGGCTTCGCCATAGCCGCACTCGGCGGCGGTGCGGCGATCGTCTTCGGCTACCGGACGCTGTTCCTGGTGGACGCGGCGGCCACTGTTCTGTGCGCGATCATCGTCTTCTTGAGACTGCCGGAGACCCGGCCGGTTGTCCCGCCCGTCGTCAAGGGCGAGGAAGCGGTCGCCGAGGCGAAGGTGAGCCTGCTGGAGGTGCTGCGGGACGCGCCCTTCCGGACGCTGGTGCTGCTCAACCTGCTCGTCTGCCTCATCTTCACCGCGCCGTGGGTCGGCCTGCCGCTGACCATGGCCGGCGAGGGGCTGGAGCCGAGTGCGTACGGCATGGTCATCGCGGTCAACGGTGTGGTGATAGTCGGCTTCCAGCTGCTCGTCAACAAGATCACCGACCGGCGGTCGCCGGCCGCGCTTCTCACCGTCTCCGCGCTGCTGTTCGCCGCCGGGACCGGGGCGACCGCGCTGGCCGGGACGCCGCTGCTGTTCGCGGTGACCGTGGTGGTGTGGACGCTCGGCGAGATGGTGCACGTGCCGACCAACGCCGCCGCCACCGCGCGGCTGGCGCCGGAGCACGCGCGGGGGCGGTACCAGGGCGTGATGGGCATGTCCTGGGCGCTGGCCGGTTTCCTCGCGCCGATCCTGGCGGGCTGGATCGTGGACGGGCCCGGGCCGGACGTGCTGTGGATCGGGTGCGGGGTCATCGGCTGCGTGGCGGCGGCGGGGTACGCGACGCGGCTGCGGCGGGTGCTGGCCGACTCGGAGGCGTCGGAGACGGCGGCGGCTGTTGCTCCCGTCCCGGCTCCTGAGGCCGACGGGGAGAAGGTCAGCGGCTGAGGGCTCGTTGCGCCTCGTAGAGGTTGGACGGGCGTACGGAAGTGGGGGCGCCGTACGCCTCCAGGCGTGAGTGCAGGGGGCCCGCGAAGTCGGGGACGTCGCTCTGGTCGAACTCCCTGACCTCGCTGATGCCCACGGTCGCGCTGTACGGGGCGATGGTGTCGATCTTGACGAGGCCGGCGCGGGCGTTGGTGACGGTCACGTTCCAGTGGGTGAAGCGTGCGCCGTAGAGGGGGCCGGCGGATGCGTCGCCGCCGTGTCGGCCGTTGTTGTTGACCGTGATCTCGGTGCGGACATTGGCGAACGGCATCCCGCGGTGGGTGTCGAAGGTGCCCATGTGCATGACGCCGCGCGACCAGACGTTGTAGCTCGACAGGCCCTCGACGTTGATGCCGTGGAGCTGGGTGCCGGCGGGTGCGGGCGTGGTGCGCTGCGCGATGGTGAAGTCCTCGACGAGGTTGTCGTGGGAGCCCTCGCGGCAGAAGTACGGATGGTGGGAGCCGCGGCCTTCGACGCGGGTGCGGCGGAGCGTACAGGCGGAGGCGGCGACGAGACCGAAGCCGTTGTCGACGTGGCGGACGGTGATGTCGTCGGCCCAGCAGTCGTACGCGCACTGGAAAGTGACGCCGTTGTAGCCCTTGTCGAGAAGGTGCGGGGACTGCGGGGTCTCGACCGCTTCGAGGGTGAGGCCTTCGACGCCGGAGCCGGTGAGCGGGGTGACGGGGGTGGTGATTCTCGGGTCCCATTCGGGGCGGATGTCGAGGGGCAGGGGGCGTTCGAGGGTGATCGTGGTGCCGGTGACGCGGGTGACGCGTACGGGCCATTCGTACGGGACGTAGCTGGTCAGCTTGGTCTTGTCGTCCCAGGTGTACGTGTGGGCGCCGGGGCTGTCGCCCGCGATGTGCGCCAGGAGGGTGGGCGGGGTCGTCGGCGAGGCGGACGAGGACGAGTTGGCCGGGCCGCAGCGGGGTGGCCGGGTTGTGGACGGTGAGCGTCCGGTCGCCGCGCCTGGCTGGTGCGACGGTGGCGAGGGTCTGCCATTGGTCGCGCTTGTTGCCGGTCCAGCCCTCGAAGGGCCAGGCCTTGGCCTTGATGGCGGTGGTCAGGGACTCGTAACGCTCCTGCGGGCAGAGCCAGATGAGGCCGCCGGCCCACGACCAGGAGGACTTGTCGCCGCCGTAACGGCTGCCGTAGGGGCCGATGAGCTCGGTGAGGTTCTTTGTCGCGAGCAGCTTCGTGCGGGCGCTGCCGGCGCCGCGCAGGACGACGTTGCTGTGGCCGATTCGGATGACGTCGTCGATGCGGTACGTGCCGGGCGGGACGAGGACGGTGCCGCCGCCACGGGCTCCGGCGGCCGCGAGGGCGCGGTTGATGGCGGGGGCGGCGTCGGCGGAGCCGTCGGGCTTGGCGCCGTAGTGGAGGACGTTGGCGACGAAGGGGCGGCGGGGGAAGCGGGTTGCCCCGGCGCGGGCTCCGGCTCGGCCGACGTACGGGATCTGGGGGTGGGTGTACGGCGCGGCGGCGAACTCCCGCCACAGGGTGGGGGACGCCTGCCGACCGGTGCTGAACGCGGGGGTGGCATTGCCTGCCACGGCGACGGCTATCGCGCTGGCGAGCAAGGCGCGTCTGCTGATGGCGCGTTGACCGATACCCATGCCGATACCCGCTTCCATGTATGTATGTGAACGGAATTCAGATACGCGTGGGCGGTGAGCATGCCACGGAGGGAGTGCGCGGGGAAGGGGGTGGGTGCGACCGATCCGGCGACAACGGCTGCGCCTACGAGGACTGCGTACTGAGGACTGACGAGGCCGGCGGACCGCCGGTCAGTCGGAAGGCCGCTGGGTCAGGTGCGTGAACGCGTCCAGGTTTCTGGTCGGCTCGCCGCGCGACACCCGCCACGCGTACTCCCTGCGGATCGCGCTCGCGAAGCCCAGCTCCAGCAGGGTGTTGAAGCTGCCGTCCGCCGCCTCCAGGACACTCCCCAGCAGGCGGTCCAGCTCGTCCGGAGTCACTGCCGACAGCGGAAGCTTCCCTGCCAGGTAGATGTCGCCGAGGCTGTCGATCGCGTAACTCACCCCGTACAGGCGCAGATTGCGCTCCAGCAGCCAGCGGTGCACCGCCGCGTCGTTCTCGTCCGGGTGGCGGATCACGAAGGCGTTGATGGACAGCGAGTGCTTGCCGACGATCAAAGAACACGTCGTGGACAGCTTGCGCGTGCCGGGGAGTTTCACCACGTACGAGCCGGGTTCAGGGCTCTCCCACTCGAGCTCCGCGTCCTTCAGCGTCTGCTCCAGCGTCTCGGTGACCTGGTGCGGTACGTCAGCCATGGTGCGAGCGTACGCGACGGCGGTGTTCGTGCATCGCGGCCAGGTATACGTCGGCCGTGCCGGACGCGGCCGTGTCCCAGCCGAACGACTGCGCGTGGCGGGCGGCCGCCGCGCCCATGCGGTCCACCAGGCCCGGCTCGTCGATGAAGCGCCGCAGCGCACGGGCGTATCCGGCCGGATCGTGGCCCTCGACCAGGATGCCGGTCCGGCCGTCCCGCACCGCGACCGGCAGGCCGCCCACCGCGGCCGCCACCACCGGTGTCCCCGACGCCTGCGCCTCTATCGCGACCAGGCCGAAGGATTCGCTGTACGACGGCATGACGAGGACCGATGCCGCCCGGAACCAGTCCGCCAGGCGGTCCTGGCTGACCGGCGGCCGGAAGCGTACGACGTCGGCGATGCCCAGCCTGGCGGCCAGCTTCTGCAGGCCCTCCGGCTTGGCGAGGCCGCTGCCGCTCGGTCCGCCGACGACCGGCACGACGAGCTTCGAGCGCAGCGACGGGTCCTCGTCGAGGAGCACCGCGACCGCGCGCAGCAGGATGTCCGGGGCCTTGAGCGGCTGGATGCGGCCGGCGAAGAGCGGAATGATCGCGTCCTGGGGGAGGTCCAGGCGTGCGCGGGCCGCCGCCCGCCCGTCGGCCGGACGGAAGCGTTCCAGGTTCACGCCGGGGTGTACGACGGCGAGCTTGCCCGGGTCGGCCTCGTAGAAGCGGGCCAGTTCGTCGGCCTCCTTCGCCGTGTTGGCGATGAGGCGGTCCGCCGCCCGTACGATCTGCGTCTCGCCGATGACGCGCGCGGCCGGTTCGGGGGTGTCGCCCTCCGCCAGCGCGGCGTTCTTGACCTTCGCCATGGTGTGCATGGCGTGGACGAGGGGCGCGCCCCAGCGTTCGGCGGCGAGCCAGCCGACGTGGCCCGAGAGCCAGTAGTGGGAGTGGACGAGGTCGTAATAGCCGGGGCGCTGGCCGGCCCAGGCCTGCATCACGCCGTGCGTGAAGGCGCAGAGCTGTGCGGGCAGCTCCTCCTTGGCCAGGCCCTCGTACGGGCCCGCGTCGATGTGGCGGACCAGCACGCCGGGCGACAGCTCGACGCTGGGAGGCAGGCCGCCGGTGGTCGCCCGGGTGAAGATCTCGACCTCGATGTTGATGGCGGCGAGGCGCTTGGCGAGCTCGACGATGTAGACGTTCATGCCGCCCGCGTCGCCCGTCCCCGGCTGGTGCAGCGGAGAGGTGTGGACGCTGAGCATGGCGATCCGGCGGGGCTTGCGGTGGTGGCCGCCGGGCAGCCGGAGGCGGGGCGGGGTCGCCAGTGTGCCGGCGAGTCGGGAGACGTACTGGCTCACGTCGGCGGTCCTCATCGCTCGGGGGCATGACATGGCGCACAGAGGGCGCGGGTGTGGCCCTCCGTTCAGCCCAAACAGCGGAATGCCTCCCTCCAATTTCCGCTTTACCAAATCATTACTTCAGTGACTCAACCTTTACGAGCCCCAGCGGGCGCTTACCCTCGCTTCATGGCCTCCCGCACATCCCCCTCGCGCCCCGTCGGCGCCGTCACCCGCGGGACGACCAACCCGAACCGTCTGCGCCGCATGGACCGCTGGATCGCCGCCGCGCACGGCCCTGAGCTGCGCCGCAGCGGTGACCCCGTCGCGGTCGACCTCGGGTACGGGGCCGCGCCCTGGACCGCCGTCGAGCTGCTCGGCCGGCTGCGCACCGCCGCGCCCGCCGCCGAGGTCGTGGGCATCGAGATCGAACCGGCGCGGGTGGCCGCAGCGAAGCCGTACGAGCGGGCGGGTCTCGCCTTCCGGCACGGCGGCTTCGAAGTACCCCTGCCCGACAGCCGCCGCCCCGCCCTGATCCGGGCGGCGAATGTGCTGCGCCAGTACGACGAGGGGGAGGTCGCCGCGGTCTGGGAGCGGCTGTGCGCGCGGCTGGCGCCCGGGGGGGTGCTGGTGGAGGGGACGTGCGACGAGATCGGGCGGCGGCATGTGTGGGTCGCACTGGGGGCGGAGGGGCCGCGGACGGTCACCTTCGCGACCCGGCTGGGGTCGCTGGAGCGTCCTTCCGATCTCGCGGAGCGGCTGCCGAAGGCGCTCATCCACCGCAATGTGCCGGGCGAGCCCGTGCACGCCTTCCTGCGGGACTTCGACCGGGCGTGGGCGGCGGCCGCTCCGTACGCCTCACTCGGTGCCCGGCAGCGCTGGATCAAGGCCGTGCGCGATCTCTCGGCCGACTGGCCGCTGGCGGACGGGGAGCGGCGGTGGCGGCAGGGTGAAGTGACGGTGAACTGGGCCGCTCTCCAGCCGCGCACCGGCTGAAACCGTTGCGGGTCTTCCCGAATGAGTGGCTGCTGAGGGGAACATGACGAGCTGCCCGTTCGTCAGAAAACCTGTGGGCGGGGGCCTCTGTCGTTTTCACGGACGGCATGGCAGCATCACCGCAGCGCACCTAAGTTACTGACGGTAAATCACATGCGGGACATGTGATGTGGGATCTGGGATCCGGGGGAGCTTGTGAACCGACGTCGCAGCGCCGCGACCGCGATCGCGCTGATCTGTGCCTCGACTGCCTTGACCGTGCTGGCCGCACCCGGGCAGGCGTACGCCGATCCCAAGCCTGCCAGGAGTGAGCAGCGCCTCCAGGAGGTGCGCGGCGAGATCGACGCCCTCTACCGAAAGGCCGGGGCGGCCACGGACGCGTACAACCTGGCCGAGGAGCGCGCCGACAAGCAGTCGTCCGAGATCGTGGCGCTGGCCAAGGAGATCGTCAAGGGGCAGCAGCGGATCGACGAGCTGAAGAGCAAGGCCGGGGCCGAGGCGCGCGCCCAGTACCGCAGCGGCGGCCTGCCCCCCGAGGCGCAGATGATGCTCAGCGGCGACCCCCAGCTCTTCCTGGACGGGGCGGGCCGGATCCGCGAGGGCCAGCAGGCGGCCAAGGGTCTGCTGGGCGAACTGTCCCGGACCCAGGCGGACTTGGAGGCGTACACCCAGGACGCGACCGCCCAGTGGACGAAGCTGGAGTCCAGCCGCAAGAAGAAGGAAGCGGCGAAGAAGGAGATCAAGAAACAGCTCGCCGCCGCCGAGAAGCTCGAGGCGACGCTGGAGAAGGAGGAGCGCGAGCGGCTCCTCAAGATGGAGCAGGACGCGGCGTACGAAGCGCAGACCGCCTGGCTCGACTCCGGCGCGCTCAAGGACGTCGGCAACAAGGCGACGAAGGGCGGCGAGGCGGCTGTCGCGTACGCCACGGCGCAGATCGGCAAGCCGTACGTCTGGGGCGCCGAGGGCCCGGGTTCCTTCGACTGCTCGGGGCTGACGTCGCAGGCGTGGCTCGCGGGCGGACGCGGCATACCGCGCACGTCGCAGGAGCAGTGGAAGCAGTTGCCGCGCGTCGCCATGAAGGACATACGGCCCGGCGACCTGATCGTCTACTTCGACGACGCCAGCCACATCGGGATGTACGTGGGCGACGGCGCGATGGTGCATGCGCCCCGTCCCGGCCGGGACGTGACGATCACGGGGGCCGGCTCGATGCCGATTCTGGGCGTCGTACGTCCGGACAAGTAAATCCGGACCTGCCGGGCGGACCGGCGGGCAGGCCGGCCGGCGGGCGGGGCGGACAAGATCAGGTCGCGAGCGGTGTCGCAGGCGGTGTCGCGAGTGTGGCGCAGGCGGCTGTACGGGTGATCCGGGGCGTGATGTTCGTCATGGCCCGGCACCCCGCCGATCACGCCGGATGCGTTGCGGGAAGCGGCAATATGACCCCGGCGGCTTTTCGAACGGCATTCCGTTGAGGCGCCGGGTAACGCTATGGTCCCCGTTTGGCGGAACGTCGATCGTCGTGCCGCCGCACCCTCGGGGGGAGGGAAGGAACCGAACCGATGCCCGTACCCGTACCGCGGCAGCGTGTGAGTCCGGCCGTGGAAAACGGTCAGGCCGCCGTCCTGCCGAAACAGCAGGTCGGGAGCAGCATGGAGTCCGCAGCAGCCACAGCATCCCCGGCAGCCACGGCCCCCGCCGCCCCGGCCGCCCCCGTCGTGTCCGCGAACAGCACCGACCTCACCCTGCTGGTGATCGAGGACGATCCGGCGGGGACGTTCACCGTCCCGTCGCTGCTCGACACCGCCGGCACCCGTGTCCGTATCCGCACCGCCCGCAACCTCACCGAGGCCGAGCGGCTGCTCACGGACGACGTGCACTGCATCCTGCTGGACCTGGCCCTGCCCGCCCCCTCCGGCGAGGACGGCGACGAGCTGGCCACGCTGCGGCACGTGCTGCGCCTCGCGCCCCGGCACGCCGTCCTGGCGCTGACCGCCGAGGCAGACGCCGAGCGGGCCGCCGAGGCGGTGCGCGTCGGCGCCCAGGACTTCCTCTTCCGCGACGAGCTCGACGGGCGCCAGCTCAGCCGCGCCATCCGGTACGCGGTCGAGCGCAAGCGCGCCGACACCGCACAGCACAAGCTGGCCGAGTCGCGGCTGCGCGCCCAGGAGAACGCCCGCCTGGAGCGCGGTCTGCTGCCCACGCCGCTGCTGGAGGGCTCGAACCTGCGCTTCGCCTCCCGCTACCGGCCGGGGCGCTCGCGCGCCCTCCTCGGCGGGGACTTCTACGACACCGTCCGCACCTCCGACGGCACGGTCCACGCGATGATCGGCGACGTCTGCGGCCACGGCCCGGACGAGGCCGCCCTCGGCGTCGAGCTGCGCATCGCGTGGCGGGCCCTGACGTTCGCCGGACTGTGCGGCGACGAGCTGCTCTCCACGCTCCAGCAGGTCCTGGAGCACGAGCGGGAGAGCGAGGAGATCTTCGCGACGCTCTGCACGGTCGACATCGCGCCGGACGGACGGCGGGCCGGGCTGTGCCTGGCCGGCCACCCGTCACCGCTGATAGCCCGCCAGGGCAGGGCCGCGCAGCTTCTTCCGTACGAGGACGGGGGCCCCGCGCTCGGCCTGCTGCCGCGAGCCCGATGGTCGCGCCGGCAGGTAGAACTGGGCGGCGCCTGGAGCCTCATGATGTACACGGACGGCCTGATCGAGGGCCGCGTCGGCCCGCCCGGGTCGAAGCAGCGGCTCGGTCAGGACGGGATGGTCGAGATGATCAACCGGCAGCTGACGGCCGGGCTCACCGGCGAGGCCCTGCTGGAGGCCGCGGTCAACGAGGCACGGGACCTCAACGGCGGCGAACTGACCGACGACGTGGCGCTGCTGCTCCTGGACCGCGGCTGAGCAGCGCCGCCGCGGCCGCTGACGTCCGGCGAGACGTCTAACGCCCGCCGTTGTACGGCCCGTACGGACCGTCGCTGCTGCTGCCGCCGCCCTTGCGGCCGCCACCGCCGCCGCCACCCGAGACCTGCTTGATCGCGGGCCGTACGTCGACCATGAAGACGATGGTCGCGACCAGACCGGCGATCTGCAGGAACAGCATCGGGATGAACAGATTCACGGCGACCGTTACGCCCAGAAGGACGAGCCAGAAGACCTTGGTCTGCTTGTCGGTGGCGCGGTACGCGTCCTCGCGGGCCGTCGCGGCGAAGAACAGCGCCACCACGGCGAGGACGAGCATGGCGAGGTTGAGCAACGACAACAGAGTGCCGAATCCCTGGAGCAACATGCTGTACACCGCCTAGAGAGTGGATGAGCGCCTCGCGGCCAAGGTACCCGGACAACGCGCCGGACACCCATAAAGGTGCCCGGCGCGCGCCCGTGCTACCTCACTTCTCGGCGGCCGGCGTGGTCTTCTTCGCCGGCGCCTTGCGGGCGGCAGGCGTCTTCTTCGCCGGAGCGGCCTTGGCCTCGGCCGTCTTCGGCTCGTCCGCCTTCTTCTCCGGCTCCGGGCCGGGCTCCACGGCGACGGCGATCTCGTTGATCTCCTCGGCCGCTTCGCCTCGCCACGCCCTCACGCTCTGCTCGCCGTGCTCGGCGACCTTCTCGTACGCCTCGCGCGCCTTGACCGCGTACTCGGCCGCCACGCCCACGCTCCGCAGCGCCAGGTCCTGGGCCTGCTCGCCCAGCTTCTTCACGTCGGTGTCGAGCGTGCCGAGCACCTCCGTGACCTTCGCCTGGACGGTGGCCTGAGCCTCCTTGGCCCGGCTGGTCACCTTCTCCTGGACGGCCTTGGGGTCGGTGTTGCGCACGGCGTCGATACGCGCCGGCGCCTCGGAGCGCAGCTGCTCGATCAGCGCCGGCACCTTCTTCGCCTGCTGTACGGCGAGGTCCGCGGTGCCGGCCGCGAAGTAGAGGGGAGTCGGGTCGGTGAGGGTCTTACGCAGGTCATCGGTGATGGCCATGACTGTGGTCCTCCCGGATCTCAGTTCACTGTGAGGGTGATGTACCGGCATCACTGCCGTCGGCCGTGCGGGGGCCGTCAGCAGAGGCGTCCGTCGTGACGTCCGTTTCAGCGTCCGTTACGTTCTCCTTGCGGAACGACTCGTAGATCTGCAGCAGCACCTGCTTCTGCCGCTCATTGATCGACCGGTCGGCGAGGATGACGGCACGCGTCTCCAGCTCCTCGCGCTCCCGCTCGTCGAGGATCCCGGCCTGGACGTACAGCGTCTCGGCGGAGATCCGCAGCGCCTTCGCAAGCTGCTGCAGGATCTCCGCGCTCGGCTTGCGCAGGCCGCGCTCGATCTGACTGAGGTACGGATTGGACACCCCGGCGGCGTCGGCGAGCTGCCGCAGCGACAGCTGCGCGTTGCGCCGCTGCTCGCGCAGATACTCGCCGAGATTGCCGACGTTGAGTGATGCCATGTCCCGAGTGTGCGCCATCGGCGCTAACTATTGCAAGCGCCTGCTTGCAATAGTTTTTCCGTGTCGCCGACACCCTGCTGAGCCTGAGCACGATAGGTGTCGCATTTGCAGGACAACTGTCGTACCAACGCGCCCAACCCAGGGTGTCCGAACGCCGCCCTGGGGGCGTCCCGTCGGACCCCTCCCCTGCGTCCGCCGCGGGTTCAGGGGCATCCGCGGTGGCGGGCACTGCGCGACTAGCTCTCCGATTGGCTTTCGATGCGAGTGACCTGATCAGGGCCGGGATGATCCACGCCGGGCACCATGGGGTTCTCGTAGTCGAATTCCACCCTGCCGAAGGAGTCGCTGGTGATGGGTGGGGGGTCGTTGTCGGCGATGATCAGTTGCAGGCGCTCGCCGTATGCGTCAGCCAGGGTCCTGAAGCGACTGTAGATCTCGACCGCGCGTTGCCGGTCGGAGGCGTTGTTACCGAAGGCCTTGCGCGGTGAATCGATCACGAGGAGCGACGGGACGAGGACGTCGGAGTGGTCGAGTCCGAAGGCGAGGAGCGTGAGGCTATAGGCGAGGTTGACGGAGGTGGCGATGCCTCCGCCGGAGGCCTGCAGGCTCTCGAAGGACCGTCCGTTGACGACCGGTAGGTAGGTGTCGCGGTCGATGCCGGCCGTTTCGACCCAAGGCAGGTTCCAGCCGGTGAGCAGTCGGCTGAACTCGGTGCTGAGGTCGCCGAGCAGAGTTTGGCTGGCCTTGAGCTGCTCGGACTTCTCCTTGATGTCCTTGTTGACCTGTCGGCGGTCGGCTTTGAGCGAGCGGATGTCCGCGTCGATGGTGCGCACCCGTGCCCAGGATTCGCGCAGCTGGGTGATGGCATCAATGCTGGCCTTGAGCGCGGCGACGCGGGAGCTGGCCTCGGCGATGGCGTCAAAGCGCGGGGCGACCGCATCACGGGTCTGAGCGTCGAGCTCCCGGCGCAGGCTGGTGACAGCGAAGCTGAGTTGCTGCGACCGCTCCCGGGCGGTCTGCAGGTGCGCCTCGTCCGACTGCTGAATGCGTTGTGCGTCCTCGAGCTGCTGCTGCAGGGCCGTGCGCGTCTCGTCGATGGCTGCCGGGTCGATGTCTGCCTCGACGGGTTCGGGTTGGAGACAGACGAGGCAGTGGCCGTCCTCGACGGCACTGGCCGCCAGCGACTGCATACACCGCGGGCAGACGACGAACTCGAAGGGGGAGAGCTGGTCGATGGCCGTGGCTGACCGTGCGAGACGGGAGAGGTCGAGCTGCACCTGAGCGACGACGGCATGCCGCGCCTCCACGAGATCCGCAGCCGCTGACACTTCTTCTTCGGTCTGCCGGGCGGCGCGGATGGCGTTCTGCAGCTCGTCTCGCAGCGCGGAGCCGGCGGCGGTCTGTTCCTCGAGTTCGGTGCGGAGACTGGCCAAGGCGGACTCGGCCCGCTCCAGGGTGTCGCGCAGCTGAGTGAGTTCGGCCCGCAGTTCGTCGTCGCTGCGCGGGTCGGAAGCCGCCAGGAAGGAGCTGACGTTGTCGTGCTCGGCGGTTCTGGCCTTCAGCTTGTCCAAGAGCTGGTTCCTGGTCCGCTTAAGCTCCATGAGCACGCTGTCGGTGAGCCCGAACATCAGGCGGAAGAGCTCTCTGCGCTTGGTCTCAAACCAGCTGTCCAGGTGGCCGACAACCTGGCGGTCGATCTCGCGAGCCTGGAGGTAGACATAGGCGTACAGGTCGTTGAAGGTGAGGTTCTGCGGCCGCGCGGCTCCTTCTCGCCGTGCGGCGACCTGTTCGCGCGGGAAACCGAGCGCGTCCAGCAGATGGTCGGAGAGCGTGGTGACGCCTTCCGAGGCCCGCAGAGGCAGGGTGCGCTCCAGGGCGAGGGAGTGCGCGTCGAGGAGATCCACGGTGTCAGCGGTGTCTCCCTCAATGGTCCGCCTGAGGACGACGCGTTCGTCGCCGGCCACGACCTCTGCCTTGACCGACAGGACGTGGTCGCGGACCGCCGGGGTGAGCATGGCGCTACCGCCGAGGACGTGTTTGAAGAGCATCAGCAGACTCGACTTGCCAGTGCCGATGGGGCCGGTGATCACGGTGGCCGGGCGGTCGAAGCGGTAGGTCTGTTCCGCCTCGGCGGTCGTGACGGTCAAAGAGACGATGCGCAAGTGGACGGCCATGTCAGATCTCCGTCCGCCAGGGCCGGTCGACAGCGTCGGGCAGACGGTCGTAGATAAGGTTCTTCAAGGCCGATCCTGACTTGTTGAAATGCCGCTTGAGCAGCTTGATCCGGCTGGCGACGATGGACCATTCCGGTGTTGCGGCAAGAGAGGCCGCGGCGGCCGCGCCCTGCGGTGTGGCGCGGAATTCGGCCCTGGCACTGTCGCTGTAGGTGATCAGGCCGCGGGCGGCGAGTGAGCCGAGGATGCTGTAGTAGCGCTGGTCCCAGGGCCCGTACTTGTAGCGGGTCATGCGGCTTTCGACCGCGAGGCGCTCGGGTGAGGTTGGGGCGGTTCCTACCGGCCACGATGCCTCGCCGGCGGGCAGAAGACGTTCCAGCATCGCTGGATAGCGCAGCAGAAAGTCGAGTTTGGCGAGTTTAGTCAGACCAGCGAGCCCCCCTTTGGGGGTGGTGAACTGCGAGATGAGCAGGAGGATTCGCGCCTCGTGGTAGTGGACCTCGCGTTGCTCGGCCTGCCGCCGCTGAGTCCGCATGCGCGCCACGGCGGTCTCAAAGTCGGCGCTGTGGGTCATGAGGCTTCCCCATCCGCGTCGAAAGGCTCGGAGAAGAAGAAGAGGCACTCATCGCACAACTGGTAAGCCAGCCCCCGCAGGTGCAGGTTATTGAGCAGGAACGGCGGTAGCGAGGGCAGAGCGTCGACCTTCAGCTTCTCAGCCAACAGGTCGTTCATCCTGTTGCCGAACTCCCTGCCCTCGGCGGCCTGCGCGCGCGCATGGCGTCGGCACTCGAAAGCCATCTCCAGCACGTCCATGGACAAGTTCATAAGGTCGGTTTCGTCCCCGGCCAGGCCAGAGCGGCGCTCGGACCAGGTCGTGTACCACGCTGAGCGGAGCCGTTCGGCGAACGCCGCCTCGTCCGAGGGCACCAGGCCCCGGCGCAGCTTGCGGCTGAGCTTGACCCCTCCTGGTGCCACCACAGGCGCCTGGCCGCGAGGGAATGTGGGCAGCTGAACCGTCGTGTAGGCGATCTCCTGGCGGATGATCTCACGGGTGATTCTGCGCCGGCCGATGCGCTGCTGCATCCGCGTGCTGTGGCGCACGCGGCTCGGGTCAGCGATGTAAACAGCAAGTTGGCTGCGGTCGCTCTCATCACGGTTGGCGCGCTCGATCCGATCCACGATGCCCCGGTAGGTGTTCTCAAGGTCTACATGTGCCAGCTGCATTTGCTCGACGGCAGGCACCAGAAGCCGTTGAATGTTGACATCGGTGATGTGTTCGCGCTGGGCTGGCTCGCAGGAGATCTCCAGCACCGCGAGGAAACGCCCGACCTTGTCCACGAACCCCGTTGGCATCTGGATGTCCGCGAGCTTGCGCACCTGGGGGGTGTCCGGGACGTTGGGGTAGGGCTGTTTCCAGCGGACTTTGAGCATCTGGCGGGCGATTGTCTCTGCCATGGCGGTCAGCCCGACCGTGAGTTCCGGCTCCGGGCCGCACATCCGAGCCAGCGTACCGGCATTACCCTTGATCGGACTCAGTGCCGCGTTCGTCGCCAGTCTGAGACGGACATTGGCGGCACATTCACACGCGCACCAGCGGTCGAAGAGGTGGGTTAGGCCGCCGCTCTTGCACAACTCCGTGAGCGACCATGTGCCTTGGTTCTCTTCACGATGTTTGACCGATACCAGTTCTACTGATCCGTCGGCCCACGCTACGACGAAGTCTTCATGCCACTCGCAGACGACGAAGTCGATGGCGTCCTGCGTCAGCATGGCGAGACAGTCCCGTGCGGCCACCTCTGCCTGGTACCGGTAACGACCCAGCGTGTCCGAGCCACTGTCTTCCTCGGGGGCCAGTTCGAAGATTGCGTGCGCTGAACCGTCCGGACCGTCCGGCTCAGCGGGCGCTCTGACGCCTTCGGCCCCAACGCCCATGCCCGCCGTATCGACCATCGACGCCCCCGATCCGCGGCCCTGCATCAGGGCACGTCCCCCCGCCGCTTCCATCCCGACACCGGAATTGAAGATCCCTACCTGTATCACACTCCAACACCAACGTGTGACAGTCCGTGTCAACCTGATGCGCAATCAGACTTTCGTACACTCGCCTCGGCAGAGGACGACGGGCGCTCACCAGGGCAGATTCAGAAGCCGTCAGAGGCAGGGAAACAGTGACAGCTCGGTGAGGTCGCAGACAGTTTCCAAGCGATTCACAGCCAAGCTCTCCCTCCTCTGCCCAGGCGGAGAAGCGGGAGGACGTGGCTCTGCCGCCCCCGAATCCCACAACCGGCTCCCGTTCACGGCAGGAGATGATGGAGCCATGGATGTGGGGACGCCGCAGCCGATCGAGCACGGCGTGATGCTTTACCGGGTGAGCGATCACGCTGCAGCCTTTCTGCCCGCCGGAAGATCCATGACCGCTTCTCTCAGCGAGGCCGAGATCCAAGATGGTCGGCGAAGCCAGGTGCTCAGTGCGAGGTCGGTCTCCCTCAGTCGTTGAACAAGCGGGGCCAACCGACGCCGGGCGTCTCCCGGATCGTGTGTGTCGAGCAGATTCGCTGCGATGTCGAGTGCCGCGCCGGTGGCGAGGCACTCTATGGGCGGTGTGGTGTAAGGCTTGGAGGTCTTCTTCTTGCCCGGCGTGTTGAGCAGAGGGTCGGCCTGCGCAACGCGGTAGGCGTGCTCCTCGTCGATGGTGGCGGCCAGCCTGAGTGTGCTGGCGCACTCGCGGGCGACGGGCCAGGACCTGAAAATCATGGCGACCGTGGCGCGCAGGTCGGCGAAGTAGTGAGGGACGGGGACCGGTGCGCCAGCGCTCATCGTGGACTCGGGGCCGTCGGCAGCAAGCAGGTCAATGAGCTGTCGCTGGAGTTGTGAGAGCACGGTCATGGTTGCTGCATCGGGTGGTGCTGCGGGAGGCGTATCGAGCCGGGTCAGGTCGGCTGCGCAGGCTGTTCCGGGCTGCTGCAGTGGTGTATGCCTCGTGGTGAAGCGGCACTGCCATGGGTGAAGTGTCTGATCGCACGGGCGCGCGATGGCGTTTGCTGCGGGGGCGAACTGGGCGGGTGTTGCGCAGCCGGGGCATTGGCGCTGGAGAAGGCGTTGATGCCGGAGGCAAAGGAAGGTCACGGGGAGACGCCACAACCGTCTCCAGGCGCCACCGTGGAGATCCTGGATAGCGGTACCGTCCCCAGCGAGACAGTGCGGGCAGTAGCGCGTGGAGCGGGTCAGGACCCATGGGTTGTCGTAAATCATCCGTGCTGGGGTGCGGCGTGGGGTAAGCGCGGGGTTCAGCGGCCCGTAGCGCTCTCCGAACGGGGCGAGCAGCATGCTGCTGACTTCGGCGGGCGTCAGCTGTGTGGCGTGAGCGAAACCCGTGAGGTGTTCGTAGTCCAAGTGGTACAGGAAGCCCAGAGGGAGACGGGAGGGCAAGCCGGTACGGATGGCGATCTCTCCGGGTGTCGTACCCAGCCTGTGGGCGAGCCGGAGTACGAATCCGGTGAGGGTCTCGTCGGGCAACGGGTCGAGGCTGCGCGGCAGGGGGCGCATGGTCAGCCGTTTCGCGGGCCGCGAATGTAGATCTCGGGGTTCGAACTGTCCGTTGTCTCCTTCGCCGCTCCAAGAACTTCCTGCAACGCAGAGGACGTGCCGGAAAGGCGGGCGAGTTTCCGGAAGGTGTCCCGGTGCAGCATCAGGGCGCTGTCGTAGAGGGGGCGTACGACCATCCGCGTCCACCGCTTCTCGCGGCCATCAAGCATGCGTTCAGCGATCGTCAGTACCGCGCCCATAGTCAGGGGGGATTCCATAGGCGAGAGGAGCGAGTTGATCCCGTACGGTCTTTTCGACACGCCTGACGCGCGGCGTCGGCTGTAGCGCAGTCGCTGCTCTGCCTCTTGCCCGATGACCTGGGCCAGGGTGGGTGTCGCTGCGAAGCCGCTGGCCTCTGGCCAAGTGGCCAGGACCAGGGTGGCAACGACACGCAGGTCAATGAAGTATTGGGCGACCGGAACGAGTTGGCCGCAGCTGTTGATTTTCTGTGGCCCATCGGCTGACAACACCGCGTCGAGGCGTTGCTGGAGGGCCAGCAGCACACCGAGGGAGTCAGCGTCTCCCGGCTGGCGAGGAGAGCGGATACGCGCAAGGTCGGTCCCGCAGACCGAGCGTCGTACGCTGCCCGTTCGCGAGGCGGGAGACGTGGCTCGGCACTGGGCTGGATGAAGATCTACCGTGCTTGGGCGAGCGATCAGGCCGTTGGGGGCGAATTGGCCAGGGGTTCGGCACTCGGGACAGGTACGGCTCAGGAGTTGCTGGTGTCGCGAACACGCGAAGACCATCGGCAACCGCCAGGTCCGCTTCCAGGCACCTCCGTACAGGCGTCCCAGCGGATCGTCGTCACCCACGAGGCATGGCGGGCAGTACTGCGAAGTCCGCATAAATAGCCAGCGGTTGGGGCGGCCCAACTGTTGTGGGCTGGTCCACGGCTGATATCGGCTGCTCACGAGGCCGTATCGGTGCCCCATGGGGGCGAGCAGCAGCTTGCTGGCCTCCGGCACAGTCAGGTGTGCCGCACGTGCTGCCCGGACGAGACGTGGCTTGTCCATGTCCGCGAGCAGCCAAGGCGAAACGACGCCGGGCGTGTCGTCCGTCGCGTCCATCAACCCCATACGATCAGCGATTTGAGCCGGGGTCGTGCCGTTGTGAAGAGCGAGGCGGAGTAGGAAGCCGACGAGGGTCTCGTCATCGAGCGGGTCAAGGCTGCGTGACAGGGGGCGGCGGGTCATGCTTCAGCCGCCGGAGGGGTGCCTCGGTCGTCGTAGACGCTGTTGCGGCCCTTCCTGGGCTTCGGGCCCGGTTTCCGTTTTGGAGAGGTGTCGATGTCGGGGATCTCGCCGGCTCCGGCGTCCCGTCCGTCGTCTTTCCCTGGGACGTTTCCCAGGTTGATGGTGATCTCGTCGAGGAGGTCGATCGTCAGGTCCTCCAGGCCACTCTCCATGGATTTGACCAGGCCGTCCTCGACCAAGCGCCGCAGGAGGCCGACGATGCCATGCGTCCGGCGGTAGAGGTACTCGGGCATCTCGCCTTCGGACAGCGTGCCCGGTCCGGCGTGGAAGAGCCGGATCTGGTTCTCCATGCCAGCAATGTGCGCCACGAACGCCGTGATGCCAGCGTCGCTGCTGTAGTCGAACAGGTCAAGGTCGACTAGAAGGCCGCTGAAGATCT
>NZ_JAGGOK010000091.1 GCF_018614615.1 Streptomyces sp. ISL-100 | reverse complement strand
ATGTCTGTGGATCGGCCTCGGGAGGGGTGCCTCGCGGAACGCGGAGGGCGTACCTTCCCGAGTGATCGATTGATGGTCACCGAGTAGACCCGCGTTGCACCGCGGGTTGGGAAGGCACGCCCGTGCTCAGCGTAGTCAACAACGACGGAACCACCGAGACCGGATCCCTGATGGACGACATCGTCCGCGAGGGTGCCCGGCGGATGCTCGCCGCGGCCCTGGAGGCCGAAGTCAACCAGTACATAGCCGAGCTGGCCGGTGAGCGGGACGAGGTCGGCCGCCGTCTGGTGGTCCGCAACGGCCATCATCGCAAACGGACGGTGACCACCGCCGCCGGGCCGGTCGCGGTGAACGCGCCCCGCGTGAACGACAAGCGCGTCGACGTGGAGACCGGTGAGCGCAAGCGGTTCTCGTCGAAGATCCTCGCGCCGTGGTGCCGCAAAGTCCCCGAAGATCAGCGAGGTCCTGCCCCTGCTCTACCTCCACGGACTGTCCTCCGGGGATTTCGTGCCCGCGATGGAGCAGTTCCTGGGCTCCTCGGCCGGCCTCTCGCCGGCGACGGTGACCCGGCTGACGAAGCAGTGGACCGACGACCACACCGCCTTCCAGGCCCGCGACCTGTCGGATTCCGACTACGTCTACGTGTGGGCCGACGGCGTCCACCCCAAGGTCCGCCTCGGCCAGGCCCACTCCTGCGTCCTGGTCCTCATGGGCGTGCGCCCCGACGGCCGCAAGGAACTCATCGCGCTGGCCGAGGGGCTGCGTGAATCGACCGAGTCGTGGGCGGATCTGCTGCGTGACTGCCGCCGACGCGGCATGCGCGATCCCGAACTCGTCGTCGGCGACGGCGCGATGGGCCTGTGGAGGGCCCTCGCAGAGGTATTTCCGCAGGCCAGGCACCAGAGGTGCTGGGTTCACAAGGTCCGCAATGTGATGAACGCGCTACCGAAGTCGGCTCAGCCCGGCGCGAAGAAGGCCCTGCAGGAGATCTACAACGCCGAGGACCGCGACCACGCCGAGAAGGCGATCAAGGACTTCGAGCGCGCCTACGGAGCGAAGTGGCCGAAAGCGGCCAAGAAGGTCACCGAAGAGGCCGACGAGCTCCTCGCGTTCTACGACTTCCCCGCCGAGCACTGGGTGCACCTGCGCACGACAAATCCCATCGAGAGCACTTTCAGCACCGTGAAGTTGAGGACCAAGGTCACCCGCGGGGCCGGCAGCCCGGCCGCGGCCCTGGCGATGGTGTTCAAGCTCGTCGAGTCCGCACAGGCCCGCTGGCGCGCGATCACCGCACCCCACCTCGTCGCCCTCGTCCGCAACGGCGCCCGCTTCGAGAACGGTCACCTCGTCGAACGCCCCGAAGTCACCGCAGCCTGAACAACCCCACTGATCCACAACTCTTGACAATTACTCGTCCTCGACGATTACAAGCCCTACCTGGACGACCGCTGGAATGAGGGCCGCACCAACGCGTGGAAGCTATGGGAGGAGATCGTGCCGCTCGGCTATCAGGGCAGCTACCAGCGCGTTCGCGCCTACATCCGCCAGAAGCGCACATCCCCCGCGGCCCGTGACAGCCCGCCCGCCCTCGCCCGGGCCGTCGCGGGATGGGTCCTCCGCCGCCCGGAATCCCTCTCCGAGACCGAACAAACTCCACTTGAAGATCGTCCGGGCCAACTGCCCCGAGATCGACGCACTCACCAGGCACGTCCGGTCCTTCGCGACCATGCTTACCGAGCGCGAGGGCGAGCGGCTGCCGGACTGGCTGGATGCCGTCAGACAGGACGACCTCCCCAGCCTCCACACCCTCGCCGCGGGCATCGACCGCGACCGCGAAGCCGTCATTGCCGGCCTCACCCTTCCCTGGAATTCGGGCGTCGTCGAAGGCCATGTCAACCGCATCAAGATGCTCAAGCGCAAGATGTTCGGCCGCGCGGGCTTCGCCCTCCTGCGGAAACGGGTTCTCATGTCCTGATCACCGAATCAGGCAGGAGGAACTCGATGGCAGCACCGTCTGCGGATATGCGAGCCTCCTTCTCCCCGATGCCGATCGAGAAGACTGTGATGACACGCGACGACGCTCTCAAACAGCTCAGCCACATTGCGCGCGAGAGGGCGTTCGGTAGGCACGTCGGGTCTGACCGGCTTATCAAAGCGGGGCTGAACGCGCTGATTGCCGGGGTTGAGAATCCCTCCCTCGCCATGCTGGCCGGCCTCCTCCGGAACGAAGAGCCTGAAGCGCCGGCACTCTTCGACCGGGTGCTGGACGAGTTGGGGCTGCTCTTCCACCCGCCCGCTGACCCTCGGGCCGCGAAGTGGGCGATGGCCTACTGGGTTGCCGGACAGATCGCCGACGGATCCCTGGATCCAGCCGCTGGTACCCACCTCATCTGGGCAGACATCGCCCATGACCTGGGCTACCCCGAAGAGCTGGAACCGCTCGTCCACTGCGCGCATAGCCTGGACGGCTGGGAGGAGAGCTGGGGAGTCGCTTTCGAGGAGCTCAACGGGGAAGCGGTTGAGGCAGCGAAGCAGTTCTTGAGCACGTGGCCGGCAGCAGAGGCGGGGGACTGACCGCCGGTTCATTCTTGTCACCGGGATGGGTCACCCGCTACCTGAACCGCTCACTCAGCGTGGCCGCACCACAGAAGCTGAGCCAGAACCACTTCTGGTGAACATCCACGAGCCGGTTGATCACCAACTGCTGCCACAACCCGTCGACAAACGTTGTTCCTAGAAATGAACGAAGCCACTGGCCCTCACCGACGCCCCCGCCACCGCCCTGGGCCGCCTGGTCGGCCACACAGCTTCTAGGGTCCTGGGAGCCATGGGAGGCGGCTGCACGACGAGCGAACTGGCCCTCAGAGCAAGCATCTCGCCGACCTGGGCGAGCCAGCACGCGTGCGTACCGCGCGAGGCCGGCCTGCTCGTCACCCTGCGGCACGGCAACTCCGTACTGCACACGATGATGCCGCTGGGTGTGGCGCTGCTGCGGGGTGGGGCCGCGGCGGAGGCGCTGACGGCCTCGCCGAACGTGGCGGCGGGATGGGTTGTGGCGGGGCGCGCGGGCTGTAGTGGCGGGGATGGGCGGGCCCCTGTGGCGTGAGGCCCGCCCATCCGTTTCGCTGGTCGTGACGGTGGGCCGGTCAGCTGCGGAAGGGGCCCGTGACTTCGTAGGTGATGCCGCCGGACGAGCTGCCGCTCGTACCGCGCTGGCTGGAGAAGTACAGGCGCTGGCCGTTGGGCGAGAAGGCCGGTCCGCAGATCTCGGAGGAGGACTGGCCGGTGATCCGCAGGAACGTCGCGACCACGTCGTCCGGGGTGATGAGGCAGATCTCCATGTTGCCGCCGTCCTCCGCGACGTACAGGTCGCCGGAGGACGAGCCGGTGATGTTGTCGACGCCGGTCAGCGGGGCGCCGCCGCCGACGACCAGGTTGTCGTCGTAGGCCAGCTCGTAGGTGCTGGCGGCCAGGTTGAGCTGCCAGACGCGGTTGTCGCCCTTGGTGGTGAACCAGACGGTGTCGTTGGCGTAGTGGCAACCCTCGCCGCCGTTGAACAGCTTGGCGCCGGAGACCTGGTCGCGGGTCGGGGTGGGCGAGCCGTCCGGGTCGGGCACGGTCGCCCAGGTGAAGCTGCCGGATGTGGCCGTTCCGGCCTTGAGGACCTGGAGCGTGCCCGCCGACAGGTTGCCCCACGTGGACGGAACGTACCGGTAGAAGCAGCCGTCCGACGCGTCCTCGGTCAGGTAGATCACCTTGCGGACAGGGTCGGCGGCGGCCGCCTCGTGGTTGAAGCGGCCCATGGCATCGCGGCGCACGGCGGCGTTCACGCCCCACGGGTCGGTCTCGTAGACGTAGCCGGTGCTGACCTCCTCGCAGGACAGCCAGGTGTTCCAAGGGGTGGCCCCGCCGGCGCAGTTGCGGTTGGTGTTGGACAGGATCCGGTATGAGCCGGTGATGGAACCCGTCGAGTTGAACTTGATCGTGCCCGCGCCGCCGGTGGAGGAGATCTCCGAGTTGGAGACGTAGATCCAGCCCGTGCCGTCGGCGAAACAGGCGCCACCGTCGGGTGCGTTGTGCCAGGTGTAGGCGGTGGAGCCGACCTTCTGGCCGGACCGGGCGATCACCCGGCTGGTGAAACCGCTGGGCAGCTGGATGCCGTTGGCGTCTGCCGTGCCGAGCGCTCCGTACGGGCCCGGGCCTTTCTGGGCCGGCGCCGCGTAGGCGGCGCCCTGCATGAGGGTGTAGCCGAATGCCGCTGCTGTGCCGCCGGCGACCGCTCCACGCAGGAAACTACGACGTTCCACTTGATCACTCCAGGGGATCGTGACCGTCCCTGCCACACCGGTCGGGCGGCGGGGTCGCGGGGGGTGTGCTTCCGGAACCTAGGAGCCCTGAATTGACGGTGGGTCAACGAGTGGTGACGTACAGCGGTCAACCAGCGCGCCGACTGGGGGGGTAGGGAAGTCCAGGCCGGGCGTGCGCCTGGTGCGCGGCCGTTCGTCCCCGGTCGCGGCTGAAGGAACAGGATGGCCGTTCCGCGATCCAGGACTTCCGCGCCTTCGCCCGCATGGCAGCGGCGTCCGGCCCTGACGGTGAGCATCCCCGGCAGCGTGCTGGTGGTCCTGGCAGTCAGTGCCGGCGCTCCGCTGTCGATACACGCCCTGACGACGGCTGCCCCCCGACGGCGGCGGACACTGAACTCGACAGGCCCCCCGAGGCTTGCGCCCGCAATGTGAGTCCTCGTCACAGGTGGGACAGCTCAAAAGCCCAATCTACGATTTTCTTATGAGCAACCGGAGCCCGGCAAGCGAAGAGCTGCAGACCGCCCGACTGTCACTGCGGCGTCCGATTGAAGCCGATATCGATGCGATCTTTGCGATCCACAGTGACCCCGGAACCTGCCTGCACAATCCCTCCGACGCGCTCGCCCGACCCGAAGAGGCCAGAGAGCTCTATCAACGCTGGAACGACCAGTGGCACAGCTGCGGATACGGGTACTGGGTCGTCCGACCCCACAACTCTGCGCTGCGACTGGGCTTCTGCGGCATCAAGCCCATGGATCTGAACGACCTGAAGGTTCTCAACCTCTTCTACCGTTTCGCCACCTCCGCATGGGGCCATGGCTTCGCCAGTGAGGCCGCGACCGCAGTCACCAGCTGGGCATCCCGGCACATTCCCGATCTCCCGCTGATTGCCCGAGTCCGGCCGGCCAACACCGCTTCCCAGCGCGTGGCGGTACGAGCCGGCCTGACCCGGGCGGAACACCTCGACGGCACCGGATACGACGGCTTCAATTGGATCTACACAGCGAAACCGCAAGACTGAGCAGGTTCTGAGCACACGCCATCCCTCACCGAAACTAGGTAGGGCCGAGCGGGCGCATCGTTTCTGCTGCGAAGGGTGATACCCGGATGTGCGAGCCGATGCGGCCGTGGAATGCACGTAACCCGACACTTGATGAGTCCGGGTGCGCTCAGGCCCCAGGCTTCTTAGGTCGGAGAGCCGCTGGCACTGGCGCGCACGGCGCCGCCCAGGAGCTCTGCTACTGGATGAGCGGCGGCACGCCCGGCTCCTGCACACCTGAACCTGTGAAGGGACCCTGGTGCCGCATGGCACCAGGGTCAGGGAAAGCAACACCATCTACCGGCTACTTCCGTGCCGGCTTCCTTCTTCCGCATCTCCGCCGGGGGGATGGACGGGAACGCGGGGATCGCGGATGCGTGACCGGGGACCACCTACCTTCCGGGGGCCTTCGGTACCCGAGCGGACTCTTCCTCGCCCGGGCGATCCTGATGGCGTCTACCTCCTTCTTTCCTTGCGATCAATCTCTCGTACTGCGGGAACTGCGGGACTGCTCACGACCCCTGTGGGCCGTCGGCCCGACAGCCAACCCGAGGACCCTGGCGCATCCGGCCCTCAGGTTCCGCTGCCGTGCCACAACTCGCTAGAACCTGCATACGCGGCAGTTCATCCCTGCCGCGCCTCACTTACTGTCCTGGCTACGAGCAAAACCCTACCCGACCAAACGGCAATGTCTACTACCGCCACCACAGATTTCCTTCAGTTGGAGAAGCCAGGATTCTGCCGTCCGCGTGTGGAAGCTGCTCGAGCGGGCACGCTACCTGTTCTGCAAAGCGGTACAACCGATCAAGGTGGGGTGTACGTGCATGAACGACACAAAGATCACCAACACGGTTGTCTCACACCGAACAATGGGCGACAGCACAGCTGACATTCATCGGACCCGCGAGATCGCCCGCGCATTCGCCAACAGCCTCAGCCCGGCACTCGGGGCGGACGTGGCGGACACGCTCGTCCTTGTGGTGTCCGAACTCGTCACCAACGCCGTGCGCCACGGCGGCGGCCGCTACACCCTCGAACTGTCCGCCGGCCCCGACGCGGTGAGCGCCGCAGTCAGCGACCCCAACCCCTCACCCCCGCGCGAGGTCACCCCCGACCTCAACGGCGGCAGCGGAGGCTTCGGCTGGCACATGGTCCACCGCCTGACCGACTGCGTGACCATCACACCCGGCCCTGGCCCCGGCAAGACAATCAACGCCCTCATTGCCCGGACTCCTGGCCACTCGACGGAGTAACCCCGATGTTGTCGCACAGCGGGCACGCCCAAGCCGGAGGCCTCAGGCCTCCGGCAGCTCAGAACGCCAACGGGCCGCCGACTGGGCCGCCCGTACGGCCTCGTGCGTGGAAGCACGGCGGCTGCCTGCGGCAGCGCGGCTGACGAAACTGGCCCTGACAGCCTATCTCGGGCCCGAGAGCCTCCAGGGGGTCGCAGAAGCCGACCGGGTCCGTCGGGCATGCGGCCTGAACCTGCACGCGCTCTTCGCCACCCTCGACCAGCTCGTCGCCACGGGCGCGGTCGCAGCATGGGCACTCTGCCTTTCGATAGGGGATCTCCACTGGGAACTGGGGACCGGACACGGTCGCAACCGCCGTCAGGCCCAGTAGGCGCTCGTGACTAGCGTCTGTCAGGGCGGCTGCCACGTGACACCGTCCGCCGGTTCTCGCCGTCCGGCTGCGCTGCACGTATGGGTGTTCCCCACCTGACTGGCCCGGTGGTGTCTGGCTTCTGCAGAGTTCAGGCGGCGATGCCGAGTTCTTTGCGGGTGCGGCGGGCACCAAGCACTCCTGGGCCGAAGCCCTCCTGCGGAAGTGCTTCGGCAAGATCATCGAAGCGGGGACGCCGACGATCGTCACAGACTGGACCACCGCCGAACTGGCGAAAGCCTCCGCGAACTCCTTCCTCGCCACAAAGATCTCGTTCATCAACGCGATGGCCGAAGTCTGCGAGACCGTGGGCGCCGACGTCGGACAGCTCGCCGACGTCCTCGGCCACGACGTCCGCATCGGCCGCCGAGGTATGCGCCCCGGTGTCTCGGCTTCGGCGGCGGCTGCCTCCCCAGGGCCATCCGCGGCTTTATGGCCCGCGCCGGTGAGCTCGGCGCCGACCAGGCCCTGACGTTCTTGCGCGAGGTCGACGCGATCAACAACCGGCGCCGCGAACGCATGGTCGATCTCGCCCGCGAACAGCTCGACGGCACCCTCATGGGCAAGCGCATCACCGTCTGGGCTTGTTGTTCAACCTCGCCGTGTTCGTGACCTGTTGAGAGGACGCCAGCAGCAGGAGGCCGAGGAGTCGGTGGCGACCTTGCCTTTCGAGCGGGTCCCCCACGGCCCGTGGGGCCGATAGCGAGGCCCACCGCTTCGCGGCGGCCTTGCTCGCTCGCGCGAGAGATGTCCCAGGCGCCGGGGAAGGTGTTGAACCTCCAAGGTGCCCCGGATGGCCGCAGCCCACCCGATGTGGCGCCGGTACCGCTTGGACCGGTGATGGTCGCGTTGCCGCGCCGCGGGGTCGGCTTGTCTTGGGGCCAGGCTCCGCGCCCCTTGTTTATCAAACGGGTCGGCTCGTAAAGTATTTCCATGAACCCTTCTCCATCCCCCAGGGGACGCCCCCGGGATCGCCGTACGCACGAGTCGATCGTCCATGCAGCTGCGGAGCTGGTTGCCGAGGTGGGTTATGCCGCGACGTCGATCGGGGCCGTGGCCGCACGGGCCGGTGTCGGCAAGGACACCATCTACCGACGATGGTCGGGAAAGGCCGAGCTGGTCTACGAGGCGGTGTTCACCACTATGGATGAGCCTCCGATACCGGACACCGGGACATTGGCCGGGGACTTGACGGTGCTCCTGCAAGGGCTGGTGGACGAATTCAGCACACCCGCGGGTGCTGCGGCGCTGCCCGGGCTCCTTGCCGACTTCGCCGCCGACCCTGTGCTGAAAGCGCGCATCCGTACAGGCTTCCTGGCCCCCGCCAAGGAGCGCCTGGTGGACATCTTCGACCGAGCCGCGCAGCGCGGCGAGATGCCGGCCGGCACTCCCGTGGATCTGGTGCTGGACACGCTCGCCGGAGCGGTGTTCTTCCACGTGGGTCTGGTCGGAGAACCCCCGACCCGCCGGCTGGCCGGCCGGCTGGCGGCAGTGGTGGTCAAGGGAATCGAGGTCCGATGAACGGCTGGCTTCTCGCAGCGGGTGTCACCGCGGCCGGCGTGGCCGGTGTTCACCTCATCGCCGGACATCGGGACCCGGTGCGGCCTCTCCTTACCTCCGAGCTCGCAGATGTCCCCAAACGCACTCTGTACGCGGTGTGGCACCTGGTGAGCGCCGACCTGGTCCTTGCCGCGGCTGCGCTGATCTACCTGGCGATGGCGCACCACGCCTCGGGCACCGACCTGGTGGCACTGTTCGTGGCCGTGCATTTCATCGCGTATGCAACGGTCTTCCTGGTCATCACCGTATCGGCCGGCTGGTCGAAGCGACTGCTCCGGCTGCCGCAGTGGATGCTGCTGCTGCCCGTCGCGATCATGAGCTGGCTCGGCACCCGGTGAGCGACGTCGAAGCCCAGACGCTGCTCGACCGGATACCAGGCACCTCGACGTCCACGAGATTCACCACCGCCGAGCCCTCGCCTCACCCGACAAGGCCTTCGCGGCCATCCAAGCCGTGACCGTCCGAGAGATCCGCCTCTTGCGCCATGGGAGCCGTGGCCCACGAGGGGATTGTGTGGCGGGCCAGGCTGAACTTGTTGTTCAACCCCGGCGGGATTGCTCCTCGCCGGGGTTCGCCGTTTCCCGGACAGCAGGCGCGGCCGCCTGTGAACCTCGGAGTGTCGAGTTCCAGTTCTCAGAACGGCCGCTGTGATGAGTGTTCCGCTTGAGCCTTCTGGCGTCGAGCTGTTGGGCGTGTTTGTCCCGGTTTCGGATCGAGTTCTACGACTGCCTCTACACCCGGGCGGACGCGCTCTTCGAGCTGACCGAGGCGGTGTTGTGCGCCGACGGGCCAGTGACGTCGTTGGTGGAGCTGCCCCTCTCCGCCGAGCACCGGCGTGGACACGGTGCGATGTACGACGCGTTGAACACCGGGTGGATGGAGTCCCGGCGCTTGCGCCGGGTGCTCCCACTGGCTGCGGCCCGACGCACCGACCAGCCCCGACCGTCTGTTCTGCCACGTCTACGGGCGCGGTCGCAGTGCCGATCAGACGATCCCCGGCTGGCCGTACTCCTTCGTCGCCGCCCTGGAAACGGGCCGCACCTCCTGGACCGCCGTGCTCGACGCGGTCCGCCTGGGCCCGCCGATGACGCGACCGCCGTGACCGCCACCCAGCTCCGCGAGGTCGTGACCCGGCTCATCCGGGCGGGCCACTGGCGTCCTGGCACTCCGAACATCCTCATCGTCATGGACTCCGGCTATGACGTCACCCGTCTCGCCTATGTCCTCGCGGACCTGCCCGTCGAGCTGCCCGGCCGGCTGCGCTCGGACCGGGTCATGCTCCGCGACGCCTGGCCGCCGCCACTCCACCCCACGCGGCGGACAGCCCCCCAAGCGCGGAGGCGTCCTGACCTTCGCCAAGCCTGAGAGCTGGCACACCCCCGAGACGGTCACGACCACCGACACCACCCGCTACAGCACAGCCGAAGCATTGGCGTGGGACCGGATGCACCCCCGGCTGACGGCGCGTGGCTCCTGGCTCGACCACTGCGGTGAACTCCCCCTGATCCACGGAACGCTGATCCGCCTCAAGGTGGAGCACCTGCCCGGCGATCGCGACCCGAAGCCGGTGTGGCTGTGGTCCTCGCGCACCGACTCCGACGCCGCCCACCTCGATCGGCTCTGGAAGGCGTTGCTGCGTCGTTTCGACCTGGAGCACACCTTCCGGCTGTTCAAGCAGACCCTGGGCTGGACCATCCCGAAGGTCCGCGACCCCGCCACCGCCGATCTGTGGACCTGGCTGATCATCGCCGCCCACACCCAACTCCGCCTCGCCCGACCGCTCGCCGCCGACCTGCGGCGCCCCTTGGAGAAACCCACGCCGCCGGACAGGCTCACGCCCGCACGCGTCCGGCGGGGGTTCCGCCACCTCCGCGTGAAGGCGGCCCGTCCCGCAGGTGCACCGAGACCCTCTCGACGCGGCCCCGGCCGACCGGCCGGCTCGAAAAACCGCAGGCCAGCCCAGCGGCACGAACCAGGGAAGACCGAGAATCGAGCCGAAACCCTCACCGAACGAAGCGCAGGACGCAGTGCACACCGCGTTCCTGTGCTGGTCCCAGTCCCGCCGCGCGATCCGCTCACCGCGGTCATGGCTTCGGACGGTGGCCTGGCGCTGCTATCTGCGCCAGGCGGTGCGGGTGGAGGCTCCGGACGAGCTGGTGGCCGAGCGCTGTGACCGGGCACGGCCCGACTGGCGCACGCCGCTGGAAGCCGCCGAACTCAGCGAGCAGCAGCGCCGCGTCCTTGGACTGCTGTTCCGGTTACCGGTGCGGCAACGGGCAGTGATGGCGTGGCACCTGGACGGATTCAGCACCAAGGAGATCGCGGAGGCCATGGGAACGCGGGAAGATGCCGTACGTCAGAACCTGGTCCGGGCACGACACACCTTGAGAGAACATCTGTGTCCCGACACGCAGTCGAGGGGGCAGTCATGACCGATGGCACCCAACGCACCGACCACCACCACGACTCAGAACCGGGCGGGGACCTGGCGAACGACGCTCTGGAGAGCGCCCAGCGGGCGACCGACCGGGCACTACTGGCCGCAGTACACAGCCGCCTGCCCGCGCCCGAGGCTTTCGCTCCCCCGACGTCACCCCATCACAGAGATCAGACCACGACCGCGCCTGACACATCCCGCGGCGCTGGTTCTAAGGTGTGGCAGCACATTGCCAGCGGCTCCTACGGAAACGTCAATCCCATAGTTGCCATACTGCAACGCCAGCTCACGCTGCTACGAGATGACGCCCCTGCTGCCGCCGCCGATGTCGACAGGGCTGCCGCCGTGTTGAACCGGCTGCGGGAATCCCTGGAACTGCGCGCCGTTACTCGCCCGGACGCGCTCGCAGACTGCGCATATGTCCAGCTCCTCCTCGGCGCCCTGCGCACCGGACGTGACACCCCCTGTGCAGGCACCAACCGACGGCTCACCACCTGCCTGCACTTGACCCGCGAACTCACCCGGAGCATCACCCGCCTCTTCGACGCCACTCATCACCTCGCCAGCACGGACGGGCATTGATCGGGCGAGCGTTGCAGCAGCTGCGGTATCGGATCTGCGTTAGCCATCGCCTGTCCGTCGCCTCACCGGCTCGCGGGCACAAAGCCCTTAACGGTCCCTCCTCCATTCCGGGCGCGGTCTCCCGCTCTCAGAAACAGACAAGCCAGCCCGGCCCTGACCTTCGTGTTGACTGTGGCCGTCTGAAGCAGCACTCGTCGGCATGGCCGGAAACTGGTGGGAGTGGTGAGGGGGTCTTCCGCGGTGCTTCAGCCGGGCCTATACGATCTCGCGCGACGGCAGGGTGGTTGACGAGCACAAAGGAGTAGGCGTGGCGGAACTGATCCAGCAGCAGGAGCTCAATGTCGAGGTCGACTTCTTCGGGTTCGGCTTCCAGGAGGTGGACGATCGGTTCGTGCCG
Organism: Streptomyces sp. ISL-100; assembly: GCF_018614615.1. GTDB lineage: Bacteria > Actinomycetota > Actinomycetes > Streptomycetales > Streptomycetaceae > Streptomyces. The sequence goes on along the minus strand of NZ_JAGGOK010000091.1, from coordinate 9,068 downwards.
GTGGGCTACCCCGAGGGGCGTGTTCCGGAAGGGTTTTTGGCGGAGCACCCCGGTCGTATCGATGTTGAGAGCGGCGGGCACACCCACACCGCTTCTCTGACGGTCGAGGTGTGGGACGCGGAGCCTCCCTCTGCGGAGGCACGCGAGGCGTGGGAGGCGCAGGGTGAGGCACGGATTCGCAGTGCGTCGGGTGAGTTGGCGTTCTGGGCAGTGGCCGGCCCCATGCCCGAGTACGTGCGACTCCCCGATGTGGGCAGGGAGTGGCAGGTACGGGTCTACTGCGCGGGCCGGGAGGAAGTGCGGCGCCTGACACAGGAGTCGGTGCCGGAAGGCGTGGAGCGGTACCTGGCGCAGTTCTGGCCCATTGACGCATGAGGGCCCGGGGGGGCAGGAGCCTGGTTCACTCCTGCCCCCGGCTGTCAGCTGATTTTGACGATGAAGCCGTCGTCCATGCCGTCGATGAGGCGGTTCTTCGTATAGAACTGCGAAAGCAGGATTCCCGCGTCCCGGTTCTCATCGCCGGTCACTGGTAGCACGGAGAAGTTGTTCTTCTCAGCATGCGGATCGTACTCGGCCTGTGCGCACCCTTCGTACATGGTCGCGAAGGGGTACTCGTCGCATTGCTTGCCGCCGTCGGTGTAGTTCGGACCGAAGTGCCTACGGCAGCTGGTGACGGCGCGGGCGCGGTTGTCCTTGCGTCGCCTTTCGTCGAGGTACAGAGCGGTGCAGCGGGGTCTTTGCGTTTTGCCCGGGGACCTTCTTTAGGGCGTTCGGGGGCTTGGTGGCGCCCGGGTTGGTAAAGGCCTTCTGGATGTGCAGGGCCACGCCGCGTTCTACGGCTGCCTGCTTGGAGCTGTAGTTCAGCGTCGCGAGGTAACTGAACGCGGCGCTTCCCTTGTTTACGGGGTTACCGCCACCGGTGGAATTGTTCAGGTACTTCGCGGCGTCCCAGCGCGGTGCGATCATGAACGGCTTGCCCGTCTTGGGGCTCTCCCCCACCCACCCGGGCGGTAGCGTTGAGGTGATCTCGGGCTGGTACACGGCGAAGACGACATCAGCCGCTCCTGCCCCAGTGCCCTGTCCGGGGGCGTAGCGCACCGTATGCTTGAAGTGCGCCGGGTTGATCAACCGCAGCTCTTGCCAGGCCTTGGTGACGGGCAAGTTGCCACTCTGGGTCGGCTTGGCCGCGGCCGGCCAGTCCTGCGGAATCTTGGGCTTGATGCCGATCTTGAGGGCGGCAGCGCCCGTGGTGCCGATCTGAGTGAAGTCGACGACGTCATAGTCGAAGTGCATAGTGCGGTCGGATTCCTTGGGCACCGTTCCCCGTACATACACCGTGAACGTGCTCGTACCGATCGCACCACTGCTGCGCTGCCGCACAGTGGTGACCTTCAGCCCCGTACATACCGCAAACCGGGACTTGATGTATACCTTGGCGTCGCCAGCCATCTTGCGCTTGCATTTGTCCAGCGACATCGCGCGAGACGGCGCTGGATACGTGATCGCCATCGCCGCCGCCAGCGCCTCGCCGGACGACGCCGATGAAGTGGCGGCCAGCGTACTGGTCTTCGGCGCGAACGACGCTGCGGGTCCCACGGTTTCCAGCGCCGTCCGGACGTCGTCAATCTGGCGGCTCTCGCTTGCCAGGGCGCTGCGGGCCTTCGGAGTCTGCAAGGCGCTCAGCGCGGGTGTGGCGGCACCTGGTAGCTGCATGAAGGTTTCCCCACGCAGCTGTGGTTCCGGCTCCGCCGCGGACGCTGGCAGCACCAGGGGCGCGAGAGCAGCGACCGTCAACAAAACCAGCCCTCGTATTCGCGCGCCGCGGAGCCATGACTGTCTTTCCATACGTACAACCCCCAGGAATTCATCTGGCGCCCGGCTCTCACCAGGCGCCTGGTCGGCGACAAGGTCTACCCGACCGGGATTCCTTGCGGACGCGAGCTTCGTTGAATGGCGTGATCATGACGCCTGTTGGCTCGGACGAACGGCATTCAGCGACGCCCGGTACTGAGGGAGGCAAGCCTGGAGGTGAGCGTTCGGAGCATGCAGTGGCGTCATCGGCGGCGAGCCGCGTCGCAAGGGTGAGCGGCCTTCGGCCCCGCTCGCCTCGAGCATTCGGTGACCGACGCTCCTCCTCTCTGCGGTCCGTCTCACCGCAAACTGGAGTTGACGTCGCTGGTTGGGTGGTTCAGCCCTGGAGCAGTGCTTATCAGGGTTCTGCAGACCAGGGGCGGGGGCATAGCGCGTAAAAAGTAACTGGCAGCTCAGGTGGTGCAGGCGTACCGCGATGCGCCCATAAGGGCGTTTTGTCCCGGCGGGAGTGTTTGGTAAAGGGGCGAGGCCGTGGATGATTGCGGGGTGTTGGTCGAGATAGAGGAAACGAGGCAGGCTTCAGTGCCGCCCGAGATGGTGCGAGTGCGCTCGGGGGTGGGTACCGCCTTGGTGCTCTGGCGAGGTGACCCGGGTGGTGTGGGCCGTGAGCATCATGTCGAGTGGATTGTCGACGAGGACATGACCTGGGCAAGCAACACGACGCCTGCTGCCTCTGCTTCATCCGCAGTGGGCGAGGAGGGCGACCGGCTCGTGTTGCGGGGGCGTCTGAGTCTGGCCGGCGACAAAGCAGCCTTCCTTGAAGTCGGCGGCTCGCAGGTTCTCTTCGACCTCGCCGACCCGCTGCCACCGGATGGGGCCGATGGAACGTGGGTCGAGGTCCGTGTCAGGCGGGACAGCGTCAGTCTGTGGCCTTACCAGGTCTGATGCGAGGGAGCAGGCACCGCCGGCGTTCAGGCACCCCGCCAGTTAAGGGTCGACTCGCGGGTGAGTCTGCGGCTTGTGAGGTCGATCATCGCGAGCTTAATCATGGCTTCGGATCGGTGTGGGTGGGTCTCGTAAGCGCGAGCGAGGCGTCGGTGGTGCATGAGCCGGCCGAAGGTCCGCTCAACCACCCAGCGCCGCGGAACCACCTTGAAGCCTTTCTCTGCAGGGTCGCGTCGGACGACGTCGACGTCGATGCCCAGGCGGGGGCTCCTTGGTCGATGGCCTTGGTCCGGTAGCCGGTGTCGGCCCACGCCTTAGTGACGCGGGGGTGGACCTTGGCGATCCGCGACAGCAGGTGAATGCCGCCGGCGTTGTCGAAGATCGCTCGCCGCAGAGCCTCGCACGGATCCGGCTTGGGCAAGACCCGCTGGGTCGTCGAGCGGACCTTCGCCTGGCTCCACCAGTTCAAGCGGCTCCGGATCCGCTACGAGATACGCGCCGACCTCCACATGGGACTCCTCCAACTCGCCTGCAGCATCATCTGCTTGCGACGACTCCGAACCTCATTCTGAAATGATCAGTTAGCCTCGGCCTGCCTCGTTGTGGCCCGCTGGACCACGGAGTGTCCGGCAAGTGCAGGCCGCCACGCGGGATTGTGGGCGTCCCCAGGTCGCCGCCCCGGGCCAGAATGCGGCCCCTTACTGGCCTACTGGCCGGACGGACCCACACACACCGACCCTGGCCGCAGTAGAAAGCACCCGCGGCCAGGGTCTCGTACGATGTGCGGCGGTTTCGGTCCGCGGTCGGCTACTCGGTTACCTCGTGGCCGTGCCCGTCGTGCAAGCCGCCGCCGCTGCCCGCGTCGCCGTCGGTCGGCACCGACTCGACCGGGACGGACAGCGGGCCGAGGTCGTGGGCGTAGTGACCCACGGCGTCGGCGATAATGTCGATGTTGATGTCGAACGCCGGCATGTCGATGTTCTCGATGGTGTCGCCGGCGGCGTGGTAGTTCGGGTCGTACGCGATGCCTGCCGTGCCGCCGAACTTCCCCGCTTGGGCTGCGGTCTTGATGCCCTCGGCGCCGGTGAAGGTGCCGCCGGAGGGGATGCCGGCCTCGATGAACGGCCCGTAGTCGGAACGGCCGGTGAAGTCGGTGCCCTCGTGGGGGATCTGCCGGGCATCGAGGAAGTCGTTGATGCCCTTCTCGATCTGGGCGGAGCCCTCCGGGCCCGGGCCCGCTCCGACGCGGTCCGAGTCGTCGCCGTCGTACACGAAGTAGCCGGCGTTCGGCGACGCGATCATGTCGAAGTTCAGGTAGAGCTTGATCTGCTTCTTCTGTTCCTCTGTCAGTGAGGCGACATACGCCTTGGAACCGAGCAGGCTGAACTCCTCGGCCGACCACCAGGCGAACTTCACCTTGTTCTTGGGCTTGGTGTGGGTCTTGGCGAGTTCCAGTGCGACCTGAAGGATGCCGGCCGAGCCGGAACCGTTGTCGTTGATGCCGGGGCCGGCGGCGACCGAGTCGAGGTGGGCGCCGAGGAAGACGGTGTTGTCCACGTCCCCGCCGCGGGTCTCCGCGACCACGTTGTACGTGGTGCGGTTCTCACGCATCTCACGGATGTCCAGCGTGACTTCGACCGGCCCCTTGGCCGCCTCGGCGGCAAGCGCCTCACCGTCCGCCTGGGTGACACCACCGGTGGGGACCTTGCCGAGCGTCGGGTCGCTTATGGTGCCGTTGAGAGCGCCTGCGGTGTTGTTGTAGATGATCGCGCCGACCGCGCCGGCGCCGGCGGCGTTGGCCTGCTTGATCGCGAAGGTGCAGCCGCCGCGCTTGATCAGGGCGATCTTCCCGGTGAAGGTGCCGGAGGCGAAGTCGCCGGGCTCACAGCCGTTCGTACCGTCGGCGTCGACGGGAGCGACCGCCAGCGGCGCGGTGACACCGCCCGCCGGGGAATTCGCGGTGTACGTCATGAGCTCGATGGGCACATCGCGCGGCGTGGGCGAGACGACCTTCAGGCTCTCCTTGATCGTCTCGGTGTACACGAAGTCGAACTCGTGTCTGGAGACCTGGAAGCCTGCCCGCTTCATCAGGGCTTCGACGTACTGGGCGGACCACTCGTGCCCCTGCGAACCGGCCACCCGGTTGCCGTCGCTGTGGTCGGCGATCTTCTGCAGCACCTGAAGGTGCCGGTAGGCGTCCTTGGCCGTGGACTCCTTCACCAGCTTGCGAGCCAGCGCATCGCCCCGGTGGGGGCCTGATCCCGTCGCGATGCCGGCGGTGGCCGACCCAGCGACCAGGAGCGGAGAAACCAGTGCTGCGGCCACCAGGGTTGCGGTGGCCGCGGCTGTACGGCGTGCGGGCATGGAAGTCCTTTCACGTCATTGGGAAGCGACTGCGGGGGGTGGTGAGTGGAGGCAGTTAAGCGCCATGGAACCCCCTTGACCAGAGGTTGGTGGAATCTGCTCCAGCCGTGCCCCTTCGCGCCGACGCGGAGTGACCGGCCCGCTGGCCCAGCCGTACCAACCAGACCTTCCGCAGCCTGGCCCGACTGCCCCCGGCGGCTCGCCTGTCTGGGCCGGTCTCCGGTGGCCCTGTCGGATGAATCCGTCCCTGGCGCAGACGAGCGCGGCTTGGCGATCGCCGGTTCCATGAGACGTGCCAAGACTTCAGGTTCTCCGTGCCTCTGGAGGTTGGAGGCGACGAGGACAGCCTCGTCGTCGGGCCGTGCACGCGGTGCGGCACCATGACCGAGAACCCCAGTCGCTCGTCTTTCCCCTCGGCACACGGCTCGTCGTCGCCGTCGCCGTCGCCGACGGGCTGGGTGGGCAGCCGACCGGCGAGGTGGCCGGTTCGCTGGGCGTACGCCAACTCCTTCGCTCGGCCCTCGCTGGACGGCGAACAGTCCGTCCGTGACGCGACTGACTGCTGCTCACAGCAACCCTCGGGACGAGGCAGGGGGCCGACGTAAACTCCGCCGCGTTCGGCAGCTGGGGCGGGATTCGTCACGGTGACGGCGGTCAAGGGAGCAGGCGCGGTTGACCTCGCACGTCACGCGTTTCGGTCTGCCTCATCAGGCGGGCCTGCCGAAGTAGTCCGGTTCGCGTTCGGTCTCGCCGAGCCAGAGTCGAGGGGCATGCTGCCGGATCGCCTCGATCATGGGCTCGCGGTACGGGCCGTTGGCGACGATGCGGTAGCACAGGCAAGGAAGGCCCGGACGGAGAGGTTCCTCGTCGCGGACCAGACCCCGCATGATCGGGTCGTCGCGGTCGACGGGGACGGTCGGGCACAGCTCGATCGAGTAGTTCTCCCCGGCCGGGTTGTCAGCTTTGCTCCAGTGAAGGGCGACTGCGGCGAGGGTGTCCCAGCGGATGACGTTCCGCCCCAAGTTGTTGTGCACCTACAGGCCCGCTTCGTCGACGCTCACGAACTGCTGGTGGTACTTCAGGCCTGTGCGCAACCGCTTGAAGCCCGGATAGCCGATAAGGGACGCGAAGAGCAGCAGCACAAGGCCCGCCAAGGGGCTGAAGTCTTTGCCGTAGAGATCGAAGGTCCGTGCTGCGGCGAAGGCCGCGATAAGGGCACCCACCCCCGTAGACCCCTCCGAGAACCATAAACCCCCTGGCGGCCCTTGAGGCGACGCGTATGACTGTGGCCGTAGGGGCGGAGCCTTGCCCAAGGGAGGTAGACATGGTCAGATCTAGGGGCGGTCCTGTGTCCGCAGCGTAACGCCCCAGCGTCAGCAGGGGCATGAGAAGGGCCCCAGACTCCCAGTCGCGCGCCACCCCATGCCGTCACCGAGGCACCCGGCACGATAAACCCATGCACCCCCCGCCGGGCCGTCATGCCCGTACTCCTTGCCGCGGGCGGGCCAGGGGTCACGCCAAGGTGTAGTTGTCGTCGATGACGGCGTCCAGAGCGGCGTCGGTGACGGTCGCGTGGGCCGCTCAGGGCAGCGAGGGCGGGTCCGCTGGGCGGGAAGAGCGGCAGAGCGGCGATCTTGCGGTGGTCGATCCACTCTATGACGCCGACTTCGTGGCTGCCGTCGGGGAATTCGTCGTGTTCCTGCTCGGCGATGATGTCACGCAGTTCGGGGTGATGTGGAGTCCGTAGATCAGGTGGAGCTTGCGCGGCGGTGGGGTGGGGCCCGGGCGGCTGACGCGCTGTTCGACTACCCACAGCACGTCACCGCCGTCGGCCTGGTCGATGTCCAGGGCGAATCTTGCGCTGGCGTCGGTCGGCGGGTTTGAGCCGGCACTCGGCCAGTCCGGCTTTGGCAAAGAGCTGGCTGGTGCGACACGTTCGGTCCCTACGACTCCGTTGCGTGACGCCCTGATCAAAGACGGGCTGAAGTGCGCTGTGCAGCGCGGACGCGTACACCTTGGCTTCGCGATACCAGGCCGCCGCGTGCGTTCATCACGCACCCCGCCTCCTGGCAGAAGCACCGCCACACAGAGCCGGCACCATTCCTGGGGCTCCGCGTCGGCCGCCTGCACCTGACCCTGCGGCAGCCGACCTACCTGCTGCTCGCCCTGGTCACCGCAGTACTCGGATCACTCGGCGGAGCCACCTGGTTCGGGCACTCAGGACCCGGCGGGGCCCCGCTGAGACGATCCCCGCAGGGCGGGCGCTGGGTCAGGCGACCGACTCACTCACCGCGTGTCCGGCGAGTTCACCGAAGCCGGCCACCGCGAGCACGGTGGTCAGTCCGATGACGGCGGACATCGAGAAATGCGCGTCACCGAGGACAGCAGCGGTGAGTTGCAGCCCGGCCAGTACGAGGCAGGTGAGCCACATCCCCGCACGCGGCATCAGATACGTGGTGATCGAGGCTTCACCGATCAGATGGGCCGTCACGGACAGCAGCGCAATCACGCCGAAGACGAGGGAGACAACAAACGCGACGACTTCGTGCCATTCCCGGTAATTAGCCAGGGTGTAGCACATAGAGCCTACATAGAGGAAGGCCGAGAGGACGGCGCAGAGGCAGGCGGCCAAGGCCGCGAAGGCCATTCCGTGCATCTGCGAAATAGCCACTGTGGCGGCCGAGGGGTTCCTGGCCGTGCTGCCCTTTAATGCCTCAGTCACAAGGCTGCTCCTCTGGTTCAAGATTTCTTCCCGCCTGCCCTCGCACACACGTCCCCAGGGCGAGGGTGAGGCGCTCGTCGCACCCGACGACATGGCACAGCATTATGCCGAGGTCGGAGCACCTGCCGGTCCTGATCTCCGGCAACCGCCGGAACACGCAGGGCCCACCGTGATCGAGCCGCCCTTTGGCCGGTGCAATGTCAGAGCATGGCCGGAGAGGCCGCTGCGCTGAGCCGCCCCTCATCCCTTATGCGGCGGGTGTTTCGGCCGACGCCGTGTCCTTGCCCACCAGACGCGTCAGCAGCTCGACGATCTGCTCCTGGTTCCGGTCGATCTTCTGATCGAGGAGGTCAAGGCGTCGTCGCTCGCGCCGCTGCCGCCAGGGCCTACGCGCTCGGTCTGCCGTTCCTCTGCTCGTCAGCGGTTCTCGACGCTCTCACCGAGGAGCCGACGGAATGGGTCGCGCGCCTTCCCCCGGCGCAGTCGCACGGCTGGCAGATCTACGCGGACTTCCTCCTCGGCGCGGGCCACAGTCGAATCGCCGTAGCAACCGAACCGAGTGTGTACTGGGCGTCAGGGTTCCGCATCCTTCGGGGCTACCTCGCTCCACGCGGCGGCACCGTAATCGAACTCGATGCGCACGCTCTCGCCCCCAACGACTGTGTGTGACGAACTCGTCAACAACCGTGCGACAGCCCTCCTTCTGTTAGTCGGCTTCCCGGAGCCGGCAGTGTCGATCGTCAAGTCTGTCCGCCACGACCCGCACCTCGCCGAGATCATGATTGGTGCTCCAGCCGGGCAACCGGAGTTCGCCGAATGGGCGACGTTGCTGGGCGACGACAGTGTCGCGATCCCGTTCTTGCGCTACCTGCCCGAGCGGCTCAGCCCGCTCGGTGTACGAGTCGAGACGGCCCTCCGTGAGCGGCTGGCCGAAGCGCCCTCCTTCGTCGCCTTCGAGGGCCACGACACGGTCGCCGTCCTCGCCGACTTGCTGCGTTCTCACGGCGCGGACCGGCCGCGCATTGCCGAATCTTGGCCGCGCGTTGCAGTCGAAGGCACCCGCGGGCAGATCCAGTTCTCCCGCACGCCCGGCATCAGCGTTTGGCAATGGGCTTCGACGCCCACCAAGTCGTGGATCAGGATCCGGCAAAACCCGACCACTTCCGAGTCCTCCACTCCACCTGAGAGAGCACGGAAGCTGTGACCGCCTAGAAGACTCATGAAG
>NZ_JAGGOK010000090.1 GCF_018614615.1 Streptomyces sp. ISL-100 | reverse complement strand
AAGATCAGAGGTAGAACTCGTTCTTCAGGTCTGTGCGACGCTGGGTCAGCGCGTTGCGTGGTACACCGGCCTCGGCGGCCAGAGCGACGATCGCTGCGCGGCCGGTGTCCTGACCGGGGTGTCACCCGCGAGTGACACGGACACAGCCGGTCGGCTGGATCGGGGGCTGGCACAGCGGGCGCTGCGCGAAGTCCACGGCCGGCTCGACGACCTCACCACCCTCGTCACCGAACAGCTCACCACAGCCGCCCAGCCCGGACAGGCCGAGTGGTCGGCTGTCCGCTCCATCGTGAGCCAGAGTGTCGAGGAACTCCGCCGCGAACCGCACCCAGCCGCCCACGACACCGGCGAGGACAACGGCGGGAGTGACGGCGGCACTCGGAGCGTGAAGTTCCCCTGGTCAGACACGTAATCGTCTATAGCTGTTGCCGGTTGGGCGTTCCTCAGCCAGCGCCGTCGCGCGCCCACCGGTAGAACTCATGGGCCATCGCGTCCTCCGGCCCGTGCCAGGTCTGCGGGTTGTACGGGCTGACGAAGGCGGAGAGACGATTGCTGATGTCACGGAAGGCCGGGAGTGCCGCCACCTTCGAGATCTCGGGTCCGGGTGGCTTCTCGGATTCGATCAGGTGGAGGTAGACGTCGCCGAATTGGAAGAGGCTGCGCCGGGCGACTCCGACGAGGTGCGGCAGTTCGCCGGAGTCGGAGGCCGCGAACAGCTTGGCGATGTCCGGGGCCGATTCCGGCGCCATGCGGGCGACTATCAGAGCTTTGTGCATCAGGGGCTTCCCTTCGTTGGCCGACTCCGCCGGCGGCAGGGGCGGCCGGGGAGCAGGACTGGCCACGTACGGCACGCCGGGGCGGTGGCTTCGATCGAGCCGGTCAGGGTGTGACGGCGGCGGTACGGCTGTCGCGGTCGCGCTGTTCGATCTTGTCCCGGATAAGCGCCATCTGGGTTTGCGAGTTGCGGTTGATGTTGTTCGTCATCCAGTCGTCGTCAACCGGGGCGTTCGGCTTCATTGCGAAGTCCTGGTGCCATCGCATCCGGGTGCCGCCCGGGGCCTGGGCGTATTCCCATCGGATGTCCATGTGGGCGAAGGGGCCCGTCTCGATACGGTGGGCGCGGACCTGTAGGCCCGCCCGGTCGGTTGTCCGCTCCGAGACCCAACTCCAGACCGTGCCCTTCTCGTCCGGGTGCATGGTCAGGCGGAACCTTGTCGTGTTCCCGTTGCGAGCGAGGATTTCGACCGACGCGTACTCGCTGAACAACTGGGGCCAGCTCTCCAGGTCGTTGGTCATGTCCCAGACGAGGTCCAGCGGCGCTGCGACGATGATTTCGTTCTCGGTGTGTCCGGGCATGTCAGGCTCCGCTCATGAGGCTGTCGTTGACGAGGTCCAGGAACTGCCGGGGGGTCTTGCACTGATCCGCTTCGGGGGGCAGCGGTCGGCCGTGCCGGTTCTCCAGCTCGCCGACGATGCCGAGCAGGCCCAGTGAGTCGAGGCCGTATTCGTCGAAACGGGCGTCGGGGCGCCTTGCCAGTTCGAGTGGGTCGACGGTGATGCCGGCACCCTTCTTCATCAGCGCGGCGAGTTCTTCGGGGGTCAGTCGATCGGGCACGGGGATCTCCTTCGCACGAGTTCTATTGAGGGGTGTCGGTGGCTTTCTGCAGCACGAGCGCTGCGTTGGAGCCCATGAGTCCGCGGCTCAGGACCAGTGCCGTCCGCAGCTGTGCTGGGCGGGCACTGCCGGTCACGACGTTGAGGTCGTGACAGACGTCGAAGACGTTGGGGGTGGGCGGTACGAGGTTGTGTTCCATGGCCAGCACTGCGCAGGCCGTGTCGAGCACGGGGCCCCCGCAGTAGGCCCGGCCGATTCCGGTCTTGGGCGCCGTCACCGGAACGCGCAGGCCGTGGGCGCCCAGCGCGTCGGCGATCGCCATCGCTTCGGCGCGGTCGGCCCGTGCTACACCGAGGGCGTCGGCGAAGACCACGTCGATCTGTTCGGGCGCGCAGTCGGCCTCTTCCAGAGCGCCGCGGATTGCGCGGGCGAGCCCTTCCCGGGACTGATCCCACCGGGAGGGTCCGGTGAATGTCGCGGCGTGGCCGCTCACCGTGGCGCGGATCTCGGCGCCGCGGCTGCGGGCCGCTGTCTCGTCCTCAACGACGAACATCGCGCCGCCTTCGGCGGGAACGAAGCCGCAGGCGTCGGAGGTGAAGGGCCGGTATGCGCGTGCGGGGTCCTCGCGGGTGCTGAGGGCCTCGTACCCGAGTTGGCAGACGACCGAGTACGGCGCGAGAGGAGCTTCTGTGGCGCCGACCACGATCGCGTCGGTGCCGCGCCGGATGGCCCCGGCGGCGTGTGCGAAGGCATCGAGCCCACCTGCCTCGTCACTGGCGACGACGCCACAGGGCCCCTTGAGAGCGCCGCGGATGGAGACCTGGCCTGTGCTTGCGGCGTAGAACCAGGCGATGGACTGGTACGGCCCGACGAAGCGCGGTCCCTGGCCCCACAGGCGCTGCAGTTCGCGCTGTCCGAACTCGCCACCGCCCGACCCGGCTGCGGTCACCACCCCTACGGAGAAGGGCGAACCCTCGTAGTCGCCGTGAGCAAGCCGGGCATCTTCCATCGCGAGCTGAGCGGCGGCCATCGCGAAGTGCGTGAACCTGTCGGTCTGGATGAGGTAGCGTTCCTCGATCAGCGCACTTGCGTCGAAGGCGGATACCTCACCTGCGACACGAAGCGGCAGCTGCTCACACCCCTCACGGGTGACCCGGCCCAGGACACTGACCCCTGCCTGTGCTGACTTCCAGAAGGCTTCTGCGCCGATCCCGCTGGGTGCGATGGCACCGATCCCGGTGATCACCGGGATGCGGGCGGGCCGACGGTGGCTCATGTGGCCCTCCCGTTCGGCCTGGTCATGACGACCGCGGACTGGAAACCGCCGAACCCGCTGCCTACCGAGAGCACACTGCGCAGCTTCCGCGGTCGAGCGGTTCGCGGTACGTAATCCAGATCGCACTCGGGGTCGGGCGTCTCGTAATTCGCGGTGGGGGGCACCACTTGGTGAACCATGGCCAGCACACAAGCCACCAGCTCGATCGCGCCGATGGCGCCGAGCGAGTGGCCCACCATGGATTTTATTGAACTCATGGGTGTGTCGTACGCGTGATCGCCGAGGGAGTGTTTCACCGCGGCCGTCTCGTGCCGGTCGTTCTGCTTGGTGCCGGAGCCGTGCGCGTTGACGTAGTCGATCGCCGTGCGGTCGAGGCGGGCATGGCGGAGTGCGGTGTCGATCGCCCGGGCCATCTCCAAGCCCTCGCGGGTCAGTCCCGTCATGTGGTGTGCGTTGGCGAAGGTGGCGTATCCGCCGATCTCGCAATAGATGACCGCGCCTCGGGCAACGGCGTGTTCGAACTCTTCCAGCACGAGGACGGCACCGCCCTCTCCCATGACAAACCCGTCCCGGTCGGCATCGAATGGCCGCGAGGCGTGGGCAGGGTCGTCGTTGTTCGCAGACGTCGCCTTGATGGCGTCGAAGCACGCCATGGTGATCGGCGAGATCGGAGAGTCCGAGGCGCCGGCCACGCAGACGTCGGCCCTGCCCTCCTGGATGGCGTGGAAGGCGTATCCTATGGCGTCTAGCCCCGAGGTACAGCCGGTCGTAACGGTCTGCACCGGCCCGTGGGCGCCGACTTGTTCGGCCACTGCAGAGGCGAGAACGCTCGGCGAAAACGCCCGGTGCAGATGGGGACCAGCGGACCGGTGGTCCACGTCCCAGCGCGCACCGGAGCCGCTGACGGCGACGTAGTCGTGCTCGAGACGGGTAGTGCCACCGACGGCGGTGCCCAGTGTCACCCCGATGCGCCACGGGTCTTCCTCCCCGGCGACAAGACCGGAGTCGCGTAGGGCCTCCCGAGCGGCAACCAGCGCGAACTGGACGTACCGGTCCGAGCGTTCCACCTCGTCCTGGCCGAGACCGTGGGCCGCGGGGTCGAAGTCAACCTCCGCGGCGATGCGCGAGCGAAACCCCGCAGGATCGAAGAGAGTGATGCCGCGGGTCGCCGTACGCCCGTTGGCGAGCAGGTCCCAAAACGCGGCGGCGCCGACTCCGCCCGGGGCGACTATACCGACCCCGGTAACCGCCACCCGCCGGGTCATGAAGCGGCCCCGGCCCTCTTTGGCGGCACCTGTACGGCGCTGCCCGTGTGCTCGGTGTCGACGTGACCGAGCTCGGGGCGAGGGGCGAGCGGACCCAGGTGAAAGACCATGCGGGCTTCTACGTCGCCGACGTTGCGAAACCGGTGGCGCACGTTCAGCGGGATCAGAAGGCCCTGGTCGGGCCACAGCTCATGCGTCTCACCGTCCAGATCCACCTCCAGGAGCCCGCTCACGACGTACACGAACTCCTCGGAGTACGGGTGGTAGTGCTCACCGATGCGCTCATCCGGCTGCAGGATGGCAAGGCCCATGAAGCCACTGGTGGCACCCACCGTGGCCGGGGTGAGCATGGCGCGCAGATCACCTCCGCGCCGCTGGTTGGGCTGCGTGTCGGCGAGGTTCACGATGCGCGGGCCTTGTGCGGTCATGGCATTGCCTCCAGGAGCGTTGCTTGACGGCTTGCGGAGTGCTGTGAAGCGGGCGGAAGTATGAGTCAGGATTCCGGCGACGCGCACCGGTCGGTGATCAGCTGCATTTCGCAGGGCCAGGGAGAGCTCGGGACAGCCGGGTGGAGAGCGACCTCATGCGTGCTGCCGCTTGTGCCGTCGTTTGCGCCGTGGTCGAGCAGGCGGGCCAGCGAAGTTTTCTGTCGTTCGGTGTCGACACCGAACGACAGGCAGGGATGCGCGTCGAGCCGGCCGCGTACATCGAGCAGCCGCACGACGATGTCGTCGCGCTGGAAGACGGTGCTGCTGGTGATGGAGTTGTGCGGGTGGTTGGCCGCCGCTTCGTCCTGGTGGGCCAGCAGCCGGGCCAGGGCCATCCCGCAGCCTTCCTTGGCCTGGTAGTACAGCGCGTGACGCGTTGTACCAGCGAGTTCCAGTCCGTCGGTGGTCATGTGGTGCACGGCAGGAAGCGCCGCCCGGGTGAAGAACAGCCGGGCGGACTGCGGATCGTCCAGGTCCCGGTCCTGCTCCAGATACGGGTTGATGGCTTCCTCGACGGCTCTGATCTCAGGCTGCCGGGCTACGTGCCTGAGGGCGGCGAGTAGGTCGCCCTGTACCTCGATGGTCCGTACGACGCGATTGCCGTGCATGAAGAGCGAGGTGCGGCATAGCCGTGTGTGCTCGTCGACCTGGGCGGCTGGGGAGGTGTACCCGGCGAGGATGTTCGCGACGGTTTGCTCGCTGCCGGGTCTGACCGTGAACGTAAGAGCGTGGCGGACCACGCCGTCCCCGAGCCGTGGCGAAACCTGCAGCCCGTCCTTGGACCGTTCTGGCATCTCGGTACAGGACCGTCCGGTCTCCCGCAGGACGCTGTATCGAAGCGAGCGCATTTCACGTACACAGCGGCTCATCGGCTTGACCGTCTCGACGTGCTCTTCGCTGTTCACCCATGCCAGAAAGGAGGGCGCGTCCTGCCATTCGCTGGTGACGAGCCACTGTGACGGGTTCTCGAACGACTGGCACAGTTGGTCGCTGAGGTGCCCGGGAACCGCCGCCACGTGGTCGCGCAGATGGTCATACGCCTCCAGAAACTGCTGCTGCTCGCCCTCGTGAAGGTCCAGCAGAAGAACGACCCGCAGCCGTGAGCCGTCGAAGGCGGACTGCGATACCCGTTGGGACAGGGCTGTCACCTTGCACACTCCTTGTCAGCAACGCGGCTCAGGGGCTGCACTCGTCCGTCCGCCCGTGTGGGGGCGCGGCCCAGGGCGACAACCCATGAAGCGAACAGCCCGCCCTTGCGGGTGTGGGCCGCTCCGCAATCGATTCTTTGTCCGCCGCCACGGGGGGCGCGAGAGCTCAGATCCAGGTGGGTGAATGGGCGACCGAACCGCCCCGGCACAGGGCATGCAGAATCCATCCCCCCGGCGGCACAGAGCAAGGAGCGACATGGAAGAGAACGTCGACCACCGGGTGCCCGTCCTGATCGTGGGCGGGTCCCTGGTGGGCCTGTCCGCCTCACTGTTCCTCGCCCGCCAAGGCATCAGGCACATGCTGGTCGAGAAACACTCGGCCATCTCCGAGCACCCGCGCGGACGTGGCATCAACGTCCGCACGATGGAGCTGTACAGGAGCGCCGGCCTGGAAGCAGGCATCAGACAGGCCGCTTCGGGCCTCGCGGAGAACAACGGCATCCTTCAAGCCCGGTCGCTGACCGGCGACGACGAGCGGTGGCTGTTCAGGGAAATCGATGCAGGTGGAACACTGGCGCGATGGAGCCCGACCACATGGTGTCTGTGCAGCCAGGACGCCA
This sequence comes from Streptomyces sp. ISL-100, assembly GCF_018614615.1. Taxonomy (GTDB): domain Bacteria; phylum Actinomycetota; class Actinomycetes; order Streptomycetales; family Streptomycetaceae; genus Streptomyces. The sequence goes on along the minus strand of NZ_JAGGOK010000090.1, from coordinate 2,852 downwards.
TCGAGCCGGTCCTGATGTCCCACACTCGCAGGCACGGGGCCGACCTGAGGTTCTCCACCGAGCTGATGTCATTCGACCAGGACGCCACAGGAGTGACCGCGGTGGTGAAAAACCGGGACACCGGCGACCACAGCACCATCCGCTCCGACTACCTCATCGCCGCCGACGGCCCCCGCAGCCCCGTAAGGGAACAGCTCAGGATCGGCCGACAAGGCCGTGGCGCCCTGTTCCACAATGTGAGCGTCACCTTCCGCTCCGAACAGCTGGTCGACGTGGTGGGCGACCGGCGTTTCATCGTCTGCTACCTCACCCGCCCAGAAGCCGCCGGTGCGCTGCTACCGGTGGACAACCAGGGAATGTGGGTGTTCCACCTACCCTGGCACCCCGAACAGCACGAGACATTCGAGGACTTCACACAGGAGCGATGTGTCGAACACATCCGCAGAGCCATCGGCGCCCCGAACCTGGACATCGAGATCACCGGCAAGGCTCCCTGGCACGCGACGGAGCTGGTCGCCGAACAATACTCCCGTGGCCGGGTCTTCCTCGCCGGCGACGCCGCCCATGAGATGTCTCCCACCGGGGCGTTCGGCTCCAACACCGGAATCCAGGACGCACACAACCTTGCCTGGAAACTTGCGCTGGTGCTGAACGGTTCGGCCGGCTGCGGACTGCTCGACACCTACGAGTCCGAACGGCTGCCGGTGGCACAAGCGACGAGTGAGCGCGCATCGGCGCGCTCCGCAGAGCACAGCCACCCCGGCTACGCAGCCCCCGTCACACCCGGAGGCCGACGACAAGGAGGGCTCCTTCCCGTGATCATGGGATACGGCTACCCCAGCGGTGCCGTACTGGGCACCCCTCCTGAACGGCCCGTCGTGCCCGAAGGGATGCACCTGACGGGCGACCCGGGCACCAGGGCCCCCCACCTGTGGGTCAACAAATCCGGCGACCGGATCTCCACCCTCGACCTCTACGAGCTGTCGTTCGTCCTGCTCAGCTCGGAGGGCACACCATGGCGTGCCGCAGCGAACAGGGTTGCCGAACGGCTGGCCATCCGGCTGGACGCCTACACCATCGGTACTGGCCCGCAAGCCGACCTGAGCGTCGAGAACGGGGCAGACTGGGCACAAATGCACGGCACAACAACCGAAGGCGCACTACTCGTACGCCCGGACGGCTTCGTCGCCTGGCGGACACCGGCCGCCGACCCCGACCCCGAAACACTGCTCTACGACATCATGACAGCGCTGCTGCGCCGACCCTGACGCCACCGGACGCTGCTGCGTCTGTTGGTGACGAGCACTGATACCCCGGCACCTGAAGTGAAACCTGCGTTCGGCGCTGAGCCGGTGTGGGAAGTGGGGTTCACCCCGTCCCTGAGCCAGGTGGCCGCGCTGTGGCCGAACAAGCCTGTCACCGTCCGGCTGGAGGACCTGGACATGATCTGCGCCGCCCTCCAGGGCACGGTGGCGGACCTGAGGGAAGCCGAGCCGTTGGCGGCGTCCGAGGGACGCCCGGAGACCGAGTAGCGGGCCGTAGGCGAAAGCGGGGCTGCGCGCCCGGTCCCCCGTCCTGGCAGCGGCGGGGCCCGGCGCCCGCTGCCCCCGGAACTGACACGGGTTGGACAGTGCTCAAGGGCTTTCGGCTGCTCAGAAGTGAGCGGGGGGCGTGGATCCGCGTGTCCTCGGGCCGGGACGGCTGGCGCCAGGCTCCGTGCCGCCGCTGTGCCTGGACCGTGCCGGTGACGCGAGCAGGCGTATGCGCGCCCTGCCTCCTGGCTGTCCCTCCTGGCTGTCCGCCTCGGTGAGGACGATCCCTGGGTCTGGGGCGAGCTTCACGACAAAACCCTTGGCCCGGGCCGCCGCGTCAGCTCGCGCTGGACATTGACGGGATCCTCCTGCCCGAGGCGACGCCGGTGCTGATGCCCCAAGGCAAACCGGGCCGGCGCTTCGACATCCGCTCGTGGTGACGGGCCCGGTTTCCCGAACCGGTCCAGGACGATCCCCGGATCTGTCCGCCTCGGGTTCCCGGGCAACTGGGGCTCTTCCCCACCCCGGCCCGACAGTTCCACCGCGCGCACGCGGCCCGCATCAGCGACCGGCCGATCCCCGGTTTCGAGGCCGTCTCCGAGCAGCTGCGGCAGCTGGCGGACGAGCGCCGGGTACGGGCGGAGCCAGCAACTCACCAACACGGCATTGCGTGCGGCGGCGGAGTGATGCGGGCCGTCCCGAGGTCGTGTCGCGGTGGCTTTCCGGAACAATCGTGGGATCTTCCGCCAAGAGGAAGCGTTCCCCACAGCAGTGAAGGAGCTGATCCCATGCGTATGCGGGTTTCCATGGCCGCCGCGCTAGTGCTCGCGGTCGCCGGGCTGACCGCGAGCACCGGCGTTGCGGTGGCGGACGACGACCTCGTCAACGCCGTCAACGCCCACGCGGTAGGCCGCGACGCCCCCGCCGTAGCGATCGCCACCGCATCCACCACCGCTCACGCAGTGACCTTCCACTGCGGCCGGCTCACGGTAGCGTCCGAAGGATTCACAGGACGCTGCAGCGGGCCGATCACCCCTCGACGTAAGGGGGAAGTGGTACAGGTCGGCGGACGCGTGGTACTCAACGGCGATGTGCCCTCCCGTCCTGGTCTGCATACGCCGGCCCAGTTCACGTGTTCTTCCGCCTCCGTCCAACTCGTCCGCAGCACCACAGCCGAAAAGCTCGCGGTTACCGGCTCCAGATGCGTCCGCACCGGGCAAGGGGCCGGCCCAGCTTTGGCGCATCCTGAGCGCGCAGGTAAGTGGGTCCCGGCCTTGGTGACGTTCCTCCCGAGGGCCCGCTAGTACTCCAGCAGTACTT
>NZ_JAGGOK010000009.1 GCF_018614615.1 Streptomyces sp. ISL-100 | reverse complement strand
GGCTGGGGCTGGGGCTGGGGCGAGCATGGCCGTACGGATACGGGGTCTGGTTCGGGGTCTTCCTGGGGCTGGGGCTGGGGCTGCCGTCGCTCGTACGACGCTCTCCACAGCGCGCGCCAGACGTCCTCCGGCAGGCCCGGCGGCTCCGCTTCCAGAATCTGGCGGACCGTCTCCCTGAATACGGGATCCGGTCCCGTGCTCAGCTTCGGCAGCCGCGTTTCGAGTCGGCTGCTGACCTGCGGATCGCTCGCGTAGGGGCGGACGGCCCACCGGTAGAGCGAGGCGGCATTCGCGCAGCGGATCTCGTCGCTCGGTACGCCGCAGGGCTCTCAGCGGGGCCTTGGGGCCGGAACAGTACGCCCCCGCTCCTCCTTCGGGCTCCAGCAGTGACATGCGGCGCTCGGGGTGGAGGAGGAGTTCCGCCGCGGGCAGACCGGCCGTCAGGGCAGGCTGCCCGTCGAGGGCGGAAGCGATCAGCGTGGACGCCCGCACCTGGTCGAGCCGGCCGCGCGCCTCCTCCATCGGCGGGCCGTCCTGGGACCACGACCACGCGTGCAGCCCCAGGCAGGTCTCCGCGTCCAGGATGTCCGAGCTCCCCATCAGCGCATGGCATACGGTGCTCGCCCTGCCACCGGGGTCGCGCCACGGGACGCGGCGTAGCAGCACCGTTCTCCCCCGGTGCTCCAGCCGCACGAGGCCCGGCCTGGCAGCCCCGCCCGTGGCCCGCAGCAGCGGGCCGAACCTGCGGAAGAAGCCGTCCGCCTCGTCCGGCCGGATCGACCAGGCGACCGATCCGAAGCCGGTGGTGCCCGAGAGGTTGTCGGCGTCCCGGCGCAGGACGACCTGGTCCACCAGTTCCTCGTGCCGGACCCTCAGGCCCCCACCCCTCTCAGTTCGGGCCCCGGCAGCAGGCCGCACATGGCGAAGACAGACAGCGGTGGCGCCAGCACCCGGCGCGGCCGGACACCGTGCGGGAAGATGTCGCCCTGTTCCTGGCCGCCGGTCGCCGCCACGAAATGCAGCGTGCAGCGCTCGCAGTCGTCGAACGGGCCGTCACAGCCGTGGGTCGACCGGCTCCGACTCCAGTGCCAGGACCGCGAACACGGCCTCGTGGATTCGCCACAGCGGCTCGCCCTCGGCCAGCCGGTCCAGTGCCTCCAGACCCAGCGCGTACTCGCGCAGGGCGAGCGAACGCTTGTGGCCGAGGAAGCGGTTGCGCAGCTTTTCGAGCTGCTCGGGGCGCGTGTACTCGGGACCGTAGATGATCCGCAGGTACTCGCGGCCGCGCACCTTGATCCCCGGCTGCACGAGCCGGTTCTTGCCGTCCCGTACCAGCGCCTCGACCGGCTTGACGACCATGCCCTCGCCGCCCCGGCTGGTCATCTCCAGCCACCAGTCGACGCCGGACTGAACGGACGCCGGGTCGCCGGTGTCGACGATCAGCCTGCGGGTGGTCTGGAGCAGCGCGGTTGGGTCGTGTTCGACCAGCCGGTCGAGCCAGGCCAGCTGCTCGTCGTGCGGTACGCCCGCGAGCGAACGCCCCTGTACGGCGAGCAGCTGGAACGGTGCGAGCCGCACCCCCTCCAGCCCCTCCGTCGGCCAGCAGTAGCGCCGGTACGCGTCGGTGAACGCGGCCGCGTCGGCGGCGCGTTCGCGCTGCGTCGCCAGCAGCCCCTGCACCTCGACGCCGCGGGCCGCGGCCCCTTCCAGCGCCGCCACGGCGCCGGGGAAGACGGCACGCGCTGCGGCGCCCACCGCGGCGTACTGGTTGCGCAGCAGCCCCGAGGCCTTGAGCGACCAGGGCATCAGCTCGGCGTCGAGCAGCAGCCAGTCGGTCTGGAGTTCGTCCCAGAGCCCGGCCTCCGTCACGGCGGTACGCAGTCGGCTGACGATCAGCTCGGTGACCGTCTCGTCATCGAAGAACGGACGGCCGGTGCGGGTGTGGATGACACCGGTCGGACCGTCCACGCCGAACCGCTCGCGCGCCACGTCCGCGTCCCGGCAGACCAGCAGCACCGCCCGCGAGCCCATGTGCTTCTCCTCGCACACGACCCGCCCGACTCCGTCCGCCTTGTACGTCGCGAAGGCCTCGGCGGGGTGCTCCAAGTAGCCCGCAACGTGTGACGTACCGGTCGGGGACATCGTCGGCGGCAGGTAGGCGAGCAAGCGCGGGTCGACGGCGAACCGGCTCATGACTTCGAGCGCCGCGGCCGCGTTCTCCTCGCGTACGGCGACCCGTCCCATGTGCCGCGTCTCGACGACCCGGCGACCGTGCACGTCGGCGAGGTCCAGCGGACGGCCGCCCTCTGACCCATTCAATGCAGCACCGCCCGGGGCCTCGGGGGTGAGCGGCTTGGCCGGCTCGTACCAGACCTGCTCGGCCGGTACGTCGACGAGCTCGCGCTCCGGCCAGCGCAGAGCGGTCATCTTGCCGCCGAAGACCGCGCCGGTGTCCAGGCAGATGGTGTTGTTGATCCACGAGGTGTTCGGGACAGGCGTGTGGCCGTAGACGACGGCGGCGCGGCCGCGGTAGTCCTCGGCCCACGGGTAGCGCACGGGCAGGCCGAACTCGTCGGTCTCGCCGGTCGTGTCGCCGTAGAGCGCGTGCGAACGCACCCGGCCCGAGGTGCGGCCGTGGTACTTCTCCGGCAGACCCGCGTGGCACACGACGAGGTTGCCGCCGTCGAGGACGTAGTGGCTGACGAGCCCGTCGATGAACTTCCGCACCTGCTCCTTGAAGGTGTCGTCCTCCTTCTCCAGCTGCTCGACGGTCTCGGCGAGTCCGTGCGTGTGCTGGACATTCCTGCCCTTGAGGTAACGGCCCAGCTTGTTCTCGTGGTTCCCGGGGACACACAGCGCGTCGCCGGAGGCGACCATTCCCATCACGCGGCGCAGAACGCCGGGGCTGTCGGGACCACGGTCCACGAGGTCGCCGACGAAGACGGCCGTACGCCCGTCGGGGTGCGATCCGTCGACGTAACCGAGCTTGGAGAGCAGGGTCTCCAGCTCGGAGCGGCAGCCGTGGATGTCGCCGATGATGTCGAAGGGGCCGGTGAGGTGGCTGAGGTCGTTGTAACGGCGCTCCAGCACCACTTCCGCCGCGTCGACCTCCTCCACGCTGCGCAGGACGTGCACCTTGCGGAAGCCCTCGCGCTCCAGGCTCCGCAGCGAACGGCGCAGCTCGCGCCGGTGCCGCTGAATGACGTGGCGGGGCATCCCGGCCCGGTCGGGGCGTACGGAATTGCGCTCGGCGCACACCTCCTCCGGCAGGTCGAGGACGATCGCGATCGGCAGTACGTCGTACTTCCTGGCCAGCTGGACGAGCTGCTTCCTGCTCTCCGGCTGCACATTGGTCGCGTCGACGACGGTCAGGCGGCCGGCCTCCAGCCGCTTGCCCGCGATGTAGTGCAGGACGTCGAAGGCGTCACGGCTCGCGCTCTGGTCGTTCTCGTCGTCTGCGACGAGGCCCCGGCAGAAGTCGGAGGAGATGACCTCGGTGGGCTTGAAGTGCCGGTGGGCGAAGGTGGACTTGCCGGATCCGGTGGCACCGACCAGGACCACGAGGGACAGGTCGGTGACGGGAAGCACGGTGGACGATCCACGCCTGGGCGGTGGCCTTCTGTCCCCGCAGCAGGCAGTGGAGTGGCTTGGGGATGCCGGCGGTGGCGTCGTGGAGCGGAAGGTCATGCCGGTCGAAGACGCGGACCATGCTGTCGCGTTCGATGACTTCCATCAGGCCGTGCCCGAGGATTTCGTCCGCTCGTTCTGCCGGTCCGGCGCAGTATCCGCTGCCGTCGGAATGTTCACCGGAGGCGTTGATTCCCGGCTGACCCAGACCCGCATATTCGTGTCCGGTCTCCATTCCGCGCCCGGAAAGCTGCGGAGACCCGTTCATCTCCCACTCGAGATGTGCCCAGCGCTCCATCAGTTCGGACCGGCACTTGAGTTCGCTGAGTTTTCGTCCGAAGCCAAGGCTCGTGCCGCGCAATGAGACTCGCCGCCGTGCAGTGGTGACAACTATTTCCGCATCCGCGAAATAGACGTCGCTCTTGGCACAGAAATGGAATACCGAGGTCGCCGCTGCCACTTGGCCGTCATCGAGGCTCATACCGCAAACAGCGGGAGGCTGCCGTCGGGCCGGTCGTAGTCCCAGTCGAGCCGGTTGTACAGCTGCGGGTCGGGCATGCCTTCAAGGGCAACCAGCTCTCGTCCGGTCTCGATCCAGGCGTCGAGTTCCTGCCGGCCCTCCGGGGAGTACTGACCGTGCTCCTCGATGATCGCAAGGCCCTGGAGCAGACCGAGCAGATGCCGGTGGAAGCGGACCTGTGCCTCCTGATGCCACTGCGTTGCGGAAGACCGAAGTACAGCCGCCATCAGCCTGGCCAGGCGCAGGAAGACGAATGTGGCGTGGTAGGTGCCGTAGAGCGGCCGCGGGTCGGTGCGGATCGGCGAGCTCACGCCGGTCGCGTCACGGTTGAGTAGCAACGGGTGGACTTCCTGCTTGGCGTGCAGCAGCTGGTGCGTCGCCTCGTGGGTCAGGTGGTCGGCGAAGCACAGTGGACTCCAGCTGGTGTCCAGGCGCAGGAAGGAGGCGCCGAAGAGCACGATGTCGGACCCGCCGACGAAGTGCTGGCCCTTGAGGGCCACCACGTATTCGGTCAGCGCCGTGATCTCAGCCGCCTGCTCCGGCAGGACCTCCTCGATCAGGCTCAGACCGGCTTCGTAGTTGCGCACCAGAGACTGCGTGAAAGCGTCCTGGGCGCCTGCGACCACGCTGAGCTTGGGGTCGAGCCGCGATATTTCCCTCGTCTGGTCGCTGTACTTGGCGACCTCCGCCCGGATGGCGTCGGTCTCGGTGCGCAGGCGGATGCGCTTCGGGTCCTTGGTGATCCACGTCTCGGAGATGGCTCCGAGAATCGCGTCCCGCTCGTCGGGCGCCAGGTCCGGGCCGATGACGGCCGTGTTCCGGGACGGCGTCCAGTGCGAGCCGACCGATCCCGCCGGCAGGGGTACCGCGCCGTCGCCGGTTGCCTGGGCGACCGGCAGCGGGGTACGCACCAGACCGCGGGCGGCGTCTTCGACGAAGACGTTGCCAAGGCCCAGCACCGCGCGTGTGGCGGCCTTGCGGTCCTTGGCGGCGAACGCGTCCAGAGCGCTGAAGTACGCGGCGTAGAACTCACTGCGCCGGGGGGCGCCGGCGGTGGCATCGAGCGCGTCACGCAGCAGGACTGCGCTGTCCTCGGTCACCAACTGGGCGGTCTGCGCGGCGTTGAGGACCTTGTGCCAGTCAGCCGTGATGGCCTGCCCGAGCTTTTCGCGCAGTGCGGCTGCTTCCGAGGCATTGGGTTGTGCGAGCAAGATGACCTCCATGTCGTCGTCGCGGCCCGGGCGCACAGGGTGGCGTCTCAATCCAGCGCGATACGAACGGTGATGTAGACCGGACTGGCGTGCGGTGAAGAACAGGAGTTCTTCACCGCACGCCGAGTGTGTCCCGCTTTAGCGGTTGTCCTCGAAAGAGGTGAAGGCGTCGTCGTCCAGCTCGGTGCTGACGGCGGACTTCATCTGCATCATCGCGGAACCGACAGCGCCACGGTTGATCTGGATGTCGAGCTCGTCGATCTCGGGCATTTTTCCTCCATGAATGGTTATTTTTACTTTCTCCGGAAGGGGCCTTGTAGCGCCCTTTCCGAGATTCATTCTGGCACGACGAGAGGGTGCATCAAATACCTTACGTGTGGCATGAATTCACCATGGCACAGTCATGCCAGCCCCGCTTCGGAAGAACCCAGCGGAAACGCGGAGGGGCCCGGAACCGTAACGGTTCCGGGCCCTCTGGCGCGTGTGTGCGGTGTGATGTCAGCCGTCGGCGCCGAATCGCTCGCGATACGAGTCCAGGTCCTCTTCTGTGATCTTGGCGAAGAGGACGGGCGGCACCGTGAACGGCGTGCCGGCGGGGACGGCGTCCAGGGACGCGGCCTGCTCGCGGGATACCCAGGCCGCGGTGGCGTCGGCTAGTGCGAAGGCCGTGCGCATGGCCCTGGCGGAGGCCGGGATCAACGGCTCGGACACCACCGCGTAGAGGTGGATCAGGTTCATGGCTGTCCGCAGTGTCAGCGCCGCGCCCTCGGGGTCGGTCTTGATCTCCAGCCAGGGGGCCTTCTCCTCCAGGTAGGAGTTGCCCGCGGACCACAGGGCGCGCAGCGCCTGCGCGGCCTTGCGGAACTGCAGGGTCTCCAGCTGCTCCTCGTACTCGCCCAGCAGCCGCGCGATCTCCTCGCCCAGCTTCGCCTCGGCCTCGCCGGCCGCACTGCCCACCGGGACCTCGTCGCCGAAGCGCTTGCGCGAGAAGGACAGCACGCGGTTGACGAAGTTGCCGAGGGTGTCGGCAAGGTCCTTGTTGACCGTGGCGGCGAAATGCTCCCAGGTGAACGACGAGTCGTCGGACTCCGGGGCGTTGGCGATCAGGAAGTAGCGCCAGTAGTCGGCCGGCAGCAGCTCCAGGGCGGCGTCGGTGAAGACTCCACGCTGCTGGGAGGTGGAAAACTTGCCGCCGTAGTACGTCAGCCAGTTGAAGGCTTTGACGCAGTCGACCATCTTCCACGGCTCACGTACGCCGAGCTCGGTGGCCGGGAACATCACGGTGTGGAAGGGGACGTTGTCCTTGGCCATGAACTCCGTGTACCGGACGTCCTGGACGTCGTACCACCACGACTTCCAGTCCCGGTTCTCCGGATCGGCGTCGGACCACTCCTTTGTCGCGGCGATGTACTCGACCGGGGCGTCGAACCAGACGTAGAAGACCTTGCCCTCGGCGGCCAGCTCGGGCCAGGTGTCCGCCGGAACCGGCACACCCCAGTCGAGGTCACGGGTGATGGCGCGGTCGTGCAGGCCCTCGGTCAGCCACTTGCGGGCGATCGAGGAGGCGAGGTGCGGCCACGCTTCCTCGTGCTTGGTGACCCATGCCTCGACCTCGTCCTGGAGCTTGGACTGCAGCAGGAAGAGGTGCTTGGTCTCACGGACCTCGAGCTCCGTGGAGCCGCTGATGGCCGAGCGGGGCGCGATCAGGTCCGTGGGGTCGAGCACCCGGGTGCAGTTCTCGCACTGGTCGCCGCGGGCCTTGTCGTAGGCGCAGTGCGGGCAGGTCCCTTCGACGTAGCGGTCCGGCAGGAAGCGGTCGTCCGCGGGCGAGAACACCTGGCGGATGGCCCGCTCCTCGATGAACCCGTTCGCCTGCAGCCTGCGCGCGAAGTGCTGGGTGATCTCGACGTTCTGGGCGGAAGAACTGCGGCCGAAGTAGTCAAAGGACAGCTCGAAGCCGTCGTACACGGCCTTCTGGGCGTCATGCGCCTGCGCACAGAACTCGGCGACGGACAGGCCCGCCGCTTTGGCGGCGAGCTCGGCCGGGGTGCCGTGCTCATCGGTGGCGCAGATGTACAGGACGTCGTGGCCGCGCTGGCGGAGGTACCGGGAGTACACATCCGCCGGAAGCATCGACCCGACCATGTTGCCCAGGTGCTTGATCCCGTTGATGTAGGGAAGAGCGCTGGTGATCAGATGTCGAGCCATCCTCGGATGCTCCATTCCATGCTTACGGCGCCGCGGCGATCCGCGTGGGCCAAGGGACAACAAATGAACTCGGCCGTCCTGGACAGGCGGCCAAGCGAGTCCAGGACGGCCGAGCGGCCTTTAGTCTACGACCGCGAAGACCTTGCCTTCGCACGCGCCGGAAGCCGGTCCAGCGCTGCAGCCGGGGCGGCTGCGGTCAGGGACCTACTGCCAGCCGACGTCCCCCATCGGGTCCACCAAGACCGGTCCGTCTGCCCGGTGGTCCACCGGGCCGGCGCCCTGTGCGGCACCAGACAGGAATACAACCGAGCCGAGAACCACTGCCGCAAAGAAACGCAGACCATCCTTGATACACACAAGTACCCCTACTTTCTAGGGCCGTCCGGAGGCTGATGGTCCGATTCTTTCCGGACCATCAGGCGTGCACCAGAGATTCCCTATGGCACAAACGGTCCATGGCACATCCATGCCCGGGCCCATTTCACCGTCACGCGACTGACAAGAGGGCGCAATGAGACAAAGACCAGCCAGCCAGCTCGGGTTGGCACATCACGGCTTTCTCGAACAGCTCCCGGCCATACTCCAGCGCGACATCGGGCACCATTCCACCAAGGAAGAGCACACCGCTCGCACCCGCCCGGGACACATGAACGCGGACATGCTCCAGCCTGCCCCGCTCCTCGTCGGCCTGTCGGAATGCCGCCACCAGCACATCTGGGTCGGCAATCGCCTGCCCCCCGGTGCAGCTCGCTACAACATGAAGCATGTACATAGGGCACCTTAATTGCCAAAAAGGGTGTAGTGGACAAATGCATCTTGCGGGGCGCGTGGCCTGCCTTGATAATCCATGGCGGGTACAGCTTGTAATGTCGGGGACGTGTTCTGGGGGGGCAGGATGCTCGATTCACTAGGTCTGGGCGGGACGGCGGAATCGGTCTATCGGGCACTGATCCGGCAACCGGGGATCACGATCGCGGAAATCATCAGCACCCTCAACCTCCATGAGGCCGAGGTCCGCGAGTCGCTCGACGCCCTTGCCGACCTGACCCTGATCAGGCGCTCCTGGCAGGACCCCGACCTACTGCTGCCCGTGAACCCCGAGGTCGCCCTCCATGTGATCCTCGCGGAGCGGCAAGCCGATCTCGTGCGCAGACAACAAGAGATTGAAGAGATCCGCGCTGCGGCCGCCCGCCTGGCGAGTGACTACGCATCGGAGTACCCCTACGGCCGGGGAAGGGCGTTCGAGTTGCTCACCAGCGTCGAAGCAGTCCGGATACGGATGGACGAGCTAGTCGCAGCGACAGAACGCGAAACCCTCGCATTCGCGCCCGGTGGTCCGCAAACCGCTGAGAACCGAGCGGCCAGTCGACCGCTCGCAGCATCGCTCCTTGCGCGCGGCATCGCCATGAAGACGATATACCTCGACAGCTTGCGCAACGATCCAGGAAGTCTGGAGCACGCCCATTGGCTATCAGAAAAAGGCGGAGAAACCCGCACGGCTCCCATCCTCCCTCTGCGCCTCCAAATATTCGACCGCCAATGCGCTTTGGTTCCCATCAAGCCGGAGGATAGTTCGCAGGGCGCGATCCTCGTCGAGGAAGCGGGAGTCGTCTCAGCGCTCTGAGCCTTCTTCGACCTAGTATGGGAAGCGGCAGTCCCCCTCACTGAGGCCAAGTCTCGCACCGCCGGGCACATAACACCGCAGGAGCGGGAATTGCTGCGACTTCTTTCCCAAGGGTTTACTGACGAAGGCGCAGCTCGCAAACTCGGCATATCCCTCCGCACCGAACGCCGCATGATCACTGAAATCTCCGCCCGGCTGGGTGCCCAAAGCAGATTCCAACTGGGGCAGCGCGCGACCGAGGACGGCCTGCTCTCGTCCTGACCGCACCTTCGCCTTCAGTCTGGCACGGGATACCGTCCCGGGCCCCGGTCTCCCGCTGGCACGAAACAGCACTGACACGGATGTGCCACCCGCGCCCGCGCCGCGGGGGCACATGCCTTGCTCAACCCGCACGGAGACCGCCCCTCGCCCGACACGGCCCTACACACCCAACCCACCTCGTTGGCCGCTCCCCACCGCCCTCACCACGGACGGCACCTTCGGCTAGTAGGGTCGGGGACTGGCGCGGTGGCTCACGCTCCGTTTCCAGTCCCCGCCGCTTCAAACCGTGCATGCAGTTCTCCCGCACACGGCTTTCCGACATCGTTCACCGGCTGGCATGCGCCGTCGCCCTGCGTACGTTTCCGGTAAGGCGGTAGACCCCAAGCCGTGTGATCCAGAGCGGCGTAGGTATTCGGGCAGTGCGGTGATCGTGGCCCCGATCACGTCTTTCACGGCCTCGGCGTCCGCGGCCGGCCAGCGGGCCGTTCTTCACCCGCGGTGCGACGCCGTAGTCGGCCATGCGGGGCAGGTGCAGCAGCATCGTGAGCCGGGTCGTGCGCTCGACGAGCGTGCCGATTGAAATGCCCAGGGACCGCGCGGTCCTCGGCCTCAGCCGGTCGTTCGCTGATCATCACCTCGGGCGTGACATGGCCGCCGGGACGCTGCCGTGTTCGGGCACGCGGGACGCGCAGCGCACGGCCGGTCCGCAGGCAGGCGACCAGCTCACGCTTGAGCGCGCCGCGGCCCTGGACGTAGAGCGCCTGGTAGATCGCCTCGTGCGAGACCCTCATGGACTCATCATCGGGGAAGTCAAGCGGCAACCGGTTCTCGATCTGCTGCGGACTCCACGGCGTCGCCCACCGCCGGTCCTGCCGCCGGGGCTTGTTGCGGCCCTTCCACTCCGGCGTCACCGGCCCCGCCACCAACTTCCCGTCCGGAGCTCGGATCACCCCGGCGAGCCTGTCCTGCACGTACTCCGCAGCCGATGGGTTCACGGCCAGCTTCGCCTTCTTCGGCCGCCGAGCCCGCCGCCCCGCATGCCACTGCGCGGTGGACGCCCGATACTCCAGGCGGTAGGTGCGCGTTGACGCGTTCCGGCGAAGCTCCCGCGAGATCGTCGACGGCGACCGGCCAAGCCGACGCGCGATCTCACGGACTCCGACATCCTGAGCGCGCCACACGGCGATGTCCTCACGCTCTGAGAACGACAGATAGCGTCCCGACACTGCCGGTGAAAGGTTAGGTCGCACGCCCCAGCGTGGCGAAACCACCGTGTCCCGACCGCGGGCGACACCCCGGCTTCGGCCGCCGCCTCCTCAGACCGAAGCCCCCGGACGATCGCAGCCGTCGAGCGCACCTTCGGCTGGCTCATGCACCACCGCCGCCTCGCCCGCGACTACGAAACCCATCCGCACCGCTCCGAAGCCATGATCAAGCTGGCGATGGTCGACCTGATAAGCCGCCGCCTCACCCGCGAAACCACTCCGAACTGGCGCGACACCTGATCGGCCTCGGCGCCATCGCCTGCTCCCACCTAGCCCCGCAGGACATTGGCGCGTTGCTCCAGGAGGTCAACGCAGTCATGGAGATCTGGCCGCGGCAGACCAGCGCGCTCACGCATCAGCGCGATGGCCTGAATGTGGCGACCCGCAGTGACCAGTTGGTCCAACTCCCGCTGGTCCCCGGCCGAGAGCCGACCCCACAGAGATTCGTTCATCTCCACATTGAACCGCCCGCCCCACCAGCGGTCACACAGCCTGCCCGGCAGGTCAGACAGCCCCCTTACCAAACACCCCCACCAGGACAAAACGTTCTTTTAGAATGTATCGGCCCTCCTTCGGGCTGCCTACGCAGTCTGACCAGCAACCATCCCCGACTGTCAGTCGGCTTTATGCGAACTCGGGCCGTGCTGTGATGGGACGGTTTGCTCTACTCTGGCCGAATTTCATCCCTGAGCCTGGCGGCAGTGCCAGTCAGGCGGCATGCTGGCATTCGCGTGGGCGCCAGATGTGCATCGCGTCATCGGTACAGAAGGCACCACTTCTGCCGGCTGCCAGGCAAAGTAGTAAGTCGAGTGTGCAGCCGCAGAACTTGCAGGCACGGCGTTCGAACATGCGGCGAGGGATGGTTGGGGGGCGCAGTGAAGCTCGTTGTCTTTTCCATCGGTTACCACCTCCCACACCCCGCAAATGGGGTCACTGTGCCCTCGGGTACGGGCTTGGAAGATCTCGTTGACCTAGCGGTGGAGGTCGAACGTCTGGGATTCGACGCCTACGGCATCGGCGAGCGCCATGGACGACCCTTCCTTGCCGCATCCCCAGCCGTGTTGCTGGCAGCCGTCGCCGTACGCACCTCGGGAATCCGGTTGATGACGACGGTGACGGTACTGAGCGCAATGGACCCGGTACGGGCGGCGGAGGACTTTGCCACTCTCGACAACCTGTCCGGCGGTCGACTGGAACTGGTGATCGGAAAAGGCAACGACCCAGGGCTCCTCAGCCTCTTCGGCATCTACGACGCCGAGCTCTGGGACCGCCTAGCCGAGAATTATGCCCTTCTACGCCGCCTGTGGACTGAACAGGAAGTCCACTGGGCAGGGCGATTCCGTACACCCCTGCACGGGGCCACGGTGACGCCGCGCCCCTTCCAGGAGCACATCCGTATCTGGCACGGCAGCGCCACGAGCTTTCGCTCCGCGGATCTGGCAGCCCGCTACGGCGACCCCCTCTTTACGGCTAACGGCTCGCAACCCATGGAGAAGTACCGGGTCCTGGTGGATCACTACCGAGAACGCTGGGAGCACTACGGCCGGGCACCCGGGGACGCCGTCGTGGGCGCTGGCGCCGTATTCCACGTCGCACGCACGTCCCAGCAGGCCCGTGAGCAGTACCGCCCCATCTACACGTCCTTGACCGGTACGGCCGCCGCTCGGCGCAACCAGTCGCCGTTTCAGACCTTGGACGACGCGATCCGCCACGGGCCACTGCTCGTCGGCAGCCCTCAGCAGATCATCGAGAAGGTGCATCAGGCCCACCAGGCCTACGGCAACCAACTGCTCGGCCTGACCGTGGACGGTCTGCCGCCCAGCGAGCGCCGCGAGTCCCTTGAACTGTTCGCCGCAGACGTGGCACCCGTGCTCCGCCGGGAGCTGCCGGATGCGCTCAGCTGGCATCGCGGCAGCACCTAGGCCCTGGTCACTCTCGACGTCTGACCGCTGCAGAACTTGCCTCAAGGTCGGCCGCAGACGCCAGTGTCTGGGGATGGTCTTCGCCGAGGACCCGGCGCCGACGGGCCAGAGTGTCCTTGTCCAGGGCCCGGGCGGCCTCGAAGTGACCGAGGGCGAACAGATCCCGTCCCAGGTTGCTGCCCGAGACCAGCGTGTGAGCGTGATCCTCGCCCAGGATCCGGCGCCGCCGCGCGAGGATGTCCTCGTCCAGGGCCCGGGCGGCCTCGAAGTGACCGAGGGCGAACAGATCCCGTCCCAGGTTGCTGCCCGAGAGCAGTGTCTGGGGATGCTCTTCGCCGAGGACGCGGCGCCGCCGCGCGAGGATGTCCTCGTCCAGGGCCCGTGCCGTCTCGAAGTCACCCAGAACGTGACGTACCCAGGCCAGATTGCTGGCCGAGTTGAGGGTGGCCACATGGTCCTCGCCCAGCACCCGGCGGTAGCGGGTCAGGGTCGTCTCGTTGAGCTCCCGCGCTGCCTGGTAGTCACCCATGTGCTGCACGATGTAAGCAAGGCTGGTGGCCGACGCCAGCGTGTAGGCGTGATCCTCCCCCAGCACGCGCCGGAACCCCTCCAGCGTGTTCTCGTTCAGCTCTCGAGCCGCCTCATAGGCGCCCAGGGCGCGAAGCGCGCGCCCGACGTTGTGGGCGGCACGCAACGTGTCCTGATGCAAGCTGCCCAAGCTCTGCGTCCAACGGGCATACGCGCGCTCGGACAGGGTCCGGGCGTTGATGTACTGGCCTGTCACATGGAGATAGCGGCAGACGTTCAGGAGCAGGGATCGAAACTCCTCCGGCTCGGGCGTCTGGGAGCCGCTCGGCTCTTCACCGTCCACAGCCTCTGCCACAGCTTGCGCGTGGGGAGTGAGGGCGGCGTACGCAGGCCATGCACTTGGGTCGTCCGGAATGCCCGGTCTTGCGGTGGCCAGAAGTTTTTGTGCCTCGTTTCGTGCAACCACCTGCTCCTCCTCGCTGTGAAGGCTGCGCAGTAGCCCTTGGACGAGCCGGTGCACCTGGAGGTAAGCGCCAGATCGCTGGACGAGTCCCAGGCCGGTCAGCGCCCGCATGATCCGGACCGTGGTAGCGACATCACCCAGATGAACGTAACCGGATCTGGAGGCGGTCGTCTCCGACGGAGACACCGGTAACGGCAAGGGAGCACAGAACGCCATCTGATCCAGGAGGAGACCGGCCTCAGGACACGCTGTACGGAGGCGTTCACGGCCTAACGAAACAACATTCGCCAGACCCGGATGCAAGTCGAGCGTCGGATCTGCCAGGCCGGCCTCCTCCGGTCTGGCCCCGAGAAGAGCCACATAAGCGTCCACCTCCAGGCCGCTCTCAGCCAGAAAACACCCAGCCTGCTCCACTGCGAGCGGCAAGTCCCCAATAGCCTCGCAGACTTGCCCTGCCTCATCGTGCGCCAGGTCCGGGCACCGGCGTCGCAACAGTGCCAGCGACTCCCCCCGGTCGAACGGAGAGACTTGGATCATGTCGGGCGTGAGCCTGCCGACTGCGGGGCTGCGCGAGGTGATCAGCACACGTCCGCAGTCGAGCGGCGGCACCTGGTCAGCACCCGTCGGATTGTCGAGGTTGTCATAAACCAGCAGCCAGTCGTCTCGCTGGGAGAGCACGGACCACAGCCGGCGGATCAGAACGGACTGGGTCCCCCCGACGGGAAGTCCCAAAATCTCCGCGAGCTCAGCCAGACAGCTCTCCGCCAACGTGGAGCTCTCCGCATGGACCCACCAGACCAACCCATAGCCGGTCGCATGGCGATAGGCGTACTCCGTGGCCAACTGGGTCTTCCCAATACCACCGACACCTTGAAGGGAAAGCGTCCTCCCTCCAGATGGCACATCTGTGCCCGTTCCGCATAGGAGACGGTGCATCTGATCGAGAATCTCAGCGCGACCGGTAAAGAACGGATTACGCCGTGGCAGGTTCCACACGGCAGGCGTCCTGCGGTCTGAGTCACCGATTCCCGAGGCACCGTCGCCGCATGATGTGGCGACATCGAGCAAGTCCAGCAGTGGATCCGCGTCCATGCGCAGCGCTCTTGCCAACGCTGTTACAGTCCGTCCACTCGGAGCCGGATTCTCGTCGTTCAGGGCCTGGCTGACCGTAGTCCGCCCCAGTTCGGCCCGGATGCGGATCTGCTCTACGGACCATCCCAAGCTTGTCTGCCTCCGGCGAAGCCTTTCCCGCAATTCAGCCAACGCCTGCTCCGGCTTGGTTTCCCCCCGCAACCGTGCCCCCCTCGGCCTGGTCGTGCCCAACTCAGCGCATTCTCGGCATTAAGCATGGCGCCACAGCGTCCTCCCGGGAAGGGTTCGAGACCCCGCGAGCCGCTCTGTGCCTGGTCGTGCTGCGCATCCGTGTGGCCCTGTCCTCCCGTCGTTTGCTGTTGCTGTTCAGATGTGTTCGTCAGCGTTCACGGTGAACGTCGGCGAACGCCCGGTCCGGCACCTTCGGTTCGGCAGCGACTCCCGCTGCGCTGATCGAAAGGGTCGTGGACCGTGTCTGACAAGGTCGTTCTTTTCGTGCTGGGCTGTGCCCTGGTGGTGCTGGTGGCGGCCCTGATGGGGGCTGGGGCGGGGTATCTGGCCCGGCGGGATGGTGCGTCGTATCCGGCAGCGGTGACGCGCGCGGCCGCCGCGTTCGGGGCCACGCTCGGTGTGGTGTCCGCCGTAACGGCTGCGTCGGCGGCGGTAGCCGCTCTGGTCCGATGACCCGGCCACGAACGCCGCTCACCAAGGCGTCTGCCTCTGCTGAGGCCCAATTCGCCCATGTTCGTCTACGGTCAGGAGACGGCTTTGAAGACTTGGCGGCGCTTGGCGTCGGCCTTGAACCGGCGCCTCTCGGCGAGCTCGTACTGGTAGACGGCAACGGCGGTCTTGTATGGCTCGATGAGGCCGGGGGAGTTCAGGCGCTGCTCGCGCGACACGCCATTGACAGCGGCGACGGCGTCCTCGGGGTAGAGGTAGACCGCCAGCATGGGGTTGAGATGGTAGATGTCGGCGCGCTGCTTCTCGACCAGCTGGCCCAGTTCAAAGGTCGCGCAGGGCGGCGTTGAAATGCGGCGCAGGATCGCCACCCGCACCTCGCCGGAGGCGATGCAGTGCGCGGGCAACGCCTCCGCCGGCTGCGCCACGGTGCGGCCGCCGGAGGAGGCGCGGCGCTGCAACGCCTCGAACGACAGCCGGTCCCCCGACCACACCACCACTTCGCCGTCGATGAGGGCGATCTCTGGATTCGGCCAGGGCCGCTCGTCGCCTCACTGGCTCCATTCCTCAACGAAGCTGGGGAGCGAGCGCGAACGCGATCCAGGTCGTGGAGTCGAGGCCGCCCGGCTTCGGCCTTGGGGACCGCCGAGGTAGCCGTTAGCGCCAACGGCTAGGTCCCCAAGGCCGGGACCGGAGCAGGACTTCGCGGACGATCTGGCAAGTGGCTCTCGAGGCTGTGCCCTCGTTCTGGACGGGCGTCCGCGTTTGCCGGGGGCGTCCTACCGGGCGGCGCGGGTACGGAAGTCCTCCACCAGCGGAACGCTCCACCGCGACAGGTCCGGCACCTTGGTGTTGCCCCGCAGGGCGGCGAACGGCGCGTCGATCACCGCGGCTGCGGCGAGCAGGCCGAGCAAGGCGCTGACGGCACCCGACACGGCGTCCAGCAGCACGGGGGTCAGCGCGGCCACCGCGACGGCGAGCCGCAGCAGCATCCGGCCGTGCACGGCCGCGCGGAAGTACGGGCGGGGCGTATCGGCCGGGCCCGCAGGCCGGGGGTGGTGGCGCGCGGGTTCGCTGGGTTGGTCAGGTAGCGATCGGTGTAGTCGAGTGCCGCGTAGCCCCACACCATTTCGCCGGTGTCGGCGATAACGGCCACCGGGTAGGCCGGGTGGCCGCGGCGTCTGGCCACCGCCAGGACGGGCTCCCACGGCTCCGGCCAGAGTATCCAGACGTGGCCGCCCGCGAATCAGGGGCCGAACACGGCGAGTTGCTTACGGGCATGGTCCGGGCCGATCAGGCCCCGGAGCAGCCCGTGGACGCCGTACCACTTGCCGTCGGCGTCCCGGACCTTCAGGTGCTGGGCGTGCTCCAGCGGCGGATCGACGAGCTTAGTGCTGTTCTCGGGCACGATCCGGTGCCACTCGGCGCCCGCGGACTCGAAGCGGACGGCGACCACCCGGCCGGCCTTCGCGTCCTGGGCCAGCAGCCGGTGCGGCTCGGGCAGGGGCCGGACCAGCAAGTGCTTGGTCGTCTGCCAGGAGACTGCCGTGATCCAGGA
This sequence comes from Streptomyces sp. ISL-100, assembly GCF_018614615.1. GTDB lineage: Bacteria > Actinomycetota > Actinomycetes > Streptomycetales > Streptomycetaceae > Streptomyces. Next base: position 55,255 of record NZ_JAGGOK010000009.1, on the reverse strand, counting down.
GACCAGAGGCATGGTGACGAGCACGACGACGGCGGGGTGGACTTCGAGGTGGGCGGCGTAGCGGAATACGGCCAAGGGCGCGACGGCGACCAGCAGCATGCCTGCCGCCAGGTACCGGTCGACCGGGTTGCGGGGCAGTACGGACGGCAGCGTATCCATGGGGTCAGGGGCGGGCACCGGCGGGCCAGGCGGCGGGGTCTGGCGGGTCATCAGGGCCCAGCCGCCGATGCGTGTCTCACGGGAGGGCGTTGAGGCCGGGGCAGGAATCAGCCGGCCTGGTCGCCCGAAGAGAAGTTGAGTTCGGCATCTCGATCGGTCATACGGCATCCGGGGACTGGACCGTCTTCAACAGAGGCGCCCATGCCCGTGAAATCCGCGTCACAGTTTGCCTGCATGAAGGGGTAGCTGGCGACGGATGCCGTCACTGCCTGCTCGTCGGCGTTGTGCGCGCGGATGAGCACAATCCGGTCTCCGACCAGCACGGTGCATGCTTCTGGCGTCGGGTCGTCGTCGATGTTGCTGGTTGGTCCGCGCTTGCACTGCTCCTGGAGGGCCCGGACGTCTTGGAGGAGGCCGAAGGTGATGGTGCCGTGGGGAAGGTCACACGCGCGGACCGGTCCTACGCTGGCGATGGTGCCGGACGCTTCCTCAGGGTGGGCGCACTGCCCGAACGCGGTACGGACGAAGGCTCCGACGTCGTTGATCGTCTTGGCCTTCGGGAATGCGGAGCCTTCCCCGACCGGATGTGTCGCACCAGGCGGACTACCAGGTCCCTCTCCCCCACTGTTGCCGCCGCCTTCACAGCTGGCCCCCATGGCGACGCAGCAAGCCACCATGACAGCCGTCAGCACTCGCTTTGTCTTCGCATGCATCAGCACAGAATCTCCCTCCTCGACCCGTGAACGGCGTCTATGACGCGCATTGTGTCGGCGCTCGCGGTCAGTGGTAGACCTGCTGTGCAACAGCCATGGCGTCATTCCCGTTCGGGGCACGGCCCGGCGTCTTGTGGACGCCGGGCCGGTCTCGCAGATTCGGTTTACAAGCCCCGAGTTGAGCCGGTCGAACTGGCTTGGCTGCCGGGCTTGACGGTCGGGTGCCGGCCGGGTCTCAGAACCGCAGGCTCCAGGTGTCCAGGTAGCCGGACTCTCCGCCGTACCAGTCGGTGAGCTTCAGCTTCCAGGTGCCGTTCGCGGCCTCGGAGGAGGCGTTGACGGTGTAGGTGGCGAGGATGTTGTCGGCGCTGTCCCAGCCGTCGAGGTCCTTGAGGCGGTAGGAGGTGCCGTCGGGGGCGATGAGGTCGATGATGACGTCGCCGCGGTAGGTGTGCTTGATGTCGACGGCGACCTTGAGGGTGGCGGGCGCGTTCCCGCTGATGTTGGTGACCGGGATGGAGCTGGTCACGTTGCCGGGGTCGGGGATGTTGTAGTTGGTGGTGTTCTCGAAGTATGTGCCGCCGCCACCGGTGCCGTTGACGGTCCAGGTGAAGGACTCGCTGTCCGACGGGCCGGTGCTGTCGGTGGCGGTGACGGTGACGGAGCTGGGGCCGGCGGTGGTGGGGGTGCCGGAGATGAGCCCGGTCGAGGCGTTGACGCTCAGGCCGGCGGGCAGGCCGGTGGCGCTGTAGGAGAGGGTGCCGCCCGCGGTGGTGGTGGCCTGGATCTGCAGGCTCGTGGCCGTGCCGACGGTGGCGGTCTGGTTGCCCGGGTTGGTGACGTTGACCGGGCCTGCGGGTGTGCCGACGACCGCGCGGGCGGTCTTGTCGGCGTCGGTGAGGCCGGCGCCGCAGCCGCCGGAGCAGGTGCCGGGCAGCGGTCGGGTGTTGGCCTTCATGGTGGATTCCACCTCGGCCGGGGTCATGGATTTCTCGCCGAGCATGAGGGCGGCCAGGCCGGCGGCGTGCGGGGAAGCCATCGAGGTGCCGCGGTAGAAGGCGTAGGACTCGGCCTCCGGGCCCTTCGCGCCGCTGTTGAGGGTGGACAGGATGCGGTCGGCGGTGTCGCCGTCGCCGCCGGGGGCGGTTACGTCGATCTTGGCGCCGAAGTTGGAGTAGGAGGCGCGGTTGCCGGCGCGGTCGGAGGCGGCGACGGAGATGACGTTGTTGCAGCTGGCCGGGGTGAAGCCGGAGACGTCCTTGTTGGAGTTGCCGGCGGCCACGACGACGGTGGTGCCGCGGGAGGTGGCGCTGCTGATCGCGTTCTGGGTGGTGGTGTCGCAGGCGGCTTCGCCGCCCAGGCTCATGTTGATGACCTTGGCGGGTGTGCTGTTGGCGGGGACGCCGCTTACGGTGCCGCCGGAGGCCCAGATGATGGCGTCGGCGATGTCGGCGCTGGTGGCGCCGCAGCGGCCGAGTACCCGCACGGGCTGGATCTTGGCGTTGTAGGCGATGCCGGCGACGCCCTTGCCGTTGCCGGTGACGGCGGCGATGGTGCCGGCGACGTGGGTTCCGTGCCAGGAGGAGTTCCGGGCGGAGCCGAACAGGCAGTCGCCTGACTCGGACCAGTCGCCGGGGTCGGAGGCGTCGGCGTCGCGGCCGCCCCCGTCGTTGGCGTTGTTGGCGTCGGAGATGAAGTCGTAGCCGGCCACGACGTTGGCGGCCAGGTCGGAGTGGGCGACGTAGCCGGTGTCGATCACGGCGACGGTGACGCCCGTTCCACGCTTGGTCGCGACGTCCCAGGCGGTGTTCACCTTCATACCGGCGGCGGCCTCGTGGAAGTCCCACTGCTCGGTGTACCGGGTGTCGTCCGGGGTGGAGAACGCCTGCATGATGGTGTTCGGCTCGACGAAGGCGACATCGGCACGCGCCGCGAACCGTGCCATCAGACGGCGCGCCTGCTCGGGGCCCAGCTTGCCCGGCGTCTTCACCAGGACACCGCCGGTAGCCAGCCGCCGCTCCAGGGAAACCTGACGCCTGTCGGCTTTCGCCACCGCGGCCACCGCCTTGCCCGCTTCCGCGTTGGAGCGGGAACCGGCCGTGCCCTTGCGGAAGCCGACGATGAACCCGTCGTAGGCACCCGCTGTCAGCGCTGCGGTATCGGTGATCCGTGCCGGTTGCTCCTGGAGTGCCGGCCCGCTGCCCTGTGCCATGGCGGAGGGAGCGGACAAAGCGCCCAGCAGCGCCGTCGTGGCGACAGCGGCGGCGGTGAATGCGGTGGGTATTCGGCCGCGCATGTGGCCGAGGCGGGACGTCATCGCGTGACTCCTTGCGGGGATACGGGTGGGTCCGGGCAGCCGTCCCGCGTAGGGCCCCTGTGCAGCTGGGCCCTGGGAAGGACGGTTGGCCGGTCATTGCCGACGGACGCGAGATGACAGCCACCCCCTCGCTCCGGCCCCTGCGATCCCTGAACCGAAGACCAAAGCAGCACCCGCCGCAGTGCGCCTTATACCGCACGGATGCACAGGGTGCGTCCATCTTGTAAACAAGAGATGCTGTCTTAGTTACCTCGCTGCGCGGCGAGTCTGGCCCGCCCGCGAGCTGGGCGTCAAGAGTTTGAACGCAACATCAGTGAGCGGCAGTTCGGCCTCCGCCGGACGAGGCGGCCGTCGACAGGAGAGGCAGGTCATAGAGTGACCCGCATGTCCGACGAATTCCCTCCAGGGGCAGATACGGCCGGGATCGGCTCACGCATGCTGCGCCTGCGCACCGAGCGGGGGCTGACGCAGGCCCAGGTAGCCGGCACCAGTTTCACCCGCGCCTACGTCTCCTCGGTCGAAGGAGGCAAGCGCACGCCGTCGAGGCGCACCACCGCCTATTTCGCCAGCCGGTTGAGCGTGGACCCTGACGACCTCTTCTTCGGTTACGAGGCCGGTAGGCGCAAGAAGCTGCGGCAGGCGGTGGCCGATGCCCGTACGGCCCTGTCCCGCGGCGAGATCGAGCGGGCATGTGAGGCATACCAGCAGGTGGTGCGGGAGGCCGACGCCCAAGGCGACTCCGAGCTCGGCTATGCCGGTCGATGTGGACTGGGAGCCGCGGCCAGACATCAGGGCGACCCGGACCGAGCACTGGGCCTCTTCCGCGAGGCGGAGGAGCTGCTGGCCGCCCAGCCGCTCACCAGTCGGCTGCAAGCGGTTGTCGGCCAGATGGGAGCGCACTTCGCCCGCGGCGAGATAGCGCAGGCCCTCGTACTCGCCGAGCGGCACCTGCTCGCAGCCGCCGGAACAGATCAGGACGCCGCCGAATTCGCCCTGCGCGCCGCCTCCGTGATGCCGCTTGTGGAGCGGGGAGAGCTCAAAGAGGCCGGAATGGCCGCCGACAAGGCCCTGGAGATCGCGCCGCTCGTCAAGGAGCCCGAGGTCCTGGCCCAGGGCTATTACCACATCAACCGTGCTCTGACCGCCCAGGGCCGGTGTGACCAAGCCGAGCAGGTCCTGAGCAGGGCGCTCGCCCTTTACGAGCACCTCTCCTTGCGCACCGAGGTGGGCATGTGCCACTTCGCCCTCGGCTATCTCGCCGCCCGCAGCGGCGACCTGCCCGTTGCTGAGACCAGCCTCCGCCTGGCCGCTTCCGTCTTCACCGAAACCAAGTCCCGCCCTCGCCTGGTCAACGCCCTGGCCGAACTCGCCGAAGTGGTCCGCCAACAGGATCGCCTCGAGGAGGCAGCCTCGCTGGTCGGCAAGTGCAGGGTGGCAGCCCGCGAGTACCAGGATCCGGAGCAGGCGGCCGAGCTCGACCGTATCGACGCGCTCATCGCGCTCGACCAAGGAGAGGAAGCAGCCTGCGTGAGCCTGTTCAGGTCCGCCCTCGCCGGCTACACCGACATCGAAGCCGTGTACGAAATCGCCGCAACCTGCCGTCTCTTCGGTGATGCCCTGCTGGGCTGGGGCCGGGTCCAGGAAGCGGCCGAGGTCTTCCGTCAGGGCCTCACGGCGCTCGAACGCCCGTGACGGACAAGGCGCTGCGCGTGAGTTTCACCGCAGAGTCCTGGGCTGCGGCGCTGTGGGGGAGCTGAGCGGCCGCCTGTAATTCCGCCCCTTGACGAGCCAGCCTCGCATCGGCAAACTCCTCCCAGGCGGGGTAACAGTGGCCGTAACGGCAGTTGACAACCTTGGCGTATTTATTGCTCCTCTCCGAGACTTCTGGCGTGGGGGCAGAATCCGAAGGTGGGGCACAGTCGTGGTTTGTCAGCTCTGGACCCGTCGGTGGGCCACTGTTGCCCCGCTTGCCGGACCTGACGTCTTCGACTTCGCCCAGAAAGGTCGCCGCTCTACTGCCCGGGGGGGCCTGGTGGTCCACGACGGCGACGGCATCGAGCTCGCCCGCGCCACCACCGACCCGATCGGCCCGTCGGCTCACGGTGTCGCCGCTTCCCCGCTCCGGTGGCCGCACTGGTTTTGTCGGCAGAGCGCTGGCGCTGTAGGTGTCTGTGACCGCGTCCCTCTGTCTTGGGCGCACCATGGCGTTTCGGCAGGTCGGAACCGCCAACGGTCGGCACCCAGCCAGGAGGTCCTCGGTACCCTGAAGCATCGAATCAGTGCTTCAATACTTCCATGCCCTACCGACGTCCCCCCGCTGTGCAGGCCCGGCTCGACGCCCGTCGTGGCCAGGTACTGGAGGCCGCGATACGACTGCTCTCCCGTACGGGATACGCCGGCTGCTCGGTCGCGGCCATCGCCGCCGAGGCCGGCATTTCCGCCGGCAGCGTCTATCAGTCGTTCTCCGGCAAGTCGGAGCTCGCCGCCGCACTGTTCCGGACCCTGGCGGCCCGCGAGGTCGAAGCGGTGACCGCGGCCGCGGAGCGGACCGGAACCGCCGCCCAGCGGGTGGCCGCAACGGTCGAGGTCTTCGCGACGCGGGCTCTGCACTCACCCCGCCGGGCCTTCGCCCTGCTCGCCGAGCCCGCGGACCCGGCCGTCGACACCGAACGGCTCGTCTTCCGGCGGGCCTTCCGGGATGTGTACGCGGACCTGATCGCCGAGGGTGTCGCGAGCGGTGAGCTCCCGCCGCAGTCGCCCGAACTCAGTGCCGCCGCCGTCGTCGGCGCGATTGCCGAGGCTCTCGTCGGACCTCTCGCCGACGGAGACGCGGCACCGCAGGACGTCATCCCCGCTCTGACCGCCTTCACCCTGCGCTCCCTTGGAGGACACGTTGTCGCCGACGCATGAGGTCACCAACCAGGTACCGCCGCATCACGGATACAACGCGGCGGCCGACCCGGCACTGCTTGAGGCAGTGGCCCGCGAGGGCGCCGACTGGGCGGCTGCCGACCTGCATGAACTCGGCGTCCTCGCCGGATCGGAACAGGCCGCCGAGTGGGGACGGCTCGCCAACGAGAACCCGCCCGTCCTGCACACCCATGACCGTTACGGCCACCGCGTCGACGAGGTGGAGTTCCACCCGTACTGGCACGAGCTGATGTACATCGCCGTCGGTAGCGGACTGCACGCCGCGCCGTGGCGTGACGACCGGTCCGGCGCACATGTGGCCCGTGCCGCGAAGTTCTACGTGTGGGGCCAGGTAGAAGCGGGTCACACCTGCCCAGTGTCGATGACCTACGCGGCGGTGCCCGCGCTGCGTGCCACGCCCGACCTGGCCGGCTGGCTGGAGCCGCTGCTCGCCTCCCGGAGTTACGACTTCGGGCTGCGCCAGCCGGACACCAAGCGCGGCCTGATCGCTGGCATGTCGATGACCGAGAGGCAGGGCGGCTCGGACGTACGCGCCAACACCACCACGGCCACGCCCGCCCCGGACGGCACGTACCGACTCACCGGGCACAAATGGTTCACCTCCGCTCCCATGTCGGACGTCTTCCTGACCCTGGCCCAGGCCCCGGGCGGCCTCTCCTGCTTCCTGCTGCCCCGGGTCCTGCCGGACGGCAGCCGCAACCGCATCCAACTGCAGCGCCTCAAGGACAAACTGGGCAACCGCTCCAACGCCTCCGCCGAGATCGAGTACGACGACGCGTTCGGCTGGCTCGTCGGCGAGGAAGGCCGAGGCGTGGCGACCATCATCGAGATGGTCAACATGACCCGCCTCGACTGCGCGCTCGGTGCCGCGTCCGGGATGCGGCTGGGTCTCGTCCGCGCCGTCCACCACGCCACCCACCGCCGGGCCTTCGGCAAGGCGCTCATCGACCAGCCGCTGATGCGCAACGTACTGGCCGACCTCGCCCTGGAGTCTGAGGCCGCCACCGCCGTCGCCCTGCGCCTGGCCGGTGCCACCGACCGGGCTGTCGCCGGGGACACGGGCGAGGCACTCTTCCGCCGCCTCGGGCTCGCCGTCACCAAGTACTGGGTCTGCAAGCGCGCCCCCATGCACGCCGCCGAAGCCCTCGAATGCCACGGTGGCAACGGGTACATCGAGGAATCCGGCATGCCCCGCCTCTACCGAGAGGCCCCGCTCTCCTCTATCTGGGAAGGCTCGGGCAACGTCGCCGCGCTCGACACCCTGCGGGCGATGGGCCGTGCGCCCGAGGCGGTCGAGGCGTTCTTCGAAGAGGTGGAACGGGCGGCCGGTGCCGACCGGCACCTCGACCAGGCTGTCACCGGGCTCCGCAAGCAGCTCATGGACCCGGCGGAGGCCGAGTACCGCGCCCGCCAGATCACCGAGACCATGGCACTGGTCCTCCAGGCGTCCCTGCTCCAGCGGAACGCCCCGAGCGCGGTGGCCGACGCATTCTGTGCTTCGCGGCTCGGCGGCGACCACGGTGCCGTCTTCGGTACCCTGACGCCCGGCGTCGATACCGACGCCATCATCGACCGCGCCCGGACAGTCACCGCGTGAGGCCGCCGGAGGACGAGGCGCGCCAGGTGACCGCCTTCTGGCGGGAGCTCGGCCTGCCCGGACTGATCGACGTCCACACGCACTTCATGCCCGAACCGGTGATGACCAAGGTCTGGGAGTACTTCGACACCGCGGGCCCGCTCACCGGCCGCCCGTGGCCCATCACCTACCGCATGGGCGAGGTGAGCTGCCCCGAGTTTCGTAGAGTCCGGTGATCTTGCTTCAGGCGGACTGTGGGGTCTGCTCCTGTGCTCTGCCAGAAGGCGCGTTCGTACTCGGCAGGTGGCACGTAGTCGAGCGCGGAGTGAAGGCGCTCTTCGTTGTACCACGTGACCCACTGGAAGATCGCCCGCTCGACCTGGGCGGGGTCCGTCCAGGGGCCCTGCATCTCGATCAGCTCGGCCTTGAAGGTGCCGTTCAGCGCCTCGGCCATCGCGTTGTCATACGAGTCCGCGACGGAACCGACCGAAGCGGAGGCACCGATGTCGGCCAACCGGTCGGTGTAGCGAATCGACACATATTGCGAACCCCTGTCGCTGTGACGAATGAGGCCGGAGCCCTTCTTGATTCTCCGACGCCACAGCGCCATCTCCAGTGCGTCCAGGGGGAGTTCGGTGCGCATGTGGTCGGCGAGCTGCCAGCCGACGATCATCCGCGAGTACACATCCAGGACGAACGCCACATACGCCCATCCCGACCACGTGCGGACATACGTCATGTCCGCCACCCATAGCTGATCGGGTCGCGCCGCGGTGAAGTCGCGATCGACCAGGTCCGGCGGACGGGGCGCCGACGGCTCCGGGATCGTGGTGCGGCGCCGCCGGCCACGGATGACGCCTTCCAGGCCGAGCTCGGCCATGAGCCGCTCGACGGTGCAGCGGGCCGCCTCGACGCCCTTGCGTTTGAGGGCCCGCGTGATCCGGCGGGCGCCGTAGGTGCCGCCCGACTCCGCGTGGACCTCCTCGATCATGGGCATGAGCTGTTCGTCGCGCAGTCGGCGGGCCGACTTGGGGCGCTTCTTGCGGGCGAAGTACGTCGACGGCGACAGGTCCAGCACCCGGCAGACGGGATCGACCCCAAGACCGTTCTCACGCAGGTGGTCGATCACCTGCTCGGCCTCGTCCGGGGACGGTCGATCTCCTGGGCAAAAAACACCGAAGCGGCCTTCAGGATGTCATTCGCCCGCTTCAACTCGGCATTCTCCTTGCGGAGTTGCCTCAGCTCCTCGCGCTCGGCACTCGTCAGCCGGTCGTCACGCTCGCCACAATCGGCTTCGGCCTGGCGGACCCAGCCGCGCAGGGCCTCCTTGTGGATGCCGAGGTCCTTGGCGACGTGCGCGATCGGACGGCCGGTGGTGCGGACCTCGCGAATCGCGCGCTCGCGCAGTTCGTCGGGGTATTTACGGGGTGCTGCCATGGGCTGGTGGTTCTCCTTCGCCAGGACCGTAACCCTGGCATCAGGGACTCCACAATTCTCAGTACAGCTCAAGGACCGGCGGCTGGCGCGCCTGCGTGCCTTCGGTGTCCGGGCGTTCACCGCGATGGTCTACCCACACCGGCCGGACATGGCGCGCTGGCTGAACTCCTGGTCCGCCGGCTTCGCCGCCCGCACACCCGACTGCCTGCACACGGCCACCTTCTATCCGGAACCCGGCGCGCCGGACTATGTACGTCACGCGGTGGAGGCCGGGGCCGGGGCCCGTGTCTTCAAGGCCCACTTCCAGGTCGGTGACTACGACCCCAACGACCCGCTGCTGGACGAGGTCTGGGGCCTCCTGCGGGACGCCGGCATCCCGGCTGTCGTCCACTGCGGCCACAGCCCGGTCCCTGGGGCGCACACCGGACCGGAGCCGGTGAGCAAGCTCCTTGAGCGTTATCCCGGCCTGCGCCTGATCGTCGCCCACATGGGCCACCCGGACTACGTTGCCTTCCTCCGCCTCGCCGAGCAGCACCCGCACTTCCTGCTCGACACCACCATGGCCTTCACCGACATGGCCGAGCGGGACGCCCCCTTCCCTCGCGCCGACCTGCACAGGCTGCATGACCTGGGCGACCGCATCCTGTTCGGTTCCGACTACCCCAACATCCCGTACCCCTACGCCCACGCCTTGGCCGCACTCACCCGGCTCGGCCTGGGCGACGACTGGCTACGCGCGGTGTGCCACGACAATGCGGCGAAGCTCTTCGACCGCCACTGAGAGCCCATGACAGTACGGAAGACTTGGCAAGAACAGTGAACGAGCCGACCACTTTCACGGCCCCGCCCGCCTCCTCGCACGACAGTGCCGGCCGACCGTCGCCGACGGCGACGACCGCGCCGGCCGACGCGGTGCTGCCCGAGCGCGCTCCCGGCGCCCCGCCGCCCGGTGCACGACTTCCCTCGCACTACGACCACTGCCTGGGCTGCGGTCCCCGTCACCCGCAGGGCCTGCATCTGTACGCGGTGGCGGGGGAGGGGACGGAGGTGCGGGCGGAGTTCACCGTGGGCTCCGCCCACCAGGGGGCACCCGGCCTGGCACACGGCGGCATCCTGGTCACGGCGGTGGACGAGACGCTGGGCACGCTCAACTGGCTGCTCTCGCAGGCCGCCGTCACCGGGCGCCTGGAGACCGACTTCGTACGACCCGTGCCGGTGGGCGCCATCCTCACCATCCGTGCGGAGATCACCGGCACGCACGGGCGGAAGGTCTTCTGCGAGGCCGAAGCACGCATCGGGGGTGACGACGGTCCCGTCGCGGTCCGGGCGAAGGGGGTCTTCATCCAGGTCGGTCTCGAGCATTTCACCACCAACGGCCGTCCCGAGGACATCGATGCCGCCCTGGAGGGGGACGCGCTGCCCCTGGCCATGTAGGGGCCGGCCCGATCAGGCAGACGACAGGCCTCGCACAAACACAGGGCCGGGCGAGGGGGCAGGCCGCCTGCTCCGCGCTCCACCACAGCCCGCCTTGACCACACCCCTACCCGCGTCAGCGAGGTCGACGACCTGGCCCGTACGCTCCAGACAGTGCTGGCCCGCTACGACGAACAGGCTGCCCGCACGGCAGAAGGGCTTGCCACGGCACGGTCGTTCTCCGCGGCCGCCTCTCATGAACTGCGCACTCCGCTGATGAGCATGCAGACCAATTTGGAAATTCTGGACCACCCGGAATTGGCAGATGGGGAGCGTGCCGAGGTCGTCGCGGACCTGCGGCGCGAACACCCTCGGCTGCTGGGCCTGCTGGTGATGCTGCGGGAGCTTGGCCGCGGTGACCTTGTGGAAACCGACGTGTTCGGACCGGTTGACCTGACGGAGGTGGCCGACGCCTCGGCGGCGGACCTGCGGCGCCGGTATCCCCAGGCGTCGATCCATGTGAACGGTGATCCCATCCTCCGGATCCACGGCTGGGAACCCGGCCTTCGTACCGTCTTCGACAACCTGCTCGCCAACGCGGTCCTCCACGGCAGCCGGCCGGCCGCGCCTGCCCGCATCGAGGTGGCCCTTCGCACCGAAGCCGGGCCGGACGGCGCCGAGGCGGTCGTCACCGTGGACGACCACGGCCCCGGAATTCCGCCCGGCGCACGCGAAACGGTCTTTGAGCGGTTCCACCGCCGGCCGGGCAGTCCAGGCTCCGGCCTCGGACTCACGTTGGTCGCCCAGCAGGTCGCACTGCACCGGGGCCGGATCCGCGTACTGGATCGGCCCGGTGGCAACGAAGCCAGCATCGAGCTCCGATTGCCGCTTCCCCGTGGCACCCGGGACGAGGGGGCGCCGCTGCCGTCGCGGCGTGACTGGCTGATCGAGACCGCGGCGCACCCAAGGGAGGGATCCTCAGGGTCTCAGAGTTCCCACAAAGACGGCTCGTAGCTTTCTGGCCGGGCGGGCGATCGCCCCCCGACCGAAAGCTGGAGGAATTGTCATGCCGAAGTTCAGGAAGGCCGCTGTCGCCTTCACCGCCGTGGGCTGCCTGCTCACCGCTGCCGGCAGCGCCGCGGCCGACGGAGGTTCTCCGTCCCCCGCGGCCTCCCGCGGCGGGGACGGTGCGCAGGCGGTCTGCAAGCGCGTACCCAAGACTGAGAAGCGGGTCGCCAACGCGCTGGAGCGGATGAAGGGCGAGGCTGGCGAGCGTGGCTCGCTGGCCGGCCTGGAGAAGCGTGTGGCCGCCGCCAAAGCCGCCGGCCACACGGAGGTCTACACGCTGCTCAACAACCGGCTGACCGCCCGCAAGGCCCTCAAGACCACCCTCGAACAGCGCCAGAAGGACGTTGCCGTCGTCAAGACCTGGTGCGAGGCCAACGACAACGGGAGCGACAGCTGAATCCGCAGGGCCGGGGAGCCCGCGCCACTGCCCTCACGGCCATGACACTGACAGCTGCCCTGCTGGCCGCCGGCTGTGGCGCGAACGGCCAAGGCACGGGCGGGGCTGGCCCGACGGCCAGCGCCGGGGCGGTCTCCGATTCCGCCGACCCCGGTGAGCTGGCACGCATGCAGCAGTTCCTCGACGGCGCCGACTCCGCCGCCGGCGAGGCCGAAGCGGATGCCGCGGCCGACGAGTAACCCGTTCGTCCCCGGTGACTGGTGGACGCCTCAAGTCCGGCCGGTGACCCATCCGGGCATGGCCCCCGCGTACGGCCGTCGACCGGCCGGCCGCGGGGGCCGTTGCTGTCCGCTCGGGCAGCGGTCAGTGGAACAGCATGGAGGCGTCCCCGGCGTCCGCGTCCACCGAGCTGGGGCACAGGGAGCTGCCGGAGACCTTCGGCGCGGTGAAGGGCCGGTTGGTGTAGTTCCGTGTCGTGCCCTCGCGGTCCCATTGGACGTTCGTGGCCTTGTAGCGGCAGGAGATGAAGCCCTGGCGGCCGGTGATGTCGATGATGTCGGCCGTGGCGGTGCCGGTGGCGTCGTCGAAGGTGAACGCGGGATCGTTGTTGAGGGTGGCGGAGACGTCTCCGTCGCAGGACAGGTTGCCACCCGGCTTGTTGACCGTGGCCCGGTCCACGGTCAGGGCGGCCGGAGCGTTGGCACTGGTGGCGGCGTCGGTCCAGGTGCAGGTGTCGTCCCCGACCACGATCTTGCCGTCGACCTTCTGGTGGGATGTCATACCCGCCGACGCGGCTGTGGTGCCGCCGATGGTCGCGGTGACGGCCAGGGCCGATATCGCTGCCCACTTCGGTAAGTGCTTCATGCTGTTCTCCCGTCAAGTTGGGTGTGGGGAGTGGCTCGCAGGGGGCGGTCAGCCGACGAAGGACTTGACCTGCCCGTAGACGGTGGCGTCGGTGCGCAGTTCACCGTGGCTGAGGCAGGCGGTCTGGGTGTTGGTGGCGCCGGTCAGGGGGACGCTGCTGTCCGGGTTGATGACGCTGTCGCAGGCCGACCACCAGGTGGCGTATCGAGGGGCGCCGGGTGTCTCGTCGCCGGAGTTCAGGGCGTTCAGGAAGCTGGACCCGGGGCGCATCTCCGTACAGGAGGCGCCGCCGCAGAAGTAGGCGGTGTCCGTGCCGTGGTTGGGTCCGCCGAGGGAGATCCAGGCGTCGACCTTGGCGGCGCCGCCGAGGTTCTTGGTGTAGTAGCGGGACGAGAGTCCGCCCATGGAGTGGGTGACGACGTCCACCTTGGTGGCTCCGGTCGCCGCCAGTAGGCGGTCGATCTCGGTGGAGAGCTGGGAGGCGGTGGTGGCGTTGGACTGGCTGGTGTTGTACGTCCACTGGTCGAGGTGACTGGCCGGCCAGCCGTCGGCCTTGAAGCGGCCGGCCATGGTGCCCCAGGTGGAGCCGCTGGAGTTCCAGCCGTGGACGAAGACGATCGGGTCGGGCGCCGCGGCGGCCGGTTCGGCCCCGGAGGCGGGGGCCTGGAGGGCCAGGGTGCCGAGGAGGCCGGCGGCGAGCGATGAGACCAGAAGCGGGCGAAGGGTGCGCATGCTGACCTTTCCGGGAGGAGCCGGGGGGCCGGTGTGGCCTCCGGCGTGGCGCGTCCGGGCATGGAGCGGGGCGGCCTGGTGCCATGGACCGGAAGCAGGCCGCCCTGCGCGGGCGGGAGCGTCAGGAAGTGGAGCAGTACTGGGCTTCCTTGCCGATGGAGCGGTACATGCAGTCCGAGTTCTCGATCAACTGCAGGACGGCGTCGCGGTTACGGCTGGTCTCGCGTTCGATCACCTCGTCGGCAGGGTAGAAGCCGCCGCTGAACGCGCTCTTGGGATACATCTCGAAGGTGTAACCGAAGATCTTCTGGCTGCCCCAGAGGTAGTCGTCGATCGACCCGTCGGTGATGTAGAGGTCGCTGGACTGTTCGGCCTTGTAGCCGTTGCTGGCGGCCATCTTCTGGCCGACGGAAGCGAAGGCGTCACGGTCGTCCTGCGTCATGCCCGGTGCGGTGTCGGCGGTGGTGTACCCGTAGGGCCACAGGACCAGTTCGCTGTAGGTGTGGAAGTCGATCCCGGTCTTGATCTGCTGCTTGCCGCCGACGACGCGGCTGCGGACGAAGTCGGCGACGACCTTCACCTCGGGCGCGGACTCGGGGTTCTTGCCGCGGTAGGTGTCGGAGCTGGTATTGCCGGAGGACCCGCCGCAGCAGCCCCACTTGTAGTCCCAGTTGCGGTTCATGTCCGTGCCGACGTACGAGGAACCGGCGTTGGGCTGCCGGTTCTTGCGCCAGTTCTTGTAGTTGCCGGTGGAGATGTCGTACTCGCCGCCGTCAGGATTGAGGTCCGGGACGATCCAGATCTCACGGCTGTTGACGGCGTTGGCGATGCGGGAGTCGCTTGCGTAGTCCTCGCCGAACTCGCGCAGCAGGTACAGGGCCATCTCGACGGTGAGGTGCTCGCGGGCGTGCTGGTGGTGGGTGAAGAGGACCTCGGGCTCGTTCTCGTCGGTGCCGACGTTGTCGCTGATCTTGATGGCGACGATGTCCCGGCCCTCGTAGGACTTTCCGATGACCCGCTTGCTCATGATGGACGGGTAGGCCGCGATGCGCTGGTCGATCTCGGTCATCATCTCGGCATAGTTGTGGTACTTGGAGTCGGCGGACGGGAAGTCCGTCGTCCCGAAGTCCTCTTCGTGCTCGTGCGCGTCAGGGGCGGCCAGCTCCTGGAGCCGGTAGCCGAGCGCTCTCAGCTTCGCCGCTTCCATCCGGTCGGCGCTGATGATCACGGAACGGGCGTGCACCTCGTCGATCGAGACACCGGTGGCGGCGAGTGCGGTCCGCTCGGCGACCGTGGCCGGACCTTGAATCTCGTACTGGCGGATGTCTTCCTCGAGGGTCGCGGTCGAGGGCCGGGCCGGCGGGGAGGCGGTGGCGGAGGCGGTCAAAGGGGCCGCGAGGGCGAGCGCCATCAGGGCCGCGAGGGCGGCCGTCCGACTGGCGCGGGTGCGAAGTCGCATGAAGACTCCTGGTCTGGAGCATGTGGACACCCGTGGTCACGGGTGCGCGGGCGGGGCGCAGGAGGATCGGCCGACGATCGGATGCTGCGGCTGGGCCGGGTGGCCCGACCCCGGTGGGCGCACCGCCGCCCACCGGAGCCGGGAGCATCGCCGGGCCGGGTTCCCCTTCCAGCCCGCGACGGTCAGAAGAGCGTGTAGAGGAGCTTGTTCGGGGAGCCGCTCTTCGGGTCCTGGACCTTGCCGTTGGTGGCGTTGTTCACCAGGGCGCCCCTGACTTGAGCCGGGGTGGCACTCGGGTTGGCCGCCAGGTAGAGGGCGGCGGCGCCTGCGGTGTGGGGCGAGGCCATGGAGGTGCCGCTGATGGTCTTGGTCGCGGAGTTGCTGTCCTTCCAGGCGGAGGTGATGTTCACGCCGGGGGCGAACAGGTCGAGGCAGGAGCCGTAGTTGGAGAAGGAGGCGCGCTTGTCGGTGTTGTCGGTGGCACCGACGGTGATGGCCTCGGCGACACGGGCCGGGGAGGAGTTGCACGCGTTCTGGGGCTGGCCGAAGAAGTTGCCGTTGCCGGCGGCGAGGGCGTAGCTGATACCGGAGGCGATGGAGTTCTTGACGGCGTTGTCAAGGGAGGTGTTGGCGCTGCCGCCCAGGCTCATGTTGGCGACGGCCGGCTTGACGGCGTTGTTGGTGACCCAGTCGACGCCAGAGATGACGCCGGAGGTGGAACCGGAGCCATCGCAGTTGAGAACGCGCACGCCGACGATCTTGGCGCCCTTGGCGATGCCGTAGGTGGACCCGGCGGCGGTAGCGGAGACGTGGGTGCCGTGTCCGTTGCAGTCGTTGCCGTTCTGACCGTCGCCCACGGTGTCGGTGCCGATGGAGGCCCGGCCCCCGAAGTCGCTGTGCGAGGTGCGCACGCCGGTGTCGATGACGTACACTGTCACGTTGGAGGCGGTGGTGTTGTAGGTGTACGAGCCGCTCAGCGGCAGGTCCCGCTGGTCCACCCGGTCGATGCCCCAGGTGGCGTTGGACTGCGTGGCGCTGACGCTCATCACGGAATCCTGCTCGACGAGAGCGACATGCGGGTCAGTGGCCAGCTTTCGAGCCTGAGCCTCCGTCATCTTCACGGAGAAGCCGTTCAGGACGCTGCGGTAGACGTGCGACAGCCGCCCGTTGCCGCGGTGGGTGAGCTGCTGCGCGACCGCGTCGGTCGCGGTGGTCCCGTCCTTGAGCGTCACGATCCAGCTGTCGGATATCGCTGTCCCGGCGGCGGCCAGGCGCACATCGGCGGACGGTGTAGCGCTGTGGGCGGGAGAGCCGGCGAGCTGCATGCCTGCCACGAGCAGGACGGCAGGGGTGAGGGCGCTCAGACGGCGTGTGAGGGGTCGCATCGGTGGGGCACCAGACCTTTCGTAGACCGGATCGCGGTACGTACGGGCTGCGCGGCCATGGCTCCCTCCCAGGTGTGGGAGCATGCCTGGTCGCGCGCTATGCGGTGGGTCGGGTGGTGCGCGGGGTGCTGCCACGCAGCGACGCCCGGCGAAGGCGTCATTGCGTAGCACCTTCGTCAACAGTGGTTTCGGAAGGTGTTACCCCGCTTCCGCCGAGTGTGCTGTTCCATCGAACGGAACGTCAAGTGCCCTAGAAGCAAAGCGTTATGAAGTTCAGGTGAGGATTCACGTCAGACCCCCTGAACATCTCCATCTCTTGCCCGCAGTGACGGCCGCGACCCACGGTCACCCCAGCACATGGCAAATGGTCGACGTCAGGAGGGCGAGGGGATTGACCCACCGCATGGGAGTTGGCGACTGCAAGCCACAGCCGGAGCAGAACCCGAACCAGGAGAACCGCCCACTTACAAGCCGCTGTTCCGGGCACGTACGGGTCTGGATGTCCTAGTACAGGTGCACGGGCAAGGGCTACCACCCGACTGGCGGTGACTGTCCGCAGGTTCGACTCATGGACGACCTGGGCTTGATCCGCTTTGACGGACATCTGAGATCAGGGGTTCTGCCCCGGGAGGATGTCCATCATGGAGAGCATGGGGAAGAAGAAGCCTCGGCCTCGCCGCTCGTTCACACCGGAGTTCAAGGCCGAGATCGTCGAGCTGTGCCGACGCGGTGACCGCTCGGTCGGCCAGATCGCCAAGGACTTCGATCTGACCGAGACCGCGGTGCGGCTGTGGGTCAGCCAGGCCGAGGTTGATGCGGGCGAGCGTGACGGCCTGACCAGCAGTGAACGCGAGGAACTGGCGGCCCTGCGGCGGGAGAACCGCCGCCTGCGTGAGGACGTCGAGGTCCTCAAGCGTGCGACGGCTTTCTTCGCGAAGGAGACCCGGTGACGGTGCACCCGTTCATCGAGGCGGAGAAGCAGGGCGGCCACAGCGTCAAACGAGCCTGTGAACTGCTGAAGGTCTCCCGGACCGCCTTCTATGCCCGCCGCGCCAGCACGCCTGGTTCCCGCGCGGTCCGTGACGCCGAACTGGCGGAACAGATCATCGACGTCCACACGCGATCGCGGGGAACCTACGGTGCTCCACGCATTCATGCCGTGCTCAAGCGGGAAGGCGCCGGGTGCGGCCGGCGCCGTGTCGCGCGGCTGATGCGGGCTGCCGGCCTGCAGGGCCGGCATCGCAGACGGCGGCACCTGACGACGATCCCCGATCCACGGGCTGCCCTGCGGCCCGATCTCATCGCCCGGGACTTCCAGCCCGACCCCGCCGGCCTGGATGCCCGCTGGTGCGGCGACATCACCTACGTCGCGACGGACGAGGGCTGGCTGTATCTGGCCACCGTCATCGACATTGCCTCCCGTCGCGTGGTCGGCTGGGCGACGGCCGACCATCTGCGGACCGATCTGGTCGCCGATGCTCTTGCGGCCGCCTGCCGACAGCGTCGCCCCACCGGTCCGTTGATCTTCCACTCGGATCGCGGCTGCCAGTACACCAGCCACCAATTCGCCACTCTGCCAACCAGTTGGAGATCCGGCTGTCGGTCGGCCGCACCGGACAGTGCTGGGACAACGCACTCGCTGAGTCGTTCTTCGCCACCATCAAACGGGAGTTGCCCAACACGAGCCCCTGGCCCAGCCGGGCCGCCGCCCGCACCGCGATCTTCGATTTCATCGAGGGCTGGTACAACTTGCACCGACTGCACAGCAGCCTCGGCTACCGCAGTCCCGCCGAATACGAGACCGCACTCGCAGCCTGACCACCACACCAATGGTGTCCGTCAAAGCGGAACAAGCTCACTTCGGCGTCTACCCGCTGCTGCTGGCCACCGTCGCCAAGGTCAACCCGCTCCAGTTCTTCAAGGGCGCCTGGCCGGCCATCCAGCTGGCCTTCGTCTCCCGCTCCTCGGTCGGCACCATGCCGGTCACCGAGAAGGTCACCGAGCGCCTGGGCGTTCCGAAGGAGTACGCCACCTTCGCCGTGCCGTTCGGCGCCACGACCAAGATGGACGGCTGCGCCGCGATCTACCCGGCGCTCGCCGCGATCTTCATCGCGCAGATCTTCGACGTGCAGCTGGGCATCCAGGACTACCTGCTGATCGCCTTCGTCTCGGTCGTCGGCTCGGCGGCCACCGCCGGCCTCACCGGCGCGACGGTCATGCTGACCCTGACCCTCTCCACGCTGGGCCTCCCGCTGGAGGGCGTGGGCCTGCTGATGGCGATCGACCCGATCCTCGACATGATGCGGACGGCCACCAACGTCGCCGGCCAGGTCGTAGCGCCGTTGATCGTGGCGTCGCGGGAAAACATCCTTGACCGCGACAAGTACAACGCCGTGACCTCGTCCCCGGTGGATGAGTCGCACCTAGCCCTCGCTGGCGCATGAAGACCCGGTACAACACAGAATGATCTCTATGAAGACACAGCAGAAAGTCACCATCGTCACCGGGGGCAGCCGCGGCATAGGCGCGGCCATCTGTCGGCGGCTCGCCGCCGACGGCCAGGACATCGCAATCGGGTACCGGAGCGACGTGGCGGCCGCCGAAGAAGTGGCCCGAGCGGTACGAAGCACAGGCCGACGCTGCACGAAGATCGCCGTGGACACCTCTGACCCTACGGCCGTCGACCACCTCTTCGAGGTAGCAGCTGCCGAACTCGGGCCAGTCACAGGGCTGGTGAACAACGCGGGTGTCAGCGGTCCCAACGGCAACCTGGCCGACGCGGACCCTGAACGGATGCGCGAGGCACTGGCAGTCAACGTCCTGGGCTACCTGCTGTGCGCGCGGCGGGCGGTACAGGATATGACTACCCAAGGCGGTGGGATGATCGTAAACATCTCCTCGGCCGCCGCCACGCTCGGCAGCCCCGGGCAGTACGTGCACTACGCCGCGGCCAAGGCCGCAGTCGACACGATGACCCTCGGTCTTTCGAAGGAAGTGGCCAAGGACGGCATCAGGGTGAACTGCGTGGCACCGGGCACCGTCTGGACTGACTTCCACGAGGATCCGCAGCGCCCCGCCAGGGTGGCATCGGCCATCCCTATAGGCCGGGCAGGACAACCGGACGAGATCGCGGCT
Source organism: Streptomyces sp. ISL-100 (assembly GCF_018614615.1). Lineage (GTDB taxonomy): Bacteria > Actinomycetota > Actinomycetes > Streptomycetales > Streptomycetaceae > Streptomyces. Next base: position 35,669 of record NZ_JAGGOK010000009.1, on the reverse strand, counting down.
GCCGTATCCTGGCTGCTGTCGGGTGATGCCTCGTACGCCACTGGAGCCATTTTGCGCGTCGCAGGAGGCATGTGACGTCAGCCCCAGTTGAGTTCTGTTGAACTGGGAACGCAAAGAGTTCTAGTCGAGCGTGCAGCGGACGCGCGGGCCGCCAAAGTAGCCGGGTGATGCCTGGTTGGCGTTGGCGGCGGCGAAAGAAATGGCGGGCCCGGGGCGGCGAATTTTGGGCTCTGTCGGGGATCCTGTGATGTCGCAGGGTTGAGCTGGGCAGCCTTCGGGTGTGCGGTTCAGGGGTGTTGGGGCGGTTGTTGCCGCATCTGTCCGGTGTTGTCATCGAGTCGATCAAGCGAACGGCCGGGGTCATCACGCTTCGCGCGGGGTGTCAGACCTTGCCGGTGAGGTGCCCGCAGTGCGGGATGCCGTCGTGGCGGGTGCACGGTCGGTACGTCCGGAGGCTCGGCGACGCGCCCGTCGCTGGCAGCCCGGTGATGATCGAGCTGATCGTGCGACGCTTCAAGTGCCTGAGCGATCGGTGTTCGGCCGTCACATTCGCCGAGCAGGTCGAGGGGCTGACCAGACCGCATGCCCGGCAGACCATGCTGCTGCGATCGATGCTCGCCTCGATCGCCCTGACGCTGGCAGGCCGGCCCGGTGCCCGCCTGGCCACGTTGCTTGGGATCCGCATCGCCAAGGACGCGCTGCTGGATCTGCTGCGCTCGGTTCCCCAGCAACCGGTCGACGTGGTCAGGTATCTGGGAGTGGACGACTTCGCTCTGCGTAAGGGTGACTCCTACGCGACGATCCTGGTCGATCTGGAAGCCCGCCGGCCCGTCGATGTCTTGCCCGGCCGGGACGCCGAACCGCTGGCCGCATGGCTCCGCCAGCACCCGGAAGTGGAGGTCATCTGCCGCGACCGGGCCGGCGCCTATGCCGAGGGAGCCAGAACCGGCGCCCCGCAGGCGATGCAGGTCGCCGATGCCTGGCACCTGTGGCGGAACATCGCCGAGGCCCTGGAGAAGACGGTCGGCTCCCATTACGGATGCGTCCGGGAAGCGTTCGCGGAGCCCCTGGTCACGGCGGAGACGATCGTGCAGGCCCCGGTCGCGACGGAGCCCGAGGCGGCGGTCGTGCCGTTCGTTCCACCCGACGGCACCCTTGACGTGATGGGCCAGCCCCGGCGCCTGGTGACCCGCACGGCCGAGCGTTACGCGGCGGTCCAGGAACTGCTGATCGAGGGAAAATCCCTGGCGGCGATCGGCCGGACACTGCGGCTGGACCACTCCACCGTCCGCCGGTTCGCCCGCGCCGCCTCAACGAACTCCTGGCCAAAGCCACCGGGCGCCTGTCCGTACTGGACGAGCACAAGCCGTACCTTCATGCCCGCTGGCTGGACGGCTGTCACGACATTCCCCAGCTCCACCGGGAACTGCGGGAGCGTGGGTTCACGGGGAGCATCCAGTGCGTCCGCCGCTACTTTCGTGCTTTCAGGCCGCCCCGCCAACCAGGGCGGAAGCAGCAGCGCGTGTCCCGGCCTCAACCGAGGCCGGCCCCCAAACCCCGACGCGTCGTCCGATGGATCCTGACGAACCCGCAGCACCTCACCCCCGCGGACGCCGCGGAACTGAAGGAGATCCGCACGGTCTGCCCTCACCTCGACGCCGCAGCCCGTCACGTCCACGACTTCGCCGAGATGCTCCACCAACTCCGGGGAGACCAACTTCCCGACTGGATGGACCGTGTTCTGGCCGACGACCTCCCCAGCACTGCACTCCCTGGTCAGCGGCCTGCGACGCGACTTCGACGCCGTCACCGCCGGGCTGTCCACACCGTGGAGCTCGGGCCAGGTCGAGGGCCACGTCACCCGCGTCAAACTTCTCAAACGCATGGGCTACGGCCGAGCCAACCTCGACCTCCTACGCCAGCGGGTACTCCTCAGCCCATGACCTTGCGACATCACAAGATCCCCGACAGAGCCGAATTGCGTGACCGCTGACAAGAACATGGTGGGGGTGCCACTGCGCGCGTTCTGGATGTCGCTGAGCGCCGGGAACCGGGGATGCGGGCCCAGTTGTGCAAGTTCCTCCGGGAAGTCCGTGATGACATCGTGTTCAGGGAGCATGCGCTGCTGGCCTTTCGGGGGGTAGGGACCGTCAGCACGGCCCACGGGGTGGGCAAGGTGGCCGGTGGGAGGCGCCGCTCGCTCTTTCTCGGACCCTTATCCGTTCAGTTGTGCGTCCCGGTAGGCGGCGAACAGGCCGAGCGCACGGAGCATGGCCTTGATCGGGTAATTCGGCAGGAGCGGTTCGAGGACGTTCCAGTTCCTGTTGATCAACGCCCGGGCGCGCTCCAACGCGAGGTCCACACCACCGGACCGTTCAAGCAGAGCGATGCAGGCGGCGACCTCCTCCGGCTGCCGGGGCCGGGCACTGACGCGCCGCCAGAGTTCCTGGGCCCTGCCGTTGGGCAGCAGTTCGATTGCGCATGCGAGGGGGTAGGTCACTTTCCCGTTGCGGATGTCCTCGCCCGGCTCCTTCAAGCGCTCTCCGCTGCCATTGACGTGACCCCGCAGATCGAACACGTCGTCGGAGATCTGATAACAGAGGCCCAGCGCCTCGAAGTAGTCGCAGAGCGCCGCGCGTTGGGCTGGCTGGGCATCGGCGAGGGTGGCGGCCAGATCCGCGAGGGCCCGTACCGGTAGTGCCGTCTTCAGGCGATGGACTGCGAGTACGTGGTCGCCGATCGTCTCTTGGCTGCCCGCGGCTACGGCTTCGTCCATGGCCCGGGTACGCCCCCGGATGTCGAGGGCTTGACCCGCGTGTGCGCTGCGGAGCACGCCGCAGAACAACTCATAGGCGTGGAGACGGACCTCCGGCCTCAGCTCCAGCCCGCGCAGAACCCGGTCGAAGGCGAAATAGGTAGCGGTGCCCGCGTTGATGGCCGTGGCGGTGCCGAAGACGCTGTGCGCGGCTGGGCGGCCCCTCCGCAAGACGGCGTCGTCCTGTACGTCGTCGACGATGAGGCTGCCGGTGTGCAGCAGCTCGACGACCGCCATCAGCGGACGGTAGGGGTCGCTGTCGGCTCCCAATGCTTCGACCACGGCGATGAACGCGAAGGGGCGCCAGCTCTTGCCCGCCGCTTCCACCACATGCAGTACGGGCCGGGCCAGCGCCTCGTGGATCTCGCTGTGGGAAACGGTCGACAGCAGGTCTTCCGTCCCGGGGCCGAGGAAACCGAGGCTGGCCTGCGGGCTGGGGGTCGACGGATAGAACTCACTGATGACTCGGCGGGTCTCCGCTGCGATGGGGTTCATGAGCTGGTCCATCCGGGCGATCGCCTGGGCCGGCTTGACCTCCACAAAGCCGGTTCCGTGCACCGCCCTGCCGCCGAATCTGCCGCTGACGTGGACCCTTCCCTCCCAGAAGCCCCGGTGGATGGTGACCGTGCGCACCTCCTGGCGGGCGAAGGCCGCCTGGAGCGTGAGGTCAAGGCCGAGGGAGGGCGAGGTGAGCGTCCAGCTGAGCGGGTACTCGTTGCAGGTCTGCAGGGAGGTCCATACAGGGCCGCGCTCCAGCGTGTAGTCGTCGATCGTGCGGGCGGTGCCGTCGGGTGACACGACGAGCGAGGTCCGGTCCCGGAGTTCACTCTTGCCGTCGGCGACGTTCACCTTGCTCCAGACGGCGGCCGAGACGTCCCAGCCGTTGTCCAGATGGAGGCCGCACCAGTCCCAGGCCGTCTCCTCCGCCGCGAAGCCGCTTTCTGCCCGCACAGGGGCGAGACCCCACTCGTGGTCGTACCAGGCGATGCCGTGGGCGAACTCGTGCCGGACGCCGACGGTAGTAATCTCACCCGCTACAGCGAGACGGGTCACGCTGTAGTAGCGCATTCCCTCGTCGTCATCGCCGATCCCCGACACCGTCCCACCTCCCTGCCAGGCTGCCGGGCGCAGAGGCGTGAAGGCGAGATCCATGGAGAAGTGCTCCACCGGATGACGCAGCCGCAGCCGATAACTGCCCTCGTCATCACGCCGGAACTCGGCGTCCGTCCCGTAGCAGAGCACGAACGGATCGAGACCGAGACGCACCGGCCCCTCTAGAGGGAGGTCGGGCAGCGGAGGCCGGTCGTCGGACACCATGTCCTCGAGTGCCTCACGCAGTTTGGGATCGTAGACGCGATCGTTCCTCAGTACCTGCCGGATCAGGGCCAGATTCGCCCCGTCGAGCTGCGTCAGCTGCTGATAGCGCCCGGTCTGCGGATCACACCACCCGGCCGCGAGGGTGTGCGAGTGTTCCACTCCCCCGTGAGCGCTCGCTTCGCCGACCCGGAAGAACGCCGCGAAGCCGGAAAACGGCCTGCCTTCGGCTGTTTCGGCATGGAAGTTGACGTACCACCATTCCATGCCCACGGTGTCGTCAGGATGGTCCGGATCGCTTTCCATGCCGAGACTCATCAGATGCTCCGGCACCGTCACGGGCTTGTTCTGCACAGTTTCATCACGCATGATCAGGGATTCTCCTCGGGCCCGCCAGGCGGCTGGCGCATGACTGGCGGGCCGTCCGGGTGTTTCATGACCAAGGCGCCGCCGCCGCAGGGCCGGCACCGGGAAGAGTCAGATGACGGGCTGCGTACTCGGCACGCAGCTGGTCGTAGATGGGTGTCGCAACGAATGACCGACCAGGGCCGACCGCAGGCGAGGTGCACACGGCCTCGACGGCGGCCTTCCTCTGCTGGGACGGCTGAACCTCCGCCGTGCCGTGAGCGGAATCGCGCTGACTGCGGCTCGGGCGAACCGTTTCGGCGCCTTCCACCTGTGCTGCACTCATGCGTGCTCGTTCTCAGACTGCCGGTGTCGATCCTCGTGTGCCTTCCCTAACGAATGCCCCCAGCAGCAGAAACGGGGACGGATCCTCACCTCGGGGTTTGGATACCGTAGACACTGGATTTTGAGGATCTGGTAGAGCGGCGTCCCTGTCGGGACGAGGCATCCTCCGACTTCCCAGGAGGGCACTGTCACGTTGTCGAGGGCGTGAGTGTCCGACGGTGCGTCAGGGCATGCCGGGGTGGGCCGGCGGCGCTGGTTCAGGCCGTGGCGGGCAGGGCGGCGGTGCCGGTGATCTGGTCCCAGATCGCGAAGCGGATGATCATCTCGGTGCGGTGTTCGGTGGCGGTCATCAGGTGGCGCCGTGGCCTGAAGTGGGGCGAGATGCCGCTGGGGCCTTGACCCCTGATCTTGGACACGGCTTATGCGGCTGGGGCCAGCGTAGTTGATGGTGTGTCGAGGGCCGTCTCGTAGGTGATGGGGCTGCGGTGTCCGAGGGCGGAGTGGCGGCGGACGGTGTTGTAGCGGTGGAGCCAGCGGAAGAGGTCGAGGCGGGCTTCGCGCTCGTCGGTCCAGGCCCTGCGGCCTTGGAGGATCTCGCGTTTGCATGTGGCGTTGAACGACTCGGCGAGCGCGTTGTCCGCCGAGCTGCCGACGGCGCTCATGCTCTGGACCACGCTCGCCTGGCGGCAGGCGTCGGCGAACGCCCGGCTCGTGTATTGCTCCGTGGTCGGTGTGCATGACGGCGCCGGCCAGGCTTCCGCGGGTCCGTTCGGCCGCGGCGAGAGCATCGGTGACCAGGGACGTCCGCATGTGGTCGGCGATCGCCCAGCCGGCCAGGCGGCGCGAGGCGAGGTCGATGACCGTGGCCAGATACAGGAACTTCCCGCTGGTCAGCGGGAGACAGGTGATGTCGCCGACATACTTGGTGTTCACCGCCTTCGCGGTGAAGTCGCGGCCGATCAGGTCGGGCGCTTTCGCGGCGGCCGGGTCCGCGATGGTGGTGCGATGCCTGCGTCGCAGCCGCAGTCCCGCCGGACCGGCCTGCCGCATGAGGCGGGCGACGCGCTTGTGGTTGATCCGCTCGCAGTCCTCGCGCAGTTCGGCGGTGATCCTCGGGACGCCGTAGGTGCCGTCCGAGGCCCGGTGGATGGTGCGTATCCGGGCGGCGAGCTTCGCGTCGGCTGCCTGGCGGGCCGTCCGGTCGGCTGCGGTGCGGCGCCAGTGATAGAAGCTCGAGCGGGCGATGCCGAGGATGGTGCACAGCCGCTTCACGCCGAAGCGGCGCTGGTGGTCGGCGACGAACTGGAAGCGGTTCACCAGCGCGTCTCCCCGGCGAAATACTTCGCGGCCTTCCGCAGGATCTCACGTTCCTCCTCCAGCTCGCGGATCCTCTTGCGTGCGGCGGCCAGTTCCGCCTCCAGCGGCGTGGGCGGCTCGGCCGACACCTCGGCCCGGCGTCCCCGCGGGCGGCCCGCTCCGGCCGCGCGTATCCAGTTACGCAGCGTCTCCGGGTTGATCCCCAGGTCGGCGGCGACCTGCTTGATCGTCGCTCCGGGCCGCGACTGGTACAGCTCGACCGCGTCCGCCTTGAACTCCGGCGGGTAGTGCTTCATGACCACAAGATGCCCGTTCTCAGATCCTCAAGATCCACGTCTCAAGTGTCCAAGATCAGGGGTCAAGGCCCCCAGCTGACCTACCCCTTAACGATCTACAGCTGCCGTATCGGAGGATCGGACGACGTCCGGTGAGCTCGCCGATCACTGAGTCGGCAAGGCTCCTGCGATCAGTTCGGCGAGATGGACGGCCCGCACGCTCGACCCCCGCCTCTTGAGCCCGGTGCTCAGTTGTCGAAGGCATCCCGGGTTCACCGCGACGACATAGTCCACCCCCGCCGCCTCTATGGCGTCCAGTTTGGGCTGCAGGATGGCCATGCTGTCCTTCGGACGTAGCAGGGCGTAGGTGCCGGCCGCTCCACAGCACCGGTCAGCACCCTCGATCTCCACATACTCCGCCACCTGCCGGAGGAGAGCACGAGGCTGGACCTGCACTCCCAGGCCGTTTCGCAGGTGACACGAGTCCTGGAACGTGACTCGCGCCAGGCGTCCGTCGATGACGAGCCTTCTCATCGCCACCGCTCCGGCGGTGACGTGCTCGGAGAACTCTCTGACGCGGTCTCGGCCGAGGACTTCCGCCAGATGCGCTGCGCAGCCGCCGGCGGTGGTGACGATGACTCCGGGAAGGTCTCGTCCGAGTTTCCTGGCCAGCTCGCGGCCACCTTCAAGGTCCCCGTTGTGCGCGTGCAGCGCGCCGCAGCAACCCTGAGAACGAGGGACGGCCAGCCCGGGTGACAGTTGCAGGGCCGCACGGCTCACCTCGGGAAACAGTGCGCGCTCGAAGCATCCGAGCATGAGCGCGGGCTGATCCGGCGCGAGCGGCCGCCGCCGGGCGCTCCGCCGTACGACGCCCATCGCGCGCAGGAGCCAGGGCCTACCGGCCGCCATCATGAGGAGGCGGGCCGGCAGCGGTCGGCTGCGGCCCCGCCAGGTCGCGTCGCGCCATTCTTCCAGCAGCTTGCCGTACTCGACTCCGGCGGGGCAGACCACCTCGCAGGCCCGGCAGCCCAGGCAGAAGCTCGCCTGCTCGGTCGCGGTTGGATCGTCCAGCGGCAGGTCGCCGGTCTGCAGCGCGCGCATCAAGTTGATCCTGCCGCGGGGCGAGGCGGCCTCGTCACCTGTGCTGTCGTAGGTGGGGCAGGCGGGCAGGCAGAACCCGCACGAGATGCATCGGTCGAGCAGATGAGGGCCGAAGAGGTCGTCGTTCACGAGCCGAGCTTTCCGGGGTTGAGGATGCCGTTGGGGTCGAAGGCGTGTTTGATCCGGCGCAGCAGATCGATGTGTGTGTTGCCCAGCCGCGCCTCGAGATAGGGCAGCTTGGCCGCGCCCACCCCGTGCTCTCCGGTGATGGTGCCGCCCAGCTCGACGGCCGTGTGGAAGATCTCGCCGAAGGCGGTGTGTGCGCGCCCGATGGCCGCCTGGTCGGCGGGGTGTAGGACGCAGGTGGGGTGCAGGTTGCCGTCCCCGGCGTGGCCGAAGGTGCCTATCCGCACGTCGTGCCGTGCGGCGATCTCGTCGATGCGGTCCACCATGTCGGCCATGCGAGGTCTGGGGACGCTGACGTCCTCCAGGATGGTCATCGGGCCGAGGCGGGCGAGCGCGGGGAGCGAGCAACGGCGTGCGGCGAGCAGCGCTTCGGACTGCGCCACGTCCTCGGCCGTCGTCACCTCAAGAGCGCCGGCCGACGCGCAGATGTCTGCCATTCTGGTGATTGCGCGCTCGACCGCGTCGGGCGTGCCGTCGTCGCCGAAGAGCAGGAGCGCTCCGGCGTCGCGGCGCAGACCGAGTCCGGCGAAGTCCTCGACCGCGTTCAAGCAGATGTTGTCCAGAAATTCCAGCGTGGCCGGCACGACGCCGGCGGCGATTGTTCTGCGGACCGCCTCGCTCGCCTCGGCCAGGGTGGTGAAGTAGGCGACGCCGGTGCCGGAGGTGGCAGGCATGGGCAGCAGCGCCAGTGTCACCTCGGTGATCACGCCGAGGGTGCCCTCCGAGCCGGTCAGGAGGCGGGTGAGGTCGTAGCCTGCGACGTCCTTCCACAGCCGCCCACCGGTGCGGATGACCTCGCCGGTGGCCAGCACCACCTCGACGCCCAGCACGTGGTTCCTGGTGACGCCGTACTTCAGGCCGCGCAGGCCCCCCGCGCAGGTGGCGACGTTGCCGCCGATGGTGGACACCGTCCTGCTGCCCGGGTCGGGGGCGTACAGCAGGCCGTGCCCGGCCGCCGCGGTGCCCAGTGCCGAGGTGGTCAGGCCCGGCTGGCATACGGCCAGCAGCTCCTCCGAGCTGATTTCCAGGATCGCGTCCATCCGTGTGAGGACGAGGACGATGCCGCCGGTGAGCGGGACGGTGGCCGCGCAGAGGTTGGACCCGGCGCCTCTGGGGATGACCGGGATCCGGTGCTCGTTGGCGACGCGCAGCACGGCCGCCACCTCGGCCGTGCTGCGAGGGAAGGCAACGAAGTCCGGCCGATGATGGAACAGAGGCGTGGCATCACGGCCGTACGGCTCCAGCCCGCCAGGGTCGGAACGCACATGTTCGTCGCCGACGATCCCCGCCAGCAGGCGATGAAGCGCGGGCTTTCCTGCGGGTTCGAAGCTTCTTTCTGCCATGGCGACCGACGATATCCGTTGCTACGATGCGGGACAACGTTGTCTCGCATTCTCTTTGGAGTCGTACCCGATGAGATCGTTCGTCCTTGGCCCCAATCAGCCACAACGCTTCTATCGCGGAGGACCGGCCATCGCCGCCTTCCGCGGTCTCGCCTCGCAGGGGGAGTGGTACCCGGAGGACTGGGTCGGGTCGTCCACCTCGCTGTTCGGCGACGAACACCTGGGCCTCACCCGCCTTGACAGCGGGGAGACGCTCGCCGAAGCCGTGCGCAGGGACCCGCTGGCCTGGCTCGGCCCCGCGCACGTCGAGGCATTCGGCCCCGATCCCGCGCTGCTGGTCAAGCTGCTGGACGCCCGCGAGCGCCTGCCCGTGCACGCCCACCCCGACCGCTCCTTCTCCTGGCGACACCTGGCCTGCGGCTACGGCAAGAGCGAGGCCTGGCTGATCGTCGGCGCGGAAGAAGGGGCGGCGGTGCACCTCGGATTCCGCCGGGATGTCGACCCCCAGGACCTAGCCCGGTGGGTGGCCGAGCAGCGAACCGAGACGATATTGGGCGAGATGCATGCAGTCTCTGTTCGAGCCGGCGACGCAGTGTTCGTGCCCGCCGGCCTGCCGCACGCGATCGGCGCCGGCCTGTTCCTGGTGGAGCTCCAGGAGCCGACGGATCTTTCGGTGCTCATGGAGTGGGAAGGCTTCGCTGTGAACGGGCCGGTCGACGGACACCTCGGCCTCGGCTTCGACCTCGCGTTGCAATGCGTCGACCGGCGCGGCTGGACCACCGCGGAGATCGCGGAGCTGAGCCGGGCGGCCAGGCACGGCCGTCCCGTGGAGCTCCCCCTCCCGGCCGCCAGCGAAGCATTCTTCGTGGCAGAGAAGCTGACGGCGATAGAAGGGGACAGCCTCGACCTGTGAGCCGGGATTCTCTGTGCTCGTCGTGGTCAAGGGCCGGGGCGAGCTGGTGTCGGCCTCCGGTGATGCGATCGCGATCAGCCGGGGCGCCACCGTCCTCACCCCGTTCGCCGCCGGGCCGCTCACGCTGCGCGGGGGCGTCGAGGCGCTGAGGTGCCGCCCTCCCCGGGCGTAGCTCGGGGCTCGACGCGTGTGAAGCATCCGAGGACCCGTGCGCAAGCCAGGTGGGAAGGCCGACAGGCTCCGTGAGAGATCGGTCGAGCTGTCGAGTTCGCACGCTGGTTCTGTGTGACGTGGCCAACGTTACCCGCGTTCGCCAGCTTCCACTTCGTGCGTGCCTGTGAGGGATCTCAGTTGCAGGAGGGCCGATCTCAGCACCAGGCAATGGACTGAGCGGGGCAGACATTCTCCTCACCCAGGCAGTCGAGACCCGTGGTTCAGGGCGTTCACGCGATGAGCGCGCCCCGTTACGAACCTGTTGTTCACGGGAGGGTAGACAACGTTGTCCCGCAACCTTAACGTTGCGGGCAATCTTACCTCTGTCACAGAGAAGCCTCCTGTTAACTGGTGGCACGCTGTGGAGCCCGGCTTCCAGGTCAGCCCCTGTCATAGGCAGGTCGTCCGTAAAGCCAGGCCGACAGGGTTATTTGGAGGTGGAGCAAGTGATCGGTGGAAGTAACCGGCGCTGGGGTGGACGGACAAGCGCGCCCGTCGCCGCGGTGCGCCTCCTGGCCACCGGATGTTCGGCTGGCCGAGACGATAGCGCAGGAAGCGGCGGCGGAAAGATCACCCTGGCGGTCTGGGCGGAGCCGGGTCTCGTCGACGTATTGCCGAGCGCTCCCAAGGAGTGGCGGTACGGCAACTTCCTGGAGACCGAGTTCGAGAAGGGACACCCTGGTGCCGATCTGAGCCGTTCGGAAATCGCAACCGAGACCGCTGGAGGGCGCACCTCCGCCGCTGAGGCCGAGACACGGAGTCAACAGCTCGGCCATGCCGACGGAGAGGGCTGGTCGGCCAACCCGGTCCAGGACACCTCACCCGGATATCTCACCAGTGGCCCCACGTGATGGGGTGCGAAGGTGAGAATGTCGCCGTCTTCAACACCATGATCGGCAACGCGACGGCAAACAACGATCCAGTGATGGCAAACGACGTCTGTGATGCCACGACGGACTCCGTCGTCGTGCAACGGACGGTCTGCCGGGGGGGCTTCCGCCAGGCCGGCGATGGGGAGTTCTTCCGCTTGCCGTACCAGAACCCGCGCCACGACCACCAGCCGGAGTTCCAGGTGTACTGGCAGGGCAACGCCTTCCTGAACGTGGAACGCGTGCTGGGCAACGATGGCATCTTCATCAAGAGCCGGCGCTCGAACGACGGTGAGATCGGGCACGTCATCAGCCGCTTCGAAGACACACGAAGGTTCTAGGACGAAGGATGGAGCGCGAAGACGAGCAACGATCCGGCGGGATTCCTCGGCTACGGGCCGTACGAGACCGGGATCCCCGTGGGCACCTGGACGGCGACGCGGACCTTGTATAGCGACAACGTCACCGCGGCCACCCCGCCGATCGTTCGCCTCGAAGTCTACGACTCCGACACGACCACCATCCTTGCCTCGCGGAACGCGACCCGCAACGAGTTCGAGCATGCTGACCGCAATCAGGAGTTCGCGGTCAACTACACCAACTCCGTTGCCGGGGACCGGCTCGAGTTTCGCACGTACTGGTACGACCACGCTTCTACGGTGCGGCGCGGCGTGACTGTGCGCTGATCAAACCCGATCTGCCCGGGCAGATCCGACCGCTTGCGGAGACAGTGAATGCGATCATACATCGACCTTGGCGCTCTTTCCTGGACTGTCGAGGGGTGGCGCCAATGGGACTGGAAGCTCGTCACCACCGTCGAAAGCCATTCCAGCCGGCCTCCCGCCGTTGGACCCGTGCCGGTTGAAGTTCCTGGAGGGGTCCGCCCAGCCCTCTTGGCCGCTGGTCTGATCCCTGACCCCTACCACGGATCTCAGTCCCAGCACTCGGAATGGATCGAGAACCGACACTGGATCTTCCGTTGCGACTTGTCCGAACTCGACATCGATGACGAAGTCAATCTCACCCTCCGCTGCCACAGTCTCGACTACGCCGGAGAGATCATGCTTGGCGACGTCGCGGTCGGCTCCTTCTCGAATACCTTCCTGCCGGTCGAGGCTGACCTTACCGAGGCGTGGGCCGGCGGCCACCGGCAGCTGTCGGTTGTCTTCACCGACGTTCCCGACGACCTCGGGCAGATTGGGTGGACGTCGAAACGACGTGCCTGGAAGCCTCGGTTCAACTACGGCTGGGACTGGACTCCGCGCATGGTCCAGGTTGCCATCGCTGGGCCGATTGGAATCGATCTCATCTCGGGTCCGGCAATTGAGCGACTCGACGCCCTCGCCTCTTACTCCAGCGTGACCAGTGAAGCGTCTGTGCACGTCAAGCTGTCAACGTCTGGTTGCCTGCCCGACCACTCGATCCGGGTGCGTCTGGTCGACCCGGTGACAGAACGCATCGTTGCCACTGCCGACCACCCAGCAGGTGAGCGCGAGTTCCACGTTCCAGTGGACGACGTCACACCGTGGACCGTCTGCCCGTCAGGCCCAGCTCAGCTCTACCACCTGCACGCAGACCTTGTGGATCCAGCGGGAGAGCAGCTCGACTCGGCTGAGACGCGCGTCGGATTCCGCGACATCTCATGGTCGCCGTGCGAGGGAGCTCCGCCCGACGCTGCGCCGTGGATCTGCAACGTGAACGGCGAGCCGCTATTCCTCCAGGGTGTCAACTGGGTGCCGGTCAGACCCGACTATGCGGACGTGACCGACGACATGATCCGACAGCGCCTGCTCACCTACCGCGACCTGGGCGTGAACCTGATCCGGGTGTGGGGTGGCGCGGCCATGGAACGAGCGGCCTTCTACGACACCTGCGACGAACTCGGCCTGCTCGTCTGGCAGGAGCTCCCGCTGAGCTCCTCAGGCCTGGACAACCTGCCGCCCGCCGACGACGAGTTCGCCGCGGGCCTCGCGGAAATCGCCTCGCACTACGCACGGCAGCTGCGCCATCATGCCGCTCTCGCCCTATGGTGCGGCGGGAACGAACTCGCGGTGGGGGCCTACGGCGGTGACCCGGTCCGACCGGTCGACGTCACTCATCCGGCTCTGGCAGCGGCGGCAGCCGTACTGGGGCATGAGGACCCTGGTCGCCGTTTCCTGCCGTCATCCCCCTCGGGTCCGGGATACATCGCCGACCCGGAGAACTTCGGACTCGGTGTTCACCACGACGTCCACGGCCCGTGGGTCCATGACGGATCGGCTGACCAATGGGCCGGGTACTGGGACCGCGATGACGCGTTGATGCGATCCGAGGTCGGCATCGCCGGCTCCAGTTCCGTCGATCTTCTCACCGCGTTCGGGCTGGCCCCTGACCACGTCACTCTCGACGCGATCAGAGCGGACTGGTCGCACTCGTCAGGATGGTGGCTGGCTGAACTGGACTCAACGATAGAAGAGCAGGGCCTGGAGGCGTGGGTCCACGCGAGCCAGAACCGGCAGGCGACGTTGCTGGAGTACGCGGCGGCGGCGACCAAACGGCGGTTCCCCCGTTGCGGCGGGTTCATCGTCTGGATGGGCCACGACACCTTTCCCTGTGCCGTGAGCCTGTCGATCTTGGACTTCTGGGGTCGTCCCAAGCCCGCAGCCCTGGCCATCCGCGGCGTCTTCACCGGACTGTCACCGCAGCCGGAAGGCGTGCTCGCAACCTCGCTGTCCGCCCACGAAGCGTTGCGCGAATAGGGCGATCAGCATGATCACACAGGCACCCGACAGCGAGGTCCGGGCACGAGCGGCCGTCTCAAGCCGACGCGCGGTCAAGACCGGCCCGCCGACCCACACCAACAACGAGGAGATCCGACCATGACGACCCGACGCCGCTTCGCGGCACTCATCATCGGGAGCGCGCTCGCACTCACCGCGTGCGGACCGTCCGGCAATACCAAGGACACAGGCGGGGGGGCCAAGGACGGCGGCACGCTGACGATGTGGACGTTCAAGCAGTCACACGTCGCCGGCCTGGAGGCTGCGGCCGAGGAGTTCCGGAAGAAGACCGGCACGACCGTCAAGATCGAGCTCACCACGCCGCAGGAGGCGTACGTCAGCAAGGTCCAGGCCGCGGCGCGGACCAAGTCGCTGCCCGACCTCATCACCGTGGGCAGCGCCGACGAGTCATTCAAGTTCGGCGCGGCCGGCGTCCTGACGGACGTCACGGACGACTTCGACCAGACGACCCGGGAGGCGCTGCTCCCGGGCCTCGCCGAGGCGGCCAAGCTCACCCAGTTGGCGATCGACAACTCCAAGGCCGACCCGCAGAACTCTCTTGAGAAGCTGAAGGCCGGGCACTGGTACGGCATTCCTTATATAGCCGGCTCCTCGGGGATCGTGATCGGGCGCAAGTCGATGCTCGACGCGGCCGGGGTTAACGTCGCGAAGGCCTCGGGGTCGTGGGAAGGCTTCGTCGAGGCGGTTCGCGCGACGCACACGAAGTCGGCGAAGAAGGGCGGCCTCGTCACCGGGATGCAGGTACCGGAGACGGGGTTCCAATGGCTGTACCGGCCGCTGTCGCACTACTACCTCGGCAAGGAGGCGTTCGCGAGCCGGGACGGCAAGGCGCAAGCGCCCGCGTGGACCTCCCCGGAGAGCGTCGAGACGTTCAAGCTCGTCGACCAGATGTCGGGCCTGTGGGCGCCAGGCGTATTCTCGCTCGGCATCGACCAGGCGGACCAGGCGTTCGCGCAGGGCAAGGCGGCATGGGACATCGGCGGTACATACACCCTGCCGTTCCTGCTCCAGCAGGGCATGAAGGCCGAGGACCTGGTTCTGTTCCCGGTGCCTGCGGCATCCGGCGGTAAGATCACGAAGGCTGAGCTCGCAGCGACGCCGATCCTGTCCAGCGGCATCACGACGCAGTCGAAGAACCCGAAGGGTGCGCTCGAGTTCGCCAAGTTCCTCGCCGCCGGTGACGGCGCCAAGGCCTTCGCGAGTGCCGCGAGCGAGATGCCTGCCTCGGCCAAGGCTGCCCGCGCCCTCGCGTCCGACCCACTGCTCGGCCCGGTGGTCACCGCACTCGGCCAGAACTCAGGCAACGCCTTCAACGGCGACGACTTCACCGCGCTGCCCGCCGGGCCGGTGCAGGTCAAGCACGAAAGCGCGGTCGCGCTGGCCCGGCTCATCGCCGGTGACAGCACTCCGAAGCAGGTCGCCAAGCGGTTCGCGGACCTGTACGGGCAGGCCTGGAGCCGGGTCCGTTGACAGTGGACAAAATCCGAGAGCGAGCCGTGCCGCGGCGCGGCCGTAACCGGAACAGGGCCGGTGGTCGCCGCGAGGCACTCACCGGCTACCTGTTCGTCGCGCCGGCGGTGCTGCTGTTCGCGGTGCTCGGGCTCTACACGATCGGCTATGGCCTGGCGCTCAGCGTCCACGAGTGGAACGGCATCACACCGACGTGGACGTGGGCCGGGCTGGACAACTTCCGTGACCTGCTGTGGGCGGTGCCCTCCCTGGCCGATTCGACCAAAAACGCGCTCGGCCGGACCCTCGCCGTGATGGTTGGCGCGGCGGTGCCCACGGTGCTCATCAGCCTGGCGCTGGCGCTGGCGCTCAACTCCGTCGGCCGCATCCGTGGCTTCCTCCAGACGCTCTACTTCCTGCCGTACGTCACCACCGGCATCGCGGTGTTCTACGCCTGGCGATTCATCCTGCTGCCGGACGGGGCGCTCAACTCGGTCCTGGAAACGGTGGGGCTGGACTTCCTCGTCGAGCCGGAGGGCTTCCTGGGCAACCCGGAGACAGCGCTCTGGACGACCACCGGTGTGCTGGTGTGGGGGATGGTCCCGCTCGGCGTGCTGCTCTACTTGTCCGCGCTGCAGTCCATCGACGACGCGGTGCTCGAGGCGGCGCGGCTCGACGGCGCCTCCGCGTGGAAGATCGCGACGCGCATCGTATGGCCGATGCTGCGGCCCACCACCGCGTTGCTGGTCGTGCTCGTGCTGCGCGGGGTCCTGCAGGAGTTCCAGATCTTCCTGCTGATGACCAACGGTGGTCCGCTGGACCGGACCACCACCTTGCCCCTGCTCGCCTACAACTACGCGTTCGGGCGCGATGCGGTCTACTACGGGTACGCGAGCGCGCTGGGCTGGTTGCTGTTCCTGTTCAGCGTCGCGCTGGCCGCGTTGACGTTCGTCGTGCTGAGGAGGCGCACATGACCGTCCTTGAACAGGCGGTGCGAACCCCGACCGCGCCCGTCGCGAGCGACGTCCGAGATCACCGGCGGCGTCGGCTGTGGAGGCTGCTGGCCGGCACACTGATGGCGTTGTACGGGATCGTCAGCGTCTACCCGTTCCTGTGGATGGTCTCCGGGGCGTTCAAGGACGAGCGGGAGGTGATCGCGTCCGGTTCGCTCATCCCTGAGCATCCCACGCTCGGGACTCTGAGGGACACCTTCGTCCTGCTGAACGTGGGCGACTACGTGCTCAACAGCCTCGTCGTGACGGTCGGTTCGCTGCTGTTGATCCTGGTGATCTACCCGCTCGCCGGATACGCGTTCTCGGTGCTCCGCTTCCCGGGCCGCCGGGCGCTGTACGCGATGTTCATCGCGATTTTCTTCGTGCCCGGTGTGACCACGCTGCTACCCCTGATCCTGACCATGGACCAGCTCGGCCTGCTCGGCACGCACCTGGGCCTCCAGCTCGCGTTCGCCAACGGGTCGGCGCCCCTGGCGATCATGCTGTTCAAGACCTATTACGACACGATCCCCCGCGAGCTGAGGGACTCGGCGCGGATGGACGGTTGCGGCGAGGTGGCCCTGCACTTCCGGATCTATCTGCCGCTCGCCAAGCCGGCGATCGCCACCGTCGCCGTCATCAACTTCGTCGCCATCTGGAACGAGTACATCGTCTCCGGTGTGTCGCTGTCGGACCCGTCGACGTTCACCTTGCCGCTCGGCCTGCAGCGCCTGCTGAGCCAGAACGTCGTCGAGTGGAACCAGGTGATGGCGGCCTCGCTGTTGGTCGTCATCCCGGTGATCGTCGTCTTCGTGGTCCTTCGTCGCTTCTTCGTCTCCGGCATCCAGGGTGCAGTCAAGATGTGACCCTCCAACCCCCAGAAAGGTTATCCAATGGCACGAACAACCCACTGGTACAAGGCGATCGGCGCCGGCCTCGTTGCGGTCCTGACAGGGGCATTGCTGAGCCCGTCGGCGGCCGCCGCGGCGGCCGGCCCCGTCCCCTACCAGTTCATCGCCAAGGCCTACACCGAGGGCCTGGGGCGCGCTCCAGACCAGCCCAGTTGGACCGCCGCCGAGGCCCAGTTCGTGAATCAGGGATGCAACGTCGCCAACCTCAAGGCGTTCGGCAAGAGCGTGCTCACCTCGGCCGAGTTCAACGCGCTGGGCTACGACAACACGTCCCGGATGATGGTGGCCTACCGGACGATCCTCAACCGCGACCCTGACGCCGCCGGCCTCGCACACGCGGTGAACCTGCTGAACAACGGGGCCATCACGTGGTCCGGGATGCTCGACGACATGTACGCGAGCCCGGAATTCGCTGGCCTCTCCGGCACGATCTGCTCGGCGGGCAACCCGGACTACAACTTCGGGACGGCGCCGGCGCCCACCGTGGCGACGAAGGGCGCCGGCTTCACCGGCACCCAGGCTCAGCTCCAGTCCCGGCTGAACGCGACGCCCAGCGGTGGCACGCTCGCTCTTGCTCAGCGGGCCGTGGTGCGGATCAGCTCGTCCTCGCTCGTGGTGCCGCCCGGGGTCACGCTGACGACCACGGGTGCCCCGACGCCCAGCCGCTACGCCGACATGGGGCGCATCGTCCGGGCCGACACCTGGCCCACGTTCGCCGCGGCGACCATCGTGCTGCGGCCCGGCGCCAAGCTGCGCAACGTGTGGGTCGACGGCCAGATGGGAGTGCCCGGCAGCGGCGCGTCCAGGCGCTACGTGTCAGCCGCGTACAACGTCCAGTCGCTCAGCGGCACGGGTAACGAGGTGAGCAGGAGCAGGGTCGGCAACTCCGCCGGCGCCACGAACATCCAGGCCCGCGGCGTCAACGACGAATCCGATCGCTGCGTCGACAACGTCTACACGGACAACTTGATCGAGGGATACTCCAGCGACCACACCGGAGGCAACTGGACCGACGGCCTCTCGATCGGCTGTGAGGATTCCGAGGTCGCCAACAACCAGATCATCGACGCCACCGACGTACCACTGATCCTCTTCGGCCAGGGCGATTTCACCCAGACCAGCCAGATGCACCACAACGTCATCGTCAACGCGGGCCAGGCCACCTTCGCCGCGATCGGCGTCGACCCCTGGAACGCCTATCCGGATCTGGGCGATGGGCCGGGCGTCGCGAGCAGCTCCTTCGCCGGCGCAAGGATCCACGACAACACGTTCTGGAACAACTCGCGAATTCCACACGCCATCGGGATCACCGTCGGCACCCGGGCCTGGCACGGCCCGTACGCCTGGCAGGGCAACGCAGTGGCCGTCACCAACAACACCAAGGGAAGCCTGCCGCTGTACGCGGAGACC
This sequence comes from Streptomyces sp. ISL-100, assembly GCF_018614615.1. GTDB lineage: Bacteria > Actinomycetota > Actinomycetes > Streptomycetales > Streptomycetaceae > Streptomyces. The sequence continues at coordinate 17,091 of NZ_JAGGOK010000009.1, read as the reverse complement.
GGCATCGTCGTCGCCGGCATGCTGAACGCGACGGTGACGGGTAACTCGTTGCCGAACCAGCTCGTCGACACCACGTCGAGTTGTACCAGCGCCAACGTCGGCGCAGCCGTCTCGGCCGGCTACGCCTCCGGTACGATCCAAGGCCCGTTCCTGGACACCGACTACAACACCTGCATCGGTTGATCCGTCGATTTCAGTTCCATGCTTGACGAACTCTGTCCAATGCTTAGGGGTGCACGCCGTCTGGCGTGCACCCCTATTGCGCGGCCGCTACAGCTCGACCGAGGCGGCGGACTCGTGCGCGCGCAGTGCGGCGGCGAACACGCGGTGGCTGGTCAGCGCCTCCTCGGGGGTGACGCAGCCGAATCGGTCGCCTGCCTCACCTGCGCGCTCGGCGAGGAAGGCCGCCCACATCTGCAGGATCGCGTCGGAGAAGCCGGTCTCGAAGATGCCGCCGGTGACCGTGGGATACACCGACTGACTGCCCATGTCGTACTGCTGCCAGATCTGCTCCCTGCCCAGCACCGGGTCGTCGCCCACCTTGAAGACCCACAGCGCCTTGGGGTTCTTGGTGGAGAACTCCACGCCTCCGCTCATCCCGGTGACCCGCAGCGACCAGGTGTTCTTCTGGCCTGGATCGACACGCTTCATGCCCAGGGTGAGCGGGAAAGGCTCCCCCTCGTGCTCCGACGCGCAGTGCAGAGTGGCGTTCTCGTAGGTGTCACAGGCGACCGGGGTCCCGTCGGGACCGGGGCGGGTCGGCACCAGATCCTGAAGGACGGAGAACACCCGGCTCGGCGCCCAGCCGAGGCGGATCGGCACGTGCAGCACGTGCATGCCCAGGTCGTTCATGACCCCTGCCTCACCGCAGTACTCCCGCTGCCGCTTCCAGTTGATCGCCTTGCCTGTGTCCAGGTCGCTGGAGTGGCAGAAGTAGTTGCTCGCCTCGATGATCCGGCCGAGCGCGCCGGACCTGATTACGTTGATCGCGGCCTGGGCGCCGGGGAAGAACGGAATCTCGCTGGAACAGCGGACGAACACTTCTGGGCGCTCGCGCAGGGCCGCGACGATGCGTTCGGCCGCGGCCAGGTCGATGCCGAACGGCTTTTCGGCGAGGAAGTCCTTGCCCGCCGCGACGGCGTCGAGGTAGATCTGCTCGTGCAGGTCGTGCCGGACCGCGATGTAGAGCACGTCGACGGAGTCGTCGGCGAGCAGATCCCGATAGTCGGTCACCTTGGTGGTGACCGATTCGATCCGATCGAACCAGGCCAGAGCATCGGGATTGATGTCGCACACCGCGGTGAGTTTCGGCGTGACGGGATGGTCGATGAGCGCGGGCCATCGGGCTATGGCGGCCGTGATCTCCTTGCCCATGAGCCCGCCGCCGATGATGCCGACGTTGACGGTCTTTCCCATGCTCAGACCGCCTTCACCAGGCTGAGCGCTTCCTCGGCGCTCGCCTCGTCGTGCAGGACGGCCATCAGCGCCCGGGTGATCCCGGCGGGGTCGCGGTGCTGGATGATGTTGCGTCCGTAAACGATGCCGCGCGCCCCCTGCTCCAGGACGGCCACGGTACGGCGCAGCAGCTCGGCATCCTCGACCCGGCCGCCGCCGCGCACCAGCACGGGTACGTCCCCGGCTACTTGGATCACCTGGTGGTAGTCGGCGATTTCGTTGGTGGGGTCGGCCTTGATGAGGTCGGCGCCCAGCTCACGAGCCTGCCGGACGAGGGCCACGACCTTGCGGGTGTCGCCGTCCACCTGGTAGCCGCCGCTCTCGGCGTTGTCCCGCATGACCAGCGGCTCGATCATGAGCGGCATGCCGTACCGGTCGCACTCGGTGCGCAGCGCCATGATGCTGCGGATGCACGCCTCTCGTATCTCGGGCCGGCCGGGAAGCTGCAGCAGGTTGGCCACCACGCAGACCGCGTCCAGCCGGACGGCCTGCTCCACGGCGGCCGGGAAATGCATGCTGAACAGGTGCTCGTCCAGCGGGTTGCCGTAGACGTTGGCCACGTCGGTGCGCAGCACCAGGGCGGGCTTGTCCTTGCCGGGCCTGCCCTGCAGCAGGGGCGCCTGGCCGGGGGTGAGCTGGATGGCGTCGGGAGCGGCGGCCATCAGTGTGTCGATCGTCGCCCCCATGTCCTCGATACCGGTGAGAAACGACGGTTCGCCGAAGAATCCATGGTCGACGGCGACGTCCAGGCAGCGGCCGGAAGAGGGATTGAACAGGCGGTTCAGACGGTAGGAAGCCATATCTCCTTCATTCATCTGGGCATTCGTTTGGACGGGAGGTCAGGGTGGAGTCCAACGGGGTCATCCGACCGCGCTCACGCGCAGTCCTTCACCGTCAGGGAAACCGTGGCCGTACGGCTCTCGCCGGGGCCGATCGTCAACGTGGTGCCGGTCTTCGCCCGTGCCTTGGCCAGGCCCTGGGCCGGATAGCTGGTGGCGGGTTCGATCGCCAGGACGTAGACGCTTTTGAACCAGGGGAAGCCCCTTGTCGCGCCCGCTTCGAGCCAGTACCACGCATGCGGGAACACCGTGGCGTCCCAGCGGAGCTCGGCCGCCAGCCCCAGCCGGGGGTTGGTGACGGCGACGAAGCCGAGGTCGAAATCGCTGAGATAGCCCATCCTGTCGATGCCGGACGCGGGTCCGGGAACCGCCCCGAGGTCGACAGTGCCGCCGTCCCTGCCGGGAGCGTGCGGCCAGACGGCAATGCCGCCGGGCAGGAGATCGGTGGTCGCCGTGTCCCGCTCGTCGTCGACCACGAACGTGCGGGCGGAGGTCTCGATGTGGGCGTCCGGCGAGATCAGCGGCGCGCCGAAGGCTGGGTGCTGGCTCCACATCACCTCGACCGGCTCGCCGCCCTCGTTGGTCACCGTCTCGGTGACGGTCAGCGTGTCGTGCGCGAGCGCGATCCGCTTCTCGACCGCGAAGGGGCTGCGGACCAGCCGGGTCCTGAGCGCGATTGCGCTCTCACCGTCCGGCTCCCAGTCGAAGGGGGCGAGCCAGACCTCACCGTGCATCCCCCACTCGACGCCGTGCACCTCCTGGGCGTCGCCTCCGTTGGGGAACACGCTCTGCCAGCCCCCGTGATAGCCCTCCATCAGGTGGACCACGCTGTCGCCGGAGGTGGCGAGCGCTCCGCGATGGCGCAGCCCCCACGGAGAGCGCCACAGCACGTCCACCCCGCCGGGGACCCAGGTCAGCGACAGGACATCGCCGCCCTTGCCCGGGACGACGTCGGCGCTGAGGGCCTCGGAGGTCAGCCGGACGATCTCCCAGCCCCGATGGTGCACGACCTGGATTCCCATCGGCTCCTGCCCGGGTAGAGAGTCAGCTGACGTTGCTTCTGGACACGTTATCGAGCGCGAGACAACGTTGTCCAGCCGCAAATTCCGCGGAGGCGGATCGATGGGACACGCCACCTGAGGGCGGCCGGGCTCATGCCCAATCCTGCTGACCGCTGAAGGGGAAGCTCTCGCCCTCCACATACACGGGACGAGGCTGATAGGCGCTCACGCCCGCGTCGCCGCGCAGGTGCAGGGCGCTGGCGAACGGCGGCTCGTCGGTGAGAATCCTGGTCGAGGTCGGGATGTAGCGGATGGTCAGTCCGCAGCGCCGCCGGGGCGAGAGATTGGCGTTGCTGCCGTGCAGGATGTTCGGGTGGTGCACCTCGACGTCACCGGGCCGCAGCACCAGGTCGACCGCCTGCGATTCGTCCACCTTGACCGCACTCTCCGAGCCGAGCACGCTGTCGACGTCGGTGACCTCCCGGATCTCGTGCAGGGCCTGCCGGTGGCTGCCGGGAACCACCCGCAGGCAGCCGTTCTCCGGCGTCGACTCGTCCACCGCCAGCCAGAGCGTCACCACCTCCATGGGCTCCAGCGGCCAGAAAGCCCCGTCCTGGTGCCAGAGCACGGGCCTGCCGGAGAAGGGCGGCTTGCTGATGTAGTGCGAGGCGAACAGCGCGATGTCGGTGCCGATGAACGTCTGGGCGATGTCGAGCAGCCGGCCGTCGCTGACCAGCCGGACCCAGAAGGCGTCCTTGGCCAGCAGGGTGTGCCCGAGGTCCTCTCCCCGGAGGCCGGGGTGGCGCTCCTGCAGCCAGGCGACGTGATCGGCCGCCTCGGCCATCAGGTCCGCGTCCAGGACGTCGCGGAAGACGACGTAGCCGTCGGCGTCGTACTTGGCCCGTGCGGCGTGGGGGTCGGTGGCAGGGGTAGTCATGGGAACTCCTTGTCCTCGGCAGGCTCGCCGCCCGCTCAGCTCCATCGTCATGGCGCTGATCTGATCTCAGGTAGCAGAATTCGCGCGAGATGTCGTACTTTCTTGACATGCCCTGCTGTGAGTCCTGTCCTCCTGTGAGGTCGACATGAACGCCGCAACCTCCGACCTGCGCTTCGACGAGGTCGCCCCGGCGCTGCCGTACCACGCGGCGCTGGTGCTGGTCACGCCCGACGGGCGGGGCAGGCTCCGGACGCACGGGCACGCCGACTTCTACGAGCTCGTCTGCGTGGTCGCAGGCCGCGGCACGCATCGTGTCGGCGGCAGGGAGCTGCCTTTGCGGGCTGGGGGTCTCGTGCTGGTACGGCCCCGCGACCGGCACGGCTTCTCTGGGGCGGGGCCGGACGGGGTGCGGTTCGTCAACGTCGCCTTTCCCGTCACGGCGTGGCGCTCGTTCGCCGATCTGGCGGGGGTGGACTCGGCGACCGACTGGGATCGCCAGGACCTTCCGCCGCAGGCCGCAGACGGGCCGGCCGCCGCGGCCCTCGCTGCGGAGTTCCAGCTCGCGTTGGAGGCCTACCAGCGCGGGCCTCGCATGCTCGACCTGGTCCGGTTGTGGTCGTCGGTGATCCCCGTCCTGGAGGGCGCGGACGTCCCTGCCCACGGGCGGCCGGGCTGGCTGGCCGGATGCTGCGCCGCCATGAACGGTGAGGAGAACCTGCGCGGAGGCCTGCAAAGGATGCTGGAGCTCGCCGCCGTGAGCCACGGTCATCTGGCGCGCAGCATGCGGGAGCACTACGGCTGCACGCCGGTGGAGTTCGTGACCGAGCGGAGGCTGGCGCACGCGGCCGCACTGCTGGCGACCACGATCGAGTCCGCCGGGCGGATCGCCGACCGCTGCGGCTACGACAGCCTGTCCTATTTTGGCCGGGTGTTCCGGCGAAGGTACGGCATGAGCCCGCGCGAGTACCGGTCGGCCGCACACCGCGCCGTGGTGCCGGAAGCCTGACCGGAGACGGCGCTCGAGTAGGCACCCCGGCGGGATCTCAGGCCACGCGAAGGGTGCGTACCTGGAACGGGCCGAAGGTGAGATCGAGCCCGCCTCGTGCGTCGGCCTGCAGGATGCGCACGATGTCCTCCGCGAGATCGACCTCGGCCACGGGGGTGTCTGGCGCGAGACCGGTCAGCCTGGCCGTACCGGCCCTGCCCACGCTCTCGTAGAGGCGGATCAACCGGGCATCGGCGGCGGGGAAGAGCCCGGCGACCACCACACTCCCGTGACCTTCGAGGCGGGGATGCCACATCTCGGCTGGACGCGGCGGCGCGGACCTGTCGCCGGTCCAGCGCGCGATCAGTGGCTGGTTGAACGCGGCCGCGGCCGCCACCACCCCCGCGTCGCGCCAGGAGCCCGCGTGGGGCAGGATCGCGTATCGCGACCGATCGACCCGTCCCGCGTCCGACACCGGATCGGGATCATAGGCCCCGCGTACGACATGCACCCGCAGCCGGGTCCCGAGCGCGTCGTGGCCGTACTTGCCGTCGTTGAGAACGGCTACGCCGTACGACTCACCTCCGATGTCGGCCCACCTCAGCGCGGGGACCATCAAGCCGTCGGCGGGCCGCCTGGCCGCCGCGAACGGCGTCTCGTACCACGCCTCGGCGTCCAACTGGCGGGTGCCGAAGGAGATGGCCAGCCCCGGCACCCCGCTGTCCGGCGTGCCCCGTTCCTGCCAGTCAACCTCCAGCTCGACGTCCACGCGTGCCAGGGCGGCGTAGAACACGAGCCGGACCGTGGCGCTGGACGAGCGGAACTCGTGCCGGGTGGCGATCACCGTGCGTACCGGCCCGTGCTCGACCACCTCGGCCCGTGCGCCGCGGATCAGGCTCCGCTCGCTGTGGACCTCGTCGATGACCCACGCCGTCATGGTGTGCGGGTGCTCGTCGATGAGCTGCAGTACGCCGAGCCCAAGGTCGGGGCGGACCTGTTCGGCCCATTCCGCCCGGCCGATGCCGTAGCCCACCAGCTCGCGGCCGGCTCGTTTGTCGTACAGGGTGGTGATCACGCCGCAGTCCTTGCGGACGTGGGCCAGGAAGTGCGGCGTGTCCACCGTATGGAAGAGGGCGTCGCCGTAGTTGACGCCCCGGTGCTCTCCCAGTGTGATCACCGGTTCGGACGCGCTCGCCGCGGGCTCGATCCGGTAGCCCTCCGTGCCGAACGCCGGCACCGAGGCCACGAAGACCACGTTCTCTTTCCCTGATCGCTGAGCCGGGAGGCGCGTGCCGTCCCGGGCCACCGCGACGACCGGTCCGTTGCCCGGCGCCCCGGCCACGGACAAGACGTCGGTCCTGTGGGCTCCGACGGGGTTGGTCACGGCCACGCATCCGGCGGGCAAGCCGGTTTCGAGCACCTCGAGAGCCCGGCCGGTGACATTGAGGGCCGTGGCGCGGACCTGCGCGAGGTCCTTCGCCTGATCGCGAAAGGCCGCGTGTACGGCCGCGCCGCCGAGGATGTCGTGGAACTGGTGGAACAGCACCTTCCGCCAGGCGGCCGACAGCTCGTCCGCGGCGCCCACGGCGGCGGCGGCCGCCAAGCTCTCAGCGGTCACCAGGAGGTTCTCCCCGTCGCGGTTGTAGCGCTTGGCGTCCGCGTGGGTGACGTAGCAGCCCTCGAAGATCGTGGATGACTCGCCGCGGCTCACCGGCAGGTTCGGGGCCGTGGCCAGCAAGGCGTCGGCGAAACCCTGCACAGTGGAGCAGAACGCGCGCGGAAGCCCGGGCGCCTCGCCGATCAGGCGGAGCATGTCGAGACTCTGCCGGGTCGGACCGCCGCCGTGGTCGCCGACCCCGTAGAAGTAGCAGACCTCAGTCAGCCCGCGGGCGTGTCCCTGGGCGAGGACGTCGCGGGCGATCCTGCCGGCGCTCACCGGTCCCAGGTAGACCGGGGTCCCGACGGACAGCAGCCGGGATCCGTCGTCGCCCTCCCACCAGAACGCCGGCCAGAGCGCACCACCGGCTCGCCGGCCGGGATTGCCCCGGTGGTGATAGTGGACGCGCGCCCCGCCCTGGGCGGCCAGTTGCGGCAGGTTGCCGCAGTGCCCGAAGCTGTCGGGCGCCAGGAACACGCTGGGGGAGACGCCCAGGTGCTCGCGGGTGTAGCGGACGGCTTCTGTGATCTGTCGCGCCTGGGCCGGGCCGGAGGCGAGGTTGAGGTCGCCCTCGACCCACTGCACGGTCGCGGGCTCCCACCGGCGCTCGGCGATCAGGTCGCGCACCCGCTCGAACAGCTCCGGCGTTTCCTCCTGCAGCATGGCGTAGCCGGCGGGCTGGGAATGGGTGAAGCGAAACTCGGGATAGTCCTCGAACATCGCCAGGACGCTGCGGACGTCGCGCTTGATGACCTCGCGGGTGTCGTCCCACGTCCACAGCCATGCCAGGTCGATGTGGGAGTGCCCGACGCAGTGCACCCGGAAGCGCTCGGCGCGATGCGCGACGGGGGCCAGCGTCTCGGCCAGGCGGTCCAGAGCGGCGCGCAGCTCCGCGACGGTGGAGGAGTGAAGATCCTCCGGCACCAGAGCCGCCGCAGCGGCCACGACCTTGCTCTCCTCCTCGCTCTCCGCCAGCTCGGCGGCCAGCAGCAACCGGGCGTAGGCGGCATCGAGCATGGCAAAGCGCTCGCGCAGACCGGGCGTGGTCAGGTGAACGGTCACGCTCGTCTCGGCCCACTCCCCGGCCAGTGCGTGGCCCGGGGTGAGCACCCGCAGCGCGAGCTCGCCGTTGTCGCCCGGCACGATAGAGCCGAGCAGCTCGATGAGCGCCGGACCGGAGGCCACGACGGGGATGGAGTCGCCGAACACCCGCTCGTCGTCGAGGAGCACGTCGATCGGATGGACGGAGTTGATCGTGAGCTGGAGCGGCTCCCCCTCCAGCGGCACCCCGTACAGGCTCGAGGGGAGAGCGAGACGAGTGGTGAAAAGCGTCGGCTCGCCCGGCCGCAGGTCCACCTCGTCGAAGACGCCGACGGGCTGGAAGTGAACGTTCTCCTGGCGCATCGAGGCCGTGCCACCTGGATCCCGGGTCCATTCGCGGGGTAGCCAGCCGCCCTCCGTCTGCCAGGCAGCCGACCGCAGCCGCTCCACCGCATCCGCCACGAAACCGCTCGTCATTCGCTCTCCCGCGCTCATCGTCACCGATCTCGACCAGAGTGTCTTCGCCGTTTGGTAAGTCTGCTGAGACAACGTTGTCCCATGCGTCTATCATCGTGCCGTGCAGGGTGGAGGAAGACAAGCGGCGAGGGTCGATCACATACAGAGATCGCCGGGACGCGGAGCTCGGTCAGATGAGGCCTTCCAGGCAAAGATCAACTAGACAACGTTGTCGCGCCCTGTCGTTCGGCGCTACTGTGCGCGTGACACTTGCCGACAGGGAGAGTGAGAAGCCGTGCACAGAGCGGTAGTTGCCGGACACGTCTGCGTGGATCTCATTCCGAGGCTCACACGCGTCGCGGATATCCCGCCGGGCTCCCTGGTGGAGATCGGCCCGCTGTCAATCCGGGCCGGCGGTTGCGTGTCGAACACCGGCGGAGATCTCGCGGCACTCGGCGCTCCCGTACGGCTGGTCGCCGACGGCGGGGACGACGACCTGGGAGCGGTCCTTGCGGACTTGCTCGGACGCAGCGGCGCGGAGGTCTCCTTCGCGCGAGTCCCGGGGGCGACCACCTCCTACTCCGTCGTAATCCAGCCGCCCTCCACCGACCGCACGTTCTGGCACCACGTCGGCGCCAATGCGGGGTTCGACGGGCGCCGCGTCGACCTCACCTCCGCAGACCTGCTCCACGTCGGATATCCGCCCATCCTTCCGGCGATCCTGGCGGACCATGCCAGGCCGCTGTGCCGGCTCCTCGCGGACGCACACGAGCGAGGGCTGACCACCTCGGTCGACCTGGCCGTAGTCGACCCCGAGGCTCCCGCCGCCGGTCACGACTGGGAGCGGATCTTCCGCGAGGCGCTCCCGCTCATCGACGTCTTCACCCCCAGCGTCGACGACGTCTCCTCCGCCCTCGGCATCACCGTCGATCGCACCCCGTCCGGACTCGCCGCGACGGCGGGCCGACTCGTCACCGCGGGCGCCGCGGTGGTCGCCCTCGGCGCCGGAGCCGACGGCCTGGTGCTCCGTACGGCCAGCGCCGGACGGCTGGCCCGGGGGGGGCGGGTGCTCGCCTCCCTCGGGCCGTCATGGGCCGACCGCGAGCTGTGGGTCCCGGCCTTGCCCGTGAAGGTGGTGCAGACGACGGGTGCCGGCGACGCGGCCACAGCGGGGCTGCTGTACGGCCTGCTCAACGCCATGTCCACCGAGGACACCCTTCTACTGGCGGCCCGGGCGGCGGCTCTGAAAGTGGGCGGCCTGCGCACTCTGCCCGCGCATGGCCCGGCCGGCGATCCAGCGGAACCGTACCGCCTGGACGCTCCCGGCACGTCGGCGCCAGGCTGGCGATCCGGACAGCGGGGCGTCCTCGCGGGGGCCCTTGATCGCGGTCATTGGGCCGATCTCCCGGACAGCGTTTAACCTGCCGATGACATCGTTGAAGGGGAGAGCGTTGTGATGACCAACAGATCTGCCGGACATCCGACGCGGCGGCCCACGATGACGGACGTCGCCGAGCTGGCGGGAGTGAGCCTCAAGACCGTCTCACGCGTGATCAACAACGTGCCGTCGGTCAACCAGGAAATGGTCGACAGCGTTCTCACGGCCGTCAAGCAGCTGGGTTTCCGGCGGAACGACCTGGCCCGCAGCCTGCGCGCGGGCGACTCGACAGCCACTATCGGACTGGCGATCGAGGACCTGGCCAACCCCTTCTACTCCACGATCGCCAGCGCGGTGGCCGAGGTCGCCCGTGAACACGACACGCATCTGATCACTGCCAGTTCGGAGGAGAGCCCGGAGCGCGAGCGCGACCTGCTTCTCGAGCTCTGCCAGCGCCGGGCCGACGGCCTGCTCGTCGTTCCGGCCGGGACCGACCACTCCTATCTACGGCTGGAGATCGAGATGGGTACGCCTGTGGTCTTCCTGGACCGGCCGCCCACGGGCCTGCTCTGCGACGCGGTGTTCATCGACAACCGAGGAGGAGCAAGCGCGGGCATCACTCGCCTTCTGGAAGACGGTCACCAGCGCATCGGCGTCATCATGGATTCCCTGGCCATCTACACCATGCGTGAACGTCTGGCCGGCGTGCAGGCCGCTCTCGCCGCGGCGGGGCTGCCCTACGACGACGCCCTGATCCGTGTGGGGGTGCACGAGCCGGAAGCCGCTGCGGGCGTGGCGGCGGGAATGCTGGACAGCTCGCGCCCGCCGACGGCCTTTTTCTGCGGCAACAACCGCATCAGCGTGGGCGTCCTTGAAGAGCTCTGGCACCGCGACAGTGATGCGGCGCTGATGGGTTTCGACGACTTCGAGCTCTCCCGTCTCATGCCGCGCCCGCTCACAGTGATTGCCTTTGACCTCCGGGAGCTGGGGCGCAAGGGCGCCGAGATGCTGTTCAAGCGCATCGATGGCGACAGGTCATGGCCCACGACAGAAGTCCTGCCGACCACGCTCCTGGAGCGAGGCGTCAGCCGACGAGCATGACGCCGCTCACGGATACGTAGGGTGCGTTTCTTCTTGAGCGACGGTGCTGGGTGCGGTGTGTCCGTCGGGGCGGTGTTCTCGTTGCGGTAGCTGTTTGATCGGCTGGCGTGGGAGGCGGGTTCGGATGGGCCGCGACGAGGTGCTTCGGCTGCTGCAGGAGCGCGAGGCGGCTTGCCGTGGGGAGGCGGACCGGCTGCGCCAGGAGGCCGAGCGGATCGCTGAGCTGTTGACGGCGTGCGAGGAGGAGCTGGCCCGGATTTCGACGGCATGCCAGGTGGTCGGCGAGCTGCCGATGGTGCATACCCCGGCCGGTCCCGTACGGCCCCCGGTCCCGTCCCCGCACGCGGAGATGTTCCGTCCTGGGCGGGCTGAAGTCCGCGACGCGGGGGAGGTGTTGACCGAGCAGGTGCTGGAGGTGCTCACCGGGCCTGCGGGCCCGGTGCGGTGCCGGCAGGTGGTGGAAGGGCTGGGGCTGGAGGTGACGCCTCGCAATGTGGGCGGGTGCGCCATCACTTGAAGAGGGCCGCTGTGGCTGGGCGTGTGGTACAGACACCCGGGGTCTGGTCTTGGGCCTTGACCTGGTCAAGGCCCCGGCTCGGTTTGAACCGTTCCGGGTTCGATAGGGACTCGATCATTTGAGAGGATCGAGTCATGGCACGTCCTTCCCCTTACCCCCTTGAGCTGCGCAAACGAGCGGTCCGTATGGTCGCCGAGGTGCGTCCGGACTACGACACCGAGCGGTCGGCGATGAAGGCTGTCGCCGCCAAGCTGGGGATCGGGACGACCGAGACGCTGCGCAAGTGGGTCCGGCAGGACCAGGTCGACTCCGGCAACCGGCCCGGCGTGACGAGCGAGGAGTCGGCGGAACTGAAGCGGCTGAAGAAGGAGAACGCCGAACTCCGCCGGGCGAACGACATCCTGAAGGCGGCGGCCTTAGATTCAACCGGTCAGAGCAACAGTGCTGGTTGAGGACGGTATACGTGGCGAGACTGGGTCGGCCGGGGATGTCGGACGAGATGAAGGCCGACTTGTGGCGGCGGTGGAGGGCCGGGGAGTCGATCAGCGTCATCTCAAGGCAGATCGGCAAGCCGCCCGGCTCGGTGTTCACTGTCCTCAAGCACCACGTGCGGTGTCGACGATCAGCCGTGAAGTCAACAACAACGGCGGACGCGACGTCTACCGGGCGATTGCTGCGCAGGAACGGGCGCTTGATCGCGCCCGGCGCCCGAAGCAGTGCCTGCTCGCCCGCAAACCCGCGTTGAGGCAGACGGTGCTGACGCTGCTGAAGGAGGAGTGGTCGCCCGAACAGATCGTCGGACACCTACGTCTGCATCACGGGGACGACCCGCAGATGCGGATTACCCACGAGACGATCTACCGGTCGATCTACACCACCCGCTGGAAAATGGTGCCCCGCGAGTTGTGCAAACGCCTGCGAACTGGCCGCCCGATCCGGAAGAACAAGCGTCACACGGTGAAGGGACAGTGGCGTTCACAGATCAGCGATGCCCGACCGATCGAGGAGCGGCCCCAGGCGGCGGAGGACCGCAGCGAGTCCGGACACCTGGAAGGCGATCTGGTGATCGGCTCGAACAACAGCCAGGTCGCCACACTGGTCGACCGGAAGACGCGCTTCCTCACGGTCGTGAAGCTCGCCAGCCGTCACACCACCGTGGTCGTTCCCGCTCTGGCTGAGACCTACGCACGCATGGATACCCGACTACGCGGCACGCTGAGGCCGGGCAGCATCCAGTCCTGGAACGGGGCCAAGGCGGCCAGTACGAGGAAGGCGAGGCCGACCGCCCAGGTGAGCCAGGGGCCTCGCCGCCACAGCTTCTCCAGGAAGATCACCGCGGCCAGCCCGGCCATGGCCGCCACGTTCATCACTCCGAGCGGGATGAGGACGATCATCAGGCCCCAGCAGCAGCCGAGGCAGTAGAGCCCATGGTGCATGCCCACGCGCAGGTCGCGGGCCCACGGCCGGAAGCGCGAGTACCGCAGCAGGTGGGAGAGCGGATTGCGGCAGTGCCGCAGACACACGCGCTTCAGCGGCCCGAACTGGTGCACCCCGGCGAGGAAGAACGCGGCTGCGCCGAGCCAGCGACCCGCGTCGGGGTTGTCGTCCACCAGCCGCCCGGTCGCGGCCAGGCCTGCGTACGCGAGCAGTCCGAACGCGGCCCAGACGAGCAGGTAGCCGCCCGCGAACTGGGTCATCCGGGCGGCGCGGACCGCCCCCGCAGACTGCCGACCGATCGCACGCGCCCAGGTGATCGCGATGGGGGCCATCCAGGGCTGCATCATCGCCACCATCATGACCACCCAGAGCAGCAGAAAGAGCGGGAGTGCCATGCCCATGGTGCCGGGTTGCGTTCCCATGTCGCGTGACTGGCCGACCGCGAGTATCCATGCCAGCGCGGCGATCAGCACCATCAGGATCCAAGCGACCGCCAGATCACGCCTCGGCAGGAGGACTCCCGGCCGGGTGGGCGCCGGCGCAGCCAGTCTGAGGTGCGGCATGGCACTTCCTCCAAGAACGTGCGCTGCCACGGCCCGCCCGGTGGCCCCGTTTTGATGCCTGCGGCACGCCACGGCGAGCGACGGACATGTGGATGACATCTCCAGCAGATCACAGAACCGGAGGACTCAAAAGCGGGGGATCCGCAGGGGCAGCGGCCGACCGGGAGAGGCCCGGTCGGCCAACTCGCGCTGTGCCCTGGGCTCAGCGGTGCATGGGCTGGAAGCGGCGCAGTCGCAGGCTGTTGGAGACGACGAACACCGACGAGAACGCCATCGCCCCTCCGGCGATCATCGGGTTCAGCAGTCCGAGCGCGGCCAGCGGCAGCGCGGCCACGTTGTAGGCGAAGGCCCAGAACAGGTTGGCCTTGATCGTACGCAGGGTACGGCGGGCCAGCCGGATCGCGTCCGCCGCCGCCCGCAAGTCACCCCGTACCAGGGTCAGATCGGATGCGGCGATCGCCGCATCGGTGCCGGTGCCCATCGCCAGGCCGAGGTCGCCCTGGGCGAGGGCGGCAGCATCGTTGACGCCGTCGCCGACCATCGCCACCACGCGGCCCTCACCCTGCAGCCGCTGGACCTCGGCGACCTTGTCCTCGGGGTGGACTTCGGCGATCACCTGGTCGATGCCGACCTCCGCCGCGACCGCGCGGGCCGCGGCCGTGTTGTCGCCGGTCAGCAGGACCTGGGTCAGCCCGAGCCGCTTGAGGTCGGCCACCGCCTCGGCGCTGGTCGGCTTGACGGTGTCGGCGACCACCAGCGCGCCCCGCACCTGCGAGTCCCACGCGGCGAAGACGACCGTACGGCCCTCGGCTTCGGCCTCCTTCTGTGCGCGGCCGAGCTCGTCGGGCAGTACGTGGCCCTGATCCTCCAGCCACGCGGCCCGCCCCGCACGGACCGTACGTCCCTCGACCTGCCCCCTCACGCCCCGGCCCTGGGTGTTGGCGAAGCTGGTCACGGCGGGGAGCGAACCGAGGCGCACCCGGGCGGCGTTCGCGATGGCAGCGGCGATCGGGTGCTCGCTGGCGTCCTCCAGCCCGCCGGCCAGCCGTAGCACCTCCTGCTCGTCCTCGCCCTCGGCCGGTACGACGTCGACCAGGCGCATCTTGCCCTCGGTGACGGTGCCGGTCTTGTCCAGCACGACGGTGTCGATCCGCCGCGTCGATTCCAGTACCTCGGGCCCGCGGATCAGCAGCCCGAGCTGCGCACCGCGCCCGGTGCCGACCATCAGCGCGGTGGGCGTGGCCAGCCCGAGCGCGCACGGGCAGGCGATGATCACTACGGCAATGGCCGCGGTCAGCGCGGTCGACGCCGCGGCTCCGGTCAGCATCCACACGCCGAACGTGCCGATCGCCAGGGCGATGACGACCGGTACGAACACCGCCGAGATCCGGTCCGCCAGGCGCTGCACCGCGGCCTTGCCGGTCTGCGCGCGCTCCACCAGCGCGGCGATCTGTGCCAGCTTGGTGTCGGCCCCGACCCGTGTCGCGCGCACGATCAGTCGGCCGTGGCTGTTGACGGTCGCGCCGGTGACCTGCGAGCCAGGCTCGACCTCCACGGGGACGCTCTCCCCGGTCAGCAGCGACTCGTCCACCGCCGAGGCGCCCTCGACGACCTGCCCGTCCGTGGCGATCTTTTCCCCGGGCCGTGCTACGAAGAGGTCGCCGACCGCCAACTCCTCGACGGGGATACGCACTTCGGACCCGTCGCGCAGCACCGCGACATCCTTGGCGCCCAGGTCCATCAGCGCCCGGATCGCCTCCCCGGCCCGTCGCTTGGCCCGCGCCTCGAAGAACCGCCCGGCCAGCAGGAACGCCGTCAGCACGACGGCGACCTCCAGATACAGGTGCTCCCCGCCCACGGCCAGGGTGCCCGCACTCCACAGATAAGCGGCCAGCACACCCAGCGACACCAGCGTGTCCATGGTCGCCGAACCGTGCCGCAGATTCACCGCCGCCGCCCGGTGGAACGGCCACGCGCCCCACGCCACCACCGGAGTGGCCAGGACCAGCACGACCCATTCCCAGCCCGCGAAGTGCAGCGCGGAGATCATGGATATGACCACCACGGGCAGTCCGAGCAGCGCCGAGCCGATCAGGCGGCGCCGCAGCCCGGCGACGTGCGCCTGTTCGGCGTCGACGGCCTCGCCTTCCTCGGTCTCCGGTGCGCCGGTCCCGGCCACCTCGGCGGCGTAGCCGATGGCCTCGACGGCGGCCACCAGCTCCGCCACCTCGACCGCCGGATCCTCGCGGGTGACGTGCGCGGTCGCGGTGGCGAGGTTCACCGTGGCGCTCACCCCGGGCAGCTTGCCCAGCTTCCGCTCGACCCGCGCCACGCACGAGGCACAGGTCATCCCGGTGATCGACAGTTCTATGGGGCCGGTGCCGGTTTGTGTGGTGGTGGCCATGGCAGGAATTCCTCTCATTTTGAGTGTCGTACGGGAAGGGGAACCGGTCACGGTCCGGCCGGAGTCACCACGGCGAAGCCCTGCCCGGCGGCGGGCCGCCAGCCCAGCTCACCGGAGTACAGGCGGCGCAGAACATCGGGCGGCTGGTGGTAGCAGAAGACCGACGCCTCAGCGCCGACGATGGACGGGGTGTCGAGAAACAGCGGCAGCTCGGCCAGGAAATACCGCACCGCCCGCTCGACCTGCTCCGCGTCCGGCCGCCGCCCAGCAGGCAGCTTCCCCGCCAGCACCCAGCCGGCCGCCTCCTGGCACGCATCCCGGAAGCCCGAGTCTTCGGCATACCGCCTCAGCCCCTGCTCGTGGAGTCGGCCGAAGCCCGCGTTGCGCTCCAGCTCGGGCCAACCCAGCACGCGCTCGTCCGCGCCGGCCACACCGAGTGAATCCAGCGCCGCGGCGATCTTGTTCCGGGTGTACTGGCCCTGTCTGCGTGCCTTCCACGCGGCCTTCTCGGGCGCGTACCCCAACGCCTCGAAGGTGAAGGTGCTCGGCGCGTCCGGCACGAAGAAGTCCACCCGATCGAACCGAGACAGCCCCCAAGCCGCCAGCTCCCGGATCCGGGCGGTGGAGAAGTAGCTGTTGAACGGGCTGATCCCGAAGCAGGCGTGCTCGGCCCGCCCGATGGCCTCGGCGCACCGGCCGCTCAGCGGTGTCACGGCCATCGGCGCCGTACGGCCCTCGCCTTGTTCTGTGCTCATGACCGGACGCTAAGACCTTGCCCATAGGGCAAGGTCAAGCGCAGACTGGCGACATCCCCAGGAACGGAGTCACCCATGCTCACCGTCGGCCGCATCGCCGCCCAGACCGGCCTGAGCCCCAAGGCCGTACGCCTCTACGAGGCCAACGGCCTCATCGACCCGCCCGAGCGCACCGCCGCCGGCTACCGCACCTACACCGATAAAGCGGTCCCCGTCCTCGGCTTCATCCGCCAGGCCCAGGCCCTCGGCCTCAGCCTCAAAGAGATCAAGGACATCCTCGACCTCCAGCGCCGCGGCGAGCAGCCCTGCGCCCTCGTCACCGATCTCCTCGACCAGCACCTCGCCGACATCGACCGCCGCATCGCCGACCTCGAAGCCCTCCGTACGACGCTCCGGCACGCCCGAGCCCAGGCCGACCGGGCAACCGAGCGCGGGGAAAGCGCCATGGTCTGCCACATCATCGAAAGCACCACCGCGGGGGCTTGACCGGCGGCGCGAGGGCCGCGGCGGGGCGACTGCGGCCACCGGCTAGGCTCGCGGCATGGTCACGGCCTGGTCGTCCTCC
>NZ_JAGGOK010000089.1:2500-12525 GCF_018614615.1 Streptomyces sp. ISL-100 | reverse complement strand
CTTCACGAGCCTTCTAGGCGTCCTCATCGCAGGAGCCTCCGACCTGCCCGGAAGCGTGATCGGCCCGGACGGGCCGGAAAGCAGTCCCGAGCCCGAGGTGCGTGATGCTCAGCGGCCCGGTTCCGGCCAGGGCGTCCACGATCCGCATTTCGGTGCAGGTCTGGGTCTTGCCGAGGGCGGACGCCGGACCCTCCGCCATACCTACGGCACCGAAGACCGGGATCTGAATTTGCGCCTGCTTGCCCTGGCGCGCAGTGCGCACGATCTGCGGAGCCTGGACGCCGACCGGCTCGGCGGGCTGCCGGTGGCGGTATGGCACGGCCTGCTCATGGAGGACCACCTCGACCTCGCGCCTTTCCGGCAGCCCAGCAGCGACCGGTGGCGAAGCGGCAGCGGCCTCCCGTTGGGTCCCTTGGCCGCAGTACAGCTCTACACCACCAACGCCAACCCTCTGGTCGAGGGCAAGGGCCATTCACCGCTGTGCCGGCACGCCCACGAACGCGCCGTTGTGGCCGACGACGACCTCATCACCGTCGCCGACCTCATGGCCGCCCGCACCGACTTCGACTGGTGCAGCAAGTGTGGTGGCTACGCCATACGCAGGCTCATCGACTCCCAGCTGGCCTACTACCGTGCGGCTCACCGCTTGCACGACATCAAACGGCGACTCGACGGCACGAGCGGAACCCCGGACACCGACATCTCCACGGTGATCACCCACCTGGCGGAACTGGCGGCCTGGCAGCCGGTCGACGAGCAACAGTGGTGCAGCAGCGATTCCTGGCAATGGCAGGGCACCATCCGCGGACTCAGGCGCAAGGCCGAAAGGTCTCACGCCGTGACGGGCCCTGGCGAGCCGGCCTCTTGACCCGGCAGCGGCCCTTGGATGCGCGCGTCACGGACATCCCCCATGGGGACCAGTTGGGGACCAGATGGTGTCCGCGCACCTGAACGGCATACGCGGCACCGCACGCTGTGCACCCTGAATTCTGGCCGTATGTGCAGACAAAAGGGATGACCCCTACTCCTGGGGGTCAAGGGGTCGCAGGTTCAAATCCTGTCGTCCCGACCAGCGTTTATTCGCAGGTCGGAGGTCGTATCGGAGCAATCCGATACGGCCTTTTCCGTTTCCCGGGGGCTTTGGGAGAGCGAGCTATTCGGCCGCGACAGGAACGCTGTCGGCCGCCGTGCCCGCCGCCGTGTGGACCGCCAGGTGGTACACGGCGAAGGCGCGGCCGATCACCGGCTGGGCGACATTGCGCACCCGCACCCCGCCGCTGGTCATCCCGTGCTCGGTGCCCAGATGCGCGTGGCCGTGGACGGCGAGATCGGCCCCGGACTCGTCCATCGCCTCGGCCAGCAGATAGCTGCCCAGAAAGGGAAAGATCTCCGGAGGCTCGCCCGCCAGGGTGTCCGGGACGGGCGCGAAGTGGGTCAGTGCGATGCGTACGGCGCAACCGCGCTCCTTCAGCTCGTCCAGCGAACGCCGCAGGCCCTCCGCGCACCGCCGCGAGTACCGGATGAACTCCTTCATCACCGGTTCGCCGAACTCGCCACCGCTGCGGCCCGCGAACCCCCCGCCAAAGCCCTTGGTCCCGGCGACGCCGACCCGTACCCCGCCGACGTCCAGTACGGTCCCCTGCCCCTCCAGCACGGTCACGCCGGCCTCGCCGAGCACATCCGTCACCTCGGCCTGCTGGTCGCTGTGGTAGTCGTGGTTGCCCAGGACGGCCACCACCGGCACGCCGAGTCCGGCCACCTCCTGGGCGACCACCCGCGCCTCCGCGGCCGTGCCGTGCCGCGTCAGGTCTCCCGCGAGCAGCAGCACGTCCGCGGAGCCCTTGATCGTTTCGAACGCGGGCCGGAGCACCCCGGCGCTGTCCAGGCCCAGATGAATGTCGCCGACGGCAGCGATCCGGATCACGCAAGCTCCTCAGGGTGGTCGGGGGCGGTCGCGGAGACCACGACCAGATCCTCATGCAGCGGGAGTCCGGCCAGTTCGTCCTCGGCCATGCGCAGGATCTCGTCCCGGCACGCGGCGCTGGAGACGGTGCCGGCGATCAGGACGCTGTTTCCGCGCAGCTCTATCCGTACGCCCATCTCGGCGTAATCCCCGCTCGCCAGATGCTCCTGAAGATGGGCGATGCGGTACTCGGCGGCGGATGTGTCGTTCACGGCCCAGCCTCCCGTGGTTCGATGACGTGCAGACGCTCCAGAAGGTAGAGAAACGCGTCCGGCATGGGTGAGTCCTGGTGCTCGCGGCGCAGGCGGTCCCAGTCGATCTTCTCCCGCAGCGTCCGCGCGATGGGCAGTACGGCGCCGAAGTCGCAGTGGTGCTCCGAGAAGGCATGGAGCTGGCTGCTCATGAGATCGGTGGGGGACAGCACGGGCATGTGAACCGAGTCGACCGGAAGGGTCTGCGCCCGGCTCAGCAGCTCCCTGGTTACCGGCTGCCGGGCCAGTTCGAAGATCAGGTCGATCTCCTCGCCGTGGCTGTGCGCCTTGATCAGCCAGTCCTCCGGCGGGACGCGCACCTCGACCCCCGCTGCCTCCAGCGCCTCGGTCACAGCCTCCGCGTCCTCGCGCAGGATGCAGAAGTCGGCGTCGTGCTGGAAGCTGGCGGGCACGCCGTGGGCGTACGCCGCGACGCTCCCCACGAGTGCGAACGGGTACCCGGCGCTCTTGAGCCTGGAGGCCACATGCTTGGTGGCCTCCAGGATGGCCTGCGTGCGGTCCGGTGGCAGCGGCCAGGCGCTGCCGCGCGCCGCCGCGGGGAGTGGTTCGAGGGGCCCGCTGTCCACCGCTCTCCCCACTCTCCCCGTCGTCAGCCGCAGACCGGTCGGCTCGGGCCGGTTGCCGGGCTGAGGGCCGTCTTGTGAGTGACCGCGCACAGGTGCACCTTCCTGCTCGGCTTATCCGGGCCCTGCGCTGGTGACGGTGAAGATCGCGCCGTCCGGGTCGCGAAGCGTCGTTTCCATGCCGTAGGGGGTGGGGCCGTGCCCGAGGGCGGAGCCACCGTGGCGGAGCGCCGCCTGCACGGTGGCTTCGACGTCGGGTACGGGGAAGTGGGCGTGCCACCGGGGCTGGATCAGCGGATCGGGCGCCGTGTCGACGGCACCCGAGCTCAGCCGCGCCAGGATCTGTCCGTCCTGGAGCAGTACGACCTCGTCCTCCTGGTACTCGACCTCGCAGCAGCCGGGGCGCCCGGTGGCCCACTGGAGGACCTGGCCGTAGAAGATCGCCGCGTCGAACGCGTCCCGGGTACGCAGGCGCAGCCACACGGGTGCGTTCTTGCGCCAGACGTGCCAGTCGGAGAAGAGCTGTCCTTCCCAGATGCCGAAGACGGCCCCGTCACGGTCCGCCGCAATCGCCCCGCGGCCGGTGGCGAACCGCAGAGGACCCACGGCGACGGTGGCGCTGCGCTCGCGGATCCGGCTCGCGGTTTCGTCCACACTGGCGACAGCGAAGTAGGGCGTCCACGTGACAGGCGCTCGCAGAGCGCTGTCGAGTGAACCTATTCCGGCGACGGGTTCGCCGTCGAGCAGCGCGATACTGAACCCGCGACCGAGGCCGGCCCGTCTGAATTCCCAGCCGAGAACCGCTCCGTAGAAGGCCTGGGCGGGCTCCAGCTCGCGTGCCATCAGAGTGATCCAGCACGGAGCGCCGTAGATCTCGTGGCTTGATGTTCTACCGGTGGCCGTCGTTTCCATTTCCACGTGTCCTGGTCGAATGGGGGCATGTGAGGCCAGTTTCGTATGTCCATCCTGCCCCCGGGGGGCCGTACTGGCGAACCGCGTGAACACCCGGAGCAGGCCGTCGATCATGGAATTGTGTGTCTGTTCCCGTGCTCGGAGGGTACTCGCCGTGCACCGATTCGGACCGGAACGTCCTTACCGGCGTTTGTCCCGGCCCGGGTTGGCGATCAGGCCCAATGGGAGTGACCCGGTGCTGCGTTTGCGGACGGGCAGCACCGGACGCAGGGTGGGCGGAAGCTGCGCATTCCAAGGCAGCCAACCACTGATATACGTTCGAAGGAGTAGCAATGCCCAGGGGTTCGAGCTCCAAGCGGGAACGTCAGTACGAGCACATCAAGGAAAGCGCTGAAGAGCGCGGCGCAGGCACCAAGCGGGCCAAGGAAATGGCCGCGCGGACCGTCAACAAGGAACGAGCGCGCTCCGGCGAGTCGAAGCCGGCGAGCAAGAGCTCGACCCAGGGCAAGTCATCGTCGCAGCGCGGCGGGCAGCGATCGGGCGGCGGGGGCGGGGGAGAGACGTACGACCAGCTGTACGCGGAGGCGAAGCGCCGCAACATCCACGGACGCTCGTCGATGAACAAGTCCGAGCTCAAGCGCTCTCTCGAGTCCTGACCCGGCGGTGTGACCCGCCTCAGTCGCGAGATTCCAGAGGCCGGGTGGCGGGGCCGTGCAGAATCGCACCGTCCGGGCCGAAGCGCGAGCCGTGACAAGGGCATTCCCAGACCTTCTCTGCGTCGTTGAAGTGCACCAGGCACCCCAGGTGCGTACAACGCGCCGAGACGACGTGGGCCTCGCCCGACTCGTCGCGGTACACGGCGCAGCGGTTTCCCTCCAGACGGACGACCGCGCCGCTGCCCGGCGGGATCTCGTCCACCGAGTCGACGTGACCGGTGTGCAGACGGTCGCCCACGAAGTGCCGCGCGACAGCGGTCTGGAACCTCGCCACTTCAGCGGTCTCCCGCACCTGCGGCAGCCGCCGCGGATCGTACAGATCCGTCCACGCGGGACGGGGCCCGCCCGCGATGTGGGCCGTGAGCAGGCGGCCCGCCATCACACCGTTGCTCATGCCCCAGCCGCCGAAGCCCGTCGCCACGAACACATGCTGAGTGCCCGGGTGCGCGTGTCCCACGTACGGCAGATGGTCGCTCGAATCGTTGTCCTGCGCAGACCAGCAATACACCGTGTCGGCCTCGGCGAAACCCGGCAGCCGCTCGCGCGCCCATGCGTCCAGGCGAGCGAACCGTTCCCGTACGCCGCCGGCGCCCGGTTCGAATGTCTCACCCGTGACGATGAGCAGCCGTCGCCCGTCGTCGTAAGGCGCACTGCGCACCGAACGGACCCGGTCCGCCGGGCTCAGGTACATGCCCGCCGGCGCGTCACCGGAACGCACCGGCGCCGCGATCACCAGCTCCCGCCTCGGCTTCAGGCGCGTGAACAGCAGCGTGCGGTCGAAGACCGGGTAATGCGTCGCGATGACCGCGTCGCGCGCCTCGACCGTGACCCCGCTCTCGGTCGACACCCGGCACCGCGCGCCGTCATGGAGCCCGGTCACGCGGGTGCGCTCATGGACGCGTCCTCCCGCACCGGTGATCCGCTCCGCCAGAGCCAGCAGAAACTTGCGCGGGTGGAACTGCGCCTGCCCCTCCACCCGCACCGCCCCGGCCACCGGGAAGGGCAGCTCCGTTTCGGTCACGAACGACGCGTCGAGGCCGGCCCGCCGGGCGGCCTCGGCCTCATCCCTGAGCTCACCAGCCCGCCGCGGATCCTCCAGATACGTGAACGCGGCGGCGCGCTCCAGGTCGGCGTCGATGCCCAGGCCGTCGCATAGCGCCGCCGTACGCTCGACCGCGTCCTGCTGCGAGAGCGCGTACAGCCCGGCGTTGTCGGCGCCGTGCGTCGCCTCCAGCCGGGCGTACCCAAGACCGTGCAGCGCCGTCAGCTTGGCCGTGGTGTACCCCGTCACCCCGGCCGCGATCCTGTCCGCCTCCAGGAGTACGACGTCCAGGCCGGCCCGGACCAGCTCCCAGGCGGTGCACAGGCCGGCGATGCCGCCGCCGATGACGGCGACATCCGCCGTCAGGTCCGTGCCCGGGGGCGGATAGCGGGTGGTGCCGGGGGCGGTAGCCATCCAGTACGACTCATCGATGGTCAGGCGCTCAGCAGCCATGCTCCTCGGCTTCCCCTTCTGCGGTCCCCTTAACGGCGGACATGGCGGGCGAAGCTGGGCCCGGTCAGCCCTCGACGCCGGTGGAGGTGTGAGCGGAACCGACGGGCTTGGACTCCGGTGAACCGCGCTGGCGCAGGTAGACCGAGAGGATGGCCATCGCCGCCACCGCGAGCAGCTCCGACTGCCAGTTCTGCAGCGTGCGGCTCCAGAAGTCGCCGGAGCTCAGGTACGCCCCCCAGCTGATCGGCGCCTGCAGACCGCGCAGGTGCTCCTCGTTGCAGGCGACGCCCCCCGTGACCGACTGGGCCAGCCACGACAGCAGGAAGATCAGGCACATGACGATGCCGAGGGAGCGGGAGTAGAGCGACTGCCGAAGCCCGTCGGCGGCAGCCCACCGGGGAGAGTCCTCCGTGGCGTGGCGGCCGACCTTCTGCGCCTCATCGGTTTCCAGCCCTGCCTTGTGCATGACCTTCGACTCCGGTGAGCCGCGTTGCAGCAGCCACACCGTGCCGAAGACGTAGAGGAAGAACTGAAGGAACTCGGACTGCCAGTTCTCGGTCACGTCCACCGCGAAATCGGACGTTCCGAGGTAGCTCCAGAAGCTGAAGGGGTGCAGGTTCTCCGCGATCAGCCGGTTGTTGAAATCGGCGTGACCCGCGATGGCCTGGCCGATGAGGCTGAGCAGAAACCCGATGCCGAACGCCAGGGTCAGGCTGTTTTCCCGTACGAAGCGGGGGAGCGCGCTCATCGGTGCATCAACCCGAGCGCGATGGCGTAGGCCAGGCCGCCGAACACCACGAGAAGGCACAGCGTGAACATCAGCCGCACTGTCTCACCCGCTCTTCAGATCGCACTGGTACGGAAGCTCGGGCTCGGGCTGGGGCTCGCAGCCGGCCGCGACGACCTTCCAGCCGTCCGGGAACGAGGACAGGAACAGGGTGTCGGAGTCGAGCACGACACGGGCTTGCCTCCCGTACACGTCCACCCGGCGCAGCTCACCCGCCGACGGCAGCTCCAGCTCCTCCAGGGCCGGGGGGCACAGAGACTTGGCCGTTTCCTCCAGCTCCTCACGGGTACCGGGAGCCAGGCCGTCGCACCCGAGAAGGGCCTGCCCGCCACGCAGGTTCTCCTCGAAACGCAAGGCCGCTGATGCCGCGGCGTCCTCCCGCGCACTGACGGAAGAACAGCCGGAGAGAGCCAGGCATGCCAGACCCGCGAACACACCCACGCCCACACCCGCAGCAGTACGCATTGCAACAACCACCTCCCGCCCTCAGTTCCCGGGAACGGTGCGAGGGAGTCCCAGGAGCGTTCCCCGGTGCGTTCCGTACGCCCGCCGCATCCGGCCGGACTTCAACCTGACAGGTGAAGCAAACGGAGTGCCGTCCGCGTTGCGGGACCGCCCGTACCGCGCAAGTGTCGAAATGACCGAGTCCGAGGAGGACGGCAGCATGCCCATTGCCACGGTGAATCCCGCCACCGGAGAGACGCTCAAGACATTCGACGCGCTCGGAGCCGAAGAGATCGAACGGCGCCTGGCACTCGCCGCGACCGCCTTCGCGCAGTACCGCACCACCGGCTTCGACCGGCGGGCCGAACTCCTGAACCGCGCCGCGGACCTGCTGGACGAGGACCGGCAGGACATCGCCCGCACCGTGACCACCGAAATGGGCAAGCCGATCACAGCGGCCCGCGCGGAGGCGGCGAAATGCGCGAAGGCGATGCGCTGGTACGCCGAGAACGCCCGGGAACTGCTCGCCGACGAGTACCCCTCGGCCGACGACGTGACGGACTCAGGGGCCTCCCGGGCGATCGTCCGCTACCGCCCCCTCGGTGTCGTCCTGGCAGTGATGCCGTGGAACTTCCCGCTCTGGCAGGTCGTACGCTTCGCCGCCCCCGCACTCATGGCCGGCAACGTAGGCCTCCTCAAGCACGCGTCGAACGTTCCGCAGACCGCTCTCTACCTGGAGGACCTCTTCCGCCGCGCGGGCTTCCTCGAAGGGTGCTTTCAGACGCTGCTCATCGGATCCGGAGCGGTCGAGGGCATCCTGCGCGACCCCAGGGTGGCCGCCGCGACGCTCACGGGAAGCGAGCCGGCCGGGCGCTCCGTCGCCTCAGTCGCGGGTGACGAGGTGAAGCGGACCGTTCTGGAGCTCGGCGGCAGCGACCCGTTCGTGGTCATGCCGTCGGCCGACATCGAGCGGGCCGCCCGGACAGCGGTCACCGCCCGGGTGCAGAACAACGGCCAGTCGTGCATCGCCGCCAAGCGCTTCATCGTCCACACCGACGTCTACGACGACTTCTGTGAGCGCTTCACCACCGGAATGCGGGAACTGACCGTCGGCGACCCGATGCGGGAATCCACCGACGTAGGACCGCTGGCGAGCGAACAGGGACGTACCGACCTCGAACAGCTCGTCGACGACGCCCTGCACCGCGGCGCCACGGCACAGTGCGGGGCGCGGCGGCCCGAGGAGCAGGACAAGGGCTGGTTCTACGAGCCCACCGTTCTCACCGGCGTCACCAACACCATGCGCATCCACCGCGATGAGGCCTTCGGCCCTGTGGCCACGGTCTACCGGGTCTCCGACGTGGACGAGGCGGTGACCCTCGCCAACGACTCACCCTTCGGGCTGAGCTCCAATGTGTGGACGCGCGACGAAGGGGAAGTCGAGCGGTTCGTCCGGGACCTGCAAGCGGGCGGCGTCTTCGTCAACGGTATGACCGCCTCCCACCCCGCACTGCCCTTCGGCGGAGTCAAGCGGTCCGGCTACGGGAGGGAACTGTCGGGGCACGGCATCCGCGAGTTCTGCAACGTCACCACCGTGTGGCACGCCGCCGAGCCGGCCGACAAGACCTGACATGGTCGCACCACGTCTGTGAACCCATCGCGCTAGCGTGCCGCGCATGCGAAAGCCAAAGACGCCAAAGACGCTGCACGGCGCCCAGGTCGTGCTTCGCCCGCCCACGGCGGGCGACATTCCCCTGCTGGCCGGGATCCGCGCCAGACCCGAGGTGCGCGCGATCTGGCGTGGCGGCGACGACCTGGTGGCGGCGGTCACCGACGACCTCGCCGCCTCTGACGTCACCACCCTGGTGATCGAGTACGCCGGACGTACGGCCGGCGCCATCCAGTGGGGCGCCGAGCAGGATCCGGACTACCGCCACGCCAACATCGACATCTACCTCGACCCCGAGGTGCACGGCCGCGGCCTGGGCACGGACGCCGTGCGCACGCTCGCCCGCCACCTGATCACCGACCTCGGCCATCACCGGATCGTGATCGACCCGGCCGCCGACAACGCCGCCGCAATCCGCTGCTACACCAAGGTCGGCTTCCGCCCTGTCGGCATCATGCGCGAATACGAGCGCGGCCCGGACGGAACCTGGCACGACGGCCTGCTCATGGACCTGCTGGCCGCCGACCTGGCAGCGGAGTGAACGTGAACTTGAGCCCATACGGCCCCGCAGCCCCCCACCCAGCGCCTTCCCGCCTCAGCGGCGTTGCAGAAGCGCGTTCAGCTCGCTGTAGTCGACCGCGTCAGCCAGCGCGGTGTACGTCCCGGTGCTGAACAGTTCCTGGGCCGATCGGCGCACAGTGGCAAAGGCGGCCTGAGCCACGGCGGACCCAAGGCTGACGCGGGCCACCCCGAGCTTGCCGAACTCGGCGACGGACGGGGACCCGGGGCCGGCCATCACGTTCAGCGGAACGGTCAGCCCTGCCGCCAGGGCGGTCACGGTCTCGGTATCGCTCACACCAGGAACAAAGATTCCGTCGGCCCCGGCCGCGACATAGACCGATGCCCGATCCAGCGTTTCCCGCAGACGGGTGGCGGGATCGCCGACCGAGCGGAGATACGTGTCGATGCGAGCGTTGATGAACAGCGGAACGCCCGCGGAGTCCGCGGCGGCGCGGGCAGCGGCCAGGAACTCGCCCTGCTCCGCCGCGGCGCGCAGAAGGCCGGGGCCGGTGTGGAGGGCGTCCTCGATATTGACGCCTACGGCGCCGGCGGCCAGCACACCCTCAACGGTCTTCCCGACGCCGTCCGGGCTGTCGGCGTAACCGCCCTCGATGTCGGCGGTGACGGGAACGCG
Organism: Streptomyces sp. ISL-100; assembly: GCF_018614615.1. Classification (GTDB taxonomy): domain Bacteria; phylum Actinomycetota; class Actinomycetes; order Streptomycetales; family Streptomycetaceae; genus Streptomyces. The sequence continues at coordinate 2,509 of NZ_JAGGOK010000089.1, read as the reverse complement.
GACCGCCGA
>NZ_JAGGOK010000088.1 GCF_018614615.1 Streptomyces sp. ISL-100 | reverse complement strand
CACCCCATCCCCCTCCACCAGCTCGGTCGCGCAGGACCAGATGGTGGTCTCGGTCGGGCCGTAGAGGTTCCACAGCCGGACGCCGACGTGGAGCAGTTCTACGGCGACGTCGGCGGGCAGTGCTTCTCCGCCGCACAGCGCGACGAAGTTCGCGGGGCCTCTCCAGCCGGCGTCCAGCAGCATCCGCCAGGTCACCGGGGTGGCCTGCATCGCGGTGGCTCCGGAGCGGGCCAGCAGGCCAGCGAGTTCGGCTCCCGAGGTGGTGTGCTCCCACGGGGCCAACACCGTGCGCATCCCGAGCGTCAGCGGCAGGAACAGCTCCAGCGCGGCGATGTCGAACGAGGGCGTGGTCACTGCCACGAACACGTCGTCGCTGTTCAGGGGCAGTTGCGCGGCCATCGCGGTTAGGAAGTTACCGAGGGCACCGTGCGGCACCATTACCCCCTTGGGCCGGCCGGTCGAGCCCGAGGTGTAGATCAGGTAGGCGAGGTCCTGCGGATCCACGTCGCCGCACCACTCCCGCGCGACGTCGCTGGGCGCGAGGCCGGCCGGCCGGTCCTCCGGCGCCGGCGGCGGCACGAACGTGGCCAGACCCGCCGCGAAGGGCGCGGCCGGGTCCTCCAGTACAACCAGCTTCGGCTCGGCGTCGGCGAGGACGTACCCCAGCCGGTCGTCCGGGTGGTGCGGGTCCAGCGGAAGGTAGGCGGCTCCGCACGCCAGCACCCCGAGCAGGACGGACACCAGGTCCGGGCCGCGCTCCAGGCAAACGGCGACCCGGTCGCCATGCCCCACTCCCTGCCGGCGTAGTGCACGGCGGATCTGCTCGACCCGTTGGCACAGCTCGCGGTAGGTCAGGCTGCCGCTCGCGTGCTCCAGGGCGACAGCCTGCGGGGTGCGGGCGGCCTGCTCAGCCAGCCTCAGCGGCACTAGGAGTGGCTCGGGAACCGCTGTGTGGGTGTCGTTCCACTCGACGGTGATCCGCTCCCGCTCCTCGGACGAGAGCAGGGGCACCTCGTCCACCGGGCAGTCCGGCTCGTACGCCACCGCCGCCAGCGCGGCGAGGAAGTGCTGCTGCAGCCGGCGCACCGTGGCCGCGTCGAACAGCGAGGTGCGGTACTCCAGCATTGCCTGCAGCTGCTCGCCGTCCTGCGTCAGGAAGAGCGACAGGTCGAACTTGGCGCCCTCCGGGTCGTCTTGCAGCGGCGTGAGCGTCGCCTCCCCCAGCCGGATCGGCCCGAGCTCGGCCTCGTGCAGCCCGAACATCACCTGGAAGAGTGGGTTGCGGTCGGGGGTGCGGTGCGGGTGGAGGGCCTCCACCAGCGACTCGAACGGGACCTCGCTGTGGGCGTAGGCGTCCAGGCAGACGGCGCGCAGCCGCTGCAGCAGCTCGCGGACGCTCAGCCCCTCGGTGAGATCGGCGCGGATGACCACCGTATTGGCGAAGAACCCAATCAGCGACTCGAGTTCCGGTAGCGGCCGGTTCGCCACCGGCGTGCCGACGCCGAAGTCCTGTTGGTTCGCGTGCCGGCCCAGCACGACAGTCCAGGCGGCCAGGGTCGCCATGTACAGCGTGACGTCCTCGTCCCGGCACCGCTGCCGCAGGGCCCGGACCAGCTCGCCCGGGACCGGGAAGCGCACCGTGGCACCCTGGAAGTTCTGCACCGCCGGCCGGGGCCGGTCAGTGGGCATCTGCAGGTCAGGGAGTCCCGCCAGCTGCGAGGCCCAGTAGTCACGCTGTTCGGCCAGCCGGTCGCTGCGGGCCTCGGTGCGCACCCACTCGGCGTAGTCGGCGTACTGCAGACGCGGCTGCTCCGGCTCGGTCGGCCCGCCCGCCACGTGGTGCTCATACCGCTCGATGAGCTCACGGACCAGGACCTGCACGGACCAGCCGTCGGAGACAATGTGATGCGTGGTGACGGCGAGAACGTGCTCTGCCGCGCCCAGCCGGAACAGGGTGGCCCGCAGCAGCGGCGCCCGGCCCAGCGAGAAGGGACGCTGGCCCTGCTCGCGGGCTGCCGCCCGGACGGCGTCCTCACGTCGTTCGGCAGGCAGACCGCGCAGGTCGGCGACGCCGAGAACCACCCCTGTGCGAGGCTCGACGATCTGCCGCAACTCCGCGGCCACGCGCTGGAACCGTGTCCGCAGAGTGTGGTGGCGCTGCACCATGTCGTTGAGGGCACGTTGCAACGCCACCCGATCCACCGGTCCGTCGACCCTGCAGGTGCCGTGCAGGTGGTACGCGCGTCCGGCGCCGGGGTCGAGCTGCTGCAGGAACCACAGCCGCTCCTGCGCGTTGGTGGCGCGGGATTCGTACGCCTCGTCGCCGCGGCGGCCAGGGGCCTCGATCGCAGCGGGACGCGCAGGTGCGCTAGTGAACTCGTCCAAGCGGTCGGCGAAGTCTCCCAGCAGGGGGAGCGCGAAGAGCATGCCGAGCGGGATCTCGGTCCCGCGTTCCGCGCGCAGCCGGGCCACCGTCCTGGCGGCGAGGAGGGAGTGGCCGCCCAGATCGAAGAAGTTGTCCCGCAGACCCACCCGCTCCAGCCCGAGCAACTCCTGCCACAACACCGCCACCCGACACTGTGTCTCCGACACCGGCGCCACGAAATCGGCCACCACTGCCGGCCCACCACCCGCATCCGGCAACGCCCCACGGTCCACCTTGCCGTTCGGCGTCAGCGGCAAAGCCGACAACACCACCCAACCCGACGGCACCATGTATTCCGGCAACCGCCCGCGACACCACTGCTGCACCGACGCAACAAACCCCTCACCACCCCCCTCCTCACCGGGCACCACATACGCCACCAACCGAGCCCCCACACCCGAACCCACCACCGACACCACACAGGCACGCACCCCCGCATGCCCCCGCACCACCGCCTCTACCTCACCCAGCTCGATACGGAAACCGCGCACCTTCACCTGATGATCAGCACGCCCCACGAACTCCAAACACCCATCCGACCGCCACCGCACCACATCCCCGGTCCGGTACAACCGCCCCCCACCACCACCGAACACATCGGGCACGAACCTCTCCGCCGTCAACGACGACCGACCCCAGTACCCCCACGCCACACCGGCACCACCGATGAACAACTCCCCACACACACCCACCGGCACCGGAGCCAACCCACCATCCAGCACGAACACCCGCGTATTCGCCACCGGACCACCCACCGACACCCCATCCCCCTCCACCAGGCGGACGAAGGTGGAGTAGGTCGTCGTCTCCGAGGGGCCGTAGAGGTTGTAAACCTCCCGATCCGGAGTGCCGGCCGCGCGGATGCGGGCGACCAGTTCCGGAGCGAGCGCCTCGCCGGCGAGGTTCACCACGCGGACGGTGCGCGGCAGCCCATCGTTGTCGAGCAGTTCCTCCACGGCCGAGGGAACCGTGTTGACCAGCGTCACCAGGTCCCGGGCCGGATGGTCCAGCAGGCTGAGCGCGTTCTCGGCAAGAATGACGGTGCCACCACAGGCGAGCGGCACGAACAGCTCGAAGACAGAGAGGTCGAAGCTGACGGAGGTGGCGGCGAGGACGCCCGAGAGGTCCTCCCTGCGGAACTCCTCCAGCGCCCAGCGCACCAGGTTCACCGCGCTGCGGTGGGCGATGGCCACCCCCTTGGGCCGACCGGTCGAGCCCGACGTGAACAGCACGTAGGCGGCGTCCCCGGAGGTCGGCCCGGGGGAGCCGTCGGCGGACTGCGCGCCGACACCGTCGTAGGCGGTCGCGTCCGCCAGCAGCACGGTCGCCTCAGTGCTTGGCATGTTCGTGCGCAAGGCGTGCGCGGTCAGCACGACGGACGCGCCGGAGTCCGCCAGGATCGCGGTCAGACGGGTGTGCGGGTAGCGGGGGTCCAGCGGCACGTACGCCGCTCCGGTCCGCAGCACCGCCAGCAGGGCCGTGACCAGTTCCGGGCCGCGGTCCAGGAACACCGCCACTCGGTCGCCGCGCCCCACTCCGGCACCGCGCAGCCGGTCGGCCAGGCGGACGGTCCGCTCCTCGAGTTCGGCGTAGGTCAGGACCGTGGTGCCGTGTCGCAGGGCCGGCGCGTGGGGGGTACGGGCCGCCTGCTCGACGACCAGCTGGTGCAGGCAGGTCTCGTCCCCGAAGTCGCGCTCGGTGCGGTTCCACTCCTCCAGGGTGAGCCGGCGTTCCGCCTCGGTCAGGCCGGACAGCCAGGCGATCGGGCCGCCCGGGGCGTCCAGCGCACCGCGCAGCAGCGTGGCGTACCGCTCGCCGACGGCCTGCGCAACGTGCGTATCCACGCGGGAGGGGTCGTACTCGATCCGCCCGCGCAGGGCGTCCGCGTCGGGCGCGAGCACCAGACTCAGGTCGAACTGGCTGTCCACAGCCGGCAGGGGCACCGCGCTGGCGCGGAGCCCGTCGAACTCCAGGGCGGCGTCCGGTGCGTCGACCGCGAAAGCGGTCAGCGAGTTCTGCTGCGCAGCCCGTAGGTTCTGCAGCACGAACATGGTCTGGAACACCGGGGAGCGGCCGATGGTGCGATGTGGCTGCAACTGCTCCACCAGGGTGGGGAAGGGCAGATCCCGGTGATCCAGAGCAGCCCCGAGGGTGTCGGCGGTCTGCGCGACGAGGTCGGCGAAGCTGGGGCCGCCGGTCAGATCGCTGCGAATCGCCACCGAGTTGACTGCGTAGCCGACGAAGTCCGGGGAACCGGTCCATTCGCGCGTGGCCACGGGGGTGCCGACCACCAGATCGTCCTGACCGGTGAGCCGGTGCAACAGCGCGGTGTAGGCCGCCAGCAGCACGGTGAAGACGGTGGTGCCGGACTCCGCCGCGTACCTGCGGACGCGTGCGGCCAGGGCGCCGTCGAGAGCGAAGTTCGCCGTCGCCGCCCGCGAGGCCTCGGGCGTCACGGGCGTCACGGGCGCTGGCAGGCTGAGCTCCGGGAGCGGCGCGGCGAGCTTCTTGCGCCAGTACCGCCAGTCGCGCTCGCGGGAGGGATCGTTGGCGCGGAGCTCCTGCCAGCGGGCGAAGTCGGAGAAGGAGGGGGCGGGCGGCAGCGGGTCGGCGCCGTCCGCACGGGCCGCGCGGTAGCACTCCCGCAACTCCGCGACCAGCACCGACAGCGACCACAGGTCCACCACGAGGTGGTGGGCGGTCAGCACCACGAGGTGGCGGTCAGGAGCCATGCGCAGCAGCCGCACCCGCAGCAGCGGGCCGTGGGCAAGGTCGAACGGCTCGGTGGCAGCCCAGCTCAACTCTGCGGCGAGCGCGTCGGCGGAGAGTCCAGGGGCGTCGCGGACGTCGAAGTCGGGTGCGGCGTCGCCCCGGACCCGGGCCACCGGCTGGTCGCCTTCCAACGGGAAGCAGGTCCGCAGCGCTTCGTGCCGACTGGTCAGCAGGCCGAAGGCGGTGCGCAGCGCCTCGACGTCGAGGGCGCCGTCCAGCCGGACCGCCCGGGCGATCAGATAGGCCGTGCTCTCCGGCTCCAGCTGCTGCAGGAACCACAGGGCCTGCTGGCCCGCAGTCATCGGAGTGCCCGCCCGTCCCTGCTGCGCATTCATGTCCGGCACGGCCGGGGACCCCGTGCGCATCCGGTCCGCGATCTCGGCCGCCAGACTCGCGACGGTCCCGCCGAGCAGCGCGGACACCGGCAGGTCGGTCCCGGTCTCGGTGCGCAGTTCCTGCATCAGCTCGACCGCGCCGAGCGAGTCCACACCGAGCGCGGGCAGCGGAACCTCCACCGCCTCCGACGGGACGGCCGTGCCGGTCCGCAACGCGAGCATCGCCCGGATCCGCTCCTGCAGGGCCTCGCCCACCGACGCGGCCGGCAGCGCGCGCCACGTCTCCGGGGTGCGCTCCCCGGAATCGCCGACCGGGGGCGTTGCCTGGGGAGCAGCACCGAGCCGGGTCAACTCCCCGTCGAGGAACGCGGCCCGGCAGGCCCGGCGCTGCACCTTGCCGCTGGACGTCTTCGGCACTACACCGGCCTCGACCAGCACGACGTCCCGGATGGCGAGGTCGTGCTCGGCCGCGACCGCGCGCTGTACCGCCGTCGCCAGCTCGTCCCAGTCGGCACCGTCGTACCGTCGGTCGACCTCCTGGACGAGGACCACGGCCTCGGTGCCGTCGTCCTGCACTGCGAATGCGGCCGCGCCGCCACGACGCAGCGCCGGGTGGCTGTTTTCCGAGCTCAGTTCAAGGTCCTGCGGGTAGTGGTTGCGCCCGCGGACGATGATCAGATCCTTCCGGCGGCCGGTGACGAAGACCTCGCCCGCGTCCACGAAGGCCAGGTCGCCGGTGCGCAGCCAGGCGGTGGCATCCGCGTCCACGCCGGCCAGGCGGGCCGCGAAGGTGTCACGGTCAGCCTCGCCCGGCTTCCAGTAGCCGGAAGCCACGCTGGGGCCGCTGAGCCACACCTCGCCGACCGTGCCGTCCGGGACCGGCAGCCGGGTCTCCGGGTCGACCACCCGAAGCTGCTGGTCGGGCGCGCCGGTCCCGCAGCCGACCAAGGTACGGCCGTCGGCGGCGGGCACGGCCTTGCCGGTGGCCAGCTCATCGCGCGCGAACTCCCGTACCACCGGGGGCGCGCCGCGTCGGCCGCCCGTGGCGATCAGCGTCGCCTCGGCCAGGCCGTAGCACGGGTAGAAGGAGTCGTGGCGGAAGCCGAACGGTGCGAAGACCTCGGCGAAGCGCTCCAGGGTGGACGGACGGATCGGCTCCGCGCCGCAGAAGGCGACCTGCCAGCGGGACAGGTCGAGCCCGTGGGTGTTCTCCGGCGTGGCGCGGCGCACGCACAGTTCGAACGCGAAGTTGGGCCCGCCGCTGGCGGTGGCCCCGGTCTCCGAGATGGTGCGCAGCCAACGCATGGGGTCGGTGAGGAAGGCCATGGGGGAAAGCAGGGTGACCGGGAAGCCGCCGTGTACCGGACCCAGGACACCGCCGATGAGCCCCATGTCATGGTAGGGGGGCAGCCAGATGACCCCCTTGCTGCGGGCGTCCAGCTCGAAGAAGTCGCCGATGAGCCCGAGGTTGTGGAGCAGGTTGGCGTGGGTGAGGCGTACGCCCCTGGGGTCCGAGGTGGAGCCGGAGGTGTACTGCAGGAAGGCCAGGCTGTCCGGGCCGAGCTCCGGCAGCGTGCTGTGCTCCTGCGTCGGCAGCTCGTCGGTGCTCATCCACTCGATCCGGCCCAGCTCCGGCGCTCGCTGGACGAGCAGGTCGCGGGCCAAGGCGGCGATCCCTGCAGTGGTCAGCACGCAATGCGGTTCGGCGTCACGGGCCACGGCCCGCAGACGCTCCACGCCGCGCTCCCAGCGCTGGAGGTCCGGCGGGTAGACCGGCACGGCGACGACGCCGGCGTACAGGCATCCGAAGAACGCCACCAGGTAGTCCGGGCCCGGGGCGTAGAGCAGCATCGCCCGGTCGCCGCGCTGCACTCCCCCGGCGTGCAGCGCGGCTGCCAGCTGCCGGGCACGTTCGTTCAGCGCCTCGTACGTGACACGGGTCGACTCACCGGTGGCGGGGTCGTCCGGCAGGAAGGTGAACGCCTCGTGAGCGGGCTGCTGATCGGCCCGTTGCCGTAGCAGGTCGGCAAGTGTCTCGGGTGCGTGCGTCAGGCCGTTCGGGATTCGCATGCCGCCCTCTCTCGTCTCCGGAGCCGTGCTGTCATGCGACTCTAGATACACATGACAATGTAGTCAACAAAAATGTCATGCAGGGAGTCGAGCGACCTCGCGGGAGACCAAAAAAGCGACCGGGGCGTGCCCGCTAGGGCACGCCCCGGTCGCGCGGCAGCGCCGCGGATCAGCTCGCGGCGTCGGCTTTGAGTACCGCCTGGATGTCGAGCTGGATCTGCACCTTGTCGCTGAGCATGACGCCCGAGTCCCCGAGCGGCATGTTGAAGGTGATCCCGTAGTCGCTGCGGGTGAGTTCACCGCGGGCCGAGAAACCGGTACGCGTCATGCCCATCGGGTCCTGCAGCACGCCGGCCGCCTCGACGGCCAGCTCCAGCGGGCGGGTGGTGTCACGGATCGTGAGCTCGCCCACCAGGACGGCGCCTCCATTCTCGAATCGGAGGCCCGTCGAACGGAAGTTCATCGCCGGGTACTTATCGGTGTCGAAGAAGTCCGCCGACTTCAGGTGGGTGTCACGATTGGCGTCCCGGGTGTCCACGGACGTCATGTCGACCTCAACCTCCACCGTCGAGGCCTCGATGCCGTCGGCGACCGTGATCTCCCCCTGGAACGCCGTGAACGAGCCACGCACCTTGAACAGGCCTAGGTGCTTCACGGTGAATGACACCTCGGAGTGGGAGGTTTCTATGCTCCAAGTCCCGGCGACCAGACCGGTGGGCACGACGGAAGCGAGCGTCATACTGTTTCTCCCTTGGCTTTAGTGCTGCTGATAGTGCTGGCCGGGCCGGCGGCGCGGCCGCGGGTCAGAGTGAGCGCTGCCACCAGCGCGAGCGCCGGAACCACCAGCCCGGCGAGGTAGCCGACCCGGTAGCTGTGGATAAGGGCCACTGGATCGGCGCTGTCCGGAGCGGGCAGCGCCGAGGCGGCCACGCTGGCCAAGATGGCGAACCCCACCGCGCCGCCGAGCTGCTGAGAGGTGGTCACCAGCCCGGAGGCGAGACCCTGTTCGTCATCGGGCACCCCGTCGGTGGCCGCGATCATCCCGGGGGCGAAGCCCAGTCCCTGCCCGATTCCGAGCAGCATTAGACCGGGCAGTACGGTGGTCCAATAACTGCCGTCGACCGCCATCGCACACAGCGCCAGCAGGCCGGCGCCGGTCAGCACGGCACCGGCCGCGAGCAGGGTGCGGACGCCGAAGGCGGCGACCAGGCGATCAGTCAGACTGGAGACGCCGAGGATCGCCAGCGTCACCGGCGCGAAGGCTAGCCCGGCGACGAACGGTGAATAGTTCAGCACGTGCTGCATGTAGAGGCTGGTGAAGAAGATCGTGGTCAGCGCCGCGGCAGCGTTCAGCACCGAGACCAGGTTGCCGCCGACTAGGCTGCGGTTGCGGAAGATGCCAAACCGGACCAGCGGGTCGTCGTGCCGCCGCTCGCGCCGGACGAACATTGCCAGGAGCACGACCGCGGCCGCGAACGAGACCCCCGCCAACGCGTCCAGGGCATGTTCGGCAGTTCGGCTGATGCCGAAGACCGCCAGCACGGTGCCGAGGGTCAGGGTCACAGCCCCCGCGGTGTCCAGGGCCGCGGTGCGCCGTTCCTCGTCCCGGGGTAGTACGTAGCGGCCGGCCAGCATTGCCAGCACGCCGACCGGCAGGTTGATCAGGAACACCCAACGCCAGCCCCAGGTATCGGTCAGCACGCCGCCGACCAATTGGCCGGCCACCGCGCCGCCAGAGGCCACCGCGCCCCACAACCCCATGACCCGGTTGCGCTTCTCCGGGTCGGCGAAGCTCGTGGTCAGGAGCGACAGCGCCGCCGGGGAGACCATGGCCGCGCCAATACCCTGGACCGCCCGGGCGACGAACAGTTGCCAGTCCTGCTGGGCCAACCCGCAGACTGCCGAACTGAGGGTAAACAATGCAGTACCCGCCAGGAAGAGCCGGCGCCGCCCTAGGATGTCGCAGGCGCGGCCGGACACCACGAGTAGTCCGCCGAAGGTCACCGTGTACGCGGTGCTGGTCCACTGCAGGTCACCGGCTGGAATATGCAGGCCCTGCTGGATCTGCGGATTCGCGACGCTGACCACGGCCACGTCCAGGATCAGCATGAATTGCACGGCCAGCAGCACCGCCGCGACCGCCCTGCCCCTGACAGCGGGAGCTTCGCTCATCAACACCGGGGCCTCCATCGTGAGTTGACTCAAGTGCACAGTATGGCCGTGACTGGAGAATCACAAGGGAAGACGATTAAATTGACAACAGCCTCGAACAGACATGACAGTTCTTGTCTGTCACGGTGTAATGTAACGTCCCGTTGCCTCGTGGCATCTCCCTCTCCCGGACTGATGGGAATGACCCATGACCATTCACAGTTCCGCCTCCTTCCACGACCTCGACGAACCGTGGCTCAGGATCGGCGAACACGCCTTCCGGTCCCGGCTGATCGTCGGCATCGAGCAGTACGACTCGGTGCAGGTGGTTCGTGACGTGCTCACAGTCACCGGAGCCGATGTCTTCATCACCACGGTCGACCCCGACAACCGCCGCAGCAGCCTGCTGCTCTCCGACCTCGACGACGTGCTCGATCTCGACCGTTTTGTCTGGATAGGCACGACCTCGTTCTCCCGCTCCAAGGACAGCGCGCTGCGAACGGCAGGGATCCTGCGTGACTCGCTGGGCATCGGCATCCTGAAGCTGGACGTGCGGGGCGAGGACAACGTGCCGGACAACCGGCAGACAGTGGAGGCAGCTCACGAACTGAGGGTGAAGGGCTGGGAGTTGATGCCGTTCATCCTGCCCGACCTGAAGACCGCCATGGCACTCGAAGAGGCTGGGTGTGCCGCGCTGCGCGTTATGGCATCACCCGTGGCGTCAGGCCGCGGCATCGTCGATCCGGGGCCCATCCAGGAGATCATCGACGCGGTGAACGTTCCGGTCATCGTCGAAGGCGGACTCGGCAGCGCCAAGCATGTGGCCCTCGCGATGGAAATGGGTGCCGCCGCCACGTTGGTTAACACCGCCTTGGTGCAGGCCAAGGAGCCGATGAAGATGGCCCTCGCCATGCGGCACGCGACCACCGCCGGGCAGCTCGCGTACGAGTCAGGGCCGATGCCCGAGGCACTCGTCGCCTGAGACACCTGCCAAAAGACATACGCCTGGAGGGCCTCGGGCAGGCGCGCACCGAAGTAGGGGGTCGCACCAGCCGGCCGTGAACTCCGGGATTCGGTCGGCAGGCGAATGGATGACCTTGATGCTGATCCGCTGTGCAGGCAGCCCCACCACCGGAGCCGGTCCGTGAGTGCCAGCCCCCTGAGCGTGCTCGCACGTGTCACCGTGTCGGACAACCCATGGAAGGGAATTCCAGCGTTCCTCGCCGGGGCCAGCGCTTTGGCCGGCATCGGGCTGGCAGCAGGCGGAACGGCCGGAGTGTTACTGGCCACGGAACTGGCCGGCACGGCTTCCGTGGCCGGCCTTCCGGTGGCCCTGCACCTGACCGGCTCGGCCCTGGGCGCGATCCTGGTGTCGCACCAGGCCGCCCGCGGCCACCGAGGACGCGGCCTGGCTCTCGGGCTGTTGCTGGGCGCCGTGGGCGCCGCGATCGTGGTGCTCGCCGCGTATCAGGGCAACTTACTGGTGATGCTCGTAGGTAGCACGCTGCTTGGGACCGCCAATGCGTCCATCTTTCTGATCCGCTACGCGGCAGCCCAGGCGGTCGCGGAGGGCAGCCAGGGAAGAGCGCTCGGCGTGGTGTTCTTCGCCACCGCGTTCGGCGCGGTGGCAAGCCCGCTGTTGCTCGGCCCCAGCAGCTCGGCCGCGCAGGCAGTGGGACTGCCGGGGCTCTCCGGCCTGTACCTGGTCGCCTTGGGCGCGTTCAGCTGTTCCGCCCTGCTCCTGGCCGCGGGATCGACGCCGCGAATACCCTTTCTGGGCCGCGCCGCGCGCGTACTGACCCCTGGCATACGGGAGATCCGGAGCGGAGTCCGACTCTCGGCCGCGCTGCGCGAGTCGGCCACCTTGGTCGCTCTGAGCGCGCTGGCAGGGGCCAACTTCGTCATGGTCGGCATCATGACGATCACGCCAGTACACCTCACCCAACACGGTGCCGGGCACGGCGCCGTCGGGCTCCTGGTTGCCCTGCACGTCGTGGGGATGTTCGCCCCGGCTCCCCTCACCGGTCGGCTGGCCGACCGACACGGGCCTGTACGGGTAGTGCTCGCCGGGGCCGTTGTCTCCCTGGCGGCCTGTGTTCTGGGAGCCTTCAGCGAAGGCCACGCGACACCGCTGACGACCGCCCATCTAGTGCTGGCAGGACTTGGCTGGAACGCCGGAGTAGTCGGTGCCAGCACATTGTTGACCAGCTCGGTCCCGGATACGCTGCGCTCTCGTGTCGAGGGAATCGGTGAAGCGACGATGGGAACGGCCGCCGTGGTGATCGCCCCCCTCGCCGCCGTGCTTCCCGACGCATGGGACTACTCCGTGCTGGGCCTGTGCGCCGCGGCGCTGACCTTGCTCGCGCTCGTCGAGGCACGCCGCGTCCAAAACTGACGCACGTGCTCGCCGAGCGTCCCCAGGCCGCCGAGGCACAAACCGTAGCCCCGAGTGGCCCCCCATCGCCCGTCTGACATCCGGACTCGCCCGGCACTGATCTCCCACCGGCTTGCCGAGCGACCGCCCCCCATATCCCCTATCCCCGCCCCCGTGGGGCTCGCGCCGCGAACTGGAGCATCTGACATGAAGATACTGACCTGCAGCAACAGCTGCCCGCGTTGGGAAGGCGGGCAGCTCAATCCGCGCTCGCCTGGTGGTCTCGTGCCCATGCTGATCGAATTGCTCAACAAACACGGCGGGGAGTGGATCTTCACGGCACCTCCGGGCGTCGAATTGGCCGATTCGGTCACCCTAGACGGCGATATCGTGCTGCACCCCGTGGGACTGGACGAGGAGCTGCGCCGCCGCCATTACGACACGGTGTCGATCCAACTGCTGCTCGGCCTCCTGCACTACATGCACGACACGTCGAGCGAGCCCGTCTTCGACAGTGCGCTGAGCGACGCCTGGACGGGGTACGAGACCGTGAACCGGCTGTACGCGAAACGGCTCACGGAACGGTCCGCCAACAACGCGGACGAGCTGATCCTGCTCAACGACCCGCACCTCATGCTGGTCCCCGAGTTCCTGGCCTCCCAGCAGGCGGCCAGGAAAAGCAAGCTCACCTACTTCCTGGGCACCCCATGGTGCGAGCCGGACTACTTCACCGTCCTGCCGGGGCACATCCGTACCCGGATCCTGGAATCCCTGCTCATGTGCGATGTCGTCGGGTTCCACGCCAGGCGCTGGTCGGAAGCCTTCCTCGCCTGCTGCGCCAGGTTCCTGCCGGGGGCCACGATCGACGGCAACAGCGTCACCCACCGCGGGCACACCACCCACCTGGTCTCCGTGCCGTTTCCCCTGGACGTCGACGTACTGGATGCGATGGTGGGCGAGCCCGCAACCGCGGACTGGACGGAGCGGCTGGCAGGCATGGCGGCCGGTCGACGCGTGATGGTACGGGCCGACCGGATCGACCTGTGGAAGAACATGCCCCGCGGCTTCGCCGCCTACGAAGCCGCCCTGGAGCGCAGCCCGCGGCTGGCGGAGGAGTGCTGGTTCGTCGCCGTCGCCACACCGCCCAGCCGCGCCGCAGGACGGCACGCGGCTTATCAACTAGCCACCGAAGAGGCAGTCCGTCGCATCAACGAGCGCTTTGGTACGCCGGACCGGGATGCGGCCACACTCATCCAGCCCGGCAAAGGGCGTGACTCCCGGAACTGCGTTGTCGCCGCGCTGCTGATGAGTACCGCCGCGGTCGTCAACTCCACGTACGACGGCCTCAATCTGTTCGCGAAGGAGGCCGCGTACCTCCTTGACGACAATGCCTCGCTGCTGCTGTCTGCCAACGCGGGCGTGCATGAACAACTCGGCACTCTCGCATGCACCCTCGACCCGTTCGACATCGACCAGACCAGTCGCGCGATGGAGGAAGCTCTGCGGGCAGGCACCGAGTCCGGGAGCGGCAGCGCCGGCGAACGGCACGCGCTCCTGCGATCGGAGAACGCTGAGCGGTGGCTCGAGGCGGTCTTCCGCCTGTGACAGCGCGTGCAGCGGCGCGTACGTGATACCGAAACGGAGACCGGATTGTGAGGTTCCCTCGTACCGTGGAGGCCGTGACTGCAGGGGAAGTTGAGTCATGGCAGCACCGATGCGTCGGAAGTACGATCCTGAGTTTCGTGAGGGCGCGGTACGGATCGTGACGGAGACGGGGAAGCCGATCGCGCAGGTCGCCAGGGATCTGGGCGTCGGTGAAGGGGCCTTGGGGACGTGGATGTCCAGAGCCAGGAAGGCGTCGGCAACGGCCTCTGGTTCGGGCTCGCTGAGCGAGTCCGAGCGGGAGGAACTGCAGCGTTTGCGTAGGCAGGACGCCGAGAAGCTGAAGCGTCAAGGGGGGTGTGTGTCAACTTAACGGCTGATCTTGGTTGTTGGTGTTGTCAGTGGTCGGTGGGGGTGAGGCGGCCGTCGAAGGCGATCTGGAAGGTGTTCAGCGGGGCCTTCCAGCGCATGGTCCACTTCTTGCGGCCCTTGCCGGTCGGGTCCAGCGACATGAGGGCCATGTAGACACACTTCATCGCGGCGACCTCGTTGGGGAAGTGTCCGAGTGCACGGACAGCCTTGCGTATCCGCGCGTTCACGGACTCGATCGCGTTCGTGCTGCAGATGACCTTGCGGATCTCGACGTCGAAGGACAGGAAGGGAACGAACTCCGCCCAGGCCCGCTCCCAGAGGAC
>NZ_JAGGOK010000087.1 GCF_018614615.1 Streptomyces sp. ISL-100 | reverse complement strand
AACTGTGCTGCGTCGTCACACTTCGGCCTCTGGTTCTGCCGTAGGCCTCCAGGCCGCCCGCTGTCCACAGACGGCCCCGGGCAGGCTCCTTAAGTCATGAACTTCAGCTCGCCGGGCATTGCCCGGAACAACAGGAAGGCGCCGCGCTGCGAGCGCCACGATGCCTTCCTCCACCCGGAAGAGCAGGCCGAATCCGCCACACGGTTCCCGGCCGGCCACCAGGCGCAGATGGCCTTCCTCCTGGCCAGCTACGCCGGCAACGCCTCTGTGGTCGCTGCGCTCCTGGGCACCCGTGCGCGTACGGTGCACCGTCACTGCCGTGGGTGGCCGCCACCTCCCGGGCTCCGGCTGCGCCGGGCCCTGCGCCGCCGTGTCCTGGACCTCGTCTGCCCGCGGTGCCTGTCCGATCGGGCGGTGGAAGAGGCGCGCCAGGCGAGGCGGGACGCCCGGCGCGCGGCCCGCCGGATTCCGCGTGAGCAAGGCGGGCCCAATCGCTGACCTGCCGGCCTGGGCGAGAGATCGCCTTGGTGAGGGTCCTCAGCTCGCGCATGAGCATGGTAAAGCTTCTATGCATTGATGATAGCAAATAGCTAATTTAAATGCGGAAGTTGCATCAACTCGGGTAGGATGGGGGTATGGGATTGGCCTTGGAGGAGTCGTTGCGGCTGACGGTGGCCGCGTTGATGCAGGTGACGGGTGACTCGCAGCGGTCGGTTGCGGGGGTGCTGGGACTGACACAGACGCAGGTGTCGCGCCGTCAGTCGGGCGCCATTTCGTGGAGCCTGCGCGACGTCGATGTCCTGGCCGAGCACTACGGCATCGGCGCGCTGGACCTGCTGGCGGGTCCGACCAGAGCGTGCGAGGTGCTGCCCGCCGACCGGCGCCGTTCCGTCCGGGCCGAGACGAAGGGGACGAGCCGGTGAGCGACTTCGACGCGATCGACTCGCTGCTCGACGCCGTCGGCCCGGAGGACGAACTCCCGCCCTGCCAGGTGCGCCGCGAGCTGCGGGAGCGGGCCCGGCTGTCCAAGGCGCAGGTGGCCCGTGCGCTCGGGGTGAGCCCGTCCACCCTCAGCGGGTGGGAGAGCGGCCGGGACCCGGCCAGCGAGATCCGCACTAAGTACGCATACCTGCTGGACGGGCTGAACGCCAAGCTCGCCACCGAGGCCGAGACCGAGCCCGCGGCGGTGCCGGCTGAGGAGCAGCCCGTGGCGTCAGGCACTGCTGCGGCGGCCGTCACCTCTTCGTCTTCGCCGGAACTCGGCCAGGACGAGGACGAGGTGGAGCTGCTCGCCGTGCCCGAGCCGTGTGTGCTGTGCGGCCGTCCGGCCAAACAACGCGTGGCGGGGTTCGTTCAGCATCTGGACCCCTCCGACTGCCAGGCAACCTCTGCAGAAACCCCGAAGCCCTCGCCCGCCGCGCCATCTGCCCAGACCCAAGTGCCGCGTACAGCACGCCCGTCCCGTCCGGCCGGCGGGAAAGGCGCGGCCTCGCGCGGGCGGGCGTTCCAGGAGCCGTCCGGGCCGGGCGACTTGATCCACGAGGCGGTGCACGCCGCGCTTGCCGAGCACCAGGGCGACGTCGAAGCCGCGAGCGCCGTGTTGCTGAAGCGGGCCATCCCGGACGCGATGCGCCTGCTGGACGAGACCCGCAAGGGTGCCCGCTACGACGTGATCGCCCACCCCTGGATCCCCGACATCCTCAGAAAGCAGACTTCCAGGGGCGCCGACCACATCTGGGAGGCCCGCCCCAAATGGACCCGCACCGCACTCCCGCCCGGCCGGCACGAGGTGACCGCACTCGACATCAACGGCGCCTACCTCTCGGCCCTCAAGACCCACCTCCCGCTCGGCCAGCTGGAACACTCCACGGGCTTCGCACACGACCGGCGCCGCGCCGGAGTCCACCTGATCACCCCGCCCGCCTGGCAACACGACGCCGTGCTGCCCAACCCGATCGGCCAGCGCGACGAACCAGGACCCCTGTGGGTCACCGAACCGACCCTGCGCCTCCTGCTGCGCCTGTCCGGCCCGAAGCACCGCCTGTGCGAGCCGCCCGAGATCCACGAGTCGTACACCTCGGGCGCCACCGAGAACCTCCTGGAGAAGTTCCGGATCGCACTCAAGGACGCCCGCGACACCGCGCTCGCAGACGGCGACGAGCTGACGCTGGAGTATGTGAAGGCGATGTACTCCAAGTTCGTGTCCACGATGGGGGAGTCGAACTACAACCGGGAGTTCTACCGCCCGGACTGGATGCACATCATCCGCTCCCAGGCCTTCGCCAACCTCTGGATGAAGGCGCTCAAGGCTCATGATGGGGGACTGGCTGTCGTACGGGCGATGGGAACCGACGAGCTCCACGTCATCGGAGACTGGCGCCGTGTCTTCCCCGAAGGCCGCGGGGTTACCGAGGTCAAGGTCAAGGACATGTACACCGCCGGAACCGGCGCCGAAGCCAGCACGGGGCAGGAGCAGTAAATGCCGGAGAAGAACATCGACTTCGGGAAGTTCGGAGCCCGGGGCATCAGGGGCAGCGACGCCGTCGCCCGCCAGCTCGACCGGCTCGCCGGCGGTATCGCCACCCCGGTGACCGCCAAGCGCGGCCTGATGGCCCGCCTGCACTACCTGACGACGTCGGACAGGACCTGGCAGGCCGCCAAGGACGCCGGATTGACAGTGAGCAACCGGACGCTGAAAGCATGGACGCAGGGCACACGCCGTCCGTCGAAGGCCAACCTGGAACGCATCGACGCCGCATACAGGGCGGTGCGGCGCCGCAACGTTGCCCGCCACCTCACCGCCCGCCTCAACCGCTCCGGCCGCGGCACCCGGGTGGAGATCCACCCCCTCGACCAGTCCGGCGTGGCGCGCCCGCTCCAGCGCGTGGTGGAACACCGGTCGATGAACGTGCGCCGCTGGGACAAGATCGTCGGGCCCTGGGCGGCCGGCGACCACCAAGGCCTGGACGACGCCTGGACCGCCGATGTCCTGCCCGACCTCGGCTCCCAGTGGGGCCAGTACGAGTACGTCAAAAACATCGGCTTCGCCGGGTAGAAGCCGACACCCGGCAGACCACGGACGCCAGCGCCTGCCGCCTGGCGTACCGTGGGTGAACCGACGCGGGGTGGAGCAGCTCGGTAGCTCGCTGGGCTCATAACCCAGAGGTCGCAGGTTCAAATCCTGTCCCCGCTACTGCAGCCATCGCCCAACAAGGCATGGGCTCCAACACCAAACTGCAGCTGCAGTTCACCGACCGCCCCTGGTATGCGAACGGCTCCAACGGCTCCAGCTACGCCGACACCGGCTACCAGTCCACCTGGGAAGTCACCCGCGCCCAAGCCAGCACGACCGGCATCCTCAACAACTACACCGGGGCCGAGGCCGCTACCGCTCTCATCGACGCCGACCCCTCAGCTGCTGCCCGCACCTTCCTCACCCAGATCGAGCCCGTACTCCCCGGTATCACGGCCAGGTGGAACGGCAAAGCCACCCTCGACGCCTGGGTCGGCAACAAGTGGGCCAAGGGCTCCTACTCCTACTACCGCGTCGGCCAGAACACCGCCTTCGGCGGCGCCGAATCCGAGCGCGAAGGCAATGCCCACTTCGCCGGCGAACACACCACCCAGGAATGGCAAGGCTGGCTCCAGGGCGCCGTCTTCACCGGCCAGCGCGCCGTGAAGGAGATACTCACCGACCTCAAGGACTGAAGCTCCGACACCACTACCAGGGGTTCCCCGCGCAGGCCGGCGGGGGTCCCCGAAACAGGGACCGGCCTTCCACGGGACGGCATGCCCTACAGTTGCCGACATGTCCGACACCGCGTTCCCCGCCGGCGCCTACGTGGCCGGGATCGGGCTTTACATCCTGCGACTGCGTGCGCAACGAGGTGTGACACAGGCCGAGTTGGCCGGCATAGAGTTCACCCGCGCCTACGTCTCCTCGATCGAGGGCGGCAAGCGCACCCCCTCACCGCGGGCGGCCGGCTACTTCGCCTCCCGTCTCGGCCTGGACTTCGAGGACCTCTGCTACGGATACGCACCCGGTCGGCGCCGCGCGCTGCTGAAGGAGGCCGCCCAGGCGCGGATCGCCTTGTCCCGAGGCGAGCTGGAGCGGGCGACGGCGGCCTACAGCGCGCTGTCGGCCGAGGCGGAAGAGCACCACGACCGGACATTGCTGGCAGCGGGCCGCTGCGGACTGGGGCTGGTGGCCCGCCACCGGGGAGATCCCGGGGCGGCTGACGTCCTGTTCCAGGAGGCCGACGCCTTCCTGGCCGGCCAGCCTTTGACCGACCGGCTTCCCGCGTTGATGGGCCGGATGTGGGCGCTGTTCGCGGGCGGGTTCATCGGCGACGCGCTCGCCCACGCCGCGGAGCATCTGCGACAGGCCGGTCCGGCGCCGGCGCCGGCAGTGGAATTCGCGCTGCTCGCGGCCAGCGGACTGCCTCACGTGGAGCAAGGGGATCTCACCAGGGCCGGCGCAGTCGCCGACGCGGCGCTCAGGCTCGCGCCCGAGGTGAGCGAGCCCGAGGTCCTCGCGCAGGGCTACTACCACCTCAATCGCGTGCTGGTCGCGCAGGCCAGACACGACGAGGCGGAGCAGAGCATCGTCCGCGCCACCGCTCTGTACGAGCACCTCCAGCTGCTTACCGAGGTGGGCATGTGCCGCTTCGCCCATGGGTTCCTCTCGGCGCGCCGGGGCCGGCTGAGCGAAGCCGAAACCCAGCTGCGTCAGGCTCGTACGATTCTCGGTGATACCGGAGCCATATCGCGCCTGGTCAACGCAAGTGCAGAACTGGCCGAGGTGCTGCGCCGGCTCGGGCGGGCCGAGGAGGCCGCGACTCTGGTCGAAGAGTGCCGTGCCCTCGCCCTTGACTATCAGGATCCAGAGCAGGTTGCGGAACTGGACCGCATCGGCGCCCACGTTGCCGTGGACCTCGGAGACGCGCCCACCGCCGAGGCGCTGTTCCGCTCGGCGATCGATCGTTACCAGGCTGTCGGTGCCACCCTCGAAGTCGCGACGACCTGTCGTCTCTTCGGCGACCAGTTGATCAGTTGGGGGCGTACCGACGAAGCGGCCTCGGTCTACCGCCGCGGTCTGATGTCCCTGGAGCGCACCCAGTAGAGGCACTCCGCCCTCTTTCGCACCGAATACGCGCAGATCAGTCCGACGAAAACGCGCCTCCAACGCCGCTTCAACACACCTCTCTTGACGCCCCATCGGGCGGAGGGCACACTTCCAATCGGCGAGGTAACAGCCTCCGAAACTCCTGTTGATACTTGTGGTGCGGCTACGAGGTCCCCGCGCTCGGAAGCCGTTCCCCATGGGCGGGGCGACTTCGGAGTCGGTCCACAGCCGGGGGGGCGACAGGTCCCGAAGGTCGTTGTTACCTCGCCGCACACTCCAGCACCACCGCACCCGCAGCCCCATCGCGCCCCCGACCCAGGGGCGCGGAGCAATGCAGCCCGTACGTGACCGTAATCCGGTCAACGAAAGGTCTGGTGCACCACATGCGTCCCCTCACACGCCGATTGAGCGCGCTCATCCCCGCAGTCCTGCTCACGGCTGGCATACAGTTCGCCGGGTCCCCGGCCCACAGTGCGACACCCCCGTCGGGCGACCTGCGCCTGGCCGCCGCCGAAACCGCGATCCCCGACAGCTGGATCGTCGTCTTCAAGGGCGGCACCAAGTCCACCGAAGCGGTCGCGGGCGAACTGACCCGCCGCGGCAACGGCCGCCTCTCGCACGTCTACCGCACCGCCCTGAACGGATTCTCCGCGCAGATGACGCAGGCGCAGGCCAAGCGACTGGCCGCCGACCCTCGCGTTGCCTACGTCGAGCAGGACTCCCAGGTCGCGGTCACCGCCACCCAGTCAGGCGCCACCTGGGGCATCGACCGGATCGACCAGCGCAACCTCCCCCTCAGCGGCACGTACACGTACAACACCACCGCCTCCAACGTCCACGTGTACGTCATCGACACCGGACTGCGCACCAGTCACGGCGAGTTCGGCGGCCGGGCGACCATCGGCACCGACACGGTCGGCGACGGCCAGAACGGCAACGACTGCAACGGGCACGGAACCCACGTGGCGGGTACCGCCGCCGCACCACCTACGGCGTCGCCAAGGGCGCCGCGATCGTCGGCGTACGAGTCCTGAACTGCCAGGGCTCCGGCAGCAACTCCGGCGTCATCGCCGGTGTCGACTGGGTCACCTCCAACGGCGTCAAGCCGGCCGTCGCCAACATGAGCCTGGGCGGCGGCGCCAATACCTCACTCGACAACGCCGTGAAGAACTCCATCGCCTCCGGAGTCACCTACTCCCTGGCGGCCGGCAACGGCGACTTCTTCGGCAACCCGCAGAACGCCTGCAACACCTCGCCCGCCCGTGTGGCCGAAGCGATCACTGTCGGGGCCACCGACAGTGCCGACAAGCGCGCCTCGTTCTCCAATTACGGCACCTGCCTGGACCTGTTCGCTCCCGGCGTGAGCATCACCAGCGCCTGGAAGGACAGCAACACCGCCACCAAGACCATCAGCGGCACCTCCATGGCCGCACCCCACACCGCCGGCGCCGCCGCCCTCTATCTGGCAGCCAACCCGACGGCGACACTTGCTCAGGTCCGCGACGCCCTGGTGAACGGTGCCACCACCGGCAAGGTCCAGGACCCGAAGACCGGATCCCCGAACAGGCTTCTCTACACGCTGTTCTGACCTCCGCAGGGCCGGAGCCGGGGGGCCCTGTCATCCCCCGCTCCGGCCCGGATCCCGCCGGGAGACCTGGTCGGCCGCTCCCCTCGCACCGGCCAGCACCTGAACAGGCGTCCCCCCACATTCCAGGAGAAGCTATGCGACTTCGCGTCCGGAGCAGGAAGACCGCGACCCTCGCGGCCTTACTGGCACTCGCGGTTGCCACACCACTGAGCACCGCCGCCACCGCGTCACCCCCCTCCCGACCGTCCACCGCGACCGTCGACGAGGACATCAGGCAGTACGAGATCCACGGCCCCGCCACCGTCGCCGCCCGCACCGCGCTCGCCGCCACCGGTGTTTCGATCGACGAGGTGGACGCCCGCTCGGTCGTCGTCAGTGCCGATGGTGCGGAGGCCAAGAAGCTGCGCGCGCTCGGCTACCAGCTCGAAGCGCTGCCCGGGCCGCCGGCCCGTACCGACGGGCTCGCCATCGCGCCGATGGACTTCCCGTCGGCCGACTCCAAGTACCACAACTACGCCGAGGCGATGGCGGAGATCGACCAGCGCATCGCCCAGTACCCGAGCATCATGAGCAAGAAGGTCATCGGCAAGTCCTACGAGGGCCGGGACATGGTCGCGATCAAGATCAGCGACAACGTCGCGACCGACGAGAACGAGCCCGAGATCCTCTTCACCGCCCATCAGCACGCGCGCGAGCACCTGACCGTCGAGATGGCGCTGTATCTGCTCCGCGAGTTCGGTGAGGACTACGCGAGCGACTCGCGCATCGCCAACGCCGTCAACGGCCGGGAGATCTGGATCATCCCGGACCTCAACCCGGACGGCGGCGAGTACGACATCTCCACCGGCTCCTACAAGAGCTGGCGCAAGAACCGGCAGCCCAACGCCGGCTCCTCGTACGTCGGTACGGACGAGAACCGCAACTGGGACTACAAGTGGGGCTGCTGCGGCGGCTCCTCCGGCAGCAAGAGTTCCGACACCTACCGGGGCGCCGCCCCCGAGTCGGCTCCCGAGGTGAAGGTCGTCGCCGATTTCGTCCGCAGCCGCGTCGTGGGCGGGAAGCAGCAGATCAAGGCGGGCATCGACTTCCACACGTACAGCGAGCTGGTGCTCTGGCCCTACGGGTACACCACGGCCAACATCGCGACCGGCATGACCCAGGACGACCGGGACGCCTTCGCGAGCGTCGGCCAGAAGATGGCCGCCAGCAATGGCTACACCGCCGAACAGTCCAGCGACCTCTACATCACCGACGGGTCGATCGACGACTACCTGTGGGGCAGCCAGAAGATCTTCGGCTACACCTTCGAGCTGTACCCGACCGGCTTCGGCGGCGGAGGTTTCTACCCGCCCGACGAGGTGATCGAACGCGAGACCAGCCGCAACCGCGACGCCGTACTCCAACTGGTCGAGAACGCGGACTGCATGTACCGCTCCATCGGCAAGGAAGCCCAGTACTGCGACGCGCCCTGACCATGGACGGCTGACCTGACCCGATCGGCGCCTCCGGGCCTCACAGTCCGGAGCGCCTCGGCGATGGCGTGATGCGTGTGCGCGATCGTCAGCGTCGTCCGGCACTGGCTGCGCCACCCCATTCGGTCGGTATCGCGGCCCCGCTGTGGAGCCGCGGTGCCGGGCGTGCCCGCGGGACGGCGTCCTTCGCTCAACCCGCCGCGTCCCGCTGTTGCCACGCCCGATGCCCCTTCCCTCGCCCGAGATCCGGAGCCTCGCCATGCGTATCTCATTTCGCGCCGCACTCAGCGGCGTACTCGCCGCCGGCCTCCTCGCCGCCCTCTCACTCCAGACACCGGCCGGCGCGCAGCCCGCCGCGGCGGCACCCGATCCGATCGTCTTCGTCCACGGCTGGAACTCCAGCGGGTCCACCTGGGACACCATGGCCGGCCGGTTCGCCACCGACGGCTGGCCGGCCAGTCACCTCGACAAGTGGACGTACAGCACCAGCCAGTCCAACGCCACCACCGCCTCCCAGCTCTCGGCGGAGATCGACCGCGTGCTCGCCGCGACCGGCGCGACCAAGGTGGACGTCGTGACCCACTCCATGGGCGGCCTGTCCTCCCGCTACTTCCTCAAGAACCTAGGCGGCGACACCAAGGTCGATGCCTGGATCTCCCTCGGCGGACCCAACCACGGCACCGACACCGCGTACTTCTGCGGCGGCGCGTCCTGCACGGAGATGCGCCCCGGATCCAGCTTCCTGAACGCCCTCAACTCCGGTGACGAGACCCCCGGCGCATCCCGCTACGCCACCTGGTGGTCGGCTTGCGACAGCACGATCAACCCCGACAACAGCGTGGCCCTCACCGGCGCCACCAACGCCCAGACCGCCTGCCTGAGCCACGGCGCACTGCGCACCGACATCACCGTCTACAACCAGGTCAAGTCATTCGTCGGCTGACGCGCAGGGAGACCACCGTCCAGCCCAATCGATCCCAAGGAGATTCCTCATGCGCAAAAACTTCGCCACGCTGGCAGCCGCACTCATCACGGGTGGCCTCCTGGGCATCGCTCCCCTCAATTCGGCTGCCGCCGCCACACCCACGTGCGACTGGGTCGCCTCGTACGCCGGGGCCTGGGTCCCGATGTACAAGGCCGGCAACACCGTGAACTGCAACATGGTGCGCGGCACCAACAGCCCCGCCGTCCAGAAACTCCAGCACTCCATGAACCTCTGCTACGGCGAGAACCTCGTCGAAGACGGCGACTTCGGCGGAAAGACCCGCGACGCTCTCATCCGCACCCAGCAAAAGGCCGGGACCGCGGCGGACGGCGAATACGGACCAAACACCCGCAAGGCGATGCTCCACCAGGCCATCAACGGCGGTTGTATCCGCGTTCCGTAACCCGCCCCGCTCACACCCGAGGTCGATGTGCCCAGATGGCGGTCCGGGTATCGCGCACGGCCCAGGAGGAGCGGATGGGTAACGCAGGCGAGACGCCAGAGCCATGCTACGAACGCGACCCGGCCCGGCCGCCGGATGTGACCAGGCCCGGTGGTCGGGGCTCTGGGGCCGATGCTTCCGGAACTCGCGGAGC
>NZ_JAGGOK010000086.1 GCF_018614615.1 Streptomyces sp. ISL-100 | reverse complement strand
CTGCGTGCTGCGTTCCTGCCAAGCCCGGTCCAGATCGACCCGGTCTGGTCGCTGTGCCGGTTCGGCGAGTTCCTCGGCGGCCAAGACCCGGGACAGCCGGTAGGTGCGGTCCGCGCCAGACTTCGTGGCCAGCAAGTAGCCCTGGTCTCGTACGGTGACCAGGCCGATCGGGTCCACCGTGCGCCACTTCGGGGTCTGGTCCACAGCCGCGTAGTGGATGCGCAGCTTGTGTCCGGCGAACACCGCGCGCCGGACCTCGGCCACTATGGTGTCGGGCACCTCATCAGCAGCCAGCCGACGCGAGAGGAGGTCGGTCTCCGGGTCGATGAGCAATCGCTGAGCCGCGTCGGCCGCGGTGGCTCGATAGCTTTCGGGTAGCGCGTCAACCACCTTGCGCATGGCCGAAGCGAGCGCCGAGCCGAGGCCGAATGCCTGCGCGCCGCGCCGTGATCCGGCGACCAGCAGGGCAAGGGCCTCGTCGTTGTTCAGTCCGGTGAGCTCGGTCTGGAAACCGGGCAGCAACGCGAAACCGCCGTGCCGACCGCGTTCGGCGTAGACCGGGACGCCGGCCGCGGATAGGGCTTCGATGTCGCGCAGCACGGTGCGGGTGGATACCTCCAGCTCGCGGGCCAGCGTGGCCGCGGACAGCCGACCGTGCTGCCGCAGCAGCAGAATCAGCGATACCAACCGGTCAGCGCGCATACGAAAACTCTACAGGAATACACGACACGGGATGTCGTGATTCGTTGGGAGGCTCACCAGCAAGACAGAGCCCCATCACACACGAGAGGTGATCCACATGGCACACGCCATTGTCAATCCGGACAGTTTGCACGACCCGGTCCTGTTCGGCTACAGCCACACCGCCACTGTCCCCGCAGGTACGGAACTGGTGCTTATCGCAGGTCAGTACGGATCGGGCCCAGACGGCGCGGTTGTCTCGACCGACTTCACCGAGCAGGTGAAGCAGACGTTCCGCAACATCGGCGTCGCTCTTGCCGCCCATGGGCTCGACCTCAGCCACGTTGTCCAGCTCAGGACGTATGTGGTGAACCATGACGTCAGCAAGCTTGGGCCAATCGCCGGGGCCGTGCAGGAGGGCTGGGGTACGAAACCGCCCACGCAAACCCTCATCGGTGTCGCGAGCCTGGCTGCGCCTGACGTGCTGTTCGAGGTCGAGGCCCTCGCCGCCCGGCCCTGACTCGCCGCCGCCCGCACCCGGGCTGTTCAACCCGACGCGGGTGGCGGTTCAGTAACGGGGTGGCGTAGCAAATGAACGGGAAGGCACCTCCGAGGATGTCGAGGAAGCCACCACCCTAGCCCTCCGGCAAGGCCCGTCACGTGCGTTCCAGGGCGCGGCGGAGCGCGACATTTTTAGGGCTGTCAGGTTCTGTGCAGGGGGAGTTGGGCTGGCGGCGACAGATGGAAACCAGCTGCTTTTGCAGCCCAGGGGATGACGTTGGGGGCAGCGGCAGCATGGGATCGCTGGCCCTGCCTTGGCTGCTGCGCTCAAGGGAAGCACCGGCGGGGCGGACTGGTGTGCTCCGATAGCAACGGAGCTCCCACGCCCGCTCGTTGCGGGCCCCGGCCTCGCCATGGATGCCTGAACGGACGCTTCAGACCGCGTAGCCGTCGTAGTACCTGTCGTAGAAGGCGGAGTGCTCCTCAACAGAGGAGCCTTCGAACTCGCGCAGCCGCTCCAGCGCCGCCGCGGCAGAAAGCTCGGGGCGGGTCGAAAGGTGGGCCTTCGTCGCGGCGAGTCTCTGCCCGAGCAGGAGCTCGATGTCGATCGAGCACGCCGCGTCGAAGCTGGCTTCCTTCGCGCTCCGGGCGACGAGCGAAGTTGACATCGCCCCCGTCAGGTATTGGGAGCCTTACCGGTACGGCGCAGCTGCCGGAATGCACTGGCCAACTCGGCGAAGGCGTCCGCGATGGCGACTTCGCCGTTGGCGCGCTCCGTACCGGGGTCGGCTGCGAGGCGTTCGCGGATCCGGGCAGCCTCACGGCCGAGCCCGATGCACTCCACGCTCAGCCAGGCGTCCGGGTCGGTCAACTGGTCGAGCGCCCCGGGAGTGTCGTGCTTCTTCTCCTCGGAACAGGCGGCGGCAACCGCGTGAAGGTACGTGGCGAACTCCTCTGCGGGGGTCTCCGGGCCAGACTCGCGCACCCCGACGTCGGGGGCGGTGTGGAGTGAGGCCGGAGCACAGTTGGTGACGAACCGCCGGGCCTCCAGATCCCAAATCTGCGCCTCGCAGCTCTCGGACCAGGTCGTGGCTGCCTCCTTCAGCGCCCGGGCACGTGCGGTGATCCAGCGAGCGAAGGTCTCCAGTTCGTCGAAGTCCACTGGCTCGGCGACCTCAATGCCCCCGGTGGCCGGTAGAAACCAGGCCAGGGTGTCAGGGCCGGTCCGGGTGTGCTCGTAGATCAGGTGCCGGTGTATACCGGCGGCCTCCGCACCGAGCACCAGCGGGCCGAGTTCGTCCGTGACTTCCTCCAGAAGCAGTCCGTAGTCCCTGAGAGCATCCTCGGCGTCCTCCTGGCTCTCGAAGCGGCGGGCAGGCTCCTCCTGGTGGGTGGCACGGCCTTCCGGACGGCCAAGGATCTCCAAACGCTTGGTAAATCCCTGCGGGATCATCCCGACTTCGCGAGCGGCCGCCGAGATGGTGCGGTGAGCGGCCACCAAGTCGGCGGCGGCTTGGGCCTCGATGGCGGTGAACACTTCCCGCGCTGCATCAGCGGCGGCCCTCGCGGCCAGGAACCGACGAGCGGGGTCCTTGATAGCGCGCAGGGCCGCCACATCCGGCAGCACAGAGGGCGCGGAGCTCTCCGGGGTAGTCACAGTCTCCTCGAATCTGGGCATGGTTGGGCGACGGCCGGGCCTGGCTGACCGCCTAAATGCAACCACGAGCTACAAGATCAACTCGGTCACTGTCACAAATCCCCATCACGGTACTCGGCACTTCGCGCCCGGAAACGAACTATTGGGGCCCCCTGTGCCCGAAGTCCTACGTTCACCTATCGTTTATCGTTCCAGCTGACGCACCGATGGCGCGATCTCAGCTCAGTCACGCAGTTCTGCAGGAAAATGGGACACGATGGAGCGCCGCAACGCGACACGCACGACGGCTCCGGCCTAAGCGACACGGCCTGCGCGGGACACGGTGTCTGCTGACACAAACCGGGCGCGGCGCTGGAGTCCGGCGAGTGTGGACGTATGGCCAGGCCCCGGAGGTGTTCCGTGTGTCCGAGCGATCGGTGGGCGCTGGTGGCGCGCCTTCAAAACCGGTGGCCAGCTGGCTCTGCTGGCCACGGTGGTGCCGCAACCGAACGAGGTCGCCATACTGCGCCACGGGACATGGCCCCTGGCCGAGCAGGCCCAACTTCCGCACCAGACACCATCGACAGCGTCGACAAAACGCAGCCCGTGCTCGTGGGCAGCGCATCGGACAGCCCGAGTACAAACTGTGCACCCTTGGCCGGGTACGATGCCGCGCCGAATCGCGGCCCGGAGCGGGGCGCCCTGCTGCGCCGTGAGCGGCTGTACCTCTCCCACATCCAGGAAATGGCGAGCCGCCCGGGACGTCGGCGCTCTGGAAAAGCTGGCCGACAAGCGCAAGAGCCTGGCCCGGCCGAAGAAGTCGCAGGCCGAGATCGAGAGCGAGAAGCTGTGGCAGGAGAATGAGCGGTTGAAGCGGGAGCCGGCGAAGAACAAGATGAAGGGCGTTATCAAGTTGTTCGCGGGGCGTGCGATGATCTTGGTGTAGGCCGTCGTGGGAGAGGGCATTCGTGGACGCGCCATCGTCCAAGGGATACCGGTTTCCGCCGGAGGTGATCGGTCACGCTGTGTGGCTCTACCACCGTTTTCCGCTCTCGTACCGCGCGGGCGAGGAGCTCTTGTTCGAGCGCGGCATTACCGTGTCGTACGAGTCGATCCGGGTCTGGTGCGCGGTCTTCGGTTGCGCCTGCGCCCAGGGGCTGCGCCCGCCAGCAGCCAAAGCCCGGCGACATATGGCCCCTGGACGAGGTGTTCATCAAGATCCAGGGCCGGATGTGGTACCTGTGGCGGGCGGTCGACCAGGACGGCATGTTCTCGACACCCTGGTCCAGAACAAGCGCGACGCTACCGCGGCCAGGCGGTTCTTCCGCAAGCTCCTCAAGGACTGCGAGTGCGTGCCCTGCGTGAACGTCACGGACAGGCTCCGCTCCTACGGCGCCACCCACCGCCGCCTCATGCCGTCGGTCGAGCACCGCAGTTCGAAGTACCTGAACAACCGGGCCGAGAACAGCCACCAGCCAACCCGGCAACGTGAACGCGCCATGAAGGGTCTCCGCTCGGTCGGCGCGGCGCAGAGATTCCTGGCCGCCTTCCCCCGGATCTCCACCCACTTCCGACCGAGACGCCATCTGATGACAGCGAGTGACCACCGCGCTGAGATGACCGAACGCTTCCGCATCTGGACGACCGTCACCGGCACCCTCGAGCGAGATGCCCCCACCAGGCCAGAGCGCAACCTCAACACGCCCCAACTCACTAGCCACAACCGCAACTTGACAAGGCCCGACGAAGGGGTCTCGCCTCCCGCACCCGTCCACGCCGTGGGCGCGGACACCACTTCTGTCGACCGAGCGTCGGAAGGTGCTAGTAGCTTGTCGGGTACCGGGGCCCTACCGCGTGAAAGCAGAAGTGGGAGATGACCGCTACAGAAAGAGATGGCACAGGACGGCGGAGCCGTGATGGTGCTCGCCAGGG
The DNA here is from genome assembly GCF_018614615.1 of Streptomyces sp. ISL-100. Lineage (GTDB taxonomy): Bacteria > Actinomycetota > Actinomycetes > Streptomycetales > Streptomycetaceae > Streptomyces. Next base: position 35,050 of record NZ_JAGGOK010000086.1, on the reverse strand, counting down.
CGATCTTCCGGGAACAGCCGCAGCTCTGGTGCTCGCCGGTCACCGCGTTGGCCATGTGCTCCTGAGCCGACTTGCGGGTTGGAACCTCAACCTCGCCGAAGCCATGGTCCTCGCTTACCTGAACCGCGAGGGTCCGGCGCCGATGTCCGCTCTCCAGCGTGCCCTCTGGGTGCGCCCTTCCACCGTCACCAGCATCATCAAGCGGCTTGAGGACAAGGGGCTGGTGGGGCGGATACCAAGCCCGGCGGACAGGCGGTCTCTCATCGTTACCCCCACGACACAGGGGGTGGAAGCGGCAGCCGATGCCGCAAAGGCGTTCGAGGGCGTTGATGATTTGTTGGAGGAGGCGGGAATCCCTGCCCTTACCGGGTTCGACAAGGTCGTCACAGTACTGGCTGAGTTGGCTGCGGACAGCTGACGCTGGGCCATGCGCCCTGGGGGGACGTGCTCACGGGGCCGTTTCGGATGGCGGGCTTGCTCGGTCACCGTGGACGTGCACTGCGGCAGGAACCCCTCGGCCTTCAGCGGCGCGGCGACGGTCCGCACTCACCCGGCACACCCGGTCCGCTCTGCGGGGAGGTCGCTGATCCTCGCTCGCCATGCCACTCACACCACGTTTCAGGTGCGACTCCGCCAGCCTGAGCCGCACCGGCCACCAACGGCTCCGCGTCATCGCTGCACGACTCAAGTTGGCTCCCTGACAAGGCAAGACTGCTAAGATACTACGAACCCGTAATAATTTCTGCCCGCGGAAGCGCGTCAAGGGAGAAGACATGTCCCGTTCTGTGCAGAGTGTGCCCAAGGTGGATGGGAAGGCCCGGAATATCGTCCTGTGGGTCCTTCAGGCCATCCTGGCCGTCCTGTTCGTCATGGTGGGGGCTTCTAAGTTGGTCGGCGCGCAGGACATGGTCAAACTCTTCCAGGACGTCGATGTCGGGCAATGGCTTCGGTACGTCACCGGCTCTCTGGAGCTGGCCGGGGCCGTACTGTTGCTCGTTCCCCGGCTGAGTGCCCTGGGTGGACTGGTGCTCACCGGAGTCATGACGGGCGCAGTCCTGACCTGCTTGTTCATGATCGACCAGAGTCCGGTACCAGCAGCGTTGCTGCTCATCCTGGCAGCGGTCGTCATGTGGAACCGCCGTCAGCTCACTCTCGGCATCGTTGGCAAAGGCGATGCATCTGGTTGATCGGTTCGGCCCGAACCGAAGGGCCCGGCCTCCGTTGCTCATGAAGTCGCACGGTGCCGACCGCGGGTCGGCACCGTCGGGCTGGGCGAGGACACATGATGGCGCGCGGCCCAGCGTCTGGACGAGGGCGGATGCGCGACGGGCTTGGTGCAACGCCCGGCAGGCTCTACGCGGAGGACGGATAGAACGCAACCAGCCTGCTGAGATAGTGGGCAGTCGGCCCGTCTGTGGCGGCCACTGTCTCTCTGGTGTGCCCTCCCCGTATAGCCAGCCACTCGTATCCCCGCCGCCGCGGACCGAGGTCGATGACCCAGTCCGCGGCGGCGGCCACGTGCAGATCGTATTCGGCGATGACCAACGTGCTTCTCTCGTCGAGGATCTACGACATGACGACGAAGAAGTAGGCTCCAAGAACACCTTCGCCCGGTCGCCCTCCGCATCCCCCTTCGCGGGAGCGGCCCGGGCGTTCCCCACAGGTGGCACACTCCCCCCGAAAGGCTGGGGTTGGTCCGGACGGGCGGGTCGGGCCCCGCCGGTGCCACTACGGTGGTCACGGGCCCGGACGCGCTGTCGCAGGGTGTCCCACCCGGTGCCGCGCCGGTCCGGGCTGAATGACCGACCAATCTCACAGTTCCGACAGGGGAGAGTCGTTGTCCAACGCATTGCAGGGGCGGGTAGCGGTCGTGGCGGGTGCCACCCGAGGGGCCGGCCGGGGCATCGCCCGGGAACTGGGCGCCCAAGGGGCCACGGTCTACTGCACCGGCCGAAGCGTCGCCGGCCGTCCGGCGACCGGGAACCGTCCCGAAACGATCGAGGAGACGGCGGAACTGGTCGGCGAGGAGGGCGGCATTGGTATCCCCGTCCGGGTCGACCACACGGTGCCCGAACAGGTCGAGGCGCTTTTCGCACGGATCACCGTGGAGCAGGACGGTCAGCTCGACATCCTGGTCAACGACGTCTGGGGTGGTGACGAACTCACCTCCTGGCAGACGCCGTTCTGGAAGCATGATCTGGCCAAGGGCCTGCTCATGCAAGAGCGGGCCGTGCACTCGCACCTCATCACCTCACGCTACGGCGCCCCCCTCTTGGTGGCCCGGAAGGCTGGACTGATTGTCGAGATCACCGACGGGTACAAGCCGGACTACCGCGGTAACCTCTTCTACGACCTGGCCAAGGCCTCGGTGATCCGGCTGGCCCTCGGGATGTCCGAGGAGCTCAGGCCGCACGGGGTGACCGCGCTGGCGGTGACGCCGGGATTCCTGCGCTCCGAGGCGATGCTCGAAGGCTTCGGCGTCACCGAGGAGACGTGGCGGGACGGCATCGTGAAGGACCGTCATTTTGGTGGCTCCGAGACCCCGCACTACGTCGGCCGTGCGGTGGCGGCGCTCGCCGCTGACCCGGACGTCGCCAAGCTCGCCGGGCGCACCATGGCCTCCTGGCATCTGATGGAGCGCTACGGCTTCACTGATCGCGACGGCCGGCAGCCGCACTGGGAGAACTTCACCGCGGAGCTGTACAAGGACTGAACTCCCAGGCACGCTCGCAGTACGCCACCGGACCCGCCGCTCACCCGCGGCGGGTCCGGTGGCGTTTTCACGCGGCCACGGGGGGATCGACCGCTCCAGGAGACAGTTGACACTAGTCGAACAAGTATTACAAGCATTGTCATTCACTTTGTCATGAACTACTCTGCACCTTTGACAGGATGATTTACATATTGGGAGGTCCCCCGTGCCCAGGCGAATCACGGCTCCCCGTCTGCCGGGGCCGGCGCAGTTGCCGGTTCTCGGCTGGCAGTTGCGCGCGCTGAAGATGCTTGCCGACCCCCTGGCCTTCTTCACGTCCATGCATCAGCGGTACGGCGAGATCAGCACCACGACGCCGCGCGCTCCGAAGCACGTCTTCGTCTTCGGTCCGAAGTACCAGCGCGAGATGTTCGGGCGGCCGCAGAGCTTCATCGCCGACGCCTTCCGGGAACTGCGGATGCCACCGCGCTCGGGGATGGCCCGGCTCACTCAGGGTCTGCTCAAGCTGAACGGCGACCCGCACCGCCGGCACCGGGGACTGATGCAACCCGCCTTCCACTCCCGGGCGGTGGCGCAGCATCACAAGGCGATCGTGGAGGTCACCGAGGAGGAGCTGGACCGGTTCCAGGTCGGCGAGGTCCGGCGGATCGATCACGATCTCTCCCGGCTGATGCTCCGCATCGGCATGCGGACCCTCTTCGACGTCGCGGAGACCGATGACGTCGACCGGCTCAACGGGCTGATGGAGCGGCTGCTCGCCTCGGCCACCGCCCCCACCACGCTGCTGCTGCCGCTGGACGTGCCCGGCATGTCCTACCGCCGGACGCTGCGCGCGGCCGACCAGCTCGACTCGGCGATTCGGGAGATCATCGTGGCCAAGCGGGAGAACCCGGGCGAGGACATCATCTCGATGCTGATCGCCGCCCGGGACGACCAGGGCCAGGGACTCACCGAGGACGAGCTGGTCGGCGAGGCCTACACCTCGTTCTGCCACGACAGCAGTGCCTCTGCCCTGACTTGGACCCTGCTGATGCTCGACCAGCACCCGCAGGTGCGCAACGACCTGTGCGACGAGCTGGAGGCCGAGCTGGGAGGCGCCCCCGCTGAGGCCGCCGACTTCGACCGGCTCCCGCTGCTCGACCGGGTGCTGAAGGAGACCCTGCGGCTCTTCCCACCCGCTTCGATGGGCCTGCGCTACGCGGCCGAGGACTGCACACTCGGCCCGTACGGGATCCCCCGGGACACCACCCTGTTCTTTAGTTCCTACGTCTCGCACCGGCTGCCCGAGGTTTTCACCGACCCGCTCGACTTCCGCCCCGACCGCTGGACCGGGGCCTCCCTGGACTCGTACGGCTATCTCCCGTTTGGCGCCGGCCCGCACAGCTGCCTGGGACGCGCCTTCGCGCTCCTCGAGATGAAGATCGTGCTCAGCATCCTCCTGCAGCGCTTCCGGCTGCCGGTGGTGGACGGCACCCGGATCGACCGAAAGATCAAGATTTCCTTGGTGCCCGACCACGGCCTTCCGGTCACCGTCGCCGCACCCGGCCGGGACCGGCAGCTGGCCGCGGTGACCGGCTCCGTACGAGAGGCGGTCGACCTGGTATGAAGGATCCCGGATTCGTGGCGGCCTTCAATAAGGCCGCGGACACCTACGACCAGCAGCATGGCGCGACCTGCGGAGTCGCGCACCGACTGGCTCTCGCCGCGGTGGCCGCGCACGGGACCGTGCCGCGGTCCGTGCTCGACATCGGCTGCGGCACCGGAGTGCTGCTCGACCTGGTGGCGCAGCGCTGGCCGCAGGCCCGGTTGCGGGGGGTCGACCCGGCGCAGCGCATGATCGACGTGGCTGGCCGTCGGCTGCCGCAGGCCGAGCTGGCGGTCGCCACCGCGGAGCGGCTGCCGGTGCCCGACGCGAGCGTCGACCTGGTACTGAGCACCACGTCCTTCAACCACTGGTCCGATCACCGGGCGGCACTGCGCGAAGCGGCCCGGGTGGCCCGTCCCGGCGGACTGGTCGTCGTGGTCGAACACGCCCCGCCGGGGCTGTTGATGGGCGCACTGCTGCGCCTGACCGGCCGGATGGTCCGGCATCACTCCCCGACCGATTTCGCCCGTCTCGCCTGGGCCGGCGGGTTGCACCCGCTGCGGGTCACCCGGGAGGAAGGCGGCTTCGTCCGCCTGCTGGCGCGACCTGAGTCCGCGGCCCGGCCGTACCCCACGACCTGGGCGGAACGTATCGCATTCGGGGCTCGGACAGCACCGCCAAAGGAGACATCGTGACGGTCCTCATCGTCGGCGCCGGACCTGCCGGGCTGACCCTCGCGGCCGAGCTGGGGCTGGCCGGGGTGCCGTGCCGGGTCCTGGAACGGCGTTCCGAGCGCTACCCGCACTCGCGCGCCTTCGCGCTCACGCCGCGCTGTCTGGAGATCATGGAAATGCGCGGCGAGGTGGAGGAGTTCCTCACCCGCGGGCTCGAGTCACCGGTGGTCTCCCTGGGTTCCAAGGGCCGCGGCATCGACATGAGGCGGTACATCGACAGTCGGCACGCCTACAACCTGATCCTCCCCCAGGTGCAGACCGAAGAGGTCCTCGAGGCCTGGGCCCTCAAGCGCGGCGCGGTCATTGAACGCGGCACCGAGGTGACCGGCCTGGAGCAGGACGCCGACGGTGTCACCGTCACGGTCAGGGGCCCGGAGGGCGAGCACACCGAGCGGGCGTCTTACGTGGTCGGCTGCGATGGCATCCGGAGCACGGTGCGCAGTCTGCTCGGGATTTCCTTCCCGGGCATGCCGTCCGAGTTCTCCGCCATCCTCGCCGACGTCCAGCTGAAACACGTTCCCGAGGACGAGCAGGTCTTCGCCCGGCACACCGACCGCGGCATGGTGGCCGTGATGCCATTCCCCGACGGGCATTTCCGGCTCATGATCCAGGATCACCGACGCATGCAGGTGCCGGTCGGCGAACCGGTCACGTTGGAGGAGATACGCAGCAGCGCAGCTGACATCCTCGAAGTAGACCTTGGCATCCACAGCCCGCGGTGGCTCAGCCGCTTCCGGAGCGAGCAGCGGCTCGCCGAGCGCTACCAGGTGGGCAGGGTGCTGCTCGCCGGTGACGCCGCGCACGCCCACACCCCCGCCGGCGGCCAGGGGCTGAACCTCGGCATCCAGGACACGGTCAACCTGGGCTGGAAGCTCGCCGCGACCGTGCAGGGCTGGGCGCCCGCGGACCTGCTGGACAGCTACGAGGCGGAGCTGCGGCCACTGGCCGCGAGGATCCTCCGGCAGACCGAGAGCGTGTTCCGGTTCAACACCGCGCGCGGTCCGCTGCTGCGGGGGGCGCGCTGGACGGTCAAACAGTTGCTCCACGTCCCCGCCCTCCAGCGGAGCGTGATCACCGAGATGGCCGGCACCAAGACGCGCTACGGCAAGGGCGCCCACCGGATGACCGGCCGCCGGGTACCCGACACCACACTGACCCTCGCCTCGGGTGCCGAGGAGTCGCTGTTCCCGCTGCTGAACAGCGGGAAGGCGGTCTTCCTCGACAGCTCGCCCGCGGGCGAGCTGGCCCGCGCCGCCGAGCGGCTCTGGCCGGAGCACCTCACCGCGGCGCACGTACGCCGAGCGTCCGGCCGGCTCCCCGAGGCGCTCCTGGTCCGTCCCGACGGTCACGTCGGCTGGGCGTCCGACCACCCCGATCAGCCTGCCTTCCGGGCAGAGGTGGGCCGTTGGCTGGGCGACCCCGTGGCCTGACCGCGCCCTGGAGCCATCCCGCGATCCCGCAGCGACAAGGAGAGTGACGGTGCCGAACGCACTGGAGAAGGCTTTCACACGGACCATCAGCAAGACCAACATCAAGGTCTACCGAGCCACCAAGGGGCGCGTGTGGAACAAGATGCTGGGAATGCCGGTGCTCCTGATGACGGTGAAGGGCCGCCGCACCGGCCAACCGCGCACCAAGCCGCTGGTCTACTTCACCCACAACGGGGCCTACGTGGTCACGGGCTCGCTCGGCGGAGCGCCACAGGAGCCGCTGTGGTTCCGCAACCTCCGGGAGGCGAAGACCGTCATCGTGGAGGTCGGCAACGAGCTCTACGAGGCCGACGTCGAGATCGCGACCGACGAGGAGCACCCCGAACTGTGGGCGAAGGCGACCTCGCTGGCCTCCTTCTTCTCGGACTACCAGGCTCGCACGGAGCGGAAGTTCCCGATGGCGAAACTGACACCACGCAAGAGCTGAGCGCGCTGCGCGCACAGAACGTCGGGCCCGGCCTCTTGCCAGGCCCGACGTGTGCCGTTCGGTTCAGCCGCTGCGCCGGTCGGTGCCGATGATCTGCCGCAGGTACCGGGCAGTCGGTCCGTCGGTGGCCGCCACCGCCTCCGGCGTGCCCTCGCCGCAGACCAGCCCGCCCGCCTCGCCGCTGCCCGGCCCCAGATCGACGATCCAGTCCGCGGCAGCGGCCACGTGCAGGTCGTGCTCCGCGATGACCACGGTGTTCCCCTCGACGAGGAGGGCGTCGAACGTGTCCACCAGGCGCTGTACATCGGCCGGGTGCAGGCCGGTGACCGGCTCGTCCAGCAGCACCAAGCCGGATCGCCGGCCCCGTGCCCCGCGGGTGATCGTCGCGGCCAGTTTCAGCCGCTGCGCCTCGCCGCCGGAGAGCTCGGTCGAGCTCTGCCCCAGTTGTAGATAGCCCAGTCCGACGCGCTGCAGCGTACCGAGGATGCCCGCCAGCGCCGCGGGCTCGGTGAATACCTCCGCCGCCTCGTCGACGGTCAGGGCCAGCACCTCGTCCACCGCGAGTCCCTGGTGCCGTACCGAGAGTACCTCCGGGCCGAACCTGCGGCCCTCGCACCCCTCGCAGGTGACCGTGACGTCCGGCAGGAAGTGCATGTCCACCGAGCGCCGGCCGTAGCCCGCGCAGGTCTCGCACCGCCCACCGCCGGAGTTGAACGAGAAGGCAGAGGGGCTCAGTCCCTTGCGCCGGGCGGCCTCGGTGCCGGCGAAGAGCGACCTGATGTGCTCGAAGGCCTTGGAGTAGGTGGCCGGGTTCGACCGCGGGGTACGTCCGATGGGCTCTTGGTCCACCAGGCTCACCCAGCCGAAGGCGTCCGCACCGACGACCTTGTCGACGGTGTCCACCCGGCTGCCCTCGACGGCGGCGCCGACCGCGGCCGAGATGCAGTTGTGCAGCAGGCTGCTCTTGCCGCTGCCGCTCACCCCCGTGAGACAGTTGAGCACGCCCAGCGGCAGATCAAGTTGCGGGATCCGGACATTGTGGCTGTGGACGCCGTGCAGCTCCAGGCGGTCCGTCCCGGTGGTCCGGCGCCGCCGGACCACCCGGGGGCCGGAGGCCGCCAGATACGGCGCGGTACGGGACTCCGGATTGCCTAGAAGGTCGGCCGGCGGCCCCGAGGCCACCAGCCGGCCACCGTGCTCGCCCGCGCCCGGCCCGATCTCCACGACCCAGTCCGCGCCGGCGATCAGCCCGGTGTCGTGCTCGACGAGAAGGACGGTGTTCCCGGCGTCCCGTAGCCCCCGCACGATGTCCGCTAGTTGCTCCTTGTCGGCAGGGTGCAGGCCGCAGGACGGCTCGTCCAGGACATACACGATCCCGGTGAGGCCGCTGGCCAGCTGACCGACCACGCGCGCCCGCTGCATCTCCCCACCGGACATAGTCGGGGCCGAACGGGACAACTGCACGTGTCCCAGTCCCAGCCGGGACAGCAGCTTCAGCCGCCCGGACAGCTCCGGCAGCAGGGACTGTGCCACTTCCAACTGTGCACCCTCCAGGCCGTCCGGCACCCCCTCCAGCCAGCGGCATGCCTCGCGCACCGGCGCGAGGACCACCTCGGAGTAGGTCATCGCCCCCAGGCGCTGGGTGCGGCTGTGCACGCCGTAACCGCTCGCCTCGCACTCAGTGCAGTCGACCATCCGCATGTACGGCAGGTAGCGCTTCTTGGCGTTCTCGGTGCCAGCCGCCGAGAACAGCCGTTCCACCTCGGCCACCGCGCCGCGCACGGGCTTGTTGTAGCGGTAGGTGAGCTCCGCGTCGGAGTTCTTGTTCGGCAGGTCGATGCTTACCGCCACCGACTCGTCGCCGGTGCCATACAACAGGGCGTGCTTCAGCCCCTCGGGTAGATCCCGCCACGGTGTTTCGGGGTCGGCACCGTGGCGTTCAAAGAGGAACGGGACAGCCGCCTGCTCGCCGGAACGGAAGCGGTCGAACCACGGAGAGGCGCCCCTCGTGAGCGGCAGGTCGTGGTCGGTGATGATCCGATCGGGATCGGCGTGCAGTGTGGCTCCCGCGCCCCGGCACACCGTGCAGCTGCCCTCGGTGCTGTAACGGTCGAAATGGGCGGAGGACAGCTCGATGGCGCCATCGCGGGCCAGCGCGGGCACCCGGGAGTAGAGCAGGCTCAGGTAGGCATCCACGCCGGTGAGCGTGGCCAGGGTGGACCGGGCGTTGTGGTTGAGGTGCCGCTGGTCCACGGCCAGGGTGGCGCCCAGACCGGTGATCCGGTCCACCTGGGGCCGGTCCTTTGGAGTGACGTACTGCCGCACGAACGGCGCCAGCCCTTCCAGGTAGCGCAGTTGGGCCTCGGCGTGCAGTGTGTCGATGGCCAACGAGGTCTTTCCACTGCCGGAGACCCCCACGAACGCCACCACCGCTCCGCGGGGGATCCGTACGTCCACGCTGCGCAGATTGTGTGTGCGGGCGCCCGTCACCTCGATCCACCCGGCCGTGCCTAACCGTACAGAGTGCTCTTCCATGCCTCTCCCCTGGCAGTGGGCTGTATCGATCACGGCACCCTAGCCGACAGTCAGGGGACGTACACAAGCATTGACGTTCGATTGACAGGCGCTTGACAGGCAAGCGGGGCACCCTGCGGCACGGTGACCGGCAACCTCAGGAGCTGACGGGACGTCCGCCACCGTATGCCGCCCCATGGGCCTCTCTTGTCTGGAACAGAGTTGGATGTAATGGAAGGTTGACTCGCGTAACGGTGTCCTATGTAATGACGCGCACAACTGTGTTGTCAGGAGGAATTCATGCTCACTCGACGTGGCCTACTCAGAGTCGGTGCGGCCACCACTCTGTCCGGCGCTTTCACCGGCGTCGCGCTTGCTCCTCTGGTCATGGCAAAGCCTGCGGAGAGCGGGGCCAGTGCACTGGCGGAACCGGAGCCGTTCCGTACTAAGCTTCCTGTGCTGCCGGTTCTCACCCCGGTATCCGTGTCAGGCGGTGTTGACAGATATGTCGTACCCGTCCGAAGCGCCCGCGCAGGGATACTTCCCGGGGCGGTCACGGATGTCCTTACCTTCAACGGGAGCTTTCCCGGGCCCACCATCAAGGCCCGGTCTGGCCGGCCGGTCTCAGTCACCTACCGCAATCTGCTGCAGGATCCCCTCTCGGTGCACCTGCACGGGGGTTCTGTCGCGGCTGCCGACGACGGCGCGCCGATGGATACGTTCGAGCCGGGTAAGACCCGCACCTACACCTACCCCAATCGGCAGCCTCACGCCTCACTCTGGTACCACGACCACGCCCATCACAGTGAGTCGGAGCATGTCTACCGGGGCCTATCCGGCTCCTACCTGCTCACCGACGCCGATGAGTTGGCGCTTCCGCTGCCCGCTGGCTCGTATGACGTCCCCATCGCGTTGCGCGATGCTCACTTCGACGAGTCCGGTCAACTCGTCTACGTCATGGACGAGATATTCGGGCGTCCCACACTCCTCACCAACGGCAAGCCCGCCCCCTACTTCGAGGTCGCTGCGCGCAAGTACCGCTTCCGGCTCCTGAACTCCTCGAACCTCCGCCACCTACGGCTCCGCCTCGCCGACAGTTCCCCGATCACTCAGATCGGATCCGACGGCGGCTTGCTCCCGCGCCCCTATGACACCGACACCCTCTGGCTCTCTCCCGGAGAGCGTGCCGATGTCGTCATCGACTTCTCCCGCTACCCGGTCGGGACCCAGCTCGTCCTGCAGAACACTGTTGGGCCCGCCGGAGACTCGGAGGAGGTGCGCCCGGTGCTTCGGTTGGATGTGGTCCGCAAGGTGCATGATCCGAGTTCAGTTCCCGCCATCCTGCGGACCCTGCCCGCGCAGCCGGAAGCTTCTCAGGAACGCTCCATGGAGCTGAACATGTCGCAGGCAAGCGACTCGTCCTGGGTAGCCACCATCAACGGCAAGGTCTACGACCCGAATCGCATTGACATCAACGTTCAGCAAGACACCGCCGAGATCTGGACGATCACTAATCCCAGCGAGTTTGTGCCGCACAACTTCCATGTGCATCTGGTGCAGTTCCGGGTCATCGAGCGTAACGGCGGAGAGCCTGGCCCGGAGGAGGCCGGTCTCAAGGACACGATTCGGATGGCTCCCGGTGATACGGTCCGGATCAAGCTGCACTTCAACAGCTACCGCGGCGTCTACGTCTACCACTGTCACATGCTGGACCACTCGGCGATGGGCATGATGGCCCAGATGAAGATCAGCTAGTGCTATGGCCGTTGGGTGGAAGCGCCGAAGTGCCTCCAACTGCCCGTGCTGGCCGACGAGCACCTGCACCTGCCGGTCTCGAAGGACGGCACCGGGGCCTTCCCGGCAGCGAAGCTGATGAGCCTGGTCGGCGGCATGATCGCGGGCGCGGACAGCATCGATGACATCAACCGGTTGCGGCACGGCGGGTTGTCCCGCTTGTTCGCCGGGGGGCGGGCGCCGTCCACGCTGGGCTCGTTCCTGCGGTCCTTCACCCATGGGCATGTGAGGCAACTGCACGCCATGGCCCGCCGGTTCCTGCCCGCCTTGGCCGCGCACACCCCGTTGCTGCCCGGCGCGAAGACGGTCGCCTATGTGGACATCGACGACACGATCCGCCGCACCTACGACTACGCCAGACAGGGCGCGGGCTACGGATACAGCAAGGTCAAGGGGACTGAACGCGCTGCTCGGGATCGTCTCCACGCCGGTCATCGCCGCCACCAGACTGCGCAAGGGCCCGTCCAACTCCGCGCGCGGCGCGGCCGCGTTCGTCGCCGAGACTGTCCGCACCGCCCGCGTCAGCGGCGCCACCGGTCTGCTGGGCGTGACCAGCCACGACGATCCCGCAGTCGGCCGACGACCCCGCGCGGCATCCCTCCGAGCGCTTCGCAGAAAGTGCCGCGGTTGGTCGTCTACCGTCCGCGGGTCCGTCGTGGCTGGTCGATCAGTTCCCCGCCCCTTTGTCGGGGGCGCTGGTTCCCGACCCCTCGTCCAGGAGAACGCCATGGCAGCTGCTGCCCCCGATCCCCTTCCCAACCTCCTGGTCTCCCTGCCAGTGGTGATTCTTGCCTGCCGGGCCGGGGCCCAGCTCCTGAAACGGCTAGGTCAGCCACCGGTCGTTGGCGAGATCCTCATAGGCATCCTGCTCGGCCCTTCGCTGCTGGGCTGGCTTTGGCCTGGTGCGCAGGCCTGGCTCTTCCCACAGTCCGCCCTGCCGTTCATCGGTGTGCTGGGCAACATCGGGCTGCTCGTCTTCATGTTCCTCGTCGGTCTGGAACTCGACCTCAAGTCATTGCGCGGAAACAGCAGGACTGCCGTGGCCGTCTCCCAGGCCGGCATCGTCGTACCGCTGGTGCTGGGCACCCTGCTGGCGCTAGGCATGTACGGAGGATTCGCCCCCAAGGGCGTCGAGAAGCTGCCGTTCGTGCTGTTCATCGCGGTTTCGATGAGCATCACCGCGTTCCCGGTGCTGGCCCGCATCCTGACCGACCGCGGCCTGTATCGAACCAGAGTGGGCGCACTCGCCATGGCCAGTGCGGCCGTGGACGACGTGAGCGCCTGGTGTCTGCTGGCGGCCGTGGTGGCGGTGACGAACAGTAACTCGCCGATGGAGGCCGTCACCACGGCGCTGGACGCGCTAGCTTTCACGGCGGCCATGTTCCTTGTCGTGCGACCGCTGCTGGCCAAGTGGGCTGCGCGCGCCGAGCGGCGGTACGCCGACGGCGTCGTGCTCGTCGTGCTGTTCAGCGGGCTGAGTCTGGCCGCGTACGCCACCGATCGGATCGGGGTGCACGCGCTGTTCGGCGCGTTCCTGTTCGGTGTAGTCACTCCGCGTGGCAGCCAGCGGATCGAAGCCACCGCGGCCGGGATGCGCGCCTTCACGGTGCCGGTGCTGCTGCCGCTGTTCTTTGTCAGCATGGGGCTGAAGACCGATGTCGGGCTGCTGGGCGGCAGTGGCACCCAGTGGCTGTGGGCAGCCGCCGTGCTCGCGGTGGCGGTGGTGGGCAAGTGGGGCGGCGGCTCGATCGCGGCCAGGCTCTCGGGCCGTGGCTGGCGGGACGCCATGTCGCTCGGCGTGCTCATGAACTGCCGGGGCCTGACTGAGCTGATCGTGCTGAACATCGGGTTCGGCCTGGGCGTCATCGGCTCTGAGCTGTTCACCATCCTCGTGCTGATGGCCCTGGTCACCACGGCCATGACCACGCCTGCGCTGACCTGGATCCGAAAGGGAGTCGAAGAGAACCTCGCACTGGACACGGCCGCGCAGGTCGCGGCCGGAATCGGCCATGACGAACCCGCCCTGCAGGCCGTGAAAAGTCGTTGACCTGCGTCTTCCGCCGGTTCGGTGATGTCGACCCACATCCGCTGGCTCGTCCGCTACAACACCTGGCGGCACCACTCGGCGAACGGCCAGCTCAGCCCACATCGCCTACGAGTAGTCGGCTAGAAGGCCGATGAAGATCTTGAAATCGCGCCCGGCTTGCACCGGTTCAGCCCGATTGACATTTACCGGCAATCCGGGGTGAGTCGGGCGGTCCGAGCAAGATCTTCAGGAGTCTTCTAGCATGACACTTGCCGCATAATCACATGAAACCGTGTCCACTTTTCGGGTGGAAGCGCCGTCCGTGGGGCCGGATGCGGCGCTACGTATGCCGTATGAGGAACGGGCTGGCCGCAGTAAGCGGATGGCCGCGGCGGCTGCGGCGATGGCGCCGCAGAAGTGGTTCGCGGCTCAGGTGGATGCCCTGCGGTTGTGAGGTGCGGCTGTGCTGTTCGCTGGGGTGTCCAACGCCTCGGCGAGCAGCAGCAGCTGGGTGATGCAGTGCGGTCCGTCCACGGTCAGGTCCGCGCGGCGGGCCAGGTCCGGGACGGCCTCGTTGGCGCTGGTCGGCGCGCTGTAGAGGAGGGTTCCGCTGCCGCCGGCGCTACGGTGTCGGGCAACAGCGTCGAAGGCGGGAATGTCGGCCAGATCGTCGCCGGCGTAGAGCACGGTGCGGGCCTGGCGCTGGGTCAGGAAGCTGGTCAAGGCGCCGCCCTTGTCCTGGCCCGCGGCGCGAAGTTCGATCACGAGGCGGCCTGGCTCGGCTTTGAGGCCGTACTGCCTGGCCAGTTGCAGCAGTGCGGGCCGTAGCCGGTGGAAGGCGGCCTGGGGATGAGCGGCCCGGCGGGTGTGCACCGCGAGGGCCGCCCCCTTGTCCTCGACGCGCCCCCCCGCGTCAGCGCCGTACTGTGTCAGCAGGCGGGGAAGCCGGATCGTCGACGATGTCGGCGAGGGTGCCGTCGAAGTCGAGGGCCAGGACCGTCTGTTGCGGGGCCTCGACCAGATTGGCGAGCCCGTCCCGGCCTTCCTGTGTGATCGACTGCAGCATCGCATCGGCGGCGAGCCGGCCAAACAGGTAGCGGGAGGCGGACATCGGCGGGGCTCCTTGGTCGGTGTGGCGGCGGGCATTGGAGCGAGGACGCTGCTGCCGCATGTCATGCCCGATCACGATCGCCTCAGCGCCTGTGACCTGGACAAAGGCAGCGCCGAACAGCTCTGCAAGCGACTCGTCCCACTGATCGGGAACCACTCCACCTACGTCGTATGCCTTCACGAACTGCGAAAGATCAGCCACCACATCTCCCTGAGAGACGGCACGGCGCGCAGAACGTACTGCCGCTGTGCCCGTCAACACCATGGGGACGCTAGTGGCGAGCCGGGGCGACTGGAGGCTCCGGCAGCCCAATTGGGTGCGGCTTTGGCACGTCAGCGCGCAGCGGCTCTTCCCCTGTCGGCAGTTGTCGGTTGCCAGGGCGCCGGTCCATCTCCGGCTCAAGGACGGGTTCTGAGCTCGGCAGCCAGCTCCACAAGTGGTGGCAGCGACATCAGTTCTTCCCTCCCGGTCGGTCCGCCTCGCAGGGCGAGACGGCTGTGGCCCGGCCAGCCCACTGCGGCACCGGACGCGGGTCGGGCACGGGCGTCCAGCGCCCGGAGACGGTCTCGTAGGTCCACTTCGGCCCGTGCGTCACCAGGCCGCTCAGGGCGTCGAGGAGTCGGTCGACGTCCGCGAGGGTCGACGGAACGCCGAAGCTCGCCCGCAGCGCGCCGCCGGGCGGGGCGCCGAGCCGTGCCAGGAGCGGATGGGCGCAGAACCTTCCGCTGCGTACGCCGATGCCGTGCTCGGCCGCCAAGTACGCGGCCGCCAGGCCGGGATCGGTCCCCGCCACGACGAACGCCACGATTCCCACGGCGTCCCGCACGTCCGGCCAGATGCGGAGGGTGCGCACGCCGGGTATCGCTCGCAGGCCGCTCTCCAGCCGCTCGCGCAGGGCCCGTTCGTGGCTCGCCCAGTGCTCGGGGTCGAGCTCACCGAGCACCTCGCAGGCGCGGGCGAGTGCCGCGCCGCCCAGCACGTTCGGGGTGCCCGCCTCGTGCCGTTCGGGTGCGGCGGCCCAGCTGGTGTGCTCGACGTCCACTTCGCGCACCGCGCCGCCGCCGCGCAGGTAGGGAGTGGCGGCGTCCAGCCAGTCGCGAGGACCGATCAGCACGCCGGAGCCGTACGGGGCGTACAGCTTGTGCCCCGAGAAGGCCACGTAGTCCGCGCCTGACGAGGCCAGGCTGAATCGGCGGTGGGGCACGAGCTGGGCCCCGTCGACGACCACCCTGGCGCCGTGGCGATGCGCGAGCCGCACGACCTCGGCGACGGGGACCACTTCGCCCGTGACGTTGGACACGCCGGTGATCGCGAGAAGGTGGACCGGTGCCGCCGTCAGTTCCCGCTCGAGCAGCCCGAGCGTCTCCGCCCACGTCGGGGCGGCGCGGACGAGCCTGTGGTCGCACGACGCCCACGGAAGCAGGTTGGCGTGGTGCTCGGTCTCCAGGGACACCACACGGGCCCCCCGGGGCAGGCAGTGGGCCAGCAGGTTCAGCGCGTCGGTGGTATTGCGGGTGAAGACGGCCGTGTCCGTGGCGCGCGCGTCGGCGAACCCGGAAACGATCACGCGGGCCTGCTCGTAAAGCCCCGAGGTCACCGAGGACGGGTAGCCGGCCCCCCGGTGCACGCTCGCGTAGTACGGCAGGACCGTCGTGAGATGCTCGGCCACCGCACGCAAGGCGGGACTGCTCGCGGCGTGGTCCAGGTTGACGTATCCGACGTCCGTGCCCGACACGAGGGGAACCCGCAGGTCCGCGCCGACCGTCGCGAGCAACGGGCGGTCGGGGGACAGAGACTGGGTGGGACGGGCGACCGTGGTCGACGTCATCGGCGTCCCTCCCCGTCGTCGGGCAGTTCGATGCGGATGCGACGCTTGCCCGTTCCCTTGCTCTCTCACTTCTTCACCCGCAGACGGCCGATCTGCTTGGTGGAGCCGACGTGGGTCCCGCCGTCGGCCTGGATGTCGAGCCCCACGATGTCGACGACATGTACGTCCGTGATGTCGGGCGGCAACAGATTGGTGGCCGTCCGGATCAGGTCGGGGTTCTGGAAGGCCTCCGCGGCGGGCAGGGTCCGTACGTCGACGCCCACCGTCTCGCCGCTCGCGTTCAGTGACGCGTCCACGCCTGCCGTATGCGCCAGGGTCTTCACCAGAGCTACCGTCGCCATGATGATCTCTCGCTTTCAGCTCGTCGACCGGGTGGAAGTGAATGGGGGTGCGGGGTGAGATGGGCCAGTTCGGTGAAGCCGCCCTCCAGGAAGGCGAACGGCCGCGCTTCCCGCATGCCGGACTCATCGATGCTCACCACGAGTTGGAGCAGGTCCGGGTAAACAGGCTCCCCACAGTGCAGGGCCCGCCCGGTGTCTTCCTCTCTGAAGTAGGCGTGCCCGTTGGGACGGGAGTGATAGACCACGAGTACGGGCCTGGGGGTGTCGAAGCTTCCGTCAAGGAACAGTGCATCCGCGACGCTGAGGGCGTGCCCCGTGGCCGAGGAGCGCTCGAACGACTCCGGATCGGCCGCAGGCAGTTCGTCGATGACATTCCGGGCCTCGCATACGCCGTCGGCAAGGATGAACCCGCAGCTCTCGCGCGGGAATTCCCGGCTCCGTGGGCGTATATCTGGGCGAGGTTCTCCGGCGCGAGGACGGACGTGGTGCCGGGGAGGGCTGACCGCCGGGCACTGGGGTTCACAACGCCACCTCCTGCTTCGGCGTGGCGTCGGGCGCCTGTGCCGTGTCGCGCTTCTTGGTAAGAGCGAAGGAGCCGAGCATCGCCGCCACCAGGGCCACCGGCCCGAGTTCGGAGTGCTCCAAGAGTGAGGAGACGAAGACGGCGACTACCGGGAAGAACACCAACTGCACCTGTTAGCTGGTCATACTGGTTCTACCTCCGTCCTGTTTCATATCTTCAACCACCTCAGCACGAATGTGCCGTTGCCCCAACTGTCGATGTCCAGGGCCGCGGCGGGCGTACGCGGACCGTCCCCGGCGGGCAGCCCCTCGGACCGGTCCGCAACCCGGAGCCGGATCCGCGTCTCGTCTACCTCCAGCTCCACCCGCAGACCCTCCGCTCCTGGTGCGTAGAGCCACAGTTCCCAAGGGCGGTCCTGATCGGTCTCCTCCGGGCGGGCTGGCGGACAGGAGCGGCCCTCCACCGACCAGCTGTGCACGCCGCCGTCCGGGACGGCGAGGAGGAGCTGACGGGCACCGCGCGGCGAGGTGACGTGGAGGGTGAGTCGGCGCCGACCCGGACCGGCAGGCTCGTCCCCCAGCACGTCGACCGCCGGCGCGGGCAGGTTGAGCGGCTCGGCGTCGGCGTACAGGAAGTCCCTGTCCCAGCCGGGGAAGTACTCCGGCAGCAGGCCCTTTTCGGGGCGGTCCCCCAGGAAGCCGCGGGTCCACTCGGTCGGCCGGGCATCGCTGCTGAAGTACACGGCCCGGCCGGCATCGGCATCCATCAGGTAGCTGAGGGTCACTGGTGCGGCCGCGGTGTCGCCGGGGGAGCGGAGCCGATGCGCCACCACGCCCGCCGCGGCCATCAGGCCGCCGGCCGCCAGTGCCCGGCGCACCGGGCGGGGCAGCGCCCCCAGCGCGGGGGCGGCCAGCTCGCCGCCCAGTTGCAGGGTGAGCATCGGCGCAGCGGCGGCACGCGGGGTGAGGCCCTGGTACAGCAATTGGGAGAGCGGACCGAGTAACGCTGCTGCGCCGGCTGCGGCGCCGAGGGCGCCGAGGGTGCGCACTGCGGGCCGGGCGTCACCGGCCAGCGCGGCGACCGCACCTCCGATCAGCGGCCAGGTCGGCAGGTAGCTGCCGCCGGGCAGGAGGGCGGAGAGCGCGACCGAGGAGGCGGCGAGGGGAGGCAGCGTGCCGCCGAGGCGCTGCCAGGGGTCGGCGACTTGGGCGCGGTCGTTGGCCAGGGTCAGCGCGGCCGCCAAACCGACCAGCGCGCCGTATACCTGCCCGGAATCCGGGAAGTCGCCGTGCCGCCGGAACTGCGGGGTGCGGCTGCCCAGCCCCAGGGCGAGTGCCGTGGCAGCACCGGCGCCGGCCAGCAGCCGGGCCGCCTGCCGGCCGGCGCTGGCCCCGGTGATCCACCGGCCGGCGGCGGGGGTTCGGCGCCTGACCAGCACGTGGGTCGCCGCCGCCGTGCCGAGGAGGGCCAGCGGGAGGGCGGCACGCACTGGGTAGTGCACCAGCCGGCCGCCGAGGCTGAAGAACACCCGGTCGGAGGAGCGGAGTTCGTCCATGTCGGCCCGGCCCAGTTGGCGGAGCAGGCCGAGCATGTTCGCCCCGTGGTGTTGCAGCGTGCCGGGATCGACGTGCGCGAGGTCGTCGTCGGGTCCGTGGTAGTGGATGAACCCGCCGATGTTGGCGAAGTTCAGCCCGGGAAGCCGGTGTTCCTTGGCGAATGCGAAATCGGTGGCGTTCGGCATACGTTGGTACGCCTCGTCGAACAGCGAGCTCGCCACGGCGGCGTCTGGGGTGTTGGCGAGCATTCGTACCAGTGATCCGCTGCCCGGACCGGTCTCGAACATCAGCGCCGGGCCGCTGGTGCCGCGGGCCTCGAAGTTCAGCACCGCGCGGACGTGCGCCGCCGTCGGGTGCTCGGCGAAGAACGCCCGGGCCCCGAGCAGGCCGGCCTCCTCGCCGTCGGTGAGCACCACGATCACGTCGTTGCGCAGCGCGGGCCCGGCACGCAGCGCCCGAAGCGTCTCCAGGGCCGCCGCCACCAGCATGCCCGCATCGCTCGCGCCCGGGCCTTGCTCGACGGAGTCGTAATGTGTCATGAGCAGGACGGCCGGGCCGGGTGCGGTGCCGGGCAGGCGGGCGACGATGTTGCACACCCGCCCCCCGGCACGGTACTCCACCCCGAAGGGGGCTGGCCCGAGATCGCCGACGGCCACCGCGTCCTGGACCGTCACCTCCGCGCCCAGCGCGCGCAGTTCTTCCACCAGCACCGCACGTGCCCGCGCGTTGCCCGGTGAGCCGATCGGCCGGGGTTCGACGGCGATCTTGCGCAACAGCCGCTCGGCGCGGCGGGCGGAGAAGACGTCCTCGGGCGCGTCGGCATCGACCGGGCGTGGTGCCCGCGGCGCGCGGCCGGAAGCCGCCAGGGCCCCTGGGAAGGTCACGGTGCGCACGCCGTGGCGCAGCAGTCGGGTAATCCGGTTCATCATCATGTGGCGCCCCCGGTACGGGAAAGGATCAGCTGATCGCCTGTGGGAAACGGAAGAAGTGGTGCGGGTCGTAGGCGGCCCGCACCCGGGCGAGCCGGTCGTAGTTGACGCCGTAGTACCGCTCCCGCCAGTCCGTGAGCTGGGGGTCCACGAAGTTCTGGTAGGTGTACGGCGCGGACCAGTTCTGCAGCTCGGCCCAGCAGTGGTCGACCCAGTCGGCGGCGGCCTGCTGCTCCGCCTCGGGGACCTCCTCCATCATCCCGACCGCGAACCCCAGGTAGTACCGGCTGTTGCGGTGGACGAAGGCGGTCGCGTCGGCGGGCACTCGGTTGATCGCGCCGCCGAGGGTGAGGAAGTCGAGGTTACGCATCTGGCCGGCCCGGCGCTGCGCTTCGAAGGCCGTGAGCAGCGCCGCCACCCCCTCGGTGGGTACCGACGCGGTGCAGAAGTTCCCACGGGCGCGGGCGAAGGCCACCCGGGGGAGCTTCGCCTCGGGGTTGTGCCCCACGGTGTGACACTCCGCCGTGGTCATCCCGTCGCAGCCGAACCAGTGTTTGAGGCCGTCGGCGTACGGCACGGTCTCCTGCGAGCTGCTCGCCGGGTCCCGCCCGACCAGCTTCACAAGCCGCTCCAACAGCGGCTTCAGGTCGGCCGGTCGCTCCAGCCAGGCGCCGTGCACGGTGAGGCGGGGTTGTGCGCCCGGCGCGGCGTCCTCCAGCTCGACCGTGAGCACCGGTGTCATCCCGTCGGGGGTGGACACCGCCCACTGCTGCCAGCCGTCGAGCACGGCCACCGCGTCCGGCCAGTCCCAGTTGAGCGCGTAGTTGGTCATCGCGTCCACCGCGACGGGCCGGAAGCCGAGCTCGGTGACGATCCCGAAGTTTCCCCCGCCCCCACCGCGCAGCGCCCAGAACAGCTCCGGGTCGTGCTGCTCGTCGCACCGGACGATCCGCCCGTCGGCCAGTACCACCTTGGCGTACACCATGTGGTCGATGGTGAGACCGTGCCGGCGGCCCTCCAGCCCGAGGCCGCCGCCGAGTGCCAGCCCGGCGATGCCCACGGTCGGGCACCATCCGGTCGGCACCGCCAGGCCGTGCGGCAGGGTGTGGTCGTACAGGTCGACGATCTGGGTTCCGGCCTCCGATCGAACCAGGCCGTCGCCCACCGTGACCGCGTTCATCCGGGAGACGTCGACGACCAGGCCGGTGGTCGTGGAATAGCCCGCGAAACTGTGTCCACCGCTGCGCGGCACGGTCGGCAGACCGAAGGCCTGGGCGAAGCGGATTGCCTCGGCGACGTCCTCGGCCGACCGGCAGTGGACGATCGCCTGCGGACGGGTGACGCTGAACTCGAGATCCGCCAGGGCGCGGGCCTCGGCGTACGTTTCGTCGGCGGGCAGCACCAAATCGCCGCCGATACTCCGGCGGAGTGCCTGCCAGTCCGGCGCGGCGGGGCCGGCCGACGGCGCCCCACCCTGCTCCGGAGAGAAGTTGCGGTTGATGACGTTCCTCCAAGGTCAACGATCGCGGCGCGGAGCGTCTCCGCCGATGCCGGGCAGCGCCCGGCAGAGCGTGGCGATCCACGAGAAGCTGGCGACGGCGGCGGCGGAGAGGATGACCCCGCCGATCACCCACAGACGGCTGCGCGGCACGGCTCCGGCCCCCGCTCAGGCGACCGGACGGACCCAGTGCAGCCCGTCCGCGGAGCTCACTAGGCCGCCCGGGAAGAGCGGGTCCACCTCGGCGCCATCGGGGCCCAGCAGCGCCTGGGCCTGCACCCGGGCGCCCTCGCTCATCGCACGCGACACCACGCCGCTGGCGTGCACCGCGCCGACCCGCTCGGACATGTCGCCAGCCGCGTCGGCCAGCGACTGTGCGCTGCCCGCCAGCTGGTCGGAGAGGGCCGAGGCGTCGGTCAGGCCCGCTTCGCCCGAGGCGACGCCGCCGACCAGCTCCACGAAGGCCTCGAACTCCGACAGCGGGCAGTTCGTGATCTTCTTGGCCTCCCAGAAGTAGGACTCCTCGTTGGCTTGCATCGCGTAGAAGGAGACCAGGAACTCGTAGAAGACGCCGTACTCCCGGCGGTAGCGGCGCTCGAACTCCTGGAAGGCTGCGTCCTCGTCGACCAGTCCTGCGCGACAGCTGTTGATGGAGCGGGCGGCGAGCATGCCGCTGTAGGTCGCCAGGTGAACGCCGGAGGAGAAGACGGGGTCCACGAAGCAGGCCGCGTCGCCGATGAGCACCATGCCCGGCTTCCAGAACCGGGTGTTGCAGTAGGAGTAGTCCTTACGCACCCGCAGTTCGCCGTACGGCCCGCTGGTGACCCGCTTGGCGTCCGCCAAGTGCTCCTTGATCAGCGGACACGAGTCGATCAGGTTCTGCAGGGCCCGCTCCGGGTCGCCCTGCACCTTCTCCGCGGCGTTCCGGTGCACCACCGCACCGACGCTGGTCAGATCCGGGGTGAGCGGGATGTACCAGAACCAGCCGTCCTCGAAGGCGGCCGACAGGATGTTGCCGGAGTTCGGCGCGGGCAGCCGCTTGCCCCCTTCGAAGTAGCCGAACAGGGCGAGGTTGCGGAAGAACTTGGAGTAGTGCCGCTCGCCCCCGACGAACCGGTGGGTACGGCTCTTGTTGCCCGAGGCGTCGACCACGAAGTCGGCGGTAACGCTGTGCTCCCGCCCGTCGGAGTCGATGTAGCGCACGCCGCCGATGCGCTCGCCGTCCTCGAGCACGTCGACCACCGTGCACGCCTCGCGCACCTCGACGCCGTGCTCCCGGGCGTTGTCGAGCAGGATCTGGTCGAACTTCATCCGCTCCACCTGGTAGGCGAACGACGTGGGGCCGGCGAGCTTGGGCGAGACCGCGAAGGAGAAGGTCCAAGGCTCGGGGTTGCTGCCCCAGCGGAAGGTGCCGCCGTTCTTCTTGGTGAAGTCGGCCTCCCGCAGTTTGTCCGTCACGCCGAGCAGCTTCCCGATCCCGTGCACGGTCGAGGGCAGCAGCGACTCGCCGATCTGGTACCGGGGAAATGTGTCCCTCTCCAGCAGCAGCACCCGGTGGCCCTGCTTCGCAGTGAGCGTGGAGACCGTGGATCCGCCGGGGCCACCGCCGATGACGACGATGTCGAACGTCTCCGTCGTTTCTGAGCTCACTTCATCCTCCTGAGGACGCTTCGAGGTTTTGCTGCCGGACGGGCTGCGGAGCGTGGTGGGTGGTTTCCCGGATCGACGGCTGCGAGGCACGCGGCGATCGCCGGCCCGATCCGGGACATGGGCTCGGAACGGCCCATGTCCCGGTGTTCGCAGTCGACTTCGTACTCGTGGATCTCGCCGCGCGTGAAGGGGCGCCAGTCGGCGGCGGCCAGGCCTGCCGCCCGGCCTCGTACGGCACTGAAGAAATGGAGGTCGCCGGTGACGGTCTGGGGCGTGTAACGGCGCAGCAGCGCGTAGTTGGTGGCGAACACGTCGATCACCCGCTCGACGGTCCGGGTATCCAGGCTCGCCAGCGCACTGCCCTCCCGGCAGGCCAGGGCCAGCACCTCGGCGCGGTCGAGCGGCCTTTCGGTCACCGCCTCGCCGGCGGGCAGGTTGATGAAGTGCAGCATGTCGGCCAGGAAGGCCGCCTCGTCGTCCTCATGGTCGAGCTCCGGCGGCAGCATGGGGTAGGCGTCGAGGAGTGCCAGCAGGCCGATCCGGCCGCCGTCCCGCTGGATCCGCGCGGCGAGGGAGTGGGCGACCAGGCCGCCGAAGGACCAACCCAGCAGATGGCAGGGGCCCTCGGGCTGCACCTCGCGGATCGCCCGCAGGTAGTGGTCGACCATCTCGTCCAGGTCGCGGACCGGAGGATGCGCGCCGGTCAGCCCGCGGGCCTGGATGCCGTACACCGGGCGATGCGCGTCCAGATGCGCCAGCAGTCCCGTGTACGACCAGCTGATCCCGCCCGCGGGGTGGATGCAGAACAGCGGCGCCCGCGCACCCGCGGTACGCAGCGGCAGGAGCATCTCGAGGGCCTCGTCGGCGCGGTCCACACCAAGCCGGCGGGCGACCCCTGCCGGGGTGGCGGCCTCGATCACCGTGTGCACCGGGAGGTCCACACCGAAGGTGGCCCGCACCCGGGCGGCGAGCCGGGTGGCCAGCAGCGAATCGCCGCCGAGCTCGAAGAAGTTGTCCTCCGTGCCGACCTTCGGCAGGGCCAGCACGTCGGCGAAGAGCCCGCAGAGCACCTCCTCCTGCGGGGTGCGCGGCGCGGGACCGGTGCCGGTGCCGGTGATCCGAGGAGCTGGCAACGCCGCCTGGTCGAGCTTGCCATTGGCGGTCAGCGGGAGGCAGTCCAGCGCGACGAAGGCCGCCGGCACCATGTGGCCGGGCAGCCGTGCGGCCACCAGCCGGCGCAGTCCGGCCGGGTGCACCCGGCCGCCGTCGGCGGGGACCACGTACGCCACCAGTTGCGGAGTGCCGGTGTCTCGCCGGACCGTCACCCTGGCCTGGAAGACGTCGGGGTCGTCGCAGAGCACTTCCTCGATCTCGGCCGGCTCGATCCGGAAGCCGCGGATCTTGATCTGGTCGTCCACCCGGCCCAGGAAGTCGAGCGAGCCGTCGGGCCGCCAGCGCGCCAGATCACCGGTGCGGTACATCCGCTCGCCGTCGGCACCGAACGGGTCGGGAAGGAATCGTCCGGCGGTCAGGCCGGGCCGGCCCAGGTAGCCGCGTGCCAGCCCGGGCCCGGAGACGAACAGCTCTCCCGGCTCGCCGACCGGCACCGGCCGCAGCCCCTCGTCCAGCAGGTGGACCTTGGTGTTGACGATCGGGCGGCCGATCGGTGGGTTGCCCACACCGTGAGGCAGGGCGGTCATCGTGGTGCAGACGGTGCT
The DNA here is from genome assembly GCF_018614615.1 of Streptomyces sp. ISL-100. GTDB lineage: Bacteria > Actinomycetota > Actinomycetes > Streptomycetales > Streptomycetaceae > Streptomyces. The sequence goes on along the minus strand of NZ_JAGGOK010000086.1, from coordinate 10,613 downwards.
CTCGGTGGGGCCGTACGCGTTGAGCATGAGCCGGCCTTCCGACCAGCGGGCCGCGACGTCCGCCGGGCAGGCCTCACCCGCCACGATCAGCGCCAGGTCCGCGGGCAGCCGGTCCGGCCCCTCTTGCAGCGGCAGCACCGCGGGGGGCAGGGTGGCGTGCGTGATGCCCTCGCTCGCGACGAGCTCGGCCAGCGCGGCGCCCGGCGCCAACCGCTCCTGCGGCGCCAGTACGAGAGTGGCGCCGCGCAGCAGTGCCATGCAGAGTTCGGACACGGCGGCGTCGAAACTCAGCGAGGCGAACTGCAGCACCCGGCTGCCCGGTCCGACCTGGAACGCCTCGCCCTGGGCGCAGACCAGGCTGGGCAGTCCACGGTGGGTGACGAGCACCCCCTTGGGGCGGCCGGTCGAACCCGAGGTGTAAATGAGGTAGGCCGGGTGGCCGACGCTCAGGGGAGCCCGGCGCTCCGGGTCGGTCAGGTTCCTGGCCGACGCATCAGCCGCCTCGGCAAGCAGGTCCTTGACGCGCAGAGTTCCGGCCCTCGCCGGGCGGTGGTCGCCGCCAGTCCCCAGGACCAGCAGCGGCCTGGCGTCCGAGAGCATCGTGTCGATCCGGTCGGCGGGGTAGCGGGGGTCCACCGGCAGGAACGCGCCACCCGCCTTGAGGACGGCCAGCATGGCGACCACGACCTCGGCCGAGCGCGGCAGGGCTAGGGCGACGATCGACTCCGGCCCGACACCGCGCGCCACCAGGACCCGGGCCAGTCGGTTGGCGTCCGCGTTGAGCTTTGCATAGCTGCGCTGCCGGTCCTCGAACCGCAGCGCGACGGCGTCCGGTGTGCTCGAGGCCTGGGCTTCGAAGAGCTCCACGACGGTGGCCTCGGGCACCTCCCTCTCCGTGGCGTTCCAACGGAGGTCCGGCAGCCGGGCAGGCGCAGCGTCGGCTTCCTGACCAGGTGTCGTATTAGAACAGTCGGGTGGCGCGAATCGGCTCACGGGCGATCTTCCCCTGACTCGTCCTGTTGCACGTCGGCGTCCTGTCTCACGGCGGCGCTTGCGGGCCGGACGTCGCCGGGCTCGCGCGGCGGGACGCGGCAAGCGGTGACGCACGTGGCCTCTCCGCACACACCGATCCACAGACATGACTGACTACTTGTCATGGGATCCTAAATTTCCATCACACCACAGTCAAGTCTTTGTTGACAGGCGTCGACTGCCAAGTCGGCGTCACAGGGCGATTGTTGGCCACGAAGGAGTGACACTGAATCAAGCCGTGGGCTAGCCTCGGCAGCAACCTCGGCCGCTTGGAGCTCGGGGGCGAGCAGAGAGGACGGAGTCGAGTTCCTCATATCCCGCTTCTGGTCATGGAACGCACATGTACAGCACGCCTCTTTCGGGGGAAAGATGCAACTGAGTCACTCGGCACAATCCTCGTCCGCACTCACCGAACGGCTGCCCCTCGCTCGTCCCGGCAGGCTCGGACGCGGACTCGCCGACGCCCACTCGAGACCCGCCGCGCTCTCCTGGCTGTCGCAGTGCCACGGCACTCTGCTGGGCTCCCTGGCCGATCTTCCGGACCGCGGCACAGGCCGCCGGGTCACTCCGGTGACCTGCTGGTCCTCTGCCCGCGAGCTGGGAGGGCTGATGCTGGAGTACGCCCGCCGCACCACCGACCCCGAGCGGCTCGACATGGCGATCGCACTGCTGCAGCAGGCCTGCGAGGACGGGCCGACGAGCGGCGAGGCACGACTGATCAACTGCTGCCAGCTCGCTACCGCGCTCTGCGCCCGGTTCGACGTGTGCGGCCGGCGCGCCGATCTCGACGCTGCGATAAGCGTGTTGGAACGCGTGCGTTCGCCCCTCGCGGTCTTGGCCGGAGAGGAGTCACTCGATTATTTTGAACAAATCTATCGTCTTCTGACCCGGTCGTTGCAGCGCCGCTTCGAGTTGACCGGCGTGTTGCGCGACCTTGACACGGTCGCCGAAATCACAGCGATCATCCGCGCAACTCAACTCCCTTCGAGGCGCTCGCTCCGGCCTCTGCCCGACGGGCGGCAGGCGTCGGCAGCCGTTCCGTGTGCGCACCTGTCGAGGGGGTAAGCTCTCCACAAATACTAATGGATGCATGGCGGGTAACTGTCCAGGTCGATTGACGCGCACGCCGAGCAGTCGCCCTCGCGGTCGACAGAACCTGTTCGGGCTTGACAGCCTGGTAGTCATCCCCTGACATCCCCTGAGCAATCTGGTAGTCATCCCGTGAGCAATCTGGTACAGCCCGCTGACGAGACCATGCAGGCGCCCCGGACCTTCGGCACCCGTCTGCGACGACTGCGCGCCGAACGCGGCCTGCGCCAGCTCGATCTCGTCGGCGACAACATCTCGGCCAGCTACATCTCCCTCCTGGAAACGGACCGCCGCGTCCCGACGGACCGGGTGGTGCGGCACCTCAGCAAGCGGCTGGGCTGCACACCGGAGGATCTCTGGCTACCGGACGAGAAGACCGCCCGCCGGCCCGCCGCAGTGGAGCTGCGGATGGCCCGGGCGGCCCTGGCGGTCGGCAAGGTCGACGAGGCGGAGGCCTGGTACCGCCGGGTGCTCGCGGAGCACGACGGGGACACCGGCATCAGCCAGGAAGCGGAGTTCGGGCTGGCCCGCACGGCTGAACAGGCCGGCCGGCACGCGCAGGCCGCGGAAGGTTACCGGGCCTGCCTGGCCGCCGCCGAGGACTCGATCTATCCGCACTGGCTCGGCGCGACGATGGGCCTGGTGCGCTCGCTGGCGTACGGGGACGACGCCGAGTCGGCCGTGGCTGCCGCCCTCCTGGCCAAGCGGCAGATCAGCGAGGCGGGCCTCGACATCTCGGACGTCGCGGTGGAGGTCCGCGCGATCCTCGCCACCGTGCTGTGCGAACGGGGCGACTACGCCGGGGCCGAGGAGCCCGTCGTCGAGGCGCTGAAGATCGTGCCGAAAATCGGCGACCACCAAGCGCTCACCAAGACCTACTGGCAGGCGGCGGCAGTTGCCTACAAGGCGAACCAGACTGGGTACGCACAGGAGTTCGCCAGCCGGATCACCGACGTCGACGCACACGACTACAGCCACACCCTCGGCATGTTGCGCGCCGTATACGGCAGCCTGCTACTGCGGCAGTCGCCGCCGGATCTGCAGAAGGCGCGCGAGGTGCTGGAACTCGCCGTCACCGATCTCGACGCCAGTGGTGCGGTCGGCGACGCGATGCGCTGTCGCAGTGACCTGATGCGCGCACTGATCATGCTGGACAACTACGCCGAGGCGCTGACGCTTGCCGACGCGATCCTCGGCGACGCCGCCACCCCGCCGATGGAGCGGATCCGCGCCCGGCTGCTGCGGGCGACCGCGCAGTGTCTGCTCGGTGACACCGAAGCCGCCCTCGCCGCGTGCCAGGCCTCCCGGGCCGAGCTGGAAGACCAGCCGCACGGTTCGCAGACCTCGCAGCTGTGGTCCTTGCTGGGAGAGGCGATGACGCAGGTCGGCGACACCGAGGGTGCCATCCACGCGTACCGCTGCGCAATCAACGGCCTGGGGGTCGATCTGCCGCCCACGCTGCTGTCGGCCCCCGTCCGCAGGCCGGCGGACCGGCACACCAGGCGGCAGGCGCGCGGCGACTCCCGCTGAGCGGGGTGTGCACCGCCCGGCCTGCGTGCCGCCGTGAGCTGACGTCAGCACGCTGTCGGCGCCGTACCTCCCGTGAGGTGAGGTACGGCGCCGACGGCGGTTGCGAGGCGGGTGTCCCGGCGGCGATCAGCTCGCGCGCAGCGACTTCGGGCGCATGTCCACCCAGGTCTCGTCGATGTGGGCCAGGCAGTCCCGGCGGGCACCCTGGAAGCCGCCGTCCCGCCAGCCATCCGGTATCTCACGGTCCAGCGGCCACAGCGAGTACTGCTCCTCGTGGTTGACCACCACGCGGCAGGGGTAGCTCTCGTCGTCGGACAGGAATCCAGCCATCGTTCTCTCCTCTCGGTGCCCCTCGGCGGCCACCGGCCGCCGAGGGGGAATCGGTCGTCAGCGCTTGACGGCGACGGTCAGGCCGTCGGCGTAGGGGAGCAGGCTCAGGTCGATCCGGTCGTCGTCGTGCCGGCGGCGGTTGAACTCGCGCAGCGCGACGGCGTCGCCGTCGGTGGTGGCCGGGTCCGCCACCAGGCCGGACCAGAGCACGTTGTCGAACACCATCGTTCCGCCAGGCCGCAGCAGCTCCAGTGCGGCCTCGTAGTACTCCTCGTAGGACACCTTGTCAGCGTCGATGAAGGCGAAGTCGAACGAGCCCGCCGCCCCCTCCTCGCCCAGCAGCCGGCGCAGGGTCTCCTTAGCGTCCCCGAGCCGGAGATCTACCTTGTCGGCCACCCCGCCGCGTGCGCAGTACTTCATGGCGACGGACGTCCACTCGGGGCTGATGTCGCACGCCACCACCCGGCCGTCGGCGGGCAGTGCCAGTGCGGTGCTCAGCAGGCTGTAACCCGTGAAGACACCGACCTCCAGGGTCTGGCGTGCCCCCAGCGCCCGGACCAGTGTGCTGAGGAACTGCCCCTGCTCGGCCGAGACCTGCATGGTCGCCAGCGGCATCGCGATGGTCTCCGCCCTCAGTTCGGCGAGGAGCGGGGTGTCCCGCAATGAGACCTCCCGCACGTACTCGGACAGGTGGTCGGACAACTCGACCTGGGTCAACATGACTACCTCCAGGAGGGAGCGCGCGGCGCTCAGTCAGGGATGTGTTGCAGACGGACACGCTTGTACTGGGTGAGCACCCCCACCGCCGACTTCTTGGACTTGGGCGTCATCAGCAGGCTTCCGACGTCCTCCCCCACGAACCGGGCACAGACGAACCGGTGGGCGTCGTACGCTGCGGCGTAGGCCTCGCGGAACCTGGCTCGCAGTGGAACCAGGGAGGGATCCACCCCCGCGAGCAGCTGTCGGGCCTCTGCGAGCCGTTTCACCAGATACTCGTGGTCGCGCCAGTGCAGGCCGCTGAGTCCCGGCGGAGCGGCCGGGGGCATCAGGGTCGGGCGGACCAGGTCCTCGTACTCCTCCGGGGTGAAGTCGCCGGCGAACCGCAGTGCGGCCTCCGACGCCCGCATCAGGGACACGGCCAGGTCCAGCGCCTCCGCGGCCTGGTCGGTGTCGGCCCGAGCAACCGCGCCGGTCAACTCGTCCACCGCGATCACCAGGCCCTGGATGAGCACCATGAAGATGCGGTGCCCACGTACCCAGCGGCGCAGGGCGTCGGAGGGCAGGCCGTCGGCGCCGCGCGGACCCGGCCCAGGGTCGGTCCCGGGCGAGGGGGTGGGGAAGCCCGCCAGGTGGCCGAGCAGCGCGGCGAAGCCGTGCCGCAGTGCGCGCCAGTGCTCCGGGGCGAGGTCGGTCCCGCTTCGTACGGCGTCGTCCAGCAGCAGTTCAGCGCCCTTGAGCGTGCTGTGCAGCAGGATCGCGGCGCGCTCGCCGTCCACCCGGACGATGTCGAACGACTGGTCGTTGTCGCGGTTTCCGCCGGACTCGCCCGGGTCGTCGCACACCGGGGCGGTGCCGGCCGGGAGTGGCACGGTGATGAGCGCCGCACGCAGCGCGTCCAGCGCGGCGGCGGCATCCGCCCGGAGCGTGTCCGCCAGCTCGGCGGGCACGCCCGGGGCGTTGCCGCTCACGTACGCCTGCACCTCGGCCCGGCCGGGCAACCGTTCCGGCCGCAGCAGCGGGAACACCGGGTCGCCGCTCATACGGCACTCCCGGTCCGCTTGGCCTCGACCGTTTCCGTGGAGGGCAGGAAGCCGTCCTGGACCAGGAACTCCAGGCACGCGTGCGCCATCTCCTCGGTCATCGGCGGACAGGCGATCCCGGTGCCGGCGAGTGCGTCGAGCACGTTGCGGCACTCGGCATCCGGCTGCAACTGGTCGATGTAGGCGGGGTCCAGGGAGGGCTGCGGTGCCACCTCGGCGTCCCGGATCAGCGGCACCAGCGGGTACAGCGGATGGCTGGTGTCGACCTCCAGTGCCCGGCGCCGGGCCTCCTCGAACGGCACGATGTCGAAGTCGTAGCCGTAGGACTGGATCCACTCGCAGAACCGCCGGATCGACACCGGGGCCGGGTTGAAGAGGTGGAAGAACCGGCCGACCGCCTCGGGCTTGCGGGAGATGCCCACGATCGCCTTGGCGACGTAGTCGACCGGAACCGTGTCGAAGATCCGCGGGTAGTCGGGCAGGATGCGCATCGGCAGGTAGCCGCGGAAGGCGACCAGCAGGTAGTCGCTGTTCTGGGTGGCGCCGGTCTCGGAGTGCGACATGATCAGGCCAGGCCGGTAGATGCTGACTGGGATGCCGCGTTCGCGGGCCAGGTGCACCATCTTCTCGGCGACCCACTTGCTGCCGGTGTATCCGCCCGGCACCTCGACCGGGTTCCGCAGCGGCCCGTCGTCTTCCAGGAACGGACGCGGCGTGTGCGTGGCGAGCAGGACGTCGATGGTGGACACGTAGTGCACCGCCTTGACCTGGTGGGTGCAGGCCAGGCGCAACACCTCGTGGGTGCCGCGGACGTTCGGGCCGCGCAGCGCGGAGTAGGGGTAGACGAAGTTGACCAGGGCGCCGTTGTGATAGATCACGTCGACCTGCTCGGCCAGCTCCCGCCAGCTCTCCTCGCTCGTGCCGAGCCGGGGGAGCGCTAGGTCGCCCGTCAGGGCCTTGATGCGCTCCCGGTAGCTCTCGTCCCAGATCAGGTACTGCCGCATCGAGTCCTCGATGCGGCGAGCCGCGGCGGCGTCGTCCGCCGCACGGACCAGGCAGTACACCGAGGCGGTGGTCTCCCGCAGCAGCTGCTCGAGCAGGAAGGCGCCGAGGTATCCGGTCGCGCCGGTGAGCAGCACTGTCCGGGGGGCGAGGTGACGGCCGGCCGGCAGACCTCCGGCGTCGATGTCGTCGTCCAGCCGGGCGTCCTCGTCCAGCCGCGTGGCGTGCTGCTGCGACATGACGCCCTCGATGCCCGCGCGGTTGTACGTCTCGACCACCGAGGAGACCCCGGCGACGGTCGGCACCCGGAAGAACTGGTGCACTGGGATGTCGAGCTGGTACTGCGCCAAAAGCCGGGAGGCCAGCCGGGCCAGCATAATCGAGGTGCCGCCGAGCTCGAAGAAGTCGTCCTCGACTCCGATCTCCTCGGTTCCGAGCACGGCGCCGAAGGCCTGGGCGGTCTCCGTCTCCAGCGGGGTGCGCGGTGCCGTACGCCCGGCCGCCACGGCCGGCGCGGACGGCGGTTCCGGCAGCGCCCGTCGGTCCACCTTGCCGTTGACGGTCAGCGGCAGGGTGTCCAGCGGGACCCAGAGCGAGGGCACCATGTAGGAAGGCAGCATGTCACCGACGAACTCGGCCAGCCCGGCCGTGGTGGGCGGGGCGGCTTGGTCGCTCGGGACCACGTAGGCGATCAGCCGGCTGCTGTTCTCCCCGTCCGGGCGGGCTACCACGACCGCGTCACGTACCTGGTCCGACATGGTGATCACGGATTCGATCTCGCCCAGTTCGACCCGGAAGCCGCGCACCTTGACCTGCTGGTCGGCGCGACCGAGAAACTCGATGGCGCCGTCCGGCCGCCAGCGGCCCAGGTCGCCGGTGCGGTACAGCCGTCCGCCGGGGACGGCCGAGAACGGGTCGGGGACGAACCGCTCGGCGGTCAGCCCGGGCCGGCGGTGGTAGCCGCGGGCCAGACCGACGCCCGCGACGCAGATCTCCCCCGGCACCCCGGGTGGTACTAGCTGGCCGTCGCTGTCCACCAGGTAGACGCGGAGGTTGTCCACGGGGCGGCCGATCGGCGCTGCCTGCGGGTCCCTGTCGCGCGCGCACTGCCAGTAGGTGGCGTCGATGGTGGTCTCGGTGGGCCCGTAGAGGTTGGCGACCGAGGCGCTGAGCCGCTGGTGGACCGCCTGCTGCAGTCGGCCGGTGAGCGGCTCGGCGCCGGAGAGTAGATGGCGCAGCGAGGTGCACTCGCCGATCTCGGGGTGCTCCATCAGCACGGCGTTCACGGACGGGACCGCGCCGTACAGGACGATCTCCCGGTCGCGGATCAGCCGGACCAGCGCGCCCGTGTCGAGTTGCTGCGAGGGCGCGCTGATCACGCACTCGGCGCCCACGGTGAGCGGCCAGAAGGTCGCCCACACCGATGGGTCGAAGCTGAATGGATGGTTTTGAAGGACCCGTTCGCCCGGCTTCAGCGGCCATGTCCGCTGCCGCCACGCCAGGTTGTTGACGATCCCGCCATGCGTCACGAGGACGCCCTTGGGGAGCCCGGACGAGCCCGACGTGTAGATCAGGTACGCGAGCGAGCCGGGGTCGACGGTGACCTCCGGGCAGGTGCGCGGCCGGTCTGCGACTTCGCCCCACTCCGCGTCCATCAGCATGGTGCGCACCTGGTGCGCCGGGAGCCGGTCCAGCAGCGCGGTCTCGGTGATGAGGACCTGGCTGTCGCTGTCGGAGAGCAGATAGCCCAGACGTTCCGCCGGATACTGCGGGTCCAGGGGCACGTAGGCTGCGCCGGCCTTCAGGACGGCGAGCATGGCCACCACGATCTGCGCGGATCGCCGCAGGCACAGAGCGACCCGGCTCTCCGCCGTGACGCCCAGCTCCAGCAGGTGATGCGCCAGCTGGTTGGCCCTCTCGTCGAGATCCCGGTAGCGCAGTTCCTCCTCCTGGTCGCTCACCGCCACCAGGGAGGGGGTGCGCTCCGCCTGCTCCGCGACCAGCTCGTGCAGGCCGCGGTCGTGCGGATAAGCCTGTTCGGTGGCGTTCCAGTCCGAGGTGATCAGGTCCCGTTCGGCGGCGCCGGCGAGCGGGACAGTGGCAACCAGACCGTCCGGGTGGCTCGCGAAGCGCGTCAGCATCGCCGTGAGCTGGTCGAGCATTCGCTCAGCCGTGCCGCCATCGAAGAGATCCTCGTTGTAGGTGAGCTGGAGAGTCTGTGCGCCGGAGCCGGTCAGCACAGTCAGGGCGAGGTCGTAGGGCGTGGTGTCGGCGGGCGCGGGCTCGGCGGCAGCCGTGAGGTCACCGACGGCCACCGGCTCCAGGGCCTCCCGGGCGGTGAAGAGCACCTGGAAGAGCGGCGTACGGCTCAGGTCCCGTATGGGGTCGACGGCATCCACCACGCGGCTGAACGGCATCCGGCCGTGCGGCACCACGTCCTTGCGAATTTCCCGTACACCGTCGACAAGTTGGCCGACGGTCAGCTCCGGGAAGAGCAGCGTGCGGATCACGACCGTGTTGGCGTACGGCCCAAAGGCCCTGCGGGGGCCGGGTATCCGGACGCCGACCGCGATGTCCTCCTGCTGGGCCCAGCGTCCGAGCAGGGCCTGGAAGGCGGCGAGCACCACGGTGTCCCGGTCGGTGCCGTAACGCTGACCCAGCCGGTCCAGGGCGGCCGCCAGGTCGAGCGGGGCCGTCCGTCGCCGGGTGCCGCAGCGATGCGTCTTCACCGCCGGACGGGGGCGGTCTGTCGGCAGCCGCAGCACCGGGACCCCGTCCAGTACCTCCTTCCAGAACGCCAGCGAGGCTGCGGCCTCGTCTCCGTCCAGCCAGCTCCGCTCGGCCTGCACGACGGCGGTGAAGTCGTCGGCGGTGAGCTCCGCGTCGTCGTCCCCGGCGAGCAGGGCGCGATACCCGTCCAAGAGTGCGCGGCAGAGGATGTCCGGCGTCCACTCATCCGCGATCGTCTCGTGCAGGGCGGTCAGCAGTAGGTGCGTGCCAGCGTCGATCCGGACGACGGTCAGCCGGGCCAGGGGGCCCCGTGCCACGTCGAACGGGCGGGCCAGCTCCGCCGCGCACCGCTCGGCGAGCGCGGCGGGTTCCTCCTGCCCTGTCGCCTCGACCAGGTCGCAGTGGAGTTCGGCGTAGCTCGCGACCACGCGCAGCGGTCGGCCGGCGAACTCCTGGAAGCTGCTGCGCAGCAGCTCGTACCGCCAGCCGAGGCCGGCCACCGCCTGCTGCAGGGCGGCCTGATCAAGCGGTCCGCTTAGCCGGTACACGCCAAGCACCACGCCCGGTGCTCCGTGGTCCAGTTCGTGCAGCATCCAGGTGCGCTGCTGGTCCGGCAGGAGGCCGGAGGCGGTACCGCCGTCCCGCGATAGCCGCTCGGCCAGGGCACGCCGCACTGCGTCCACGGCTGTGGGTTCCTCAGTGGTCATTGGTCCGCTCCCCTCGTCGGCGCCGTCAACGACGGATCCGCCAACATCGCTTCGAATTTGCCCATCGGAAGCCGTGCCAGGTTGTCCAGCAGGCTGTCCTCGGCGCCGTTCGCGCCCTTGCCCTGAGCCGTGGATCCGCGCGCGCGGTCCACAGCAGCCGAAACCGCTTCGAGTGTCGAGTCGAGAAAGACGTCGCGCATCGGAACGTCTGCGCCGAAAGTCTCCCGGAGTTCGGCCACCATCCTGGCGGCGAGGAGGGAGTGGCCGCCCAGATCGAAGAAGTTGTCCCGCAGACCCACCCGCTCCAGCCCGAGCAACTCCTGCCACAACACCGCCACCCGACACTGTGTCTCCGACACCGGCGCCACGAAATCGGCCACCACTGCCGGCCCACCACCCGCATCCGGCAACGCCCCACGGTCCACCTTGCCGT
>NZ_JAGGOK010000085.1 GCF_018614615.1 Streptomyces sp. ISL-100 | reverse complement strand
TCAGCGGGGTTTGTCTTTCCGGCTGTTGGGCCGTTCCGACATCCAGAACTCTAGCGGATTTCCCGGGCGGCTCATAATCGAGCCTCTCGAATGAATTCCGGCATGCCGAAATTATCCCCGAGTGGGAGATGGTGCTGAGAGTTTGGGTTTGCCGCTTTCGCGGCGAGCGGTTGTCGCAGAACCGTTCCGGCTCCGTGACAACTCGAAGAACCTTACGGATCGGCGGAGGCTGTGTCAACCCCCGCCGATGGGCCGTCAGTACGGGCGTCAGTACGGGTGTTCAGTCCAGGTCCTTCAGGCGGCCCCCGGCGTCCGGCTGGGCGTCCTCGACCCTGCGGAGCAGGCGGATCAGCATCTCGCCGAGCGAACCACGCTCGTCGGCGGTGAGGTCCTGGAGCAGGTCCTCCTCGAAGCTCGACGCCATCCGCATCGCTTCGAGCCACTTGGCGCGGCCCTCGTCCGTGAGCTCCACGATCACGCGGACGCGGTTGTTCTCGTCGCGGTCCCTGGTGACCAGGTCGTCCGCCGCCATCCGGTCGATGCGATGGGTCATGGCGGCCGGCGTGAGGCCGAGGCGCTTCGCGAGCTCGCCGGGGCCCAGTCGGTAGGGCGCTCCAGAAACGACGAGGGTCTTGAGGACTTCCCACTCCGTGTTGCTGATGCCGAGTGCGGCGACCTGCCGGCCGTACGCCACGTTCATACGGCGGTTGAGGCGGCCCAGGGCCGAGACGACCTTCTCGACCTGCGGGTCCAGGTCGCCGTACTCACGCTGATAGGCGGCGATCTGTTCGTCGAGGCTCGGCTCCTGGGGGCCGTGCGGCTCTTGGGTCTCAGGCATGCCGCGCAGTATGACACGTAGTCGTTGGCACTTAAGTCCTTCGGCGTGTACTGTTCAAGTTCTAACTTTAGTGTTGAAGTCTTCAGACTTCAGCTCTTCTCCTTCGAAACCTTGAGCAGGTGAGTGTGACCAGGGCAATGGGCGCCGCGATGCGCCGGATCCAGATGGGAAACGCGCTGAGCGCGTTCGGTATCGGATTCACCGTTCCGTATCTGTATGTCTACGTGGCTCAGGTGCGGGACCTGGGCGCGAGTACAGCAGGTGTGGTGCTCGCCGTCTTTGCTGTGGCCGCACTCGTCGTCCTGCCGTTCACCGGCCGCGTCATCGACCGGCGCGGGCCGCTGCCCGTGCTGGTCGGCGGTGCGGTGAGCGCCTCCGCCGGTGCCCTGTGCGTGGGGCTCGCGAACAGCGTGCCGACGGTCTTGCTGGCCGCCGCGCTGCTCGGGGCGGGTACGGCGGTCGTGCAGCCGGCGCTCGCCACGATGATCGTGTGGTGCTCCACCCCGGCCACCCGTACGCGGGCCTTCGCCATGCAGTTCTTTCTCGCGAACCTCGGCCTCGGCATCGGTGGTCTGATCGGCGGCCAGCTCGTCGACGAAAGCCGGCCCGACAGCTTCCTGCTCCTCTTCAGCATTGAGGCCGTGATGTTCCTGGTGCTCGCCGGGATCGGTGCGAGTGTCCGGCTGCCGCGCGCGGCCGTTATTCCCGGCGCCATGCCGCAGGACGACCCCGCTGCCAAGGGGGGCGGCCTGCGGGCGCTCCTGAAGCACCGGGCCATGGTCCAGTTGTGCGGGCTCGGGTTCGTGCTGTTCTTCGCGTGTTACGGGCAGTTCGAGTCGGGGCTCGCGGCTTACGGGACCGAGGCGGCGGGGATCGAGCCCTCGACGCTTGGCATCGCGCTCGCGGCCAACACCGCTGTCATCGTCATCGCGCAGTTCGTGGTGCTGCGGCTGGTCGAGCGGCGGCGGCGTTCGCGTGTCATCGCGCTGGTCGGGCTCATCTGGACCGTCGCGTGGGTCGTGGCCGGGTACGCCGGTCTCGGGCACGGCAGTCAGACGATGGCTACGGCCGCGTTCATCTCGACGTACGCGCTGTTCGGGCTCGGTGAGGCGATGCTGTCGCCGACCGTCGCGCCGCTGGTCGCCGATCTGGCGCCGGAGTCGATGATCGGGCAGTACAACTCCGCCTTCGCGCTGGTCAAGCAGCTTGCGCTGGCGGTCGGGCCGGCGGTGGGCGGACCGATGGGCGCGTCGCTGCACGCGCCGTACATCCTTACCTTCATCGTCTTCTCGCTGGGCATCAGCGTGCTGGCGCTGCGGCTCGGCAAGCAGCTGACGCCGGAGCAGGACCGGCCGGTGCCGGTGCGGTCGCGGGTCGTCGCTTCCGGCATGCCGGTGAAGGATCTGGCGCCGGTGGAGTAGGGCGGGCGTCGGGTTCTGCGGAGCTGTTCCCCACCCCGCCCCTTCCCGCTGCCCCAGCTTCGGGAAGGGGCGGGGTGGGGACAGGGAAACAAGGCCGCCGCAGGCGTCTGCCCATCCGGCCCCGAGGCGCGTCAGACCGTCGGCAGGGCGAATTCGCACCACACCGCTTTGCCGCCCCCGGGCGTCCGCCGGCTGCCCCAGGACGAGGCGATTGTCGCGACGATCGAGATGCCGCGGCCCGCCTCGTCCGCCGGTTCGGCCCGGCGGCGGCGCGGCAGGTGGTCGTCGCCGTCCGTCACCTCGATGATCAGCCGGCGGTCCGTGCGGCGAAGGCGCAGGCGCATCGGCGGGGTGCCGTGCTGGAGGGAGTTCGCGACGAGCTCGCTCGCCGCCAGGACTCCCAGGTCGCACAGCTCCACCGGGAAGCGCCAGGAGGCGAGGACCCCGGTGGCGAAGGCGCGGGCGCGGGGGGCCGCCTCGATGCCGCCGAGCAGATCCAGTGCCGCGTTGTGGAAGAGCTCCGCGTCCGGGCCGGTGCGCGTGGGGTGCTGGAGGACCAGTACCGCCACGTCGTCGTCGTGGTCGGCCGTGACGCCCAGCGCTCGGATCAGCCGGTCGCAGACGACCTGGGGCGTGCCGGTGGCGCCGGACAGCGCGCGTTCGAGGGCGGCCACGCCCTCGTCGATGTCCTCGCGGCGGCGCTCGACGAGACCGTCCGTATAGAGGACAGCCGTGGAACCCGGCGGGAGGGCGATCGTGCCCGAGGTGTGCATCCAGCCGCCGGTGCCGAGCGGCGGGCCCGTGTGGTCCTCGGCGCGGCGGACCGTGCCGTCCTCGTCGCGGACGAGGATCGGGAGGTGGCCGGCCGACGCGTAGACGAGGCGGCCCTCGTTGGGGTCGTGGACGGCGTACGCGCAGGTGGCGATCTGGCTGGCGTCGATCTCGGCGGCGAGGCCGTCCAGGAGCTGCAGGACCTCGTGGGGCGGGAGGTCGAGGCGGGCGTACGCGCGGACCGCCGTGCGGAGCTGGCCCATGACGGCGGCGGCGCGCACCCCGCGGCCCATGACGTCGCCGATGACCAGCGCCGTACGTCCGGCGCCGAGGGTGATCACGTCGTACCAGTCGCCGCCGACCGCCGCGTCCGTACCGCCTGGCTGGTACGTGGCGGCGATGCGCAGGTCGTCGGGCTGTTCCAGCTCCTGGGGGAGCAGGGAGCGTTGCAGGGTGACCGCCGTCTCGCGCAGGCGGCGCTCGCTGGCGCGCAGCCGCTCGGCGGCCTCCGCGTGGTCGGTGACGTCCGCGGCGAAGATCAGCACGCCACCGTCCCCGTCGGTGCCGGTCGCGGGCTCGATCGGCGTACACGTGATGGTGTACGAGCCGCCCTTGGGCACCTTGCGGGACTTGACCGTACGGGGCGTACCGCTGCGCAGGACCTGGTCCAGGAGCGGGAGCAGGCCGAGCTCGTCCAGCTCGGGGAGGGCGACGGCGGCGGGGGCGCCGGTCTCGCGGGGGCCGAAGGCGGCGGCGTAGGCGTCATTGACGTACGCGACGCGGTGCTCGGGGCCGTACACCAGGGCGACGAGGGCGGGGAGCCGGCCGAGGATCTCGCGGACGGAGAGGTCCGTCAGAGGGTGCCGGGGGTGCAGGGGGTCGTCGCCGGGCGCGCCCTGGGCGTCGGGCGCGTCGGGCCCGTGCTCGGACTGCCGGCCGTACTCAACGCGGGCCGCCGGGACGGAGCCGCGGTCGGTCCGCGCTGCGGCGCGGCGCTGCGTTCCGGGGAGACGGGCGCTCCAGCGCGTGAAGTTCACTGACTTTCAAGCCTCATGGTGTCGCGTTGCGTTGTATTGCGTTGCTGACGCAGTGGTCGCTGGGGTTGCTGGGGCTGCTGGCGTTGCTGTGTGGGGGAGCTGGTGTGTCGCTACAGCGGGTGACTCTGTGCCGGTGTGAGCCAACCTATGGTCACACGCCCAGTGTGACCGACCGCACTGACAGTCGTCACTTGGTCTTGGGCGGCTCGCCGTGTGCGGCCAGTTCGAATTCGGCTCGCGGGTGCTCCAGGGAGCCGAGCGAAACGATCTCGCGTTTGAAGAGTCCGGCGAGCGTCCATTCGGCCAGAACCCGGGCCTTGCGGTTGAAGGTCGGCACCCGGCTCAGGTGGTACGTGCGGTGCATGAACCAGGCCGGATAGCCCTTGAGTTTGCGGCCGTAGACGTGCGCGACGCCCTTGTGGAGACCGAGCGAGGCGACCGAACCGGCGTATTTGTGCTCGTAGTTCTTGAGTGGTTCGCCGCGCAGGGAAGCGAGAACGTTCTCCGCGAGGACCTTGGCCTGGCGTACGGCGTGCTGGGCGTTGGGCGCGCACTCCCTGCCCGTCTCGTCCGCGGTGAGGTCGGGGACGGCGGCGGCGTCCCCGGCGGCCCAGGCGTGCTCGGTTCCTTCGATCGTGAGCTTGGCGGTGGCGGCGAGCCGGCCGCGTTCGTTCAGGGGAAGGTCGCTCGCCGCGAGGACGGGGTGTGGCTTGACTCCCGCAGTCCATACGACGGTGCGGGTGGGGAAGCGGGAGCCGTCGCTGAGGACGGCGACGCGGTCCGCGCAGGAGTCGAGACGGGTCTCCAGGCGTACGTCGATGTTGCGGCCGCGCAGTTCACGGATCGCGTACTTGCCCATCTCCTCGCCGACCTCGGGGAGGATGCGGCCCGATGCCTCGACGAGGATCCACTTCATGTCCTGCGGCTTGACGTTGTGGTAGTAGCGGGCGGCGTAGCGGGCCATGTCCTCGAGCTCGCCGAGCGCTTCGACGCCCGCGTATCCGCCGCCGACGAAGACGAAGGTGAGGGCGGCGTCGCGGACGGCCGGGTCGCGGGTGGCGGAGGCGATGTCCATCTGCTCGATGACGTGGTTGCGCAGGCCGATGGCCTCTTCGACGGTCTTGAAGCCGATGGCGTAGTCGGCGAGGCCGGGGATCGGGAGGGTGCGGGAGACGGAGCCCGGCGCCAGGACGAGTTCGTCGTACGTGATCTCGATGCCGCCGGTGCCCTCCTCCTCGGTGGCGAGGGTGGTGACGGTCGCGGTGCGCTTGGCGTGGTCGATCGACTTGGCCTCGCCGATGACGATCTTGCACTCGTCCAGGACGCGGCGGAGCGGGACCACGACGTGGCGCGGCGAGATGGAGCCGGCCGCCGCTTCGGGCAGGAACGGCTGATACGTCATATAGGGATCAGGGGTCACCACAATGACCTCGGCCTCGCCACTTCTCAGCTTCCGCTGGAGGTGCAGCGCGGTGTACATCCCGACGTAGCCGCCGCCGACAACGAGAATGCGCGCAGGTTCTGTCACTGTCCCATGACGCAACGGCCGCTGGACTTTGTCCACAGGCCCGGCAAATTGTGTGACCGGAGGTCACGGGCGCGGCGAGGTGCGGGAATTCCTGCTCGATGTGGAAGGTTTGCAGGTCAGCGGGCGGGGAGGGGGTGCTGAGAGTGGCCGAATCAGGAAGGTTCCGGTCGATACTCCGATCGGGCGGGCGCTCCGTGCGGAACTACCCCCTTCTGTATCTACGCGCGCTCAACTATGTTCGTATCTCGTCGGGGCGGCCGGGTCTGCGGTCCCGGCCGACTATCAGGGCGGGGAGTCTCCGGGGGGAGACATCATTACCGGGGGAACGCTGATGCACATTCAGGACTCTCATTGGCAGACTGCCGTCGCATCCGACGGCAACGGGCGCGCGGGGACCGGAGGACCACGCTCCGCGCCGCTGCGTGTGGACGCACAGCGCAATCTTGAGCATGTACTGCGGGCCGCTCGCGAGGTATTCGGCGAGCTGGGCTACGGGGCGCCGATGGAGGACGTGGCGCGACGCGCCAGGGTCGGCGTCGGGACGGTGTACCGCCGCTTCCCGAGCAAGGACGTACTGGTGCGCCGAATAGCCGAGGAGGAGACCTCCCGGCTGACCGATCAGGCGCGTACGGCTCTGGGGCAGGAGGATGAGCCGTGGTCGGCCCTGTCCCGCTTCCTGCGTACTTCGGTGGCGTCCGGCGCGGGCCGGCTGCTGCCGCCGCAGGTGCTGCGGGTGGGCGTGGACGGCGGCGGCGGCGACGGCGAGTTGCCGCTGGTGCCGGGCGACGTGCGGGTGCCGCAGCAGCGGCAGGCCGTGGGGCCGGCGGCGGGTTCGGTGACGGGCTCGGTGACGGGTTCAGCGGCGCCTGAGCTGCGGCTGGTCGAGCAGCGCGACGACCTGGGGAGTGACGACGCGGGTGCCGCGGAGCTGCTCGAGGTCGTGGGGCGGCTGGTGGACCGGGCGCGGGCGGCAGGTGAGCTGCGTGGCGATGTGACGGTGGCCGATGTGCTGCTGGTGATAGCCACGGCGGCGCCTTCGCTGCCGGACGCGGCGCAGCAGGCGGCGGCTTCCGCCCGGCTGCTGGACATCCTGCTGGAAGGTCTGCGGTCCAGGCCGGTTTAGGCCGGTCTACGCCCTGCGGGTGTTTGTCCGGGGGTCCGCTTGTTCGCCACGTGGCGGACGAGCGGGCCTGCCGAACCTCTCGCCCCTTCCCTGTTCGGGTGAAGGCTAGTGCTCGCATACGGGAAAACTCCCCGGATGAGTGGTTGCCCGGCTGGAGCAATGGGCCGTGGTGCGCTCTGTGGGATTCTTGGCCGGTATTTCCGGGTCCGAGGGTGCTTACGGGGGCTTCCGCTATGGGTGTTGAGGGGCGGGACGAGCCGCTCGACCGTGTCGGCATGGAGCCCGGTGGGCTGCCTTCGCGACAGGTCCTGAGCCAGGCGGGGCGCGGCCGGGCGGACGACGACGGCGGCGAGCCTGACGCTGACTGGGAGAGGTACGGAGCCGGCGGGACCGTGCTGCCGGGGCCGTGGCCGGCCGTGGAGGGCGACGTCGCGAATGTCCCCATGCAGCGCGAGGGCGGCAGCGCGTACAGCTACCCGGCGGCGCAGACTCCGACGTCCGACGCCGAGCTGATCCAGCGGATGCGGGCGGGCGACGACAGTGCGTACGAAGCACTGTTCCGGCGGCACTCCGACGCCGTCCGCCGGTACGCCCGTACCTGCTGCCGGGACGCCCACACCGCCGACGACCTGACGGCCGAAGTCTTCGCCCGCACGTTGCAGGCGGTGCGCGGGGGCTCGGGGCCCCAGCACGCCGTACGGGCGTATCTGCTGACGACGGTGCGGCGGGTGGCCGCGGCCTGGACGAAGACCGCCAAACGTGAGCATCTGGTCGAGGACTTCGCCCTCTTCGCGGCGCAGTCCGACCGGTTGGCGGATGCCTCGGACGACGACACCCTGGACCTCGGGGCCGACGTACGGGCCATGCACGAGGCGGAGCAGACGCTGGCCATGCAAGCGTTTCGCAGCCTGCCCGAGCGCTGGCAGGCGGTGCTGTGGCACACCACCGTCGAGGAGGAGTCGCCGAGCGATGTCGCGCCGCTGTTCGGGCTGACCGCGAATGCCACGGCCGTGCTGGCGAGCCGGGCGCGGGAGGGGCTGAAGCAGGCGTATCTCCAGGCACATGTGAGTACGGCGCTGACGGCGGGCGGCGACTGTGCGCGGTACGCCGACCGGTTGGGCGCGTATGCCAGGGGCGGGCTTCGGATGCGGGCCGAGCGGGGGCTGCGCAAGCATCTGGAGGAGTGCGCGAAGTGCCGGATGGCCGCGGGTGAGCTGAGCGACGTCAACGCCGGGATTCCGGCGCTGCTTCCGATCGCGGTCATCGGCTGGTTCGCCGGTGGGTACGTGGTCAAGGCCGCCGGGCTGGTGGTGGGCGGAGCGGCGGGTGCGGCGGGGGCGGCCGGCGCGGGGGCTGCCGCCGCGGCGACCGGCGCGGCTTCGGGTGCGGGTTCGAGTTCGGCCGGGGGCGCGGCCGGTGCAGCCGGGGGTGAAGCCCTGGGTGCCCCGGCGAAGGTGGCCATCGGTGCGGCGGTGGCCGCGGCAGTGGCCGCGGGGGTGGTGTTCGCGCTCGCGGGTGAGGACGCGAAGCCCAAGCCGAAGCCGGTGGCCAAGCCGCCGGTGTCGCGGCCCGTCGTACCGCAGCGGCCGAGTCCGGAGCCGCCGGTGCGGTCTGCGCCGCCGGCGCCGAAACCGCGACCGGTGGCTCCGCCGGGGCCGTCTGTTACTCCTACTCCTACCCCTACGCCGACTCGGGCGGAGCCCTCGCCCGCGCCGAAGCCGTCCGCGCCGCCCGAGCCGCCGCCGCCGAAGCCGACTCCGAAGCCGACTCCGAAGCCCACGCCTCCTCCGGAGCCCGTGCCTCCTCCTCCGCCGCCGCCCGCGCCCGTCGTCTACCAGGTGAACACCCTGCATTACGGGACGTTCGGCGATCACACCGAGCCCGAGGTGCGGCTCGGCGAGAGCAGTTGGCTGTGGCAGCGCTACGGGATGTCGATCGGTGGTGTGCGGTACGGGAACGGGGTGACGATGCACGCGCAGTCGTCCGTCACCATCGACCTCAACCGTGCGTGCGCCACCTATGACGCGCTCGTCGGTATCGACGACATGACGATGGGCGTCGGGGCCGCGCGCTTCTCGCTGTACGGGGACGGTGCGCTGCTGTGGCAGTCGGGGCTCGTTCGCGGTGGTGAGGCGGCTGTGCCGGTGCGGGCGGGCATCTCGGGCCGGGAGTCGATCCGGCTCGTCGTGGAGCCGGAGCATCCGTACGAGTCGATGGTGCTGGCGGACTGGGCTCAGTCGCGGATCAGCTGCGGGGGGTAGTAGGTGGGCGGTGCGGTGGGGCGGGCGCCTGCGGTTGGCCGTTTCCCCACCCCGCCCCTTCCCGAAACTGGGGCAAGCCCCAGCCCCCAGACCACACAGACGCCCTTCGGGCGTGTCCTCAAACGCCGGACAGGCTGGAATTGGGGCGAAGCCCCCAGCTCGGGAAGGGGCGGGTAGGGAAAGCCCCCGCAGGGGTTCCCGTCAGAGCGCTCGGCGTGGCGGAACGCCGCCTGCCACCGCGCGCTGGCGGGGGGCCGCCGTGCCCGTCCAGCAGGTTCCTCGGCGGGAGACCAGGCGGCGTAGCCACAGTTCCGTGGAGACCAGGTCCGCGAGGCCGTCCAGGGGGACCGGCTCGCCCTCGGCCGCCGCGCGCAGGGCCTTGCGTACGACGCGGGCCTCGATCAATCCCGCGTCGGCCAGCAGTGGCGCGTCGAAGAGGGCGATCAAGTCGCCCACCGCGGCGCGCACTCCGGCCCGGGACGCCGCCGCCGAGGAGGCATGGGACGTGGCGCCCCAGCCAGGGGGCAGGTCCTTGATGCCCGCGCCCGACAGGACGGCGCGCAGGATCGCTGCCCGGGCGCCCGGCTGGACGCGCAAGGCTTCAGGGAGGGTGCGGGACGCCCGTACGACCTGGTTGTCGAGGAACGGGGCGTGCAGGCGCTGGCTGCGGACCTCCGCGGCCTGCTCGAAGACCCGGTGGTCGGCCGCCGCCCGGGCCAGTGCGGCCCGCGCCCGGGCCTCGCCGGGGCGCTGCACCGACGAGGGCCTGGTCGCGGACGCCTGGAGGCGAACCGATACTTCAGCCAGCGCCTCGCCCGTCAGCCAACGCGCCGCAGGGCCCGGCCTGGTCCAGGCGAGGGCCGCGAGTGACGCGTCCAGGGCGGTTGCCGGACCGTTGCCGGTGCCCCGGGCCCCCGGTTCGTCGAAACGGCGGTCCATGAGGCGGGCCGCCGCCTCCTCGATGCCCGCGCGGTACGGCGTACGGGCGAGGCGGCGGGCGGCGCGGTAGACGGTCAGCGGGACGAAGAGCGAGTGGGCGGACGGCCCTTCGACTTTGGCGAGGGCGGCGACCGGGCGCAGCAGGTCGCGCCGTCTGCGGTCCATCAGGAGGTCGGCGAGGCGCGCCGGGTGGGCGTCCAGGACCTGGCGGGCGCCGTGCCCCGTGAAGTGGTCGGCGCTGCCTGCGGCCAGGCGGCGGCGGTGGCGTTCGGAGGTGACCAGGGAGGGGCCCGGTTCGTCGGTGAGCGGGCCGCTGTTCAAGTCGGCGTACGGAAGGGCTTCGGCGCCTGCGGCCACCACGACGTGGTGCAGGCGGGGGTTGGCGGCGATGGCACCGGCCCGCGCCAACTCCGCTTCGGCTCCGGGGCCTTCGGCGGTCAGGTCGTTGAAGGTGACCGCCAGCAGCCGCTCCCCCGCGCCCGTGCCGTGGCCCAGGACCGTGCCGGGCAGACCCGGCAGGCCCGCGGCGAGGAGGGCAAGGGTGGCGGAGGCGCTGCCGCCCGAGAGGTCGGCGCCGATGCCGGGGACGGGCGCGCCGCGGGCGGCCCGGCGATCGGCGGGGCCCATGCCGGGGACGGGCCCCGGGTCGGGTGGCGCGGTCTCGGGGGCGTGGCGCGGTGCGGTGAGTCTCGCCCGTACCGCTTCGACGAGGGCCTCCCGGACGCCGTCCACGGCTCGCTCCGGGTCGAGTTGGGCTGCGGCTACGGCGAGGGACGCCACCGGCTCGTACCCGGTGATCTCGCGCGATCCTTCGCGCAGGACCAGCGCGTGCCCCGGCGGAATGCGCCGCACGCCGGCGTACGGCGTGCCGTCGCGCAACGCTTCGGGTACGTCGGGGCAGGCGAGCAGCGCCGCGAGATGGCCGATGTCGAGCTGTGCCTCGATGAGGTCGGCGAGCGGGAGCGCGGCGGTGGCGTACGCGGTGCCATTGGCCCAGGGCGTATAGAAGACAGGACGCGCACCTGCCAGGTCACCGACCACGGTGACGCGGCGGCCGACCTGGACGACGGCCGTGTAACTGCCGGACCATGCGGTCAGGTGCCGCAGTGCGCCGCCGCGCGCCGCGAAGAGGCCGACGCGCAGTTCTTCGTCGGACGCGCCGCAGCAGCCGAGGACGGCGATCCGGGTAAAGGGGTCGACGCTGAGGGTACGTACTTCGTCGGGGCGCCAGTCGCCGACGGCCCACAGGGGGTCGGGGTCGCCCCACAGCAGCTGGGAGCCGACGGGATGCACGGTGAGAGATTCGGAATCGGATTGGGCAGAGGAAGGGGAGGAAGGGGTAGTGGTGCCGACTGTGCCGACCGCTCCGACCGTCCCGAAGCTCGCGGCGACACTGCTCCACCCCACCAACCACCGCATCGCCGCCTCCACAGGTTGTGGGCAACCAAACGCACGTACCGAAGTAGCTTCGGGACCATGCTGCCACGACAACGGCACGCAGGAGGGCCTACGGAGGGCGTACGGGCAAGTCAATGCGTCCGCCACGCGCAGGACTTCGGCCGGTTTGGGCGACAGGCGCCATTCAGCTATTCTGCGAGCGCGGCGGTACCGCGGGGGGCGGAGGGGGAACGCACAGTCCGGGAGGCGCTGTTCGCCTCCCGGACCGGTCCGCCGCCCGCGGGGATGAAGACGGCGGTGTCCCCCAGCCCACTGGATCCAGTGCAGCGGGCCGACCCACGCAACTCCCATGGAAGCGGCTCCCGGGCCGGCCCGACTAGAGCGCAGGGCGGGCGCACGGCCACACACACGGAGCACGGGGCGGAGCGCGGGCGTTCGTGTAACTACACGAATCTCGCCATACGGACCACCGCCCCTTAACGGTCGGGAGGCGGAGAACTACGCTGGGTTCAACTGATGTCCTGCGCGGTCCGCATATTCCGGCTGGACTGGCCGCATGGTTGTGCGGGCGGTAAGGCTGGGAATGTCCCCGCCGGACGGCCGTCTGTGTCGAGGGGTGGCGCATGTCCAGGGAGCAACGCGGGCCGAACGAAAAGCTCGGCACGGTTCTCGCCCTCGCGGGAATCAGCAATGCCGGCCTGGCGAGGCGGGTCAATGATCTCGGGTCGCAGCGCGGCCTGACACTTCGTTACGACAAAACGTCGGTGGCCAGGTGGGTGTCGAAGGGCATGGTGCCGCAGGGCGCCGCGCCCCACCTGATCGCCGCCGCCATCGGCGCCAAGCTCGGCCGTCCCGTGCCGCTGCACGAGATCGGTCTGGCCGACGCCGACCCCGCGCCGGAGGTGGGCCTCGCCTTCCCGCGCGACGTATCGGCGGCGGTCCGGTCGGCAACCGAACTGTACCGGCTGGACCTGGCGGGCCGGCGGGCGGGCAGCGGCGGCATTTGGCAGTCCCTGGCCGGTTCGTTCGCGGTCAGCGCGTACGCCACGCCCGCGTCGCGGTGGCTGATAACGCCCGCCGATTCGTCCGTCGCGCGGGACTCCACGGCGACGGCGTCCTCCGACGAGTCGGCGACGGACGCGACGCCGCTGCGGGTGGGGCACGCGGACGTGGCCAAGCTGCGGGAGGCCGCAGAGGACGCTCGGCGCTGGGACTCCAAGTACGGCGGCGGGGACTGGCGTTCGTCGATGGTCCCCGAGTGCTTACGGGTTGACGCGGCGCCGCTGCTCCTCGGCTCGTACAGCGACGACGTCGGCCGCTCGCTCTTCGGCGCCACGTCGGAACTGACACGGCTGGCGGGGTGGATGGCCTTCGACACCGGGCAGCAGGAGGCCGCTCAGCGCTACTACATCCAGGCGCTGCGTCTCGCCCGTGCGGCGGCGGATGTGCCGCTGGGCGGCTACGTCCTGGCGTCGATGTCGCTCCAGGCGACCTACCGGGGCTTCGCCGACGAGGGTGTCGACCTCGCGCAGGCGGCGCTGGAGCGGAACAGGGGGCTGGCCACCGCCCGCACCATGAGCTTCTTCCGGCTGGTGGAGGCACGGGCGCACGCGAAGGCGGGCGACGCGCAGGCGGCGGGGGGCGCGCTGAAGGCGGCGGAGGGGTGGCTGGAGCGGGCGCGGGAGGGCGATCCCGACCCGACCTGGCTGGGCTTCTACTCGTACGACAGGTTCGCGGCCGACGCGGCGGAGTGCTACCGCGATCTGAAGGCGCCACGTCAGGTACGGCGGTTCACGGAGCAGGCGCTGTCGCGGCCGACGGAGGAGTTCGTACGCTCGCACGGGCTGCGGCTGGTGGTGTCGGCGGTCGCGGAGCTCGAGTCGGGGAACCTCGATGCGGCGTGCGCGGCGGGGACGCGGGCGGTGGAGGTCGCGGGGCGGATCTCGTCGGCGCGGACGACGGAGTACGTACGCGATCTGCTGCACCGGCTGGAGCCGTACGGCGACGAGCCGCGGGTCGCGGAGCTGCGGGAGCGGGCGCGGCCGCTGCTGGTGGCGCCGGCGTGAGGCGCTTCGTGAGGGTCGTTCTCCCCCGGGTATGAAGGCGTTGTCAGTGGGTCAGTGCATCATCGGGAGTCCGGGGCGCGCTCTCCCCGGACGAGACGGCCGTGGTGGGAGGTGAAGCGATGACGTACGACTGCGATGTGCTGGTGATCGGTGCGGGGATCGTCGGGCTCTCGGCGGCGTACGCCATCACGCGCGCCGCGCCCGGCACGCGCGTGACGGTGCTGGAGAAGGAGCGGGGCCCCGCGCTGCACCAGACCGGGCGCAACAGCGGCGTGATCCACAGCGGCATCTATTACCGGCCGGGTTCGCTCAAGGCGCGGTACGCGGTGCGGGGCGCGGCCGAGATGATCAAGTTCTGCGCGGAGCACGGCATCGCGCACGAAGTCACCGGCAAGCTGATCGTCGCGACCGAGCGGGAGGAGCTGCCGCGGCTGCACGCGCTGGTGCAGCGCGGGCGGGAGAACGGGATTCCGGTGCGGGAGCTCGGCCCGGCTCAGATCGAGGAGTACGAGCCGAATGTACGGGGGCTGGCCGCGATCCAGGTCGCGACGACCGGCGTGTGCGACTTCGGGGCGGTCGCGGGGCAGCTCGCGGAGAGCCTGGGCGCGTCGGGCGCGGAGATCCGGTACGGCGCGGAGGTGGCCGTGGTGGACCGGCGGCCGTGGGGTGTGGCGGTGCGTACGGCTGACGGGGCGGTGGTGCGGGCGCGAGTCCTGGTGAACTGCGCCGGCCTGCACTGTGACCGGGTGGCGCGGCTGGCGGGCGACGACCCCGGGATGCGGATCGTCCCCTTCCGGGGCGAGTACTTCGAGCTTGCGCGTCCGGAGCTGGTGCGCGGGCTGGTCTATCCGGTGCCGGATCCGGCGTTCCCGTTCCTCGGGGTGCACCTGACCCGGGGCATCGACGGCGGCGTACACGTCGGGCCGAACGCGGTGCCGGCGCTCGCGCGGGAAGGTTACGCCTGGTCCGCGATCCGGCCGCGCGAGCTGGCCGGGACGCTCGGCTGGCCGGGGTCCTGGCGGATAGCCCGCCAGCACTGGCGTTACGGGGCGGGCGAGCTGCACCGCTCGATGTCGAAGCGCGCGTTCACCGACGCCGTGCGGCGGCTGCTGCCGGACGTCACGGCGGCGGATCTGCGGCCGGCGCCGGCGGGGGTGCGGGCGCAGGCGGTGCTGCGGGACGGGACGCTGGTCGACGACTTCCTGATCCGCGAGACGCCGCGCATCATCCACGTCCTGAACGCCCCTTCCCCAGCCGCAACGGCGTCACTCCCGATCGGAAGACGGGTGGCTCGGCGGGCGCTGGGGGTTTTGGCGGCGGGGTAGGCGGGGCGGAGTGGGGTGGCGTGCGGGGTGGTGAGGTCGGCGGGCGCGGTGCGGTGCGGGCGCCGTGCGACCCCCGGCGCGGTGCGGTTGCGCGGTGCGGTGCAGGGCAGTGCGGTGCGCCGTGCGACCCCGGCGCGGTGCGGTGCGGTCCCCGGGCGCGGTGCGGTGCGGGCGCCGTGCCACCCCCGGCGCGGTGCGGCCCGGTGCGGCCCCCGGGCGGTGCGGTGCGCGGTGCCGTGCCACCTCGACGCGGTGCGGTGCGGGCTCGGCGGAGTGCCTGCGACGCTGTCCCACACCCGCGCCTTTCGCGGAACTTGGCTCCGCCCCAGACCCCGGTCCTCAAACGCCGGACGGGCTGAATCGCCCGTAGAAGGTCGCCGCGCGCGGAGGTTCGGCCGCGCCCCGCATGCGGCGGCCCTGACCCGCGCCTCGGGCCGGCCGGCCAATCCGGCCCAGCCTGGCGGCACCAAACCCGCGCGGCGACACCCGCCCCGCCAAATCAAGCCCGTCCGGCGCTTGAGGACACGCCGGTAGCCCGTCCCCGGGGGTCAGGGGCTTGCCCCCAGACCCCCAGGACAGGGCGGGGAGGGCAACAGCCACCCCCAGGGCCACGCCACGCCACCCCACCCCACCCCCACCGCGCCGTAGAATCGGGGCATTGTGTCTGAGTCCTCCCGCATCCATCCCCCCGTCTCCCCCTTCCACCGAGCCAAGGGCGAGCCCCGCTTCCCCGGCGGCCCCGCGCCCGACCCCGCCGGGTCGCACCACGAGCGGCGGATCCGCAGCTTCCAGCCGCGGCGCAGCCGCGTGACCACGGGGCAGGCCGAGGCGCTGGAGCGGCTGTGGCCCCAGTGGGGCCTCGACATCGACGGGCAGCGCGTCCTCGATCTCGACGAGCTCTTCGGCGGCCGTGGCCTGCCGGTCGTCCTGGAGATCGGGTTCGGGATGGGCGAGGCCACCGCCCAGATGGCCGCCGAGGACCCCACCACCGGCATCCTCGCCGTCGACGTGCACACGCCCGGCCAGGGCAACCTCCTCGGTCTCGCCGACCGCGCCGGCCTCACCAACGTCCGCGTCGCGAACGGCGACGCGATCATCCTGCTCCGCGAGATGCTCCCGCCCGCCTCTCTCGCCGGCCTGCGCGTCTACTTCCCCGACCCGTGGCCGAAGAAGCGCCACCACAAGCGGCGCCTCATCCAGCCCGAGTTCCTCGACCTCGTCGCGCCCCGCCTCGCACCCGGCGCGATCGTGCACTGTGCGACCGACTGGGAGCCGTACGCCGAGCAGATGCTGGAAGTGCTCACCGCGCACCCCGACTTCGAGAACACCGTGCCGGACGGCGGCTACGCGCCGAGGCCCGCGTTCCGGCCACTCACCCGCTTCGAGGGTCAGGGCCTCGACAAGGGCCATGTCGTGCACGACCTTCTCTTCCGCCGCTGCCAGAGCCTGTAGGCGCCGTCGCCAGTTGTCAGTGCCCCTCGTTAGGGTCGACGGGTGTACGAGTCGCCTCCGCACCCCCGGCAGCACCCGGCGGTCCCGGACTGTGAGCAGCAGCCGCAGTTCGCCGCCGTACCGCCGCCTGCGCGCTGGCGCTACAAGCCGCGCCGCGCCTGGTGGCGCGTCAGGGCGGTGCGCGCGGGAGCGGTGATCACGGTGCTCGCGCTCTGCGCCCTGGTGATCCTGGCGATCGTCCGCCACCAGACCGGCACTCATGGCTTCCTGGTGGGGCTGGGGCTGGCGGTCCTTCCGGTGCCGCTGCTGGCAGCGGCGTTCCGCTGGCTGGACCGGGTGGAGCCAGAGCCCTGGCGGAACCTCGTCTTCGCCTTCGCCTGGGGCGCGTTCGCCGCCGCTCTCGTCGCGATCATCGCGAACAGTTTCGCGACCCGCTGGATAGCCACAGCCACCGCCGACCCGGCGGGGGCCGAATCCCTCGGCGCGACAGTGATAGCCCCGGTCGTCGAGGAGAGCGCGAAGGCGGCGGCCCTGCTGCTGATCTTCCTCTTCCGCAGACGGGACTTCACGGGGATCGTGGACGGAGTGGTCGTCGCCGGGTTCACGGCGACCGGCTTCGCCTTCACCGAGAACATCCTCTACCTCGGCAACGCCTTCGGCGAGGACCAGGAAGCAGGCGCCTCCGGCCTCGCGTCGGTGACCGCGGCGACCTTCTTCGTACGCGTAGTGATGTCGCCGTTCGCGCACCCGCTGTTCACGGTGCTGACGGGCATCGGCTTCGGGCTCGCCGCGCTCGCGCCGCCGCACCGCCGGGGGCGGTGGCGGCGTATCGCGCTGCCGCTGCTCGGCCTGGCGTTCGCGATGGGCATGCACGCTCTGTGGAACGGCTCGGCGGTCTTCGGGCAGTACGGCTTCTACGCGGTGTACGCAGGCTTCATGGTCCCCGCCTTCGCCCTGCTGACCTGGCTGGTGGTCTGGACGCGCCAGCGCGAGCTGAGCACCATAGCCGCCGAGCTGCCCGCCTATGCCGCCGCCGGCTGGCTGCTGCCCGCCGAGCCGCTCGCGCTCTCCTCCATGCGGGCCCGCTCGCTGGCGCGGGACGCGGCGGCCCGTACGCATGGAGTACGTACGCACGGAGGCCGCGCCGCCGCCCGTGCCGTCGCCGAGTACGAGGCCTCCGCCACCTCGCTCGCCTTCCTGCGCCACCGGGCGCACCGCGGCGCGGTGGGTCCGGACTTCACGGCACGCGAGCAGGAGCTGCTGCACCACCTGTGGCAGCGCAGGGAAGTGGCCGGGCCGGCCCTGGAGTACGCGGCGCGGGCGACGGGGCGGCTGCGGACACCACCGCCGTGGCACCCGTACGGGTACGGGCCGCCGCACCCCGCCCCGCACCGGGACTACGCCGCGTACAACCCGTACCGGCAGCAGTAGCGGGTATCAGGCGGACGCAGCCGTCAGCAGCGCGATGGCGCGGACCTTGCCGTGCCGTACCAGCTGGTCGAGGGCGGTGATGATCTCCTCGACGCGCACGTCCGGGTCGTAGAAGTGCGTGGAGTAGAGGCAGCCCGTCCGGCGATTGAGGATTCCTGCCAATTCCTGCGCCGCACCGGCGCCGTAAACACAGACCGGCAGCCCTGGCTCGGGGGGCGTGCGCCAGGACTGCCGGGGACTGTGGAAGTTGCCGCGGACGTATCGCGGAAGTTGCCCTCAGACGGAAAGACCCTTGCCGCGCAGCCACGCGGCCGGGTCGACGCCCGCCCCGCCGGGCGTGTGCACCTCAAGGTGGAGGTGCGGCCCCGTGACATTGCCGGTGGCGCCCACGCGGCCGATGACCTCGCCCGTACCGACATCGCCGGACGTGACGGTCATCGAGGAGAGGTGGCAGTACCAGATCTCCGTACCGTCCGGGAGCTCCAGGACGATGCGGTAGCCGTACGAGCCCGACCAGCCCGCGGACTTGATCGTGCCGCCGTGCACCGCCTTGACCGGCGTGCCCGTCGGGGCGGCGAAGTCGAGGCCGGTGTGCTGGCCGGAGGACCACATCGAGCCGGACTGACCGTAGGTGGAGGTGAGCGTGTACGACGAGGTGGGCAGCGAGTAGCTGGCGGCCAGCTTGGCGAGCCGCTCCTCCTCCGCCTTGCGCGCGGCCTCTTCCTCCGCCTGCCGCTTCTTCTCCTCGGCCTCGCGCTTCTCCTCCGCGGCCTTGGCCTCCGCCGCGCTCTGCTGCTTCTCCGCCTCGGCCGCGGCCTTCTCGGCGGCCTCCTTCTCGGCGGCCAGCTTCACCTCGGCGTCAGCGGCGGCCTGCTGCTGCTCGGCCTGCTGGAGGATGCGGGCGCGCAGGGCCTCGCCCGCGTCAGTGGTGCCCTGCTGCGCGTCGGCGGTGGTGACGCCCGCGGTGGTGAGGGGGGCGGCGGCCACGACCGCTTCGCCCGGTGTGCCCGCCCCCGAACCGGATCCGGAGTCGTCGGACATGAAAGACCCGACGCCGGGAAGGGATTTGGCGTCGGGCAGCGAGTCCGTGAACGAGTCGGGAAGGTCGGGAAGGGAGATCGAGATGGCCGGCTTGTCCTGCGCGGTGGCGATGCCGCCCGCGCCGACCGCGGCTATGACGCCGACGCCGAGAACCGTGGAGCTGCGACCGAGTCCGCCGCGCTGTTTGGCGACGCGGTGGCGGCCGCGTACGGGCCGGACGGATTCCTCGGTGGGATTCCACTCTTCCCAGGTTCCCTCCCCGCCGACGTGATTCTCAGTGTCATTGGGTACCCCGTAAGAGGGCAGGGTCGCTTGGGGGGCAGGCCTGTTGGACGC
The DNA here is from genome assembly GCF_018614615.1 of Streptomyces sp. ISL-100. Classification (GTDB taxonomy): domain Bacteria; phylum Actinomycetota; class Actinomycetes; order Streptomycetales; family Streptomycetaceae; genus Streptomyces. Next base: position 6,229 of record NZ_JAGGOK010000085.1, on the reverse strand, counting down.
CACGGAGGCGTGCTCCTTTCCTTCCTTCTCGCCTACCGGGTTAGCTGACGGGTTCGGAGCAGGAAGGTCTCCTACGGGCCGCTCCGTTGGTACGAAATGGCCCGATTCACCCCAAGGAACGTGGTTCCCCGGTTTCCTTGCGGAATTCGGCGCGTGCGCACGGTGCCGTCTCTTGCGACGACTGGGACGACCGCGCTGCGTTATCGAACGTTAATAGACACCGGGCACGCTTTCCAAGCTGTTCCAGTTGATCGTTAAGGGCATTGGACTGAACCAACCAGGACACAAACGCCCACAGTCGGACGAGTTGACCGCACCTCAGGAAACATCCTCACCATGACGGTTCGTCAATTGTTATGCGGAGGGGCATACCGCGATTACGCACGGTCGCGGCGCCGGCTGTGACGCTAGCTTCGGCACCATGGTTGTCAACAGCACGCAGTCGGTCGCCGAGCGCTACCGCGAGTTCTCCGAGCAGCAGGCGCGCGGCACTTCTCCCGTTTACGCCGAACTCACCGCCCGCATCAGCGAGGACCAGGACCTCTGCGCCCTCATCGCCGCCCTGCCGCCCGGCAACAAGCAGCAGCCCAACCTCCTCCTCGCCGCCGTCCGTTTCCTCGGCGGCCCGTACGACCGGTGGGCGCCCTTCCGCGCCTGGACCCTGGCCCACTGGGACGACGTACGCGAAGTCATACTGGCCCGCTTCACCCAGACCAACGAGCCCGCCCGCTGCGCCCCCCTGCTGCCCCTCCTGGCCGGGCTCCCCCAGCCGCTCGCCCTCATCGAGGTCGGCGCCTCCGCCGGCCTGTGCCTCCACCCCGACCGCTACGCCTACCGCTACAACGGCGGCGCCACCCTGGGCACCTCCCCCGTCACCTTCGACTGCCGTACGGAAGGCCCCGCGCCCCTGCCCACCGCGCTCCCCGACATCGCCTGGCGGGCAGGCATCGACCTCAACCCCCTCGACACCACCGACGAGGACGACGTCCGCTGGCTCCAGTCACTGATCTGGCCCAGCCAGGTGGACCGCCCGCGTCAGCAGCTCGCCGCCATCGAGGCCGTACGTACAGCGCCCCGCCCGCGCATCGTCCGCGGCGACCTCGTCGACGAACTCCCGGCGCTGGCCGCCGAGGCCCCGGCGGACGCGACCCTGGTCGTCTTCCACACCGCCGTACTGATGTACCTGCCGCTCGCCCGCCGCGAGGAGTTCGCCGCGCTCGTGCGCGCACTGCCGGGCCACTGGATCTCCAACGAGCACCACACCGTGCTCCCCTGGCTCGACGCCCCCGCCCCCGACGACGAGCACCTGCTCACCCTCGCGATCGACGAGCGCGCGGTCGCCTTCACGGCCCCGCACGGCCAGAGCCTGCACTGGTTCGACCGTCCGGCAGGTGGGCGTGGGCCCGCCTGACCAGACTCACGGTCCTGCGGCGGTCCTGCTGCCCCTCGGCGGGCCGCCCGACCGCGAGCAGGGCCATGTCGTCCGTGGCGGCTCCGGCCGTGTGCAGCCGTACGTCGTCGGTGAGCGCGTCCAGCAGTTCCTCGGGCCCCGGGAAGATCCGCCCGCGCAGCCGCGCGGCGGGATCGTAGAAGGCACCGGCGCGATTCCGCGCCTCGGACAGGCCGTCCGTGTAGAGCAGCAGCGTGGCGCCCGGCGGGAACGCGTACTCCTGCGCCCGGTCCGGCCAGGCGCCCAGCTCGCCCATCCCCAGCGGCAGCGCGGCCACGGCCGGCACGATCCCCGCGACATCCCCGTCGGCGTACAGCAGCAGCGGCTCGGGGTGCCCGCGATTGACCAGCCGCACCATCGCCTCCCCACGCGGGATCTCGGCGAGTACGGCGGTCGTGAACCCCTCGAAGGCGTCGAGCCCGTCGCGCCGGGCGCCCTCCCGCGTGAGTGCCCGCTCCAGCCGCTGCGCGACGCCTTCGAGCGACCGCTCCTGCTCGGCGGCCTCCCGGAACGCCCCGATGACGACCGCCACCGCCTCCACCGCGCCGAGCCCCTTGCCGCGTACGTCGCCGACCACGAGCCGTACCCCACACGGCGTGTCCTGTACGGCGAAGAGGTCCCCGCCGATCAAGGCGTCCGCCTGCGCGGCCTCGTACCGCGCGGCGATGTGCATCCCGGCGATCCGGTCGGCGGGGGCGGGGAGCACGGCGCGCTGGGCCGCCTCGGCGATGGTGCGGGCGGAGGCGAGCTGCCGGCCGCTGCGGCGTACGACGCGGTTGATGACGAGCGCGAGCACGGCGACGGTGATCAGCTCGGTCACGGACTCGACGTGCGTCGAGGTGCCGTTGTAGAGGTGCAGCCCGACGAGGGCGGCGGTCGCGACACCGCCGGTCACCAGTGTGTTGAGGAACGAGAAGAGCGGCGCGGCGATCAGCGGGGCGGCGGCGAAGAGCGGCGACGCGGTGAAGTTCGGCGGCGTGGTGACGTCGAATACGCACGCGCCGACGATCAGCAGCGCCGGCAGCGCCCGGACGAACCGCGAAACCTTGCCCGCGCCGCCTTGCTTCCCCACCTGTGGTCTCCTGCTCGCCGCGCACCCGGCTGCGGACGGTACCGCGCCCCACCCAGGCTGGCCGTAGCCGCGCCGCACGGCCATCCGGGGTCGGCCAACCGGGTGACGACGGTCTCACCCGCACCCGGACATACGACGAAGGCCCGGATCTCTTCCGAGATCCGGGCCTTCGTTTTCTTCTTCAGTAGCGGGGACAGGATTTGAACCTGCGACCTCTGGGTTATGAGCCCAGCGAGCTACCGAGCTGCTCCACCCCGCGTCGTTAAACCCAACTGTACGCCATCGGGGGACAGCCCCTGACCACTTGCCGGATCACTCGGCGATCTCGGTCCGTTCCCACCACTCGAAGACGGTCAGCCGCCCCTGATCGGTGTCCTGATGCCTCGACGTGATCTTGAAGTGTTCATACCCGCCACGGTGCGGAATCTTCAGCTCTTGTCCGGGAGGCGTGATCGGCACGATCCGCTCAGTCAGATCGTCCGGCCCGCCCTCAAGAAGCGCCTTTTCAGTCATGCCCCCAGTCTTGCCACGCACCGGCCCCACCCGCACGCCAAGCGCATCCCTTCAGTAACGGACCGCCCACGAGCGCGTACGTAAGTCAGGACTCAGTCGCGCTGGATGCCGATCTCATAAGCGATCTCCCAGCGGACATCCGCGACGACGATGTCCGCCGTCTCTACAGGCCGCCCGTCGACGTCGTAGTACGTCCGCTCGATCTCCGTGATCAGATCGCCGACGCTGATGCCCAGGAGGTTCGCCTGCTCCTGGCTGGCGCGGGCGGGGCGCGGGATCTCCACAGCGGTGTCGATGTCGACACCGATCGACCGCATCCGCTCGACAACACCAGCGCCTGCGCGCGGGCCCATCTCGGGGAGCACGACGGGTGTGCCGTCGGTGATGGCCATGGGCTCCCACGACTCGGAGAGCTGGACCGGCAGGCCGTCGGCGAGGAACTCGTAGTGCGTGCGGACGCACAGGTCACCGGGGTCGATGGCCAGGCGCTCCGCGATGTGGTCCGGGGCGGGTGCGCGGGCCTCGCTGCGCGACTCCCAAGTACCGGCCCGGCCCTGCTCCTTCATGTCCGCACGAAACGGGCTGCCGCCTCGGCGCTCGCGGTGGCGGGAGCGGACCATGCGCAGGCGCTCGCGCGGCCGACGGACGTAGGTACCGGATCCGGAGCGGCCTTCGAGGAGGCCCTCGATGATGAGCCGCTCCATCGCGCGCTGGGCAACGCTCTGCCCGACCCCGTACTCCTCGGCGAAGCGGGCCCGGGACGGCAACTTGTCGCCCACGGCCCACTCGCCCGCCATGATGCGGGCACGCAGCGCGTCAGCGACCTGCAAGTACGGCGTGTCACGGGGCATTTGAGCGACTCCGAGGTTGTGCGTCGACATTGACAAAGCTAACCCATCAGGTCGAAGCTGAATACTCAGCATCACAAGGAGTGATCAGATGCTCGTGAAGGGTGACCCGTGCGTTCCGCTGAGACACAGGCAGCCGCCATCGCCGCAATGCTCACCGCGGCAACCGGCGGCGAGCCCCGCCTCGATGAGACGCCCGACCGCATCCGCGTCGAAACGGACCTCCCCGAGCATCCCTCACTGGTCACCCGCACGGCCGTCCTCGCCGCCCTGGCGAGAGCAGCCCGATTCGGGCACAACCGCACTGCGGACGGCGATGTCGTGTGGGCCGAGCTCGACAGAGAGGCAGAGCAGTGACACAACTCGCCGGCCGAACGAAAGACGCGACTACACCCGCCGAACTGGCGGCGTACAAGGCCGTCCTCGACCACGCCGAGACCTGCCCCAAGTGCCCCGCCTTGCGCTGCCCGGTCGGCGCGCGGCTGCGGCAGGCAGAACGGGAGGCGCGGCGATGACCGCGTGCAGCAAAGGCGAACACGACTTCCCGGTCGAGAACGACAAGGGCGCCTACTGCGACGAGCACGGTGTCACCCTCATGTGGCACGGCCCGCCGATTACGCCCGAGGACATCGCCCCCGGCCCTGAGTCCGGCCGCCGAGCCGTGCCGCCGCGTGCTCCGCAGCACGTGCTTGACCAGCACCCCCACTGATCCCCGCCTCGGCCGATGCATCCGGCCAGGAAACCCCGGCCGAGGCGGACGTCCATCCCATCCAGAAGGCGGGAGAACACCACCATGAGTATCACCACCGAGCCGCCGCCCGTGACGCGGGACGTCCGCGACCTGATCAGCCCCGAAGACCTCGTCGCGGTCACCGCGACCGTCCAGCAGAACAACCCTGGCATGGAGCTCGACGTCGCGGAGCTGATCACGCTGGAGGCCATCAAATTCGAGGCGGCCTGCGCAGCGCACCCCGGCGCCGGCCTGGCTCCGTCCCGCGTGGTGGACGAGGGATGGCACGCGCTGATCCTGCACACGCGCGTCAAGGCGAGCCTGGCTGCTCGGCTCGGCATGTTCGTCCACCACGTGCCCGAGGCCCCCAACCCCGGCCGCCGCGACCCGGACGCCCTCACCCGCAGCCAGGAAGCGATCAAGGCCGCCGGATATACCCCCGAGCCCGCCATGTGGGTCGCCCCCACCGACACCAGCATCCCGGTAGCGGCCGAGTGCCAGCGTGATGACGACGGCGGCACCATCGTCATCACCAAGAAGCCCTGAGTGCCCCTACGCTGCGACCGGAAGGGAGACCCACCATGCCCCAGGAGTGGACCGATCCGAAGTACACGTGGCTGGCCGCAGCGTGGAAGCGCGCGCAACAGCCGGAATCGCGCGCCCCAGAGCCCAAGCCGACGCGCGCATTCGTAGTCCCGCCGAAGAGCTGACATTCACAGCGGCCCCGCCAGTCCGCTTCTCCCGAGGCGGTCGGCCGGGGCTTCATCGGCTCACGAAACGAGCTCAGCCCCAGATCAGATGCACTTTGACCTGGGGCTGAGCTGGTAGGCCGTGTGGGACTCGAACCCACAACCAACGGATTAAAAGTTCGAATTCGGACGTGCCGCCGGATGGTGCCCGATGACGATCCCCGGCTCCCCCGCAGGTCAGCGCGTTAGAGCACCACCACCCCGTACCGCCCCGTGTCAGCCCTCTACGGCGCGTCCGTGACCACAGCCGTGACCACGTGACCACCGCGCCACGACACGACGAACGGCGCCGCCCGGTGTCCTACCACCGGACGGCGCCTCGATCTGAACCCCTTCTGATCAAGGAGTCCGAACCAGTGACCGACCCCATCCGCGACCTACTCGCGGTCGTTCTTGAAGCGATCGACATACCTAACCCCGCCATGTCGGCGACGCCGAGCAGTACGGCGAGGTACTCGCCAATCGTGTGATGCATGCCAGGATCGCGCTCCGCAGCGTCGTCGAGGACGAGCCGCCCCTCGGCGTCCAGTGGACGACGGCGTATCTGCGCGAGCAGCTCGCGGCGACGCCTGCCACCGGCTACCGCGCATGGGGCGTCCAGTGAGCGCCCCGGCTGCCGGCGCCCGCCTGACAGTCCGCGTAGACGCTGACCTGTCTGACGACCTCGCGGTCCTCCTGCGCACCGGATGCACGACGTCGGACGCCGTCCGGCTCGCAGTCGCATTCCTCGCCCACGGCTACCGGTGGGCGTGGGAATCCGGGCACTACCCCGACGGCGTAGCGCCTGAGCGCATGGCCATGAAGGTGCCGCCCCATCCTGGCTCTGACCAGCGCGTATGACGCTCGGTCTGACGCCCCGCCGCCCAT
>NZ_JAGGOK010000084.1 GCF_018614615.1 Streptomyces sp. ISL-100 | reverse complement strand
CACCCGCCCCGTCCCGCAGTCCCGCCACTCCCGCCCCCCACGGCCCGAGCCCGGCAACCGTGGTGCCCGCCATGACACCACCCACCAGCCGTACGCCCGTATCGTCCGGCGTACGGGCCAACCGCTCGTAAACCCGCAGCGACTCCACCGACCAGTCGCCCACCAGTTCTGCGGGCTCGATGCGATAAGGCCACCACAGCGCGCCCGCCACCGCCGAGCAAGTCCGTTCCGCGGGCTCCCTGGTCCACACCCGCACCGACCAGCCACTCTCCGCGAGGACAACACCCGTAGCCAGCCCCGCCACCCCGCCGCCCACGACAACCACTTCACCGCTCATGACCGGACGTTAACGCCAATCCGCGCTGCCGTGCTCACATCTCGTCGTGGCTGGGGATACTCAGGACATGTCTGCCGACTACGCGACTTTCGGGCTGGCTCCGGCAATGCGGGCCGGTGGTGTTCTCGTCAACGGGGACTATCAAGTGCACCGCGATTTCATGGACTTCATCATCGACGGCCACCCGCTGCTCCACCAGCTCTCCGACCTCGACGCGGTGTCCCCACTGGCCGCCGACGTACCACCCGCCATTTTCACCGCCCAAGTACGCACCCTGCTCCTGGAGGAAGATGCGCCCCTCCCCGACGGCCGGTACGTAATCTACGGCTGCCCCGAGTGCGAAAGCCTGGACTGCGGCGCGGTCACCGCCGTGATCGAGCGGGCAGGGGAGGACTTCGTCTGGCGGGACTTCGCCTGGCAGACGAGCGAGACCGCCGACCTGGACCTGAACGGCTACCACGGGATAGGCCCCTTCCGCTTCCGCGGCCAGGAGTACCGCACAGCCCTGGAACACCTCCTCGCGGCCGGCGACGAGGAGCCACCGCCCCGCCGCCGAGTCCTTCTCATCGGCGCACGAGTCGACGTACTGGCGAAGCTGGCGGCCGCCCTGCGCACGATCAACATCGGCGCGGACATCACCACCGACGCGGCCGATGTCCCACCCGAAGAGCTGAGGGCTTACGGGGCGGTGGCGTTCGGCAGAGCGGTCGACGAGCGCAGACGAGCGTCCGTCCGGGCGGCATTCGAGCGCGCGGGCGCAGATGTGACCTACGTGGACGGCCTGGCCCCGATCATCCCGCTCCTGGTTGCCCAGATAGAGGCCGCCCTGGACCGCAGCCCACCGGAGCAGCGCCGCCTGACGCGGCTGGTGGCGGTGGAGGGCGAGGCGGGGGTCGAGGTGACGTCCACCTGCCGGGTACAGCTGATCGCGTACCGCCTCGACCGGCTCTTGCGGACGCACACCCATGAGGTCTTCGACAGCATGCTGGAACCGGGCAAGCACCGGATCCCGCTGGACGCGCGGGCGACGAAGGGCCAGTCGTTCATCGTCGCCCGCACGATGGGAGCGGTGCTGGTGGCCCCAATGATCCGCTGACAGACGCACCCAGCACCCCACACCCCCGACACCCACTCCGGCGCGCTCGGTAGAATCCGTGGCCTGATGACTGCAACTCTCGTCGCCAAAGATCTCGCAGCGGGCCACGGCGACCGCTCCCTCTTCTCCGGGCTGGACCTCGTAGTCGCCCCCGGCGACGTGATCGGCCTCGTCGGCGTGAACGGCGCGGGCAAGTCCACACTCCTTCGCCTGCTCGCCGGACTCGACACCCCCGAGGAGGGCGAGCTGCGGCTCTCGCCGCCCACCGCCACCGTCGGGCACCTCCCGCAGGAGCCGGAGCGCCGCGAAGGCGAGACGGTACGGGCCTTCCTGGCCCGGCGTACCGGCGTGGCCGCCGCCCAGACCGCCCTCGACGAGGCCACCCAGGCGCTCGTCGACGAGACCCCGGGCGCGGACGACTCGTACTCCGACAGCCTCGACCGCTGGCTCGACCTGGGCGGCGCGGACCTGGACGAGCGCGCCGAGGAGGTGGCCGCAACCCTCGGCCTGACGGTCGGCCTCGACCAACCCATGACGGCTCTCTCCGGCGGCCAGGCGGCCCGAGCGGGTCTCGCCTCGCTCCTCCTCTCCCGGTACGACGTCTTCCTGCTGGACGAGCCCACGAACGACCTGGACCTCGACGGCCTGGAGCGCCTCGAAGGCTTCGTCTCGGGCCTGCGCGCGGGCACAGTCGTCATCAGCCACGACCGCGAGTTCCTCACCCGCACCGTCACCAAGGTCCTGGAGCTGGATCTCGCCCAGCAGCAGATCAAGCTCTACGGTGGCGGCTACGCGGCGTACCTGGAGGAGCGCGAGACCGCTCGCCGCCACGCCCGCGAGGACTTCGACGAGTACGCCGACAAGAAGGCCGCACTCGAAGGCCGCGCCCAGATGCAGCGCGGCTGGATGGACAAGGGCGTCAAGAACGCCCGCCGCAAGGCCACCGACAGCGACAAGATCGGCAAGAACCTCCGCAGCGAGGCGAGCGAGAAGCAGGCCGCCAAGGCACGCCAGACGCAGCGCATGATCGAGCGCCTCGACGTGGTCGACGAGCCCCGCAAGGAGTGGGAGCTGCGCATGGAGATCGCGGCGGCCCCGCGCTCCGGCGCGGTCGTCGCCACGCTGCGCGACGCGACAGTCCGGCGCGGCGACTTCTCCTTCGGCCCGGCGTCGCTCCAGATCGACTGGGCCGACCGCGTCGCGATCACCGGGGCCAACGGCGCGGGCAAGTCCACGCTGCTCGCAGCCCTCCTCGGCCGCCTCCCACTGGACGAGGGCCACGCCGCACTCGGCCCCGGCGTCGTCGTCGGCGAGGTGGACCAGGCCCGCGGCCTCTTCTACGGCTCCGAGTCGCTCCTCGAAGCCTTCTGCGCGGCCGTCCCCGACACGGAGCCGGCGGAGGTACGCACCCTCCTGGCCAAATTCGGTTTGCGCGCCGCGCACGTCCTGCGTCCCGCCACCACTCTCTCGCCGGGGGAGCGGACCCGAGCCGCCCTCGCGCTGCTCCAGGGCAGGGGCGTGAACCTTCTCGTCCTCGACGAGCCGACGAACCACCTCGACCTGACCGCGATCGAGCAGCTGGAGTCCGCACTCGACACGTACGAGGGCACGCTGCTGCTGGTCACCCACGACCGCCGGATGCTGGACGCGGTCCGTACGACCCGCCGCGTCGAGGTCACGGACGGCAAGGTCACCGAACTCTGACGCGAGCCGCCCTTCGGGCGTGCCTCAATCGCCGGACGGGCCCGGATTCGCTGCTGGGCGATTCCAGCCTGTCCGGCGTTTGAGGACAGGGGTCCGGGGCGGAGCCCCGGTTTGCGTCAGCCCCGCTTCGGGTCCGTCAGCCCCGCACGCCGCAGCGCATCTGCCATCGCGCTGTTGGCCGGCGCAGCCGCCTGCCGCGAAGCACCGCCACCACCACGCCGCTCACCAGCAGCGCCGACACCACCGCCCGCGCCCCCGCGACGCTCGCGCCCACCCTGCCGCTGAGCCGGGGGACGACCACCCGAGCCGCCGCCCCGCTCCCGCTTCCCCTCACCACCAGCAGCCGCACCAGCCGCCGCCACGTCGTCGTCCAGCCGCAGCGTCAACGAGATCCGCTTGCGCGGAATGTCGACGTCCATGACCTTGACCTTCACCACGTCACCCGGCTTCACCACGTCCCGCGGGTCCTTGACGAAGGTCTTCGACAGCGCCGACACGTGAACAAGCCCGTCCTGATGAACGCCCACATCCACAAACGCCCCGAACGCGGCGACATTCGTCACCACGCCCTCCAGGACCATCCCGGCCGCCAGGTCGCCGATCTTCTCGACGCCCTCCTTGAAGGTCGCCGTCTTGAAGGCGGGCCGCGGATCGCGCCCCGGCTTCTCCAGCTCCTTCAGAATGTCCGACACGGTCGGCAACCCGAACGTGTCGTTCACAAAGTCACCCGCCCGCAGCGACCGCAGCACAGCCGTGTTCCCGATAAGCGTGCCGACTCCGCTCCCCGCCGTCTTCACCATCGCCCGTACCACCGGGTACGCCTCGGGGTGCACGCTGGACGCGTCCAGCGGATCGTCGCCGCCCTGGATGCGCAGGAAGCCCGCACACTGCTCGTACGCCTTCGGGCCGAGCCGCGCCACATCCTTCAGCCCCTTCCGGGACCGGAACGGGCCATTCGCGTCCCGGTGCGCCACGATGTTCTCGGCAAGCCCGGAACTGATGCCCGAGACCCGCGAAAGCAGCGGCGCGGAAGCGGTGTTGACGTCGACACCCACACCATTGACACAGTCCTCAACAACCGCGTCCAGCGACCTCGAGAGCTTCACTTCGGCCAGATCGTGCTGGTACTGCCCGACGCCGATCGACTTCGGGTCGATCTTCACCAGCTCGGCCAGCGGATCCTGCAGCCGTCGCGCGATGGACACGGCGCCGCGCAGCGACACATCCATGTCCGGAAGCTCCTGCGAAGCGAAAGCGGACGCCGAGTACACGGACGCACCCGCCTCCGAGACCATCACCTTCGTCAGCTTCAGCTCGGGGTGCTTGTCGCACAGCTCACCGGCGAGCTTGTCGGTCTCGCGGGAGGCAGTGCCGTTACCGATAGCGACGAGCTCGACGTCGTGCTCCTTGGCGAGCCGTGCCAGCGTCGCCAGCGACTCGTCCCACTTGTTCCGGGGAACGTGCGGGTAGATCACATCGGTCGCGACGACCTTGCCCGTCGCATCCACCACAGCGACCTTCACACCCGTACGGAACCCGGGGTCGAGCCCAAGAGTCGCCCGCGTCCCCGCCGGCGCCGCCAGCAGCAGGTCCCGCAGGTTCGCCGCGAAGACCCGTACCGCTTCGTCCTCCGCGGCGGTACGCAGCCGCAGCCGCAGATCGATCCCGAGGTGCACCAGAATCCGGGTCCGCCACGCCCAGCGCACGGTGTCGCCGAGCCATTTGTCGCCGGGGCGCCCCTGGTTGGAAATCCCGGACCGCCGGGCGACCATGCTCTCGTACGTCGAGGGCCCAGCCGCCTCCGAAGCCTCCTCGGGCTCCAGAACCAGATCCAGTACGTCTTCCTTCTCGCCCCGCAGCATGGCGAGCACCCGGTGCGACGGCAGCGCGGTGAAGGGCTCGGCGAAATCGAAGTAGTCGGCGAACTTCGCGCCGGCTTCCTCCTTCCCCTCCCGTACCTTCGCGACCAGCCGCCCGCGCGACCACATGCGCTCACGCAGCTCACCGATCAGATCGGCGTCCTCCGAGAAGCTCTCCGTCAAAATCGACCGCGCGCCGTCCAGGGCGGCCTGCGCATCGGCCACCCCCTTCTCCGTGTCCACGAACGCGGCGGCGGCCGCGAGCGGATCCACCGAAGGGTCGGCCAGCAGCCCCTGGGCCAGCGGTTCGAGCCCCGCCTCGCGCGCGATCTGTGCCTTCGTGCGGCGCTTGGGCTTGAACGGCAGGTAGATGTCTTCCAGCCGGGCCTTGGTGTCGGCGGCCCGGATCCGCGCCTCAAGGGCGTCGTCCAGCTTGCCCTGCTCGCGTACGGACTCCAGGATCGCGGTCCGCCGTTCCTCCAGCTCGCGCAGATACCGCAGCCGCTCCTCGAGCGTGCGCAGCTGCGCGTCGTCGAGCATCTCGGTCGCTTCCTTGCGGTAGCGAGCGATGAACGGCACGGTCGAGCCGCCGTCGAGCAATTCGACGGCGGCCCGGACCTGCCGCTCCTTTACGCCGAGTTCCTCGGCGATCCTGCCTTCGATGGACGTCGTCACGATGTTCCCGACTCGCCTTCTCCTGCGGGCTGTGCTTGAGCCTGCATTGTGCAGGGTTGTCGGGTCTCCTGTCGCGCGCGCCCCTGACCGGTCGGCCGGTGGCCGTCAGGCCCTACGGGTTCGCCCGCCACCGCGCGACGCGGTGCTCGACGCGCCTCCGAAGAGCCGGGCGACCAGCCTGAAGGGCAGAGTCACCACTGTCGCGAGGGCCGAGCCGACCATGCGTAGTCCATCTGCGATCGCACGGAACACGTTGCCTCCTGGTGTCTCGGTGTCCGACACAGGACGGGTGTCCATCAGGGCGCCGCGTAAACGGATCACTTACCGGTGAGATCGGCGGGGAACGCGCCGGCCCCCAGCGCCGCGCCGAGGAAGCCCCGGCCGAGCTCGGTGAGCCGCTCGGTGCACTCGGCGCCCAGGTGCTCGTACGGCGCCGCGTCGAGCCGGTCCGTAACGTCCTCCAGATCGGCGCGCAGCGCGATGCCCGCCTCGGTCAACTCGCCCTCGGTGTCCAGCAGCCCGCGCTCCCGCAGCCTCCCGGAGGCCGCCTCCCAGTCCGTACGGCTCCAGCCGCGCGTCGCCAGCGTCCAGCGCGGGGACATCCCCTTGCCCGTCGCCGTGTGGCTGACCAGCGCTTCCAGCGGGTCCAGACCGGCGGCGAGCAGCGCGGCCAGGTGGCCGTCGCCGCGGTGCTCGCGCAGCAGTGTCGCGGCGTGCCAGTAAGCGAGGTGGGGCCGCTCGGGCACGGGCAGGTCGGCGTGGGCGGCGTACAGCGGGCGGGCGTGGCGGGTGCACGCGTCGGCGGCGCGCAGTGCGAGCCCGGCGGCCTCCGCCATCTCGTCGGAGGCGATGGCATCCTCGCCGAGCAGTCGCCGCAGGGTGGTGTCGACGGCTCGCAGCCGCGCTTCGAGTACGACTTCGGGTGACGCCGTACGCCACACCTGGGGGACGTGGCGGGCGACGAGGTCGTGGTTGAAGTTGTAGAACGCGGCGGTGATCACCCCGGCCCCGACCGCCCCCATGGCGGCGCCCCGGCCGGCGAAGTAGGCGGCGTTGCTGTCCGCGATGCCCACCCCCGCCAGCTCCTTCGTGAAGTCCGGGGAGAAGTACACGCTCGCGTGCAGCGGATTGAGGACGTTGTGGCAGCGGCGGCCGGCGCGCGCGGGCAGAGAAGTCATGTCCGTACGCTACCGACTGGTCAGTACGTTCGGAAGCGCCCGGGCCCTCATGGCAGAAAAGGTGGGGTACTCGTCGTTGCGGACAACCATGGCGCCCCGAAGGATGGGCGCATGACGCAGCGATCCGTACGATCCGTTCTCGTCGTACTGTTCGACGACGTCCAGAGCCTTGATGTGACCGGCCCCGTGGAGGTCTTCGCGGGCGCGAGCGCGGCCGCACAGCTCGGCGGCGGCAGCACGGAAGGCGCGTACCACATCCGTACCGCCTCCCTCCACGGCGCTCCCGTCCGCACATCCAGCGGGCTCACGCTCGTGCCCGATGCCGCCCTCGCCGACGAGCCGGCGCCCCACACCCTCCTCGTGCCCGGCGGCCAGGGCACCCGTGCCCCCGACCCGCTCCTGATCGACTGGCTGCGCGAGAACGCCCCGCGCGCCGAGCGCCTGGTCTCCGTCTGTACGGGAGCGCTCCTGCTCGCGGCGGCGGGACTCCTCGACGGCCGCAGGGCCACCACGCACTGGGTGGTGAGCGACCATCTGGCCCGTACCTACCCGGCGGTCGACGTCGACCCGGACCCCATCTTCGTACGAGACGGGAACGTGGCGACCTCGGCCGGCGTCACCTCGGGCATCGACCTGGCACTCGCCCTCGTCGAAGAGGACCTGGGCAGGGACATCGCGCTCACCGTCGCCCGCCATCTCGTCGTCTTCCTGCGGCGCCCGGGAAACCAGGCCCAGTTCAGCGCCCAGCTCGCCGCCCAGACCGCGCAGCGCGAGCCCCTCCGCGAGGTCCAGCAGTGGATCACCGAGCATCCCGGGGACGACCTGTCGGTCGAGTCGCTGGCCGAACGCGCCCGCCTCTCGCCCCGCCACTTCGCCCGCGCCTTCCAGTCCGAGACCGGCACGACACCCGGCAGGTACGTCGATCGCGTACGCCTGGAACACGCGCGCCGGCTCCTGGAGGACTCCACGGACGGCATCGAGGAGATCTCCCGGACCTGCGGCTACGGCACCCCGGAGGCGATGCGCCGCGCCTTCGTCAAAGCCCTCGGTACGCCGCCGATGGAGTACCGCCGCCGCTTCCACGCCCCCGCGCGGCCCGCGCGACCGTAACCCGCCCATTGAGAGGATCACCGATGCAGATCGCCGTTCTGCTCTACGACAACTTCACCACGCTCGACGCCGTCGGGCCCTACGAGCTGCTCGCCCGGCTGCCCGGCGCCGAGACGGTGTTCGTCGCGAAGGAGGCCGGTCAGGTCCGTAACGATCAGCGCAGCCTCGCCCTCGTCGCCGACCGGTCGCTCGCCGAGGTGACACGCCCCGACATCATTCTGGTGCCCGGCGGCCCGGGCTCCCGGCAGGCCATGCACGACGAGATGATCCTCGACTGGCTCCGTACGGCCGACGCCACCAGCACCTGGACCACATCGGTCTGCACCGGCTCCCTGGTACTGGCGGGCGCCGGACTTCTCACCGGCCGCCGCGCCACCGCGCACTGGCTCTCGCTCGACGAGCTGAAGCCGCTGGGAGCCGAACCGACCGGCGAGCGCGTGGTCTTCGACGGTAAGTACGTCACTGCTGCCGGTGTCTCGTCCGGCATCGACATGGCGCTCCACCTGCTCGGACGGATCGGCGGAGACGCGCTCGCCCAGACCGTGCAGCTGCTCACGGAGTACGACCCCCAGCCGCCCTACGACGCCGGCTCACCGGCCAAGGCCCCGGCCGAGATCGTCGCGCACTGGCGCGGTGAGGCGGACAAGGTTCTGGCGGTCCAGGACTGAACGGCGCCCGCGTCAGCCCTCGTACGTGAAGTTGGGCGTACGGCGCTCCAGGAACGCGGCGACACCCTCGGCGGTGTCGCCGCTCCCGCGCGCCTGCTCCGCCCAGTACGCGTCCCGGTCGATGCGGCCATCGGCGAACTCCTTCACCGCGGCCTGGGTCAGCTGCGAGCGTGACACGAGCACCTGCGTGAACTCGGCCACCCGCCCGGCCAGTCCGCCCGCCGGCAGCACCTCGTCCACCAGCCCGGTCCGCAGCGCCCGCTGCGTACCGATCAACTCGCCGGAGAACAGCAGATACTTCGCGGCGGAAGGGCCGACCAGTGCGACGAGCCGCCGGGTCGACGACGCGGAATAGACGATCCCGAGCTTCGCGGGCGTGACCCCGAAGGACGCTCCCTCCTCCGCGAACCGCAGGTCACAGGCGGCGGCCAGCTGGCTGCCGCCGCCGACGCAGTAACCCCTGACCGCCGCCAGCGTCGGCTTCGGGAACGCGGCCAGCGCCTCCTCGGCCAGCACGGCCAGCCCCTGCGGAGCGTCGCCCTCGCGCAGCGACGAGATGTCCGCCCCCGCGCAGAACGTGTCGCCCGCCCCGGTCAGCACCAGCGCCCGTACGTTCCGGTCCCCGGCCAGCCCCTCCAGCAGCCCCGGCAGCGCGGCCCACATCCCGGCGGTCATGGCATTGCGCTTGGCGGGGTTGTTGATGACGACGGTGGCGACCCCGTCCGCGACGGTGTGCTCAAGCTGCGGCTCCATGCGCCGGATGCTATCCGGACCGTACGAACCTATGATCAAGAAGGGGTCGACAAGCGGACGCTGCTGAGTGAGGAGTCGTCATGGCCGGTCCCGCGAGTACAACCAAGGGCAGGAAGCTCAAGCGCGGTTTCGGGATCCTGACATTCCTCGGCGCGATCCTCGTGCTGGGAGGAGTCGTCGGCCTCATCCATACGGGCGTCGCCACCCTCACCTCGATGATCCTCTTCGGCTGGCTGCTGCTGGTCGGGGGTCTCGTCGGGCTGCTCCAGGCGGTCCAGTCGCGCGGCTCGAACTTCTTCTGGCTCGGTGTGGTGGTCGCCGCGCTCAACCTGGCGGCCGGAATCGTCGTCATCCGCCATCCCGAGGGCACCGCCGAGGCGCTGACGATGTTCGCCGCCCTGCTCTTCCTGACCGGCGGCGTCTTCCGGCTGGTCGGGAGTGCGGTGGTGCGCGGCCCGCAGTTCGGCTGGACGCTGGTGCAGGGCGCCTTCGGCGTACTGCTCGGCCTTTTCGTGCTCTTCGACTGGCCGCACAGCAGTCTGTACGTACTGGGCTGCTTCTTCTCCCTCGCGCTGCTCTTCGACGGGCTCGGCCTGATCGCGATCGGCACGGGCGGTCGCCAGATGGTCAACAACCTGGTCGCGGCAACGACGCCGGAGGAGCAGGAAGAGTCACACAACTGACGCTGTCATAGGCGCAACGGTCAGAAGTTGTCGATTGCGGCTGACTTGTGTTCAGAAGCCCGGCTCGGACCGGCTGGTTCCCAACACTCAATGCGTGGTGACGAGAGAAGACGCACCGGCAGGGTACGAAGGAGTCTGGCGCTTCACCGCCCCTGCGGCGGACGCCTCCGTACCGGAAGCCAGGCACGCAGTCCGCGACCTGCTGAACCGGCAGGGCGTACCGGTCCACGACGATCTGGTGCAGGGGCTGCTGCTCATCGTCTCCGAGCTGGTCACCAACGCCGTACGTCATGCGGCGCTGCTCTCTCCGCAGCTGGCCGTCGAGGTGGCGATCGGCACGGAGTGGATCAGGGTCTCCGTGGAGGACAACCACCCCTACCGGCCCAAGGCTCTGGAGCGGGACTACGCGCAGACCGGCGGGCGCGGCCTGCTGCTCGTGCGGGAGATCACCGCCGAGGCCGGCGGGGTGTGCGACATCGAGCACACCGCGAGCGGCGGGAAGGTCATCTGGGTCGCTCTGCCGCTGGCGGGGGCGGTCGTCACCAGCCCGCAGCCGGGCCCGTCAGCTCTCTGATCGCCGGGCGCGCCGCGTCGAGCACGGTCATGAACCACGCAGAGAACGGCGCCTTCGCGTGCCGCTCGGCCAGCTCGTCCGGCGTAACGAACGACGTCTCGCCGACTTCCTCCGAGTCGGGCCGCAGGGCGCTCTGCGCCATCCCGACGAAGAGGTGGTTGTACTCCTGCTCGACCAGGCCCGAGTCGGGGTCCGGGTGGTTGTAGCGGACGGTGCCCGCCTCGGCGAGCAACGAGGGGGAGATGCCCAGCTCCTCGTACGTACGACGGGCGGCCGCTGCGAACGGCGACTCCCCGGGGTAGGGGTGCCCGCAGCAGGTGTTGGACCAGACGCCGGGGGAGTGGTACTTGCCGAGCGCGCGGCGCTGGATCAGCAGCCGTCCGGACGTGTCGAAGAGGAAGACCGAGAAGGCGCGGTGCAGGCGGCCGGGAGCCTGATGCGCGGACAGCTTTTCCGCGGTGCCGATGGTATTGCCGTCCTCGTCGACCAGCTCGAGCAGGATCTCTTCCGCTGTGCCGTTCGACGAGCTGTTCGCCGCGGTGACTGGTGTGCTCGGCATAACCATCCTTCGCTGCTTCGGTTCCCGGCGTCCAAGTCTGCCGTACAAAAGAGTCTTGTCCGTACTTCGCGGAACCGACCGCATGTCCGCCCCCGCCGTGCGGCGCGGCGAGGGCGGACGAGCCGTCAGCTCAGACGGTCGGCGGGCCGCAGTACATAGCCGGTGTAGCCGTACTCCGTGCCGTGTTCCGCGCGCATGGAGATCTCCTCGCGGGTGAAGGCGAGTGCTTGCTCCATTCCGGGCGTGGCGGGATCGGTCGCGTCGGCGCGGGCGCCGAGCGGGACGTAGTACTCGTCCCAGTCGCTCTCGGGCTGTGCGTACACCCCGAGGACGTCGTAGCCCGCCGCGAGGGCCGCGGCCGTGTTCTCGGACAGGCCGCGCATCGCCGGATAGTTCCGGTCCCAGAACGCGCGTGCAGCCAGTGACGGCTGGTCGGACGTCCACTCGCACTCGGTGACGACGAGCGCGCCGCCGGGTGCGACGAGGCGCCGCCACTTGCTCAGCGCGGTGTCGAAGCCGATGCTGTAGGCGGAGCTCTCCGCCCAGACGAGGTCGAACGACCCGTCGGGGAAGGGGAGTTCGCCCATGTCACCCTCGACGGTACGGATGGAGCCGCTGAGCCCGCGCGCCTCGGCGGCGCTCCGCAGCTCGGCGAGGAACGGCGCGTACAGATCGACGGCCGTCACCTCGGCGCCGATCTCGGCAGCCAGCAGCAGCGAGACCCTGCCGGGGCCGCAGCCCAGGTCGAGGACGCGCGGACGGGGCGGCAGAGGACCGGCGAGGGAGAGCAGATGGCGGGTGGTGGCGTCGGAGCCGGGGCCCTGGCGGGGAAGTCCGCCGTGCAGGGTCATGAAAGCGGTCATGAAAGCTGTCATGACGTCGTGGTTGTCGGTCAACGTGAGAACCCTTTGGGTGTGAGGGCTCCGGCCGACGCGCGCGAATCAAGCGCGAAAACGCGAAGAAGGGGTCAGCCGAGAGCCCGGGAGTTGAGGATGAACCGGACACTGCTCGCAGCAGCGTCGACCGTGACGGTCATCAACCTCATCTCCCCTCATCGTGTCCCCGAGACCCGGATGTCTCTTCGAAGATCCTAACAGTTCGAGCGGCTCCCCTACGTCTCAATGGCAGAGCTTCGCTTCGTGCTCCGCGTGTCCGCGTGGCTCCAGCTGGAACGTGCAGTGCTCGACGTCGAAGTGCTCCCCGAGGCAGCCCTGGAGGGCGTGCAGCATCTTCTCGTGCCCGACCGAGTCGAGGAAGTCCTGGTTGACCACGACGTGCGCGGACAGGACCGGCATGCCCGAGGTGATCGTCCAGGCATGCAGATCGTGTACGTCGTCGACGCCGGGCAGATCGAGTATGTGCTCCCGTACGTCCGCCATGTCCACGCCCCTGGGTGCGATCTCCAGCAGCACGCTCAGCGTCTCCCGCAGCAGCTTCCACGTACGCGGCACGATCATGAGGCCGATGACCAGCGACGCGATCGGGTCGGCGGCCTGCCAGCCGGTCGCCATGATGATGCCGGCCGAGATCAGCACGGCGGCCGAGCCGAGGGTGTCCGCGAGAACCTCCAGGAAGGCGCCGCGCACATTGACGCTGTCCTTCTGACCCTTCATCAGAAGGGACAGCGAGATCATGTTGGCGACGAGACCGACCAGCGCGAAAACGATCGCCGTACCGCTCTTGGTCTGTGCCGGGGTGATGAAGCGGTCGACGGCCTCGAAGAGCAGAAAGCCGCCGACGCCGAGCAGCAGCAGACAGTTGGCGAGCGCGGCGAGGATCTCGGCCCTGGCATACCCGAAGGTGGCCTTCGTGGTGGCCGGGCGGTTGGCGAAGTGGATCGCCAGGAGCGCCATCGCGAGTCCGAGGGCGTCCGTCGCCATGTGGGCCGCGTCCGCGATCAGCGCCAGCGAGTTGGCGAGCAGTCCGCCGACGATCTCGACCGTCATGACGGTCAGGGTGATGCCGAGCGCGATACGCAGCCGCCCCTTGTACGCGGCGGCGGCCGTGCCGGTGGGCGGCGGCCCGCCGTGCGTATGCCCGTGATCGTGCCCTGCCCCCATGAAGGACGCCTCCCCGGTTGTGTGATGGTCTGACCGAGGTGCCAGTGAACTACGGGCGGGGGGTATGTGCAACACGGGACTGAACACCGTTGTCATGTCCTCTGACCTGCGGAAATGACCGCAGGTCAGAGCGCTGACAAGATCAGATACGGGCGGCCTCCGGATGCCGGAGAAGCCAGCCCTCCCACGCCGAGGCGACCATCTCGCGCACCCCGCGCCCGGCCGTCCAGCCGAGCTCATTGGCGATCAGATCGGAGGAGGCGACGGCCTTCGCGGCGTCCCCGGGGCGGCGCGGCTCGACCACCGGGACGAGCGTGGAACCGGTGACCTCGGCCACCAGATCGGCGAGCTCGCGCACCGAGACGCCCTCGCCGCGGCCGATATTGAACGTGAGCTCCGCCGCCTCGTCCCGCTTGGCCAGCGCCCGCGCGACCGACAGATGGGCGTCGGCGAGATCGGCGACGTGTATGTAGTCACGGATGCAGGTGCCGTCGGGCGTCGGATAGTCCGCCCCGAAGATCCGTGGGGCCTCGCCACGCGTGATCCGGTCGAAGAACATCGGGATGATGTTGAACACTCCGGTGTCGGCCAGCTCCGGCCTCGCCGCACCCGCCACATTGAAGTAGCGCAGGCACGCGGTCGAGAACCCGTGCGCCCGGCCCGCCGCCCGCACCAGCCACTCGCCGGCCAGCTTGGTCTCGCCGTACGGATTGATCGGCGCGCAGGGGGCGTCCTCGGAGATCAGCTCCGCCTCGGGAATCCCGTACACGGCGGCGGAGGAGGAGAAGAGGAAGTGCCGCACCCCGGCCGCCACGACGGCCTCCAGCAGCACTGTGAGCCCGTACACATTCTCCCGGTAGTAGAGCAGCGGCTTCTCGACCGACTCCCCGACCTGCTTCCTCGCCGCGAGATGCACCACACCCGTGACGCCGTGTTCGGCGAGCGTCACGTCGAGCAGCTCCCGGTCCAGTACCGAGCCGCGTACGAGCGCGACCTCCGCCGGCAGCCGCTCGGGAATCCCGGACGAGACGTCGTCCAGGACGACGACCCGCTCACCCGCCGCCGCCATGGTCCGCGCCACATGCGCGCCGATGTAACCCGCACCACCTGTGATCAGCCATGTCATAACCGCCACCCTAGGGCGTGTCCGGACCCACGGCGGTCGCGGTTTGTGGGCCGGGGCATTGATCGACCAAGATGCTCGCGGCGGGTTGACCGCGTCCCGGTCCGGTCTTATCGGGGCGTAAACGGGCCGTGAACTCCTGCTTCCGTTCATCCGATAGCCTCTGCCGACATGCCCTCCCGCCCATGCCGGGCCGGAATGCCGCATGTCATTGCCGTACAAGGCCAGCCATGCCCAGCTCCAAGGAGTGAGTTCGTCTGTCGACCGCCATCCTCACCGGTCCGCCGGTACCCGGATCGCCGCTCGAGGGCGATCTGCGGTCGCTGGGATTCGACGTGCGGTACGTCGGGCCCGATGCCGACGCTGCCGAGCAGATCGCCAAGCTTCTCGACAGGGCGCCCGCCGGTGAGCGGGTCGCGCTCGTCGACCCGCGCTTCGTCGGCCACGTCCACTCCCTGCGCCTCGCGCTGACGGACCCCCGCTGGATGGCCGCCGCGGCCCCCGGCGCGCTCACCGCGCAGCCCGAGGCCCGCGCGGCGCTGGCGCACGCCGTGCGCGGTGCCGGTGCCGGGCCCGACGCCGTCGCCGCCGCGCTCGACGCGAGCGGCACCGCCGTGCAGCGCCCGGAACTCGGCTCGCTGGTCGCCGTCGTCGCCACCGGCGAGGACGAGCGCGAGCAGGCCCGCGCCGCCGTCGCCGCCATCGACGAGGAGGCCGTACGGCTGCGTACGGCCGTGAAGTCCCGCGACGGCTTCTTCACCACCTTCTGCATCAGCCCGTACTCGCGCTACCTCGCGCGCTGGTGCGCCCGCCGGGGCTTCACCCCGAACCAGGTCACCACCGCCTCGCTGATCACCGCGCTGATCGCGGCCGGCTGCGCGGCGACCGGCACCCGGGGCGGCTACATCGCGGCCGGTCTGCTGCTGCTCTTCTCCTTCGTCCTGGACTGCACCGACGGGCAGCTCGCCCGCTACTCGCTCCAGTACTCGACGATGGGCGCCTGGCTCGACGCGACCTTCGACCGCGCCAAGGAGTACGCGTACTACGCGGGACTCGCACTCGGCGCCGCCCGCGGCGGCGACGACGTATGGGCGCTGGCGCTCGGCGCAATGGTGCTCCAGAGCTGCCGCCATGTCGTGGATTTCTCCTTCAACGAGGCGAACCACGACGCCGAGTCCAATACGAGCCCCACCGCCGCGCTCTCCGACAAGCTCGACAGCGTCGGCTGGACGGTCTGGGTACGCCGGATGATCGTCCTGCCGATCGGCGAGCGGTGGGCCATGATCGCGGTCCTGACCGCCGTCACCACCCCCCGGATCGTCTTCTACGCCCTGCTCGTCGGCTGCGCGCTCGCCGCCCTCTACACCACGGCGGGCCGCGTCCTGCGCTCGCTGACCCGCAAGGCGCGGCGTACCGACCGCGCCGCGCAGGCCCTCGCGGACCTCGCGGACAGCGGCCCGATCGCGCAGGCAGTGGCGGCCCGGGGACCGCGCCTCAAAGGCGCCTGGACCGCACCGGTCGTCGCCTTCACCGGCGCCGCCGCCCTGGTCGCCACGGCGCTCACGCAGCCGTTCGGCAGCCGCCAGGTCATCGTCGCGGCGCTCTTCTACGCGGTGCTCTCCGGCATAGCCGTCTCGCGTCCCCTCAAGGGCGCCCTCGACTGGCTCGTGCCCCCCGTTTTCCGGGCGGCCGAGTACGGCACGATCCTGATCCTCGCCGCCCGCTCCGAAGTGAACGGAGCGCTGCCCGCCGCTTTCGGACTGGTGTCGGCGGTCGCCTACCATCACTACGACACGGTGTACCGCATCCGCGGCGGCACAGGCGCGCCGCCCCAGTGGCTGGTGCGGACGATCGGCGGGCACGAAGGCCGGACGCTGGTGGCAGTGGTACTCGCCACCCTCCTGGCGACGCAGTACACAGACCTCACCTTGGCGCTCACGGCCTTCGCTGTGGCCGTGGCGCTCGTGGTGCTGGTGGAGTCCACCCGCTTCTGGGTGTCCTCCGGAGCACCCGCAGTACATGACGAAGGAGAACCCGCATGATCGGCCTCGTACTGGCTGCCGGCGCCGGACGGCGTCTGCGTCCCTACACGGACACCCTCCCGAAGGCGCTCGTCCCCGTGGACGGCGACACGACCGTCCTGGACCTGACCCTGGGCAACTTCGCCGAGGTCGGCCTGACCGAGGTCGCCATCGTCGTCGGCTACCGCAAGGAGGCCGTCTACGCGCGCAAGGAGGCCCTTGAGGCGAAGTACGGCCTCAAGATCACGCTCGTCGACAACGACAAGGCCGAGGAGTGGAACAACGCCTACTCCCTGTGGTGCGCGCGTGACGTCCTCAAGCAGGGTGTGATCCTCGCCAACGGCGACACCGTCCACCCGGTCTCCGTCGAGAAGACGCTGCTCGCCGCCCGCGGCAAGGGCCAGAAGATAATCCTCGCCCTCGACACGGTGAAGAACCTCGCCGACGAGGAGATGAAGGTCATCACGCAGGACGGCCAGGGCGTCCGGCGGATCACCAAGCTGATGGACCCGGCGACCGCGACCGGTGAGTACATCGGTGTCACGCTGATCGAGCCCGAGGCCGCCGAAGAGCTCGCCGACGCGCTGAAGACCACGTTCGAGCGCGACCCCGACCTCTACTACGAGGACGGCTACCAGGAGCTGGTCAACCGCGGCTTCACCGTCGACGTCGCCCCCATCGGCGAAGTGACGTGGGTCGAGATCGACAACCACGACGACCTCGCGAGGGGCCGGGAGATCGCGTGCCTGTACTGACCCGGCTCATCCCGTCGCCGGTCGTCGTCGACATCAGCTGCGGCGCCATGGACGATCTGGCCGGCCTGCTGGCCGACCAGCGGATCTCCGCGTCCGGCAAGCTGGCGATCGCGACCAGCCCCGGCTCGGGGCTGGCCCTGCGCGACAAGCTCGCGCCGGTCCTGCCGGGTGCCGACTGGTACGCCGTCACCGACGGCACCATCGACTCCGCCGTCAAGCTCGCCGACGACATCAAGGGCAAGCGGTACGACGCCGTGGTCGGCCTCGGCGGCGGCAAGATCATCGACGTGACGAAGTACGCGGCGGCGCGGGTCGGCCTGCCGATGGTCGCCGTCGCGACGAACCTCTCGCACGACGGTCTGTGCTCGCCGGTGTCCATCCTGGACAACGACAACGGCCGCGGCTCCTACGGCGTACCGACCCCCATCGCCATGGTCATCGACCTCGATGTGATCCGCGACGCCCCGGTCCGGTTCATCCGGTCCGGGATCGGCGACGCGATCTCCAACATCTCGGCGATCGCGGACTGGGAGCTGTCCCACCGCCTCCACGGCGAGCCGATCGACGGACTGGCCGCCGCCATGGCCCGTACGGCGGGAGAAGCCGTACTCCGCCACCCCGGCGGGGTCGGCACCGACGAGTTCCTCACGGTCCTCGCCGAATCCCTCGTGCTGTCCGGTATCGCCATGTCGATCAGCGGCGACAGCCGCCCCTCGTCCGGCGCGTGCCACGAGATCAGCCACGCCTTCGACCTGCTGTACCCCAAGCGGGCCGCGAGCCACGGCGAGCAGGTCGGCATCGGCGCCGCCTTCGCCATGCACCTGCGGGGCGCGTACGAGCAGTCCGGTCTCTTCGCCGAGGTGCTGCACCGGCACGGCCTGCCGGTGCTGCCGGAGGAGATCGGCTTCAGCGTCGACGAGTTCGTCAAGGCCGTCGAATACGCACCGCAGACCCGCCCGGGACGCTTCACGATCCTGGAGCACCTCAACCTGTCCACCGACCAGATCAAGGACGCATACGCCGACTATGCAAAAGCCATCGGTAGCTGAGCTGCGACCGGTCGTTCACCCCCCGGGTGTGAAGGACCGGCGCAGCGGCGAGCACTGGGCCGGCCGGCTCTACATGCGCGAGGTCTCGTTGCGCGTCGACCGGCATCTGGTGAACACACGGGTCACGCCCAACCAGCTGACCTATGTGATGACCGTCGCGGGTGCCCTCGCCGCTCCGGCACTGCTCGTGCCGGGCATCACGGGCGCCCTGCTCGGCGTGCTGATGGTCCAGCTCTATCTGCTGCTCGACTGCGTCGACGGCGAGATCGCCCGCTGGAAGAAGCAGTACTCGCTCGCCGGGGTCTACCTGGACCGGGTCGCCGCCTACCTGTGCGACGCGGCGGTCCTGGTCGGCTTCGGCCTGCGCGCCGCCGACCTGTGGGGCGAGGGGCGAATCGACTGGCTGTGGGCCTTCCTCGGCACCCTGGCCGCACTCGGCGCGATCCTGATCAAGGCCGAGACCGACCTCGTCGGCGTCGCCCGTCACCAGGGCGGGATGCCCCCGGTGAAGGAGTCGGCGTCCGAGCCGCGCTCCTCGGGAATGGCACTGGCCCGCAAGGCCGCCGCGGCGCTGAAGTTCCACCGGCTGGTCCTCGGGGTCGAGGCATCCCTGCTGATCCTCGCCGCGGCGATCGTGGACAGTGTCAGGGACGACCTGTTCTTCTCGCGGCTCGGTGTCGCCGTCCTGGCCGGCATCGCACTCCTGCAGACCCTGCTCCACCTCGTGTCCGTCCTCGCTTCCAGCAGGCTGAAGTGACGGCCGCGGGCACGGGCACCGGCCTGAAGGTCGGCGCCGTCATCATCACGATGGGCAACCGGCCGGACGAGCTGCGCGCCCTCCTCGACTCGGTCGCCAAGCAGGACGGCGACCGCGTCGAGGTCGTGGTGGTCGGCAACGGCTCCCCGGTCACCGGTGTCCCCGAGGGCGTACGGACCGTCAACCTCCCGGAGAACCTCGGCATCCCGGGCGGCCGCAACGCCGGTATCGAGGCGTTCGGACCCAGCGGCGCCGAGATGGACATCCTGCTGTTCCTCGACGACGACGGTCTGCTGGCGCACCACGACACGGCTGAGCTGTGCCGCCAGGCCTTCGCCGCCGACCCGAAGCTCGGCATCATCAGCTTCCGGATCGCGGACCCCGACACGGGTCAGACCGCGCGCCGCCACGTGCCGCGGCTGCGCGCTGCCGACCCGATGCGCTCCTCGCGCGTGACGACCTTCCTCGGCGGCGCCAATGCCGTACGTACCAAGGTCTTCGCCGAGGTCGGTGGGCTGCCGGACGAGTTCTTCTACGCTCATGAGGAGACCGATCTGGCCTGGCGGGCGCTCGACGCCGGCTGGATGATCGACTACCGCGCGGACATGGTCCTGTACCACCCGACGACCGCTCCTTCCCGGCACGCCGTCTACCACCGCATGGTGGCCCGGAACAGGGTCTGGCTGGCGCGCCGCAATCTGCCGGCCCTCCTGGTGCCCGTCTACCTCGGCGTATGGCTGCTGCTCACGCTGGCGCGGCGCCCGTCCGTACCGGCGCTGAAGGCATGGTTCGGTGGCTTCAAGGAGGGGTGGACGACCTCGGCGGGACCACGCCGTCCGATGAGATGGCGTACCGTCTGGCGACTGACCCGGCTCGGACGACCTCCTGTCATCTGACAAGCTCGGGTCTGAAAGCATCGGGTGCACGCGGACCTGTAGCCCGTTCCTGCGCCTTACTGCCTGCGCATCTTGAACACGAAAGTTTCAACTTGTGAGTGACACAACCCATGACGGTGCGGTCGCGACGAGCGCCCCGCCATCTCCCGACGACGGACTTACCCCGGCGGAGCTCGCCGCCAAGTACGGCCTGTCGGTGAGCGGTGCCCGGCCGGGGCTGATCGACTATGTCCGGCAGCTGTGGGGCCGCCGCCACTTCATCCTCGCGTTCTCGCAGGCGAAGCTGACCGCCCAGTACAGCCAGGCGAAGCTCGGCCAGCTGTGGCAGGTGGCGACTCCGCTGCTGAACGCCCTCGTGTACTTCCTGATCTTCGGCCTGATCCTGGAGGCCGACCGGGGCATGAAGCGGGAGGTGTACGTCCCCTTCCTGGTCACCGGTGTGTTCGTCTTCACGTTCACCCAGAGCTCGGTGATGGCCGGTGTCCGGTCGATCTCCGGCAACCTGGGCCTGGTGAGAGCGCTGCACTTCCCGCGCGCCTCGCTGCCGATCTCGTTCGCGCTCCAGCAGCTCCAGCAGCTGATGTTCTCGATGATCGTGCTGGTGATCATCGCGATGGCCTTCGGCAGCTACCCCTCGCTCGCCTGGCTGCTGGTCGTCCCCGCGCTCGCCGTGCAGTTCGTCTTCAACATCGGCCTCGCGCTGATCATGGCCAGGCTCGGCAGCAAGACCCCCGACCTCGCCCAGCTGATGCCCTTCGTGATGCGTACGTGGATGTACGCGTCCGGCGTGATGTTCAGCATCCCGGTCATGCTCGCCGACAAGGACCTGCCCGGCTGGGTCACGGACGTGCTCCAGTGGAACCCGGCGGCCGTCTACATGGATCTCATCCGCTTCGGCCTGATCGACGGGTACGGCTCCGAGAACCTGCCCCCGCACGTCTGGGGCGTCGCCCTGGGCTGGGCGCTGCTCGTGGGCCTCGTGGGCTTCGTGTACTTCTGGAAGGCTGAGGAGAGGTACGGCCGTGGCTGATGACAACAAGCAAGGACGCGTCCCCACGGTCATCGCGGACGACGTGCACATCGTGTACCGCGTCAACGCCGGCGCGGGCGGTCGCGGCAGCGCCACCGCCGCCCTGAACCGCATGATGAAGCGCGGCAAGGGCGATTCACCCGGGGTACGCAAGGTGCACGCGGTACGCGGTGTCTCCTTCACGTCCTACCGGGGCGAGGCGATCGGCCTGATCGGTACGAACGGGTCGGGCAAGTCGACCCTGCTGCGTGCCATCGCGGGCCTTCTGCCCACCGAGCAGGGCAAGGTCTACACCGACGGCCAGCCCTCGCTGCTCGGCGTGAACGCGGCGCTGATGAACGACCTGACCGGCGAGCGCAACGTCATCCTCGGCGGCCTCGCCATGGGGATGACGCGCGAGGAGATCCGCGAGCGCTACCAGCAGATCGTCGACTTCTCCGGCATCAACGAGAAGGGCGACTTCATCACGCTGCCGATGCGCACGTACTCCTCCGGCATGGCGGCGCGCCTGCGCTTCTCCATCGCCGCCGCCAAGGATCACGACGTACTCATGATCGACGAGGCGCTGGCGACCGGTGACCGGAAGTTCCAGATCCGCTCCGAGCAGCGCATCCGCGAGCTCCGCAAGGAGGCCGGCACGGTCTTCCTGGTCAGCCACAGCAACAAGTCGATCAGGGACACCTGCGACCGCGTCCTGTGGCTGGAGAAAGGCGAGCTGCTGATGGACGGTCCCACGGACGAGGTCCTCAAGGCGTACGAGAAGGAAACCGGCCGCTAGGACACCCGGGGGCGGAGCTCGTCGACCTCGTCGACGGGCGGGGTACCCCCGTCGGGGCGTCCCGGCGGGGGTACCGCGTTGTCTGCGTGCCCGCGTGTCTCCGCGACGCGAGCGGTCCGGCGCGCCGTAACATGCCGGAATCGTCAACTCCCGCCACCTTCGGGAAGGTTGAGGCATATTGCTGCCTTGTTGTAATGCGGCCAACACCCCGGGACGGTGCTGGTCGTTGTACAACGTAAGCTGTACCGGTGGGCGGCGTGTCCGAAATGGGATGTATTAGGTCGGCAGTGTAGAACGGGAGATGTGACGGCAATGGCTATGGGAACTCTCCAGCTCGAAGACGCTTACGCCGTCCCCGCACCGGGCAGCCCGCGATGACCGGAACCCGGCAGGTGCGCACCGACGCACACGCGCGCACGACCCTGGACAAGGCCGCCGACGAGAATTTCCCGGTGGCTCCCTTCTTTCTGCCCCGCGCCTGGCGGGACGATCTGATGGCCGTCTACGGCTACGCCCGCCTCGTCGACGACATCGGCGACGGCGACCTCGCACCTGGCGGCGCCGACGCCCGCCTGCTCGGCCTCGACCCCGCCCTGGCCGACGACCGTCTCCTCATGCTCGACGCCTTCGAGACCGACCTGCGCCGCGTCTTCGACGCCTCGGGCGACGGCCCGCGCCACCCGCTCCTGCGCGCCCTCGTCCCCACCGTGCGCCGCTGCTCGCTCACCCCCGGGCCGTTCATCGGGCTCATCGAAGCCAACCGGCAGGACCAGCTCGTACGGCGCTACAAGACGTACGACGACCTCCTCGCGTACTGCGAGTTGTCAGCGAACCCCGTCGGCCGGCTGGTCCTGGCGATCACCGGCACCGCGAGCCCCGAGCGGATCCGCCGCTCGGACGCGGTCTGCACCGCCCTGCAGATCGTCGAACACCTCCAGGACGTCGGCGAGGACTTCGGCCGCGACCGGATCTACCTGCCCGCCGACGACATGGCGCGCTTCCACGTCGGGGAAGCCGATCTCGCCGCGCCGTCCGC
This sequence comes from Streptomyces sp. ISL-100, assembly GCF_018614615.1. Lineage (GTDB taxonomy): Bacteria > Actinomycetota > Actinomycetes > Streptomycetales > Streptomycetaceae > Streptomyces. The sequence goes on along the minus strand of NZ_JAGGOK010000084.1, from coordinate 51,878 downwards.
GAACGCCTCGGTGCGCGCGCTGATCGCGTACGAAGTGGAACGCGCCGGGTGCCTCCTGGATGAAGGCATCCCCCTCGTGGGCAGCGTCAACGGCAGACTCAAGCTGCTGCTCGCCGGTTTCGTCGGCGGCGGACGCGCCGCGCTCACGGCGATCGCCGCCGCCCACTACGACGTGCTTCCCGGACCGCCCAAGTCCACCAAGCTCAGCCTGCTGCGCGCGGTGGGAGCCGTTCTGCGATGAGACCGAAGAGAGGGGTGAGCCGGCCCGTGGAAGGACTCACGCAGATGTCCGCACCCGTACTCGCCGCGTACAGCTACTGCGAGGCCGTGACCGGACAGCAGGCGCGCAATTTCGCGTACGGCATCAGGCTTCTGCCGACCGACAAGCGCAACGCGATGTCGGCCCTGTACGCGTTCTCGCGGCGCGTGGACGACATCGGTGACGGCGTCCTCGCGCCCGGCGTCAAGCAGGTGCGGCTCGAAGAGACCCGCGCGCTGCTCGACCGGATCCGCGCCGGCATCATCGACGACGACGACACCGACCCGGTCGCCGTCGCGCTCTCGGACACGGCCCGCCGCTTCCCGCTGCCGCTGGAAGGACTCGACGAGCTCATCGACGGCGTCCTCATGGACGTACGCGGCGAGACCTACGAGACCTGGGACGACCTGAAGGTCTACTGCCGGTGCGTCGCGGGCGCCATCGGGCGGCTCTCGCTGGGCGTGTTCGGCACCCAGACCGGCGCGCGCTCCACCGAACGCGCCGCCGAGTACGCCGATACGCTCGGCCTCGCCCTCCAGCTCACCAACATCCTCAGGGACGTCCGCGAGGACGCCGAGAACGGGCGCACGTACCTGCCCGCCGACGACCTGGCCAAGTTCGGCTGCTCGGCGGGCTTCCAGGGCGCCACCCCGCCGGAAGGGTCCGACTTCACGGGCCTGGTCCACTTCGAAGTGCGCCGTGCCCGCGCCCTGTTCGCCGAGGGATACCGGCTGCTGCCCCTGCTCGACCGGCGCTCCGGCGCCTGTGTCGCAGCCATGGCCGGCATCTACCGGCGGCTTCTGGACCGCATCGAGCGCGACCCCGTGGCCGTGCTGCGGGGCCGGGTCTCGCTGCCGGGACGCGAGAAGGCGTATGTCGCCGTACGCGGCCTGTCGGGCCTCGACGCCCGCCACATCACCCGCCATCACACCAGGAGGCGGGTCTGATGAGGCCCGTTGCGGCCGGCGGGACGAACGGGCACAAGGGAGGCGCGACCCCCCGGCGGGCTGACGCGTCCCTGACTGCAACGGCCCGTCACGCGTACATCGTCGGCGAGGTCCGAGGGGAGGGCGCATGACACGCTCCATGCCGGCCAGGCCCGGGGTCCCGGGACACGCGGTCGTCGTCGGAGGAGGACTGGCCGGAGTCACGGCCGCGCTCCAGCTGGCGGACGCCGGGATGCGGGTGACGCTGCTCGAAGGGCGCCCGCGCCTGGGCGGCCTCGCGTTCTCCTTCCGCCGCGGCGACCTCACCGTCGACAACGGCCAGCACGTCTACCTGCGCTGCTGTACCGCCTACCGCTGGTTCCTGGAGCGGGTCGAGGGCGCCGCGCTGGCGCCGCTGCAGAGCCGTCTCGACGTACCCGTGCTCGACGTCGGCCGGGCGGCGGGGCCCCGGCTCGGACGGCTGCGCCGCACCGCGCTGCCCGTACCGCTGCACCTGGCCGCGAGCCTGGCGACGTATCCGCACCTGTCTTTCGCCGAGCGCGCGAGCGTGGGACGGGCCGCGCTCGCCCTCAAGAAGCTCGACCCGGCCGATCCGGCCCTGGACGGCGTGGACTTCGCCACCTGGCTGGGCCGGCACGGGCAGTCGCCGCGCACCATCGAGGCCCTGTGGGACCTCGTCGGCGTCGCGACGCTCAACGCGACCGCGCCGAACGCCTCGCTCGGCCTGGCCGCGATGGTCTTCAAGACCGGGCTGCTCTCCGAGCCGGGCGCCGCCGACATCGGCTGGGCGCACGTACCGCTCGGTGAACTGCACGACACGCTCGCCCGCAAGGCGCTCGACTCGGCGGGTGTACGGACCGAGCTGCGCACCCGGGCCGGCTCCATCTCCCGCTCGACAGAGGGCGATTGGGAGGTCGAGGCGGCGGGGGAGCGGATCGCGGCCGACACCGTCGTGCTCGCCGTACCCCAGCGCGAGACGCACGGACTGCTGCCCGAGGGCGTCATCGACACCCCCGACCGGCTGCTCGACATCGGCACCGCCCCGATCCTCAACGTCCATGTCGTGTACGACCGCAAGGTGCTGCGCCGGCCCTTCTTCGCCGCGCTCGGCAGCCCCGTCCAGTGGGTCTTCGACCGCACGGAGTCCTCCGGGCTGAAGGGCGGCGGACAGTACCTCGCCCTCTCCCAGTCCGCGGCCCAGGACGAGATCGACGCGCCCGTGGCCGAGCTGCGCGAGCGCTATCTGCCCGAGCTGGAGCGGCTGTTGCCCGCCGCGCGCGGTGCGGGCGTACGCGACTTCTTCGTCACCCGGGAGCGGACAGCGACGTTCGCCCCCACCCCCGGCGTCGGACGGCTGCGCCCCGGCGCCCGTACGCACGCGCCCGGCCTGTACCTGGCCGGCGCGTGGACCGCCACCGGATGGCCCGCGACCATGGAGGGCGCCGTGCGAAGTGGCATCACCGCCGCCGGCGCGGCCCTCTCCGAACTCGGCCGCGTCCATGAACATCCGTTGCAGGAGGCGGTATGAGCACTGGTATGGAAACAAGAGGAGAGCCTGTGACCCCGGTGAATCCGGTCGACAACACCACGGTGGACATCGCCGCGCTGCTCGAGCGCGGCCGCACCATGTCCACGCCGGTGCTGAAGGCCGCCGTGGACCGGCTCGCGCCGCCCATGGGCACCGTCGCGGCGTACCACTTCGGGTGGATCGACGCCCAGGGGCGGCCGGCCGACGGCGACGGCGGCAAGGCTGTACGGCCGGCGCTCGCGCTGCTGTCGGCGGAGGCGGCGGGCGCGCCGCCCGAGGTCGGCGTCCCCGGCGCCGTCGCCGTCGAACTCGTACACAACTTCTCGCTGCTCCACGACGACCTGATGGACGGCGACGAGCAGCGCCGGCACCGCGACACGGTGTGGAAGGTGCACGGTCCCGCGCAGGCGATCCTCGTCGGTGACGCGCTCTTCGCGCTCGCCAACGAGCTGCTGCTGGAGATGGGCACCGTCGAGGCGGGGCGCGCCACGCGCCGGCTCACCACCGCGACCCGCAAGCTCATCGACGGCCAGGCACAGGACATCTCCTTCGAGCACCGCGAGCGGGTCACCGTCGAGGAGTGCCTGGAGATGGAGGGCAACAAGACGGGCGCGCTGCTCGCCTGCGCGGTCTCCATCGGCGCGGTGCTCGGCGGGGCGGACGACCGTACCGCCGACACCCTGGAGGCGTACGGCTACCACCTCGGTCTCGCTTTCCAGGCCGTCGACGACCTGCTGGGCATCTGGGGCGACCCGGATGCCACCGGAAAGCAGACCTGGAGCGATCTGCGCCAGCGCAAGAAGTCCCTGCCCGTCGTGGCGGCGCTGGCCGCGGGCGGTCCGGCGTCGAAGCACCTCGGCGAGCTGCTCTCCGCCGACGCCAAGAGCAGCGACTTCGAGAGCTTCTCCGAGAAGGAGTTCGCCACCAGGGCGGCTCTGATCGAGGAGGCGGGCGGCCGCGAGTGGACGGCGCAGGAGGCCCGCAGGCAGCATGCCGTCGCCACCGAGGCGCTGGACGGTGTCGACATGCCCCCGCAGGTCCGTGCGCAGCTCACCGCGCTCGCGGACTTCGTCGTCGTACGAAAGAGATGATCAGCATCCGCCTCATATGACTCGCAAGTCGCCGTCCGGCGTCAGGGAAACCTGGCGCCGGACGACGTCAGACCCCAGCACAGCAGATGACCAACTGCCACGAAGGGGAAGCCATGACAGCGACGACCGACGGAAGCACCGGGGCCATGAAGCCCCGCGCAGCCGCGGCCAGCGAATTCGCCCATCAGACCAACACCCCCAACGCCAACACAAACACCACCGACGTCCTGGACGCGGCGCGGCGGGCCACGGACCGCGCGGTCGCGCATCTGCTCGCCAAGCAGGACGACCAGGGCTGGTGGAAAGGTGACCTCGAAACCAATGTGACGATGGACGCAGAGGACCTGCTGCTCCGTCAGTTCCTTGGTATCCAGGACGAGAAGACCGTCGGGGCCGCCGCCCTCTTCATCCGCGGCGAGCAGCGCGACGACGGCACCTGGGCCACCTTCTACGGCGGACCCGGCGACCTCTCCACCACCATCGAGGCGTACGTCGCCCTGCGGCTCGCCGGAGACCTGCCCGACGCCGCGCACATGGAGCGCGCCGCAGCCTGGATCAGAGAGCGCGGCGGGATCGCCGCGAGCCGCGTCTTCACCCGGATCTGGCTGGCGCTGTTCGGCTGGTGGAAGTGGGACGATCTGCCCGAGCTGCCACCCGAGCTGATCTTCCTTCCCCCGTGGTTCCCGCTCAACATCTACGACTTCGGCTGCTGGGCCCGGCAGACCATAGTGCCGCTGACCGTGGTTTCGGCGAAGCGGCCGGTGCGTCCCGCGCCGTTCGCGCTCGACGAGCTGCACACCAACGCGCGCGTCCCGAACCCGCCCAAGCAGCTTGCCACGCCCACCAGTTGGGAAGGCGCCTTCCAGCGGCTCGACAAGGCCCTGCACGTCTACCGCAAGTTCGCGCCGGCCCGGCTGCGAGGCGCCGCGATGAAGCGCGCCGCGCGCTGGATCATCGAGCGGCAGGAGAACGACGGCTGCTGGGGCGGCATCCAGCCGCCCGCCGTGTACTCGCTGATCGCGCTCCACCTGCTCGGATACGACCTGGACCATCCCGTGATGCGCGCCGGCCTCGAATCGCTCGACCGGTTCACGGTGTGGCGCGAGGACGGCTCCCGCATGATCGAGGCCTGCCAGTCGCCGGTCTGGGACACCTGCCTCGCCACCATCGCGCTCGCCGACGCGGGGGTACGGCCCGACGACCCGGCGCTCGTCAAGGCCGCCGACTGGATGATGCGCGAGCAGATCGTGCGGCCGGGTGACTGGGCCGTACGCAGGCCGGAACTGGAGCCGGGCGGCTGGGCGTTCGAGTTCCACAACGACAACTACCCGGACATCGACGACACCGCCGAGGTCGTTCTGGCGCTGCGGCGCGTCGCGCACCCGGACCGGGCGCGGGCAGAAGAGACCATCGAACGCGGCGTCCGCTGGAACCTGGGAATGCAGTCCAGGAACGGCGCCTGGGCCGCCTTCGACGCCGACAACACCAGCCCCTTCCCGAACCGGCTGCCCTTCTGCGACTTCGGCGAGGTCATCGACCCGCCGTCCGCCGACGTCACCGCCCATGTGGTGGAGATGCTGGCCGTCGAGGGCAAGGCGCACGACCCGCGCACCCGGCGCGGCATCGAGTGGCTGCTGGGCAACCAGGAGCCGAACGGCGCCTGGTTCGGACGCTGGGGCGTCAACTACGTCTACGGAACAGGGTCGGTCGTACCGGCACTGACCGCGGCCGGGCTGCCCACCGCCCACCCAGCGATCCGCCGCGCGGTCGACTGGCTGGAGTCCGTCCAGAACGACGACGGGGGCTGGGGCGAGGACCTGCGCTCGTACCGTACGGCCGACTGGGCCGGTCGCGGCGCCTCGACCGCCTCGCAGACCGCGTGGGCGCTGCTCGCGCTGCTCGCGGCAGGGGAGCAGGAGGCCAAGTCCGTCGAGCGGGGCGTCGCCTGGCTCGCCGAGACCCAGCGGGAGGACGGCTCCTGGGACGAGCCGTACTTCACGGGGACCGGATTCCCGTGGGACTTCTCCATCAACTACAACCTCTACCGACAGGTCTTCCCGCTCACCGCTCTCGGGCGGTACGTCCACGGGGAGCCCACTTTCCCGGACCTGGGAATCCGGGAAGGGACCTGATGGGCCTGACGGATCCGATGGATTCCATGCGCCGGACCTCGCAGCCGCTGCGGCCCGCACCGCTGCTGATCGCCTGCGCGCTCGGCATCGAGCGGTTGGCGCTGCGCAGCGGTGCGCGCAGGGAGGTGCCGGGGCCGCCGGTGACCGTTGTGCGTACGGGCATGGGGCCCAAGGCGGCCGAGGAGGCCGTCACCCGGGTGCTCGCCCCCGGCGGACCGGCCGAGGACGCCTGTGTCATCGCGTCCGGCTTCTGCGCGGGACTGGCACCCGGGATGCACCCCGGGGACCTGATCGTCGCCGACGAGACCCGCGGCCCCCGCGGCAGCACCGCCTGTACGGGAGTGGAGCTGCTGGCGAAGGCGCTGGCCAGGGCGGTGCCCGGGCGCACTGTCCACACCGGCCCGCTGACCGGCGCCGACCACGTCGTACGCGGACACGAGCGGGCCGAGCTGCGGGCCACCGGCGCCATCGCGGTGGACATGGAATCCGCCGCGACGCTCTGGAGCGCGCTGCGGGCCGGGCCGCGTCCGGTTGCGGCCGTCCGGGTGGTCGTGGACGCTCCGGAGCACGAGCTCGTACGCATTGGGACGCTTCGCGGTGGAATATCAGCCTTTCGTGTTCTCCGCTCAGTTCTGCCGGCTTTTTTTGAATGGCACCGTTCTTTGCTGCTCCCCAGGAGGTGAGCTAGATGGCCATGCCGCTCCGTCAGACCATCAGGGTCGGGACGTACCTCGTTGAACAAAAGCTCCGCAAGCGTGAGAAGTTCCCGCTCATCGTCGAGCTTGAACCTCTTTACGCCTGCAACCTCGCATGCGAGGGCTGCGGCAAGATCCAGCACCCCGCCGGGGTTCTGAAGCAGCGCATGCCCGTGGCCCAGGCCGTGGGTGCGGTACTTGAGTCGGGTGCTCCGATGGTGTCCATCGCAGGCGGCGAGCCGTTGATGCACCCACAGATCGATGAGATCGTGCGGCAGCTGGTGGCGAAGAGGAAGTACGTATTCCTCTGCACCAACGCGCTGCTGATGCGCAAGAAGATGGAGAAGTTCACGCCGTCGCCGTACTTCGCCTTCGCCGTGCACATCGACGGGCTGCGGGAGCGGCACGACGAATCGGTGGCGAAGGAAGGGGTGTTCGACGAGGCGGTGGAGGCGATCAAGGAGGCCAAGAAGCGCGGCTTTCGGGTCACCACCAACTCCACCTTCTTCAACACCGACACGCCGCAGACGATCATCGAGGTGCTCAACTACCTCAATGACGACTTGCAGGTGGACGAGATGATGATCTCGCCCGCCTACGCGTACGAGAAGGCTCCCGACCAGGAGCACTTCCTCGGCGTCGAACAGACCCGGGAGCTGTTCAAGAAGACGTTCGCGGGTGGCAACCGGCGACGCTGGCGGCTGAACCATTCGCCGCTCTTCCTGGACTTCCTGGAGGGCAAGGCCGACTTCCCGTGCACGGCGTGGGCGATTCCCAACTACACGCTCTTCGGGTGGCAGCGGCCCTGCTACCTGATGAGCGACGGGTACGTCGCGACGTACCGGGAGCTCATCGAGGACACCGACTGGAGCAAGTACGGGCGGGGCAAGGACCCGCGGTGCGCCAACTGCATGGCGCACTGCGGCTACGAGCCGACGGCCGTCCTCGCGACCATGGGCTCGCTCAAGGAGTCGCTGCGCGCGGTCCGCGACACCGTCTCGGGAAGCCACGGGTGACGTGATGAGCGTTGCTGAGCCTGTAGCACTGGGGCTCCCCGAGCTGCCAGCCCGGCCGCTGGCGGTGCGTCGCGCTTCGCGGCGTATCCAGGTCGGGTCGGTGGCGGTCGGCGGGGACGCGCCATCCTGGAGGCGCTCAACCTCAAGCAGCGCCGCCTGGAAATCGTGTCCTGCCCGTCCTGCGGCCGCGCCCAGGTCGATGTGTACAAGCTCGCCGACCAGGTCGCCGCCGGCCTCGACGGCCTGGAGGTCCCGTTGCGCGTCGCCGTCATGGGGTGCGTCGTGAACGGTCCGGGCGAGGCCCGCGAGGCCGACCTCGGTGTCGCCTCCGGCAACGGCAAGGGTCAGATCTTCGTCAAGGGCGAGGTCATCAAGACCGTGCCCGAGTCAAAGATCGTCGAGACGCTCATCGAAGAGGCGATGAAGATCGCCGCGGGCATGGAGGACGAGGGCACCCCTTCGGGGGCACCCGCCGTCACTGTGAGCTGAAGTATCAGAGAGAGGGGGCCCGAGCATGACGATCTTGGAAGGCATCCGGGGGCCGCGCGACCTGAAGGCTCTGGCAGAGACCGAAATCTGTCAGCTGGCATCCGAAATCCGGGAGTTCCTGGTACAGGCAGTGGCCCGGACGGGCGGTCATCTCGGCCCCAACCTCGGGGTGGTGGAACTGACCATCGCCTTGCACCGGGTCTTCGACTCACCCGTCGACCGCGTCCTGTGGGACACCGGCCACCAGAGCTACGTACACAAACTGCTCACCGGCCGACAGGACTTCTCGAAGCTGCGTGGCAAGGGCGGCCTCTCCGGCTACCCGTCGCGCGAGGAATCCGCGCACGACGTCATCGAGAACTCGCACGCATCGACGGTCCTCGGCTGGGCCGACGGACTCGCCAAGGCCAACCAGGTGCTCGGCAGGCGCGACCACGTCGTCGCGGTGATCGGGGACGGCGCGCTCACCGGCGGCATGGCCTGGGAGGCGCTCAACAACATCGCCGCCGCCCGCGACCGGCCGCTGATCATCGTCGTCAACGACAACGAGCGCTCGTACGCCCCCACCATCGGCGGGCTCGCCGACCACCTCGCCACCCTCCGCACGACGGACGGGTATGAACGGTTCCTCGCCTGGGGCAAGGACGTGCTCCAGCACACGCCCGTCATCGGGCAGCCGCTGTACGGGTCGCTGCACGGCGCGAAGAAGGGCTTCAAGGACTTCATCGCCCCGCAGGGGATGTTCGAGGACCTCGGGCTCAAGTACATCGGTCCGATCGACGGCCACGACGTTGCCGCCGTCGAGTCGGCACTGAGCCGCGCGAAACGCTTCCACGGGCCGGTGCTGGTGCACTGTCTGACCGAGAAGGGGCGCGGTTACGCCGCTGCCGAGCAGGACGAGGCCGACCGTTTTCACGCGGTCGGTGCGATGGACCCGCTGACCTGCGAGCCCATCGCGCCGTCGAACGGCCCCTCCTGGACATCGGTGTTCGGCGACGAGATCGTGCGGATCGGCGCCGAGCGGCCCGATGTCGTCGCGATCACGGCGGCCATGCTGCACCCCGTGGGGCTGACCAAGTTCGCCGAGGCGTTCCCCGACCGGGTCTGGGACGTCGGCATCGCCGAGCAGCATGCCGCGGTATCCGCCGCCGGGCTGGCCACCGGCGGGCTGCACCCCGTGGTCGCCGTCTACGCGACGTTCCTCAACCGCGCCTTCGACCAGCTGCTGATGGACGTGTCACTGCACAAGTGCGGCGTAACCTTCGTCCTCGACCGGGCTGGCGTCACTGGGGTCGACGGCGCCTCGCACAACGGCATGTGGGACATGTCGATCCTCCAGTGCGTCCCTACGCTGCGGATCGCCGCGCCGCGCGACGCCGACCAGCTTCGCGCCCAGCTGCGCGAGGCCGTCGACGTCGACGACGCGCCGACCGTCGTGCGCTTCCCCAAGGATTCGGTCGGGCCCGCGATCCCGGCGGCCGGCCGGCCGGGTGGGAGGGATGGACGTACTGCGCCGCGGCGGCGAATCCGAGGTACTCCTGGTCTCCGTCGGCGCGCTCGCGTCCGTCTGCCTGGAGGCCGCCGCGCTGCTGGCGGAGCGCGGTGTCGGCTGCACGGTTGTCGACCCGCGCTGGGTCAAGCCCGTCGACGAGCAGCTCGCACCGCTCGCGGAGCAGCACCGCCTGGTCGCGGTCGTCGAGGACAACAGCCGCAGTGGCGGGGCAGGTTCGGCCGTCGGGCAGGCGCTGCGGGACGCCGGAGTCGACGTACCTCTGCGTACGTACGGCATTCCCGAGCGGTTCCTCGCGCACGCCAAGCGCGGTGAGGTGCTGGCCGACATCGGGCTCACGCCCGCATCGATCGCGGGGCGGATCAGCCTGGCCCTGGCAGCCGGGGAAGAGCGGGCGGCCCCACTGGTGAACGCTAAGGAGACCGTGGAATGACGGACGGCGCAGGGGAAGGGTTCGACCTGGCGAAGCTTCTCGCCGAGCGCGGGGCCGAGCGCTACGAGCTGCATGGCAGACACCTGAACCACCAGTTGCCCCGCATGCTGCGCACCATCGGATTCGACAAGGTCTACGAGCGGGCAGAGGGCGCCTACTTCTGGGACGCCGAAGGCAACGACTACCTCGACATGCTCGCGGGCTTCGGCGTGATGGGCCTCGGCCGGCACCATCCCGTCGTACGCAAGGCGCTGCACGACGTCCTGGACGCCTCGCTCGCCGACCTGACGCGCTTCGACTGCCAGCCGCTCCCCGGTCTGCTCGCGGAGAGGCTGCTCACCCACAGCCCGCACCTGGACCGGGTGTTCTTCGGCAACAGCGGCACGGAGGCCGTCGAGACCGCGCTGAAGTTCGCCCGGTACGCGACCGGCAAGCCCAGGATCCTGTACTGCGCGCATGCCTTCCACGGACTGACCACCGGCTCGCTGTCGGTGAACGGTGAGGCGGGCTTCCGGGACGGGTTCGCGCCGCTGCTGCCCGACACTGCGATCGCGCTCGGCGACCTGGACGCCCTGGAGCGGGAGCTGAAGCGCGGCGACGTGGCCGGTTTCGTTGTCGAACCGATCCAGGGGAAGGGCGTTCACGAATCCCCGCCCGGGTTTCTCCGGGCCGCCCAGGAGCTTCTTCGGCGGCACAAGGCGCTGCTGATCGCCGACGAGGTGCAGACGGGGCTCGGCCGGACCGGTGACTTCTACGCGTACCAGCACGAGGAGGGCGTGGAACCCGATCTGCTGTGCGTCGCGAAGGCGCTCTCGGGTGGTTACGTACCGGTCGGCGCGACCCTCGGCAAGGACTGGATCTTCAAGCGGGTCTACTCGTCGATGGACCGGGTGCTGGTCCACTCGGCCAGCTTCGGCTCCAACGCGCAGGCCATGGCGGCGGGGCTGGCCGTCCTCGCGGTGATGGAGGACGAGGAGATCGTCGCGAACGCCCGGCGCTCCGGCGACCTGCTGCGCGAGCGGCTGGCCGCGCTCATCGGCCGTTATGAGCTGCTGCACGACGTACGCGGGCGTGGGCTCATGATTGGCATCGAGTTCGGCCGGCCCAGCTCGCTGAAGCTGCGCAGCCGGTGGACCATGCTCCAGGCCGCTCGCAAGGGACTCTTCGCACAGATGGTCGTTGTACCGCTGCTTCAGAAGCACCGCATCCTCACCCAGGTCTCCGGCGACCACCTTGAGGTGATCAAGCTGATTCCGCCACTGACGGTGGGCGAGAAGGAGGTGGACCGCTTCGTCGACGCGTTCACGGCTGTGATGGACGACGCGCACAGCGGCGGCGGTCTGATGTGGGACTTCGGCAAGACGCTGGTGAGGCAGGCGGTGGCCAGTCGGTAGCTCTGAGTGGCTCCGCCGAATCGCTGCGTAAAGCATCTGGTACGCTCGTCGCTCCGTCGGGGACGACAACCAAGTCCCCGACGACCCGAGTGAGTCACGTACTTGCTCCGGCGGCCGGGAGGGTCGTCGCCGGACAGGCATGCCTGTCAAACTCCCCGGAGCGATCCAGGAGAGAGTCTCCTGGGTTCAACCGGGAGAGAACTTCAAGGTACGACGGTGTCCGCCCTCCTCGGCGAGACACCGGCTGATCGGGACGCCGTACTGCGTGCGGATGAGGCCGAGGCGGACGAGGTCGACGGCTGGACGTACCACAGGGCCGACGGTCCGGGCCTGTGGTACGCAGGCGCTGCGGGTGCATGTGCCGTACGGCGCTCAGGGCGACCTGGTGCGGGTCCACTCCTGTGAGGAGTGGCTGTACGTTCTGTCGGGGCGGCTGCGGCTGGTGCTCGGTGAGAGCGTCCATCAGCTCGATGCCGGGGACAGCGCGCATTTCGACTCGCTGACCCCGCACCGCATCGCGGCCACAGACCCGGCCGGGGCGGACCTGCTGTTCGTTCACACGTTGTTGCAGAGCGCCGCCGCCGGGCTGTGCCTCCCCCAGGAGACCTGAGATGCCGTTGCCCGATGAGAAGACTCCCGCGCGCCGTTTCGTGGAAGAGAAGATCCCCGGGGGGCTGGCGATCCGTGTCTTCGTGTACGTCGTCGCGGGCCACCTCTTCGCGGCCTTCGTCTTCCTGCTCTTCACGCTGGGTGGCGAGCGCTGATACCGGCTGCGCTCAGCTCTCGTCGAGCAGGCGCGTCCGCAGCCGCTCGCGGATCTCGGGCGTGACGTTCAGCCCCTGCGAGAGGTAGCGGTCCGTGGTGCCCCAGACATCCTCGATGGTCTCGAAGGCGGCGGCCAGGTACTCCGCGCGGGCCTCGAAGAGAGGGCTGAGCAGCTCCATCACCTCGGGCGACATACCGGTCGACGAGTTGTCGCTGCGATGCACCTTGTAGCGGCGGTGCGGGTCGTTCGACTTCAGGTAGTCGGCCTCGATGGCCTCGCGCTCGACGCCGACCGCCAGCAGGGTCACGGCTATCGACAGGCCCGCGCGGTCCTTGCCCGCCGCGCAGTGCATCAGCGCGGGGACGGCTTCCCCGGCGAGCGCGTGCAGCACCTGGCTCTGCTCGGCCTTACGCTCCTTGATGATCATCCGGTACGTTGCCGACATCCGGTCCGCGGCCTTGCCGTCCGCGAGGATCTCGCGCAGCTCGTCGAGGTTCCCGTCGCGAACCATCTTCCAGAACACCGCGCCGTCGGCCGGGTCCGTCAAGGGCAGGTTGACGTTGCGCACCCCCGGCAGCTCGATGTCGGGGCCTTCCAGCTTCTGGTCCGCCTCATTGCGGAAGTCGAAGATCGTGTGGAGGCCGAGCGAACCGAGGAACGCCGCGTCCGCGGGGGTGGCGTGCGCCAGGTGACCGCTGCGGAAGAGGACGCCGTGCCGGACCCGTCGCCCGTCCACCGTCGGCAGGCCGCCCACATCGCGGAAGTTGCGCACTGCGGCAAGCTCGGGCTCGGTCTGCTCGGGCTCTGTCGACGGGACCTGCGGCAGCTGCTGTGTCACGTGGGCTCCTGAAGTCTGCCGTCGGCGCTGCTCGCCGACTTCGGCGCGTCTCGACGATACGACATGGGTTCCTGGGGCAATCATCTCGGACCGGCCCGCGCGGTCGTTGCACCGGAGAGACCGGACGTACGAAGATGTTCGTACCTGTGCGAATCTGGGGGACTTGATGATCGAGACCCGTGGCAACGGCCGTACCTGGCTGCTTTCCGGGGCGGCAGGCAGCTACGCGCTGCACCTCACCGACCGCGACGAGCTGGTTCACCTGCACTGGGGGCCACGGATCTCCCTCGCCGACGCCGAGTCGCTCGCCGCCGAACCGCCGCCGCAGTACTGGCCCTTCGAGTCGCAGCTCGACGGACGTGAGGAGTACCCCGTCGAGGGCGGCCCCCGTTTCGTGCGGCCGGCCCTGTCGGTGCGTACGCCCGCCGTACGCGGCACCGAGTGGCGCTGCGCCGGGTCCACCACGGCCGGCGACGAACTGCGGCTGCGCTTCACCGACCCCGTCCATCACCTCGGCCTCACCCTGCACTACCGGATGCGCGCGGACTCCGACGTCGTGGAGCGGTGGGCCACCGTCGCGCACGAAGGACCGGCCGACGCCCCCGCCCTTGAGCTGCTGCGGGCCGACGCCGCCGCCTGGACGCTGCCCCGGCGCGAGCGGTGGCGGCTGAGCCAGCTGCACGGCCGGTGGGCGGCCGAATCCCGGCTCGTACGATCGGACCTCGCCCCCGGCGAGAAGGTACTCGGCAGCCGGCGCGGCCACACCGGCCACCAGCACCTGCCCTGGGTCGCTCTCGACGCGGAGGGCGCCACGGAGGAGAGCGGCGAGGTGTACGGCTGCGCGCTCGGCTGGTCCGGGTCGTGGCGCATCGCCGTACAGCAACTGCCCGACGGGACGGTGCAGATCACCGGCGGGGCGGGACACGACGACTCGGGTCTGCTGCGGCTGGCGCCCGGCGGAACGTACACCACGCCCGTCTTCGCCGGACTGTGGAGCGACGGCGGGTTCGGCGGGGCGAGCCGGGCCTGGCACGCCTGGCAGCTCGCGCACGTCATGCCCGACGCTCGGAGCTCGCGGCCCGTTCTCTACAACTCCTGGGAAGCGACCGGGTTCGACATCTCCGAGGGCCAGCAGCTCGCGCTCGCGCGGCGGGCCGCGGACATCGGCGTCGAGCTGTTCGTCGTGGACGACGCGTGGTTCGGCGCGCGGGTCAGCGACCGCGCCGGGCTCGGGGACTGGACGCCGAATCCGGACCGCTTCCCCGGTGGGCTGAAGCCGCTGGCTGATGAAGTGCACGGGCTGGGCATGCGGTTCGGGATCTGGGTCGAGCCCGAGATGGTCAACGCCGACAGTGATCTGTACCGGGCGCATCCCGACTGGGTGCAGCATCATCCCGGGCGCACCCGCACGGAGTTCCGTAACCAGCTCGTCCTCAATCTGGCGCGGGACGACGTCCAGGCGTACCTCTGGGAGCAGCTCGACGGGCTGCTGTCGAGCGCGCCCGTCGACTATGTGAAGTGGGACTTCAACCGCTGCTTCACCGACGCGGGCTGGCCGGGCGAACCGTACCCGCAGAGGCTGTGGACCGAGCACGTGCACGCCCTGTACGCGCTCCTCGACCGGCTCCGGGCCGCGCATCCCGGCGTCGCCTTCGAGTCGTGCTCGGGGGGCGGCGGCCGGATCGACCTCGGGATTCTGTCCCGTACCGACCAGGTATGGACGTCCGACAACACCGACCCGCTGGACCGGCTCGCCATCCAGCACGGCTTCAGCCAGCTGCACCCGGCGCGGGCGATGGCCGCGTGGGTCACCGACAGCCCGAACACTCAGCTCAACGGACGGGTCAGCTCGCTGCGCTTTCGCTTCGTGAGCGCGATGGCGGGCGTGCTCGGCATCGGGGGCGATCTGACCGGGTGGGGCGAGGACGAGATCGCCGAGGCGCGCGAGTGGGTGGACCTGTACAAGGAGATCAGGCCGGTTGTGCAGCACGGCGAGCTGTACCGGCTGCGCGCGCCCGACGGCGGGCTCAGCGCCGTTCAGTACGTGCGCGGTGACGACACCGTCGTCCTCGCCTGGCTCCAGGCGCAGCATTACGGCGAGGAGCAGCCGCCGCTGCGTCTGCGCGGGCTGGACCCGGATGCGGCGTACGCCTGCCTCGACACCTCTGCCGTGCACCGGGGTTCCGTACTGCTCCACCGGGGGCTGCGCACCGCGCTGCGCGGCGATCTCGACGCGGCGGTCTTCCGGCTGCGGAGGATGTGAGCCCTGGGATTTGACGCCCTTAAAGTGCAGTGTGGGAGGTAAGTGGCAGTTGGGGCGAAACGGACCATTTCGGTGTAACTCCCCCTGGGGGTACGGGAAATGGCGGGGCCGCTGGTGAGCAGGATCATATTCGTGACGGTGCGTGGCGAAGCTCCGCGAGTAAATGCCAGTTGGCGGGCGGGGCGTAAAGATCCGTAATCCACAGAGGGTGACGGGAATTGCGTCATGAATTCTCGTGGGGCAATGGCGTAATGAATGGACCGGCTTGTACGGGAGAGCCGCGTCGGCTTACGGTCACCGTCAATCCGGGTGGACCGCCGAATCCTGCCACCTCCCGGAATCCGCACTCACACTCACTCACGCGTGGCAGGAGCGGGGGACCCAGGTAAGTACGCCGGTCATCGGGGAAGTTTCACCGTCCGGACCGGCTTTGGGGTTAAGTCGCGCACCAGCGCGGCCGGGCATCTCCAGCCCGAACCCGACAGCTCACCTCGTAGGCGCCGGAGAGGAATGTTCCATGCCCGCAAAGGGTAAGCACCGCCGCCCGAGGTCCAACTCGCTCACTCGCGGATTTGTCGCCGCCGGAACGGGCGGGGCCGTACTCGCACTTCCCCTCATCGCCGCCACCGGTGCGAACGCCGCGGAGAAGGCAGCCCCGGCCGCCGCGTCCGCCGGCAAGTCCGCCGCCTCGGCCGTTCCCGAGAAGGCCGCGCCGAAGAAGAAGACCGGCACCAAGACCTACTCCGTGGTCTCCGGCGACTACCTGTCGAAGATCGCCGACGAGCAGGACGTGCGTGGCGGCTGGCAGAAGCTGTACGACGACAACCGTGAGGTCGTCGGCGGCAACCCCTCGCTGATCCTGCCCGGCATGAAGCTGACCATCGGTGCGAAGGCCGCTGCCCCCGCGAAGGCTGCCGCCCCGGCGAAGGCCGCTCCGGCGAAGCCCGCCCCCGTGAAGGCCGCCCCGAAGGCCGAGGCCCCCAAGGCCGCCCCCGCGGCTGCCGCGCCGAGCACCGGATCCGGCTTCACCGCCCCGGTCTCCGCGGGCGTCACCACCCCGTACCGCATGGCCGGCGGCAGCTGGTCCAGCGGCTACCACACGGGCGTCGACTTCTCCGCGTCCAGCGGTACCCCGGTCAAGGCGGTCGGTGCCGGCACCGTCGTCTCCGCGGGCTGGAGCGGCTCGTACGGCAACGAGGTCGTCATCAAGCACGAGGACGGCCGCTACTCGCAGTACGCCCACCTGTCCTCGCTGTCCGTTTCCTCCGGCCAGAGCGTCGGCGGCGGCACCCAGATCGGCCTCTCCGGCAGCACGGGCAACTCCACCGGCCCGCACCTGCACTTCGAGATCCGGACCGGCCCGAGCTACGGCTCGGACGTCGACCCGCTGGCCTACCTGCGCGGCCACGGCGTCACCATCTGATCTGTCTGATCCGACTGGGCGCTTCTGAACGCTCCTGTACGCCCCCTTTTCGCTGCCACATCCGGCGGCAAAAGGGGGCGTACGTGCTTTTTCGGTCTATTCCGGGTTGGGTGAATCTTGACCGGTGTCGTATATCACGCCGCGTCAACCCCTCCCTACGGTGGCGTAGGTCACTCGCTCCAGTGAAGGATGTACCGACGTGGCAGACGATTCGAGATCATTCAATGCAGTCACCATCGGGTCGTACGCGGCGATCGGCGACAGCTTCACCGAAGGCGTCGGCGACCCCGGACCCGACGGTACGTTCATCGGCTGGGCCGACCGGCTCGCCGTACTCCTCGACGACCGCGTCCCCGAGCACACCTTCCGCTACGCCAACCTCGCCGTACGCGGCCGCCTCCTCGACCAGATCGTGGCCGAGCAGCTCCCGCGCGCAAAGGAGTTGGCGCCCGATCTGGTGAGCTTCTGCGCCGGGGGCAACGACATCCTCCGGCCGGGCAGCGACCCCGACGACGTCGCCGAGCGCTTCGAACGGGCCGTCGCGGACCTCACCAACGCCGTGGGCACCGTCATGGTGACCACCGGCTTCGACACGCGCGGCGTTCCGGTGCTGCGCCATCTGCGGGGCAAGATCGCCACGTACACGGCGCACGTACGGGCGGTCGCCGACCGCTACGACTGCCCGGTGCTCGACCTGTGGTCGCTCAAGTCGGTGCAGGACAGGCGCGCCTGGGACGGCGACCGGCTGCACCTCTCGCCCGAGGGACACACCCGGGTCGCGCTGCGCGCCGCCCAGGTGCTCGGGCTCGACGTACCGGCCGACCCGGACCAGGCGTGGCCGCCGCAGGCGCCGCGCGGCACGCTGGAGGCGCGCCGGGACAACATCCAGTGGGCGCGGGAGCACTTGGTGCCGTGGATCGGGCGGCGGCTGCGCGGGGAGTCGTCAGGTGATCACGTCGAGGCGAAGAGGCCCGATCTGCTGCCCCTCTGAGGGGAGACGGGTGGCGGCCGGGACGCGCTCCAGGACGCCGCCCGCGAAGACGTCGTACAGCGGCAGCGTCTCCAGGTGGACGTAGCCGATGTGACAGTCGCAGGCGGCGAGGGGGCAGGCGCGGGGGCGCAGTGACCGGCGGTACGAACCGTCGTAGAGGTTGCCGAGTTCGGCGGGCACGAAGTGGCAGCGGCGTACCGTACCTTCGCCGTCCACCGAGATCACCGACTCGCCGGTCCGGCAGGGGAGACCGGCGGAGCGGTGGGGGTGGCGGCTGTACGGGAAGAGGGGGTCCAGGGCCGTCCAGTGGCCGGCTTCCTCGTCCGTGTAGGTGCGGCCTTCCGCCGCGTTGATCCACAGGTAGACCTCGGAGGGGAGCGCGGCGCGCAGCCTGCGCGCCTCTTCGAGATGTTCGGGGAAGCCGACGACGCCGACACTGAAACGCACGCCACGGGCGGTGAGTTCGCGGCACTTGGTGAGGAAGCGGTCGTACGGCGTCTGGCCCGGGTGGTACGTGCACCACAGCGCGAGCGTGCCGAGATCGGCCCCGGATTCGGATTCGGCTTCGGTGAGCCAGTCGGTGCGGAAGCTCAGGTTCGTCTGGATGGCGACGCGCCGGATGTGCGGCAGCCGGGACAGCTCGGTGAGGGCGCGGCGGTACCAGGAGCGGACCAGGCCCTCGCCCCAGGGTGTGAAGAGCACCGAGAGGCGGTCGCCGGTCTGCGCGGCGGCCCACTCGGTGAAGCGCTCCAGTGCGGCGCGGTCGGCGCTCAACTGCTCACGGCTGTCGCGCCGCTTGGCGAACGGGCAGTACGGGCAGTCGTAGTCGCAGGAGGCGAGGGGGCCGCGGTAGAGGATCGTGAGGTCCATGGCCGGGCTCACTTCAGTTCGTACGCGGCCATGGCGGCCCGTACAGCGGGGGAGAACAGCTCGGGGCCCAGCGCGTCGGAGTGGGCGAGGCCTTCGGGGGACAGGCGCAGCAGGTCCTTCGGCGCGCTGTCGTCGAGCCAGCCGCGGGCCGCGAAGCGGTCGAGCTCGGCGGGGAAGTCGGCGGCCGGGTCCGCGGCGAACCGGTCGCGGTAGCCGGCCAGTGGCATTCCCCCGGCCTGGAGGAGCGACTGGAGGAGGTGGCGGCGGCGGGCCTCGTCGGCGTCGACGTGCCGGCCCACCTCCGCGCGGGAGAAGTCGTCAGTGGCGGTGTAGTCGTCGATGATCTTGCGGACCTCGCGCATGTCGACGGCGTAGTCGAAGGAGTAGTGGAGCGCCGAGGTGTACGAACGGGCTCCGCAGCCGAGGCCGATCATGCCGTCGGTCTGGCAGGCGTAGTCGTCGGCCGTCTGCTTCGGCGCGTCCGTGCGGCGGAACATCCGCATCGAGACCTGCTCGTAGCCGTGGGCGAGGAGATGGTCCCTGCCCTGGCGGTAGAGCCGCAGCCGCTGGGTGTCCCAGGCGGCGTCGGCCTCGGCGCCGAGGCGGCCCAGGCCGGTGAGCGGGCGTACGTACAGGGGGTAGAGGTAGAGCTCCTCCGGCCGCCAGGCGAGCGCGGCGTCGAGCGAGACGCGCCAGGTGGCTGGGGTCTGGCCGTCTATGCCGTAGATGAGGTCGATGTTGAGGACCGGGATGCGGGCGTCGCGGACGGCGGCGAGGGCTGTCTCGACGTCGGCGCGGCGCTGGGGGCGCACGGCCGCCCGGGCCTCGGAGTCGACGAAACTCTGGACGCCGAGGCTGAGGCGGGTCGTGCCGCGGTCGGCGAGCACGGCGAGACGGTCGGGGGGTCGCGGTGGCCGGGGAGGCCTCGACGGAGAGGGGCACCGAGCTCAGGTCCGCGCCCATCCGCTTCTCCGCTATGTCGCAGAGCCGTTCGAGCTCGCCGGGGTCGAGGAAGGTGGGGGTGCCGCCGCCGAATGCCGCGGCGGCGAATCCCACTCCGTCGTCGCCCAGGGCTTCGCGGACGGCGGTGGCCTGACGGTCGAGGGCGTCGAGGTAGCGGCCGGTCAGTTCGTCGGGGGCGCCGATCCGGGTGAAGAGATTGCAGAAGCCGCAGCGGACCTCGCAAAACGGTATGTGGAGGTAGAGGGAGAGGGCGCTCTTGGGCTCGTTCGCCCACAGGTCACGGAGCGCGGGGCGGTTCCTCAGTTCGTGGTACGCCGTCTTGTGCGGGTAGGCGTAGACGTAACTCTGGTAGGGGCGGGGCGGCGTGGTGCTCATGGGGTGGCCCCTTGATCGAGAGTGAAGTGGGCGTAGGGGACGGTCCAGACGGCCTCGTGGCCGAGGCGGTGGCCGGTGTAGCCGTCGTCGCCGTACGCCGTGCCGTGGTCGGAGCAGACGATCGCGAAACAGGGGCGGCGGCTGCTCGCGGCGGCGAACAGGCGGCCGATGTGCTCGTCGACGTACTCCAGAGCGGCCGCGTGGGTGGCGCGCGAGTCACCGGCCTCGCGGGTGGCGCCCGGCAGGTGGAACCAGTTGGGCTGGTGCAGGGCGGAGACGTTGACGAACAGGAACAGCCGCTGGTCCGCCGGGAGTCCGGCGACGACCTGCTCGGCCCGGGTGACCTGCGCCTCGAAGGACGTGGGCGAGGCTACGCCGAACTCCGGCTCCCAGTGGCTCTCCTGAAACATCCCCGGCAGCACCGAGCCGAGCGCGCCCTGCCGGTTGAAGAAGCCGACGCCGCCTATGCACGCGGTGCGGTAGCCGACGTCCGCGAGGCCGGAGACGAGATCAGGCGCGTCGAAGACGAAGGTGCGCTCCGCGGTGGTCTCACTGCCCGCGAAGCGCGCGGCGAACAGCCGGGGGTGGGGACCGGGCGCGGCGGGCGTGGGCAGGAAACCAGCGAAGATCGCCTGGTGCGAGGCGTAGGTGAAGCTGCCGGGGGCGTGCCGCTTCTGTCCAGACCCTCGGCGCCGCTGCCGGGCAGGCCGCTGAGGCGCGGCAGCAGATCGCCGAACGCGTTGACCTCGCAGACGGCGAAGCGGCGCCAGCCGACGGCGGGCAGCAGATCGACGCCCACACAGAGAGTGCGGGGGAAGCACGCGGCCGCCCGCTCGCACACCTCCATGGCCTCGTCCCAGCTTCCGCGGCCATGGCGGCGCGGGCGCCGTCGAGGTCCCCGCGCGTGCCGCCGAGATGAAGGTTGGTCATGGGGGAGCGGCTGGTTCGTACGACGGCGTGTGTCGCCCTGCCGCCGACCACCACGACCCGCAGGTCGGCGGCCCGGCCGCGCTGCGCGGCCTTGGGCAGCCAGCGTTCGACGTGGAGTCCGTCCGGTGCGAGCGCGTCGACGATCGCCGCGACCTCGCCCTCGGTCGTACAACGGCGTACCCGCAGGGAGTTGAAGAGGCGGCCCTGCGGATCGCGCTCGACGGAGGTGGTGGCCCGTACGCGGCCGGGGCCCGCCGTTTCGACCGCCAGCACACCGGAGGCCGACGATCCGTGCGCGAGCTTGACGAAGGCACGCGGCATACGGTGCGCGCGCAGCAGTTCGCGTACGTCCGGCCAGCCGCGTACGACCGGTCCTGTGGGACCGGAGGTGGGCGACGGCGGCACGGGGACGCCCGCGTCGTGCAGCACGGCATGGCACAGCCGCTTGTCGAACAGCACCGCCAGCTCCTCGGGGTCGTCGAGCAGGGCGCAGCCCGCGGCCGCCCGGCCCACTTCCCGTACGGCCTCGGTGAACCGCTCGTACCAGCGCGCCGAGCCCTCCACCCGGGTGGCGTCGCCGACGCCCCGCAGCAGCCGCTCGACCTCTGGATCCTCGCCGGGCGAGTCGATCCGTACGGTCTCGCCCGGCCGGAACGAGGCCCGGCCCCCGAGCACCTCCAGCCAGGGGACGACCCGGGCGGCGGGGAGCCCGGCGGCGGCCACGGCGTCCCGGAAGAGCGCGACGCGGCGGTTGGCGGGGTTGCCGACGACGGCGAAGCGCGGCTCCCGGCTGTTTCCGTTACTCGTCGACGGCGACATAGCGGGGTTCGTCGTCCTCGGGGTCCCAGTAGTCGGGTCCGTCGAGGTTCAGCCGCACACCGTGCGGTTCGAGCGTCTTGCGTATGCGCTGCTGGATGGGCTCGGTGATGTAGTGGTGGTGCAGGTCCAGTTCGCTCAGGTGGGTGAGCGGCTGGCCGTCGAGCAGAGCCTGTGCGCCGGCGTCACTGAGGGTGCCCATCGACAGGGCGAGCGAGTCGAGTTGGGCGACGACGGGCGCCGCCGCCACGGCTGCCGCGATCTCGTCCTGGATCTCGCTGTTCTGTACGCCCAGGTGGCGCAGGCGCGGAAAGGCGCGGCCGGACAGCAGGGGAGCGAGGTCGGCGACCGTCGCGTCGCCTCCGTAACCCGTGACACCCAGCCACAGTTCCAGGCGCTCCAGGGCGGGCAGCCGGGATGCACCGACGGCCCGGACGACGGAACCGGGCAGGCCGCCCGATTCGAAGCGCAGTACCTTCAGCGAGTCGTGGACGACCGGCCGCAGAGACAGCGTTTCCATGTGGGTGAGCGGCTCGCCGCAGCCGCGCACAACCAGCTCCTCGAGCCGCGGGAACGCTTCGATGCACGGGGTTACGTCGGTCAACTCCAGCCAGGACAGCTCGCACTCCTCGCTGATGACGTCTCCGAGGAAGAGTCCGCGCAGCGCGGGGAAACGATCCGCGTCCGCGAGGATCCGTTCCAGGACGGGACGCAGGTGCTCGTAGTCGCCGTGCCACCAGGGGCCGATCAGCAGTGCGCGGACCCGCGTCGAGTCAACGGAGTCGAGGAAGCGAGACCACAACTCGGCGAAGGGATTGTCCTCATTCCACAGACAGTCCAGACGCCAGGCCACGGAGTCCGCGGGCGGGAGAGGCGGGGCGTGCGGGTCCCCGGGCTCGGGCAGAGTGAAGACGGGGAGCCCGTGGAAGGTCTCGGGGTGCTGGATGTCGGTCATGTCCGGCTCACTCCGCCACTGCGGTGTAGCGGCCCTCGGCGCCGCGGTTGTCCCACGGCTCCAGACGGTCCGACAGGTCGACACTTACGCCGTGGGGCTCCAGGGCGTCTGCCACTCGCTGCTCCATTTCCTCGGAGAGGAAGTGGTGATGCAGATCGAGATGTTCGAGATGGGTGAGCGGCTGTCCTTCGAGCAGTGCGGCGGCGCCCTCGTCGCCGAGGGTTCCGTTCGACAGGTCGAGGGTGTCCAGCCGGGCGACGACGGGTGCCGATGCCACGGCCGCCGCGATCTCGTTCTGGATCTCGCTGTTACGCAGGCCGAGATGGCGCAGCCCGGGGAAGAGGGTGCCGGAGAGCAGCGGCGCGAGGTCGGCGATTTCGGCGTCGCCGCCGTACTCGGAGACGCCGAGCCACAGGTCCAGGTGGTCCAGGCAGGGCAGCTCGCTCTCGGTGATGCCGCGCACGACCGTCGCCGGCAGACCGCCGGATTCGAAGACCAGCGAGCGCAGGCGCTCGTGCCGCACCGGCGGGAAGCGCAGGCCCTGACCACCGCGGACGCCGAATTCCAGCAGACGGGGGAAGGTGCTGAGCAGACCCGTGACGTTGGACTGTTCGATCCAGGAGATCTCGGCCTGCTCCTGAGTCAGGTCGCCGATGAAGACGGCTTCCAGCGAGGTGAGCCGGTCGGCCGCGGCGATGACCAGGTTGATGGGGTAGCTCGAATCCTCTTCGTACGACTCGCCCCACTGGCCGATGATCAGCGCGCGAACCCGCGCGGGATCGACCGCCTTCAGGAACTCTTCGAACCTTTCCTCCCACGTCCCGTCCTCGTCCTCGTACGGGTCCACGGAGATGCGCCACGCCACCGCTTCCGCAGCGCGCAACGGCGCGCAGGGGTCGGGACGGAAGTCGACGGCCGGGAGGCCGAGCAGTTCCTGCAGATGGTCCACACCGGACATGGCCCTGGTCTCCTGACACTGTGCGAGTGACTGACGTGCGAAAGGTTTATCAAGCGGCACTGACAATCCCGCCAGTGGGTTCCTTTTCGCAGGTCAGCGACGATTGTCAGACCCTGCCCGTAGCGTTTTCCCCATGGTGGGCACAGGGTGTGCGGCCCGGGAGGGGAGACAGCCATGTACCGGCAAGGGGACGTACTGATCGTGCCGTTGGACGAGTCGGCGGTGCCGGCACATCTGGCGGACGCGTCCGGCGAACGACGCGACGCGCGGGGACGGTTGGTGCTGGCACTGGGGGAAGTCACCGGGCATGCGCACGCGGTGCAGGGGCCCGGAAGGCTGGTGCGGCAGGCGGGCCCGCTCGATCCGATGCTGCTCCATCTGCCCGACGGCGGACGCGTCGTGCACGAGGAGCACGCGGCGATACCCCTGCCCAAGGGCTGGTACCGGGTGGTGCGCCAGCGCGAGTACGTACCGGGATCAGTCCGTATCGTCGCGGACTGAGCGGCGCGGGAACCAGTGACGACGCGGGATCAAGGGCCAGGGATCAGGGATCAGGGATCAGGGGACAGGGAATTCGATGGAGCATGTGAACACTTGGCGGGCCGTCGCGGCGGCGACCGGCGGGGCGGACCGCTCGGCTGCCGAGGAGGGCGTGCGGCTCGCCTACCGCACGGCGGGTCTCGCGGAGCCGGAGCGGATCATCTGGGCGGCCTCGCCCAAGGCTGCCGTCGAGACCGTCGAACGGCTCACCGGTGCGGGAAGGCCGGTGCGCGACGAGGTGCGTACCGGGCCGTGGGCGGAGGAACGGCGCCGCCTGCACGACGAGTTGGGTCCCGGCGGCTGGGCCGATCTCTGGTCCGCCACCGGAGCCCAGCTGTGGGACACCACCCGGGAACTGGCCGAGCGGATACGGGCCGGAGTCGTCGCCGAGCTCATGGAGCACCCGGAAGACGAGTCCGATGTGCGGCTGGTCATGCTCGACGCCGTGCTCGGTCAGCACGACGCCGCCTGGCTCGCGGCGTTCGACGGCCGGGGCGAGCGGCTCGCCGGACTGGCGCAGGTGGCCAGGCACGCCGGCTGGTGGTGGCCGTACGAGAACACCGTGGTGATCAGCGAACGGCCGGTGGAGCTCCACCGGGACGAGGCGGGACGGCTCGACCGGGGCGACGGCCCCGCCCTGGCCTTCCCCGACGGCTTCGCGCTGTACGCCTGGCGCGGCATGCCCGTACCCGCCGCGTTCCTCGACGAGCTCACGTCGTTGACACCTGAGCGCATCCGGGCGGAGGAGAACGCCGAGCTGCGCCGCGTGATGCTGGAGCACTACGGCTACGACCGCTATCTCAGCGAGTCCGGCGCCCAGCCGGTCCACCGCGACGAGACCGGCATCCTCTGGCGCATCGCCCTGCAGGGCGACGAGGACGTGGTGATGGTCGAGGTGGTCAACTCCACCCCCGAGCCGGACGGCACACACCGGACGTACTGGCTGCGCGTGCCGCCCAGGACGAGGACCGCGAAGGAAGGAGTGGCCTGGACGTTCGGGCTCGGCCAGGACGCGTACGAACCGGTGAAGCAGACCTGAGAAATGCCCACGCGGCTCTAGGAGGAGAGGAGGTCACCCGGTCCGATCAGGTCCGTGTTGCCCTCCGTCGTGCAGGCGTGCGCGCCGGCCAGCGCGCCCAGACGGGCGCACTCCTCCAGACCCCGGCCGGCGAGGCGTCCGTACAGGAACCCGCTGACGTACGCGTCCCCGGCGCCGTTGGAGTCCACCACCGGGCCCTTCGGCACGGTCGCGGGGATCGGGCGCGGGGTGCGGCTGCCGTCCCTCGTCAGCAGGTACGAGCCGCCCGCACCCGCCGTGGCCACCACGGCCTCGGCGCGGCCTTCGCGCAGGATGTCGCGCATCACGGCGGCAATCCGCTCGCCGGCTCCCGCCGCGCTGAGGAACACCAGGTCGGAGCGGAGCGCGAACTCCCGGTGATGATCGGCGAGTCCGTCCCAGTCGTGCAGATCCGTCGAGACGGGGACGCCGAGCTCCTCGATGTCGTCGAGCAGGTGCCGGGCGAAGTCCATGATGGACAGGTGCACATGCCCGGCCCGCCGCAGGTGGGGGAGGTAGAAGTCGCGGGGCATGCGCAGATCGCCGGGGTCGCGGGCGTCGTAGAAGGACATCCGGCGGCCCGTCGCGCTGTCGACGAGGTTCACCGCGCGGCGGGTGCCCGCCGGTGAGATCAGCGGCTCGAAGTCGACACCGCCCTTGGCGAGCCGCTCCCTGACCTGACCGCCGACCCAGTCGTCGCCGATGAAGTCGAGGAATTTCACGTCGAGTCCAAGAGCCCGGCAGCCGAGCGCGACATTGCCTCCCGTATGCCCCGGCCACTCGCGGATCGGTGGCACGCCGAACGAGTCGGCGACCGGTACGGGCAGCGAATCGACACGGACGACCGTGTCCACCCCGCTGCCGCCGATGACCAGGACGTCGTACACCGCCTGCTCACCATGCTGGTCGGACTGCTGTTCGGACAGCTGTTCAGACACCGCAACCCCTTCCGGATCCCCGCTGAGGCACAGTATGGCTGGTACGGAGAGGTGACAGGGCTGGAGTGGCGCGACCGGTCCGGCGGCGGCCGGTGCTGGGATGGCCCTCCTACCTCTGGAAGGACCACCTTCATGTCCGTGACTACGGCCCTCACCGCCGCTGCGCTCACCGGTGGACTGCTGCTCGGCGGCGCCGTCGCACCCGCCTTCGGGGCAGCCCCTGCGGCAGCCGCGCCGGCTCCCGCCCCGGTCGCCGACGCCGTTACCGTCTCCGCGGGCGGCGAAGGCAGAGCGTCGGCCGCCCCCGACATGGCGGTGCTCACCGCCACGGTCGAGGCCACGAAGCCCACCGCGAAGCGGGCGCTGGCCGCTCAGTCCGCGGCCGCCGACGCGCTGCTCGCCGCCGTACGCAAGCAGGGCATCGCGGACCGCGACGTACGGACGGAGGGTCTGTCGCTGAACGCGGTCTACCAGCACACCGACCGGCCCTCGAAGCTGACCGGTTATCAGGCGGGCCAGTCGTTCTCCGTCAAGATCCGCGACATCACCAGGACCGGCGCTGTCGTCGAAGCCGTGACGCAAGCGGCGGGCGACGCGGCCCGGATCAACGGCGTCACTTTTGACGTGGCCGACCCGTCCGCCCTGCGCGCCAGGGCCCGCGAGGCCGCCCACGCCGACGCACGCGCGAAGGCCGAGCAGTACGCACGCCTCAGCGGCCGCCGGCTCGGGCGGCTCGTGTCGCTCGCCGAGACGGGAAGCGGCATGCACCGCCCGCTGGACGTGCCCGGCGCGGCGTTCGACGAGGGGAAGGTGCAGGTGGCGACCGGCGAGATCCGGGAAGAGGTCACCGTCACCGCGGTATACGAACTGGACTGATCCGGCGGGACGGGACGGGGCGGGACAGGACAGGGCGGGACGGGGCGGGGCGGGGACTTCAGCGCCCCGCGGCTGCCAGCACATCGCGCTCGACGCCCAGTTCGCGGGCGAGCGCGTCATCGGTCCACTCCAGCATGGCGGCACGGGACAAGGACCCGGCGTACGACGTCATCTGGACCGCGAGTCCGTCCAGCAGCGCGGTCAGCCGCCAGGCCGCGGACACGGGGTCCTCGCACTGGAACTCGCCCGCCTCCGCGCCCTCCGCGATGACCTCGGCCAGCGCCGCCTTCCACCGCTGATCCAGATCACGGGCCACCTCGCGGAGGGCCGGTTCACGCAGCGAGGCCGCCCAGCCCTCGATCCACAGCTTCCACCCCTTGGCCTGCCCGGTCGGCGCGTACCAGCGGACCGCGGCGCGCAGCCGGCGGACGGCGCTGGTACGACGGCCGAGCAGCTTGCGCAGCTGTGCGAGATCACCCTCGGCGGCGTACGTGAAGGCGGCCGCGACGAGCTTCTCCTTGGTCGAGAAGTGGTAGAGGACCAGCGCGTTGCTCACGGAGAGGGCCGAGGCGACGTCGGCGATGCGTACGGCGCTCACACCCCGTGCCTCGATCTGCTCGACTGCGGCGCGCAGCATTTCCTCGCGCCGCTCCTCCACGCTCAACCGGACTCTTGCCACGCGGTAACCCTACACACGGGTCACTTGACCAGGCCGGTCTCACGGATGCCGTCGAACCCTTGACAGCGCACTGTGGCGCGGGCCACAGTCGCCTCTACTGACTGGCCATTCAGTCAATGTGAAGTGTGAAGAAGTGCCGCGCCTGTACGCACTCGCCCGTACCGCCGTAGGAGTCAGCCCCGTGACCCAAGCACCTCCCTCCCGGACAGAAACAACAGCAAGAGCAGCGGCAGCCGCCGGAGCCCCCGACCTCTCCGAGGGCTGGGGCGAACAGCGCGGCAGGCTGCACAAGGACTTGCGCCGCCTCGATGTCCTCTTCTTCCTCATATGCACGCTGGTCGGCCTCGACACCATCGGTTCGGTGGCCGCGCAGGGCCCCCAGGGCCTGACCTGGATGGCGATCCTCGCCGTCGCCTTCTTCCTCCCGTACGGACTGCTCGTCGCCGAGCTCGGATCCGCCTTCCCCGTGCAGGGCGGCCCGTACGTCTGGACGCGGCTCGCCTTCGGGCGGCTCACCGCCGGCGTCAATCAGATCCTCTACTGGATCTCCAACCCGGTCTGGGTGGGCGGCAGCCTGTGCATCATCGCCCTCACCACCTGGGAGGAGTTCTTCACTCCGCTGCCCGGACTCTGGAAGTACGCCGCCGGACTCGTCTTCATCTGGGGCGGGGCGCTCGCCGTCGTACAGTCCGTGCGCATCGGCAAGTGGGTGCCGATCGCCGGCGCGATCGCCCGGATCGTACTGCTCGGCTTCTTCCTGGTCTCCGTCGTCGTCTTCGCCGCCAAGAACGGCGTACACACTTTGCCGGCCGGTGAGTTCGCCCCCACCTACGTCGGCTTCGTCGCCCTCGTCCCCGTCCTGATCTTCAACTTCGTCGGCTTCGAACTCCCCAGCTCCGCCGCCGAGGAGATGAAGAACCCGCGCCGCGACATCCCCCTGTCCATCCTCCGCTCCGGCCTCGCCTCCCTCGTCCTGTACGGCGGCCCGATCCTCGGCATCCTCTTTGTCCTCCCCAGCCAGGACATCGGCAGCCTCGGCGGCTTCATCGACGCCTGCAAGGCCGTCTTCACCGTCTATGGAGGCTCGATCGCCGCCGACGGTACGGTCACCCTCACCGGCGCGGGCTCCGTCTTCGGCGGGATCGCCGCGGCCGGCCTCATCATCGGGCTGCTGACCAGCGGCGTCACCTGGGCCATGGGCGCCCACCGGGCGCAGGCCGTCGCCTGCGCCGACGGAGCGGGCCCGGCCTGGCTCGGCGCGATCTCCGAGAAGCACGGCACGCCGGTACGGGTCAACCTGCTCTCGGCCGTCCTGGCGTCCCTGCTCTTCGTCGTCGCACTCAACCTGACCGGCGGCGACGGCGAGAAGTACTTCGCGGCCGGTCTCGGCCTGACGATCTGCACCACCTTCATCTCGTACGTCATCACCTTCCCCAGCCTGGTCGTGCTGCGCCGCAAGTACCCGGACGTCACACGCCCGTACGCCGTCCCGGGCGGCCGCGCCGGAGCATGGCTCGTCACATCGCTCGCGACCGGGTTCGTGGCCTTCACCGTCGTCGTACTGATCTGGCCGGGCTTCGGCGTCGGCTGGTTCGGCACCGAGGGGACGGCCGCGGACTCGCTGCCCGAGGCCTTCGCGGGCGAACGGCTCCAGTACACGCTCAGCCAGGTCGTACCGCTGCTGCTGTTCCTGGGCATCGGGCTGGTCTTCTACGCGCTGGGGGCGAAGACCCGCCGCGCGAAGGGATGACGAATACGGGATAGCGTGCGGCGCATGGGCGATGCGTACGTATGGGTGGCCGACCTGGACGCCCGGCCGGAGGAAGCCGCCGAGCTCGCCGGCCGGGTCATGGACTGGCTGGAGCACCAGGGCATCGTCGAGGGCGAGCTGACGAACTGCCTGCTCGGCGACGAGCTCGGCAGGCCGCCGGGACCGCACGCCGCGTGCGCCGTCACCGAGGACGAGGTGACGGTGGGCGGGGCGTGCGGTGTCGGCATGGAGATCGAGCGCCGCGTATACGTGTGCGCGGACCTCTGGACGGCCACCTGCCCGCACTGCGGTGCCACGACCGAGCCCGCCGACAGCGGCCCCGACATGTGGACGCGCGCGTGGGCCCCGCTGCTCGACGACCTGTACGCCTGGTTCGGCGGTACGGGCCCGGGCAGCGGGGCCTGCGTGCGGTGCGGGGAGAGGTCCGGCTTCCTCGCGTGGAAGATCGACCCGCCGGTCGCGGTGGCTCACCTGGGAATGGTCCTGTGGAACTGGCCGCCGCTGTCGGAGCGGTTCCTCGCGGAGCTCGGCGCGGTTCTGGGGGGCCATCGGCTGGTGACCGCGAGGACGGCGGTGTGACCAGGCAGGGACCAGGCAGGAACCGGGCAGGGAACAGGTACGGATCAGGTACGCGTCGGGAATTTCGCGGTGGCGAGGACGGAGCCGTCGGTCGCCAGCAGCTGTGCGCCGGACACCGTCGCCGGGTCCACCGGGGCCGGGGCTCCCCAGTAGCCGTAGCCGCCCTTGAGTGAGAACGAGCCGACGGGGACCGTGGTGCCGTCGGAGCGTTCGAGCCGGCAGCGGACCGTTCCGCCGCCGTCTTCGAGGTCGACGGACATGTACACCCAGCCCGGCGAACCGGGATAGACGTATATCCGGCCCACCTCCTGTACGCCCGCGACGAGGGCAGCCTGGAGCAGAACGGGCTGCCCCTGGGCCTGCGACGAGGGGGCGGGGGCGTCGTCGAAGGAGGTGCCGACGGCCCAGCCGCCGAAGCCGCACGCGATGGCGAGCGCAGCCGCGGCCGCTGTGACCCGCAGACGCCGGCGCAGGCGTAGGCGGGGCGTCGCCGACCGCTCGGGGTTCATCCGGTTCGCGACGCGGGTTTCGAAGCCGACCGGAGGCTCAGTGCCCGGAAGCAGCCCCAGCAGGCCGTCTCCGACGAGAGTCAGCTGCTCGATGTCCTGCCGGCAGCCGGGACAGCGGTCCAGATGCGCGACCGCCTGCGCCCGCTCCTGGGCGGGCAGGATGCCCAGCGCCAGCTCGGCGGCGAGGTCCCGCATCCGGTCGCAGGTCATGCCTCCTCCCGTGCTCATCATCGGCTCACCTCGCTCCCGAGGGCCGTGCGCAGTTTGCGCATCGCCGTCCTGATCCGCGTCTTGGCGGTGCCCAGCGGAATCCCCTCGAACTGGGCGATCTGCTGGGCGGTCATCCCGTAGATCCCGGCCATCACCAAGGCGCGGGCCTGTTCCCGGGGCAGGGCCGCCAACGCCGTTCGTATCCGGGCCGCAGTCTCGTCGGCGAGCGCCTGCCGTTCGGGGGTGTCGGTCATGATGTCGAGGAGTGGGTCCAGGTCTTCGGGTGCGACGGGAGTGGCCCTGCGCGCGCGGACCGCGTCGATCGCCAGGTTGTGCGCGATGGTCATCAGCCAGGTCTTCACCGACCCGCGGCGGGAGTCGTACACCTGGGCGTGCCGCCACGCACGCTCGAACGTCTGCTGCGCGATGTCCTCGGCGAGCTGGGGATCGCCGACGACGGCGATGGCCACGCCGAAGACCGTGCGCTGGAAGCGGCGCACGAACGCGACGGCGATTTCGGGGTCGCCCGTCGTCAGACCTGACAGCAGTGCCTCGTCCGGTGCGCGTCCGAGGGGGAGGCCCATTCTCCGCATACCAGTGGATACGGTCGGCCTCCCCGAAGGGATTGCTCCGCCTCCACGGGAAGTCACACTCGTCATTCTCCTGCCAATCCATCGGCGCGGTTCATCCGTATCCACTGCACGACGGAACTCCTGCGGAGGGCTGAGCCATGGCGAAGCCGCGTGGGACTGGGGCTCGCGGCCGCAGCGCTGGCGGGCGTGCTGGCGGGCTGCGGGGGCGGCAACGGAGGCGGCGAAGGGCGCGGCGATACGACGACATCCGCACCCCCGGAGCGGACCACCGAAGCGGGAGTCACACGGGTGAACGCCGACATGACCGACTTCCGCATCACCCTGTCGGAGAAGACGTTCAAGGCCGGCGACCACACCTTCGTCGCCAAGAACAACGGCAAGCACGACCACGCCCTGGAGATCGAAGGCCCCTCGGGGGAGCACCGCACCAAGACGCTCGCTCCCGGAGCCTCCGAGACGCTCAGGGTCACCCTGAAGTCCGGCACCCACGAGGTCTACTGCCCCGTCGGCGGGCACGAGGACCTGGGCATGAAGATGGAGATCACCGTGGGCGGCGGCGATGCGCCGGTGAACGAGACCCCGTCGAGGAACAATGGCTACTGAGCGTGCTCCCTGTGTGATCGCACTGCGACTGGTAAGTGCCGCGCTGACCGCGGCGATGGGCGCGATCCACCTCTACCTCTGGGACGACGGCGGCTACCGGGACCTGGACACCATCGGCGTGCTCTTCCTGCTCAACGCCATCGGCAGCGCCCTGCTGACCTTGGCACTGCTGGCCTTCCCCACGCGTTACGTCGGCGTTCCGGCCGCCCTCGGAGCGCTGTTCACGGCCGGCACGCTGGCCGCCCTGGTCATCAGCCTCACCATCGGCCTGTTCGGCTTCCTGGAGTCCCTCGACGGAGAACTGGTGTGGCCCACCATCGCCGTCGAATCGGCAGGGGTGGTGGCACTGACGGCGCTGACCCTGCTGGCGTACGACCTGCGGCATCGCGGACGGAAAACACGCACTCAGGCGCCGGAGGGGCTCCATCGCGGCCCGTCCGGCGCTTGAGGGCGCACACGCGAAGGGTCAGGGGGCGGTGGTGGCACCGGTCCGTCCGTACACCTGCTTGCCGAGCCACTGTCCGCCGTCCACCGTCAGGCACTCGCCCGTCAGGTACGACGCCCGCTCACCCAGCAGGAACAGCGACGCGTCCGCGATCTCGTCCGGCTGGGCGAAGCGGCCGGCGGGAACGGTCGCGAGCACCTCGGCCCGCGCCTCGTCCGTCGCCCACAGCGCGGCGCCCGCACCCGCGGTCTCGGTCGGCCCCGGAGCGATGCAGTTGAGCCGGATACCGAGCGGGGCGAGCTCGACGGCGAGCGTACGGGTCATGGCGAGGACCCCGGCCTTCGCGGCGGCCGAATGGACCGTGCCCGGGTGGCCGTGCCAGGCGTACGTCGCGATCACCGAGAGGACCGAACCGCCGGTGCCCTGCTCGCGGAGCTGCCTCGCGACGGCGCGGGTGCAGTAGTACGAGCCGTTGAGGACGATGTCGACGACCGCGCGCCAGCCGTTCGGGCTGATGTCGATGCCGGGCGCGACGAAGTTCCCCGCGGCGTTGTTGACCAGGCCGTCCAGCTGACCGAAACGGTCTGTGGCTGCCGCGACGAGCGCGTCGACGCCTGCCGGGTCCCGTACGTCCGTCGGTACGGCGAGGGCCTGGCCGTCCTCCTTCTCGATCAGGGCGACCGTCTCCTCCAGCTTCAGGGGGGTACGGCCCGCGACGACGACCCGGGCGCCCGCCGCGCCGAGGGCGAGGGCGATCGCACGGCCGATGCCGCTCCCGCCACCGGTCACGACGTACGTACGCCCCGCGAACTCGGAACCACTTGTGTCCTTCAGCTTTCTCAACGGAGCACTCCATGCGCATCGAGGGCGATCGCGCCGCCCGGGTGGACCAGCAGGGGATTGACTTCGAGCTCGGACAGCTCCGGATGCTCCGCGCAGGCCCGCGCGAGCGCGCACAGGGCGGCGGCGGCCGCGTCCAGATGTACGGGCGGCGAACCGCGCCAGCCGGTCAGCAGCGGGGCATGGCGCAGCGACAGCAGCAACGCGCGGGCGCGGCCGGGCGTGAGCGGTGCGAGTGCGACGGCCGTGTCGGCGAGGAGTTCGGCGGTGACTCCGCCGATGCCGACCATGGCGACGGGTCCGAAGGCCGGGTCGCGCCGTACGCCGGCGATGAGTTCGACGGCGTACGGGGGAGACGCCATCGCCTCCACGGCGTAGCGGGCGGCGCCGGTGGTGGACCGCATCCGCGCGAAGACGGCGCGCAGCCGGTCCTCGTCGTCGATGCCGAGGGCGACGCCACCCGCCTCCGTCTTGTGGGCCAGGCCCATGGCCTTGAGAGCCAGGGGGTAGCCGGTGCGGTACGCGGCGTCGGCCGCCTCGTCGGCGGTCGTCACGAAGCCGGCCGCCGGGAAGGTGAGGCCGTACGAGGCGAGCAGCTCACGCACGGCTTCGTAACCGCCGTCGGGCACGGTGAACGAGGCCGGAGGCGGCGGCGGGGGCGGAGCCGCCACGACGGTGGCGTGCAGCCTGGCGGTCCCGGCGAGGGCGGTGGCGGCCTGCTCGATCCGCTCGTACACGGGCACGGCGTGCGCGCGCAGTACGGCGAGGGCGGGGGAGTCGCGCGCCATGGTGTGTACGACGAGCTGCCGCCCGGACTCCCGTGCCGCTGCCGCGAGTTCAAGCGCGACTTCGCACTCCCCGTCCGCCTGGGCGGGGTTGGCGGTGGCGTAGTCGCCGAAGTACCCGGTAAGTACGACGGCGTCGGCGTCTCCGCTGAACAGCAACGCGCGTGCGATACGTGCGTAGTTGGCCAGATCCGCCTCGCCTGCCCCGGCGAGATCGACGGGGTTGCCGCAGGCCGCACCGGGCGGCAGATGAGCGGCGACCTCGCGCGAGGTGTCGGCGCAGAGCCCGGGCACCTCAAGCCCACGCGCCACCAACGCATCGGCGGCCAGGGCCCCCTGTCCCCCACTGTCCCCAACGACACCAACCCGCAGCCCACGCCGCCGACCACCGGGGGATTCCGCCTCCGAGCCCCGCGCATCCCCGCCAGACAGCGCGCCCACGCGCTCCACCGCCGGGGACGCCCCGACCTCCGCCCCGAGGCCCGACGCGCCCCGCTGCCGATCCGCGTGGGCGAGCCACCCGCTGCCGGCGGCGCCGGTGAGCGGGCGGGCGGTGCGCCGTTCGCTGTGGGTCTCTCCCACTTCGGGGACGGCGTTACGTGTTCGGTGGCCTGCCGGCTCCGGCCAGCCGTCGGCATCGGCCCCGTCCCGGGCTTCGCCGGAGGCCACCCGCTCCTTCTCCGCGTCGGACGCGGCTCCCGTGCCGCCGCGTGCGTCGCACATGTGCCGCACGTGGTGGGAGGATTCGGCCGCTTCGGTGCTCACGGTGTGCCTCGCGCCCGCGGCTGCCCCGACGGGCCGTCCGTCGCGCGCGGCCGGCGCGTGCCTCAGGCCCCCGTTCGCCGGCGGTCGTAGCGCCGATGCCCGTGACGGCGCCGCCAGTAGACATATCGCCGTATCCACGAGCTCGCCCGCCGTGTCCAGCAGCAAGGCTCCCGCGTCGCGGCACACCGCCTCCACCGTCGCGCGGGCGCTGACCAGGGCTCCGGTGTGGGAGGCCGCTGCTCGGCCCGAGGCTTCGCTGCGGCCTACCGTCAGCAGCAGCACCGGCTTGCCCGCCGCGTGCGCCGTGGTCAGGGTGCGGGCCAGGCGGCGGCCGTCGCGGAAGTCCTCGACGTACGCCGCCACGATCCGGGTGGGGCCGTGCCCGATCAGCGCGTCCAGCGCATCCGCCGCGTCGATGTCGCGCTGGTTGCCGAGCGACACGAAGCGCGAGAAGCCCTGACCGGCGCGGGCCAGCAGCCTGCCGATCTCCAGTGCCAGATTGCCGCTCTGCGAGACGAGGCCCACCGCACCCGCCGGGAAGTCACCCCAGCTCAGGCGCAGGGCGGTCGTCGTGTCCACCACGCCCATGCAGTTGGGGCCCAGCAGCCGGGCTCCGCACCCGGTGACCAGGGAGGCGAGTTCACGCTCCTCGTCCGCGCTCGTACCGCCCGACGTGATGACCGTGAAGCAGCGGGCCCCCGCCGCCAGACCCTCGGCCACCAGGGGCCTCACCTGCCGCGGAGGTACGGCGACGACCACGTGCTCCGGCGGGTCCGGCAGGCCGTCCAGGCCGGGCAGGAAGGGTACGCCGTGCAGTTCGCCGCCACGCCGGTTCACCAGGTGGACCGTACGGCGATCACGTCCTTCGAGGGCCCCGGAGGCCAGCCAGTACCCCCACTTCCCCGGGTTGGCGGAAGCGCCGACGACAGCGACCGATCCTGGGTCGAAGAGCGCTTCCAGGCCGGTGCGCGTCACCTGTACCACCCGAACCGCTCCGCGATCACCGGCAGGCGGTCGGCGACGATCGCGTGCGCCGCGGCGCGCGGCGTCGTGCCGTCCGCCTCGGCCCGCGCCAGCATCTGGTC
Organism: Streptomyces sp. ISL-100; assembly: GCF_018614615.1. Taxonomy (GTDB): domain Bacteria; phylum Actinomycetota; class Actinomycetes; order Streptomycetales; family Streptomycetaceae; genus Streptomyces. Next base: position 15,961 of record NZ_JAGGOK010000084.1, on the reverse strand, counting down.
GATCAGCGCGCGCATCGAGCGCCGCGTGTACGCGAACGCCTCGTCCGCGTCGGCGCCGATGTCGCCGAAGAGGGTCCACCACCACCAGGCGTTCGTACCGGAGTTGACGACGACGTCCGGCAGGACGCTCACTCCACGCTCCGCCAGCAGCAGCTCCGCGTCGGGCAGCACCGGCATGTTGGCCGCCTCGACGATCCAGCGGACGGCGGCGCCGATGCGCTCCTGGTTGGTGGCATCGACGGCGTACGAGACAGCCGCCGGAATCAGCACCTCCGCCTCTGCGGACAGCCAGGCGTCGCCCGGCAGTTCGAGGTCCCCGGCGCGCAGCACGCCCCGGTCCACCGCGCCGTACGCGTCGCGCGCGCCGAGCAGCGCTTCGACGTCCAGGCCGTCCGGGTTGGCGACAGTACCCTTCACGTCGGCCACGGCGACGATCTTCAGCCCCGCCAGGGACAGGAAGCGGGCCGTCGCGCCGCCCATCGTGCCGAGGCCCTGTACGGAGACACGGGTCCCCTCGTACGCGACCCCCGCGCGGTCGAGCGCCGCGAGCACAGATTCCGCGACTCCGCAGCCGCCGACCAGCTCGTCGAGGCCGATGCCGTCGACCTCGACGGCGAACGCGTCGGCGAGCCGCTGCCGCGCCGCGCTCTCGTCGTCGAGCAGCGGATAGACGGCCTGGATGGAGGAGACGAGGCCGGCCTCGGTGGCGGCCTTGTCGACGATGTCCTGGGTCAGGCCGAGGTCCTCGCCGGTCGTCCAGAAGTTCTCGATGTGCGGCCGCATGGCGCGCAGGTAGCGCACCAGGATGCCGTACGCCTCGGGGTCCCGCGGGTCGCAGTCGATGCCGCCCTTGGCGCCGCCGAGCGGGATGTAACGGCCCTCGGCGTTGTAGTGGAGGGCCTCCTTCATCGTCATGCCACGGGCCAGTCCCGCGACCTCGTCGAGCGTGCAGCCCGCGCGCATGCGCAGGCCGCCGCTGGACACGCCGCGTACGAGCCGGTCGACGACCAGGAAGCCCCGGCGCCCTGTGACGTGATCGGTCCAGATCTGCGAGATCAGGGGGGCGTTCATACGGTGCTCTCCTCGGGAACGGTGATGACGGTCGGACCGGGGGTCTTCAGCGCCCGCGCCAGCGCCTCGGCGAGCGCGCCGGGGGACGCGGCGTGCGTGCCCCCGCCGCCGTACGCACGGCACAGCGCCGGCAGGTCTACGCGCGGCAGGTCGACGGCGGTCGGTGTGTCGCCGCGGGCGTTCATCTCGTCGCGGATCTCGCCGTAGCCCCCGTTGTCGAACACGACGACGGGCAGCGGAAGTCCGAGCTGCGCGGCGGTCGCCAACTCCTGCACGGTGAACTGCAGCCCGCCGTCGCCGCTCAGCGCGACAACCTGCCGCCCGGGATACGCCGACTTCGCGCCGATCGCGGCAGGCAGGGCGTATCCGAGCGTGCCGAACCCGGTCGGATGGAGGTAGCGGCCACGGGGACCGACGGGCAGGTGCGGGATCGCGCCGTAGTAGCAGCACTGCGCGCTGTCCGAGGTGATGACGGCGTCCTCGTCCAGCACGCCACGGATCGCGCGCAGGTACGGAATCCACCGCGCGTCCCGGGCGGCCGTCTCCGCGTCCCGCTCGCCGCGCAGCGCCGCGACGGCGCTGCTGAGCGTGGCCGGGCTCGTAAGGCGCTGACCGGCGGTGGCCTTCCGCAGCGCCCTGAGCGAGTCGCGCGCGTCGCCGACGAGCGCCACGTCCGCGGGCATTGCGGCGTACATCTGCGCCGGGTCCACATCCACCCTGATCAGCGTCCCGCCGAGGGCGGACGGCGGCGCCGACCACAGGTCCGACTCGGCGAGCTCGGTCCCGACGGCAAGGACCACATCGCAGTTGGTCAGCGCCTTCTGTACGGACGGACTGTGCAACGAAACGCCGAGCGACAGTGGGTGGGACTCGTCGACAATCCCCTTGCCGTTGGCCGTGGTCACGACGAACGCACCCAGTTCCTCGGCCAACGCGCGGCACTCCGCCCCCGCCTCCCGGGCGCCGCCGCCGAGAACCAGCGCCGGCCGGCGAGCCGCCAGCAGGGCAGCCGCGGCCTCCCGCACGGGCGCGGCGCCGGGCGGCCGCTCGGCGGACGGCGGCGCCAGGCGTACGCCGCCCACCCGCTCCGCGTCCTCCAGCAGATCCAGCGGTACTTCGATGTGTACGGGACGGGGGCGTTCGGTGCGAAAGAGCGTGAAGGCCCGTGCGACCGCCGCACCGATCTCCTCGACCGTCGACACCCGGTGGCTGAAGGCGGCGACCCCGCGCAGCGTCTGGGTCTGGCTGCGCATCTCGTGCAGCATGCCGGTCGGCTGCCGGGGGTGGCGCAGGGGCATGCCCGGCGAGACGATCAGCAGCGGCACACTGTCCGAGTACGCCTGGCCCGCCGCCGCAGCGATGTTGAGCAGGGCGGGCCCGGTGGTGGTGACGGCGATGCCGGGTTGGCCGGTGACCCGGGCGTAGGCGTCGGCGGCGTACCCCGCGCCCTGTTCATGGCGGGGTGTCACATGCCGGATGCCGTACGGCTCCAGATGCCGGTAGATCTCCAGGTTGTGCGTGCCGGGGATACCGAACGCCATGCGGGCGCCGTGCGCGGCCAGCGCCCTGACCAGGGCTTCGCCGCCGGTCATCGCGGCCTCGGGGCCGTAACGCCCGTGGGATGTCACCCCTCGCGCCGCCACCTCAGACACTCCGCGAGATGACCAGGCGCATGATGTCCGAGGTCCCCTCTTCGATCTCTTCGAGCCGCGCGTCACGCATCCACTGCTCGACCGGGTACTCGCGCGAGTACCCCCAGCCGCCCAGCGTCTGGACACCTGCCCAGGTGCAGTACGCCGCCGTCTCCGAGGCGGTCAGCTTCGCCATCGCCGCCTCGGGCGTCGCGTCGAGCCCCGCGTCGAGCCGCTTGGCGGCCCGCCAGGTCATCAGCCGCGCCTGCTCGATGCGCGTGCGCATGTCGGCGAGCCGGAACGCCACCGCCTGGTGCTCGATGATCGGCTTGCCGAACTGCTGCCGGGTCGTCGCGTAGTCGCGGGCGTATTCGTACGCGGCCCTGGCGACGCCCGTCGCTGCTGCGCCCAGTACGGCGCGCGAGATGTCGAACGTACGCATCAGTCCGCTGAAGCCCTGCCCCTCGTCGCCGAGGCGGTCGGCGTCGGGAACGAAGACGTCCGAGAGGAAGATCTCGCGGCAGACGATCGCGCGCTGTCCCATCTTGCGCATCGGCTCTCCGAACGACACCCCGGGCGTGTCCTTGCGGAACAGGAATGCCGTCACACCGCGCGAGCGCTGCGAGGGGTCGGTCTTGGCGAAGACGACGTACTGCTCGGCCTCTCCGGCGTTGGAGATCCACGACTTCTGGCCGTTGATGCGGTAGCCGCCGGCGGTGCGCGTCGCCGTCGTGACGATCGAGGCGGCGTCGGATCCCGAGCCGGGTTCGGTGGTCGCCAGGGACGTCATCGGGGTGTCGGGCCCGGTGAGCGGGGTCAGCCATTCACGCTTCTGCTCGGGGCTGCCCAGCTCCATCAGGGGGTCGGCGAAGAAGCCGTTCGAGCAGAGCAGATTCCCGATGCCGAGGTCCCCGACGCACAGCTCTTCCTGCACGAGGCACTGGGTGAAGACGTCGGTGAAACCGCCGCCTCCGTACTCCTGGGGGAGCATGAATCCGGTGAGGCCGACCTTGGCGGCCTTGCGCCACAGGTCCCAGGGCGTCTCGGTGTCCGCCTCGTCCACGGCGCGCGCCCGGGGCCTGATCTCCTCACGCGCGAAGGTACGAGTGAGCTCGACGATGTCGCGCTGCTCCGCGTTGAGCGGAACGAGCTCGGTGGGGAGGTCGGACATGGGTGCCTCCAGGCACGACGGCGGTGTCGCAACGGTGGATTAACTGAACCGTCAGTCAGTATCTGGAGCCGGAAGCACCCGTGTCAACGAGATCTGTTACTGAACCGCCAATCAGTTCCGGCCATACATGCGGCTGTCCCGCGGCTGTCCCGCGACTGCTCCGCGCCGCGCGCCGTACCCCGGCTCGTACGCCGTCCCGTACCGGGTCCGTAATGGCCCCGTTCCCGCGCTGTCGTACCCGGCACTCATAATGGGCGAAGACGCTGAGCCCATGGAGGTCCTGTGACCGGCGCTGACGCTCTGCCACCGCTGCGTTCCCGGCTGCGCTCGCTGCGGACCGCCGCCTTCGGCGCGGATCCGGCCGGGGAGCGGATGGAGCGCATCAGGCGCTCGCCCAACTTCGCCGACGGGGTCTTCCAGAACCCGGTGGGCGCGCGGACGAGACCTTCGGGATCGACGCTCGAACTGGCCAAGGTCTACTTCCGCAAGGAGGAGCGGCGCCGTAGGACGCCGGCCGGCCCCGTACCTCTTCACGCAACGACCCTCACCGACCTGGCCGAGCCGCCCGCCACCGGACTGCGCCTCACCTGGATGGGCCATTCGAGCGTGCTCGCCGAGATCGACGGGCGGCGCGTGCTCTTCGATCCGGTGTGGGGCGAGCGCTGCTCCCCCTTTTCCTTCGTCGGGCCCAAGCGGCTGCACCCCGTTCCCGTGCCCCTGGCGTCGATCGGCCCGCTGGACGCCGTCGTCATCTCGCACGACCACTACGACCACCTCGACATGCCTACGATCCGGGCGCTCGCCGGCACCCGCACGGCCTTCGCGGCGCCGCTCGGCGTCGGAGCCCACCTCGAGCGCTGGGGCGTACCCCCCGACCGCGTGCACGAGCTGGACTGGAACGACACGGTGAAGATCGCCGGGCTCGGTCTGACCGCGACCCCGGCCCGCCACTTCTGCGGCCGCGGCCTGCGCAACCAGCAGCACACGCTCTGGGCGTCCTGGGTCGTCACGGGACCGGAGCGCCGGATCTACCACAGCGGCGACACCGGCTACTTCGAAGGATTCAAGGACATTGGCGCCGAGCACGGCCCGTTCGACGCCACCATGATCCAGATCGGTGCGTACAGCGAGTACTGGCCCGACATCCACATGACGCCCGCAGAGGGCATCCAGGCGCACCTGGACCTCCAGGGCGGCCCGTCGGCCGGTCCGTCGAGCGGCCCGATGCTGCCGATCCACTGGGGTACGTTCAACCTCGCCCCGCACCCGTGGTCCGAACCGGCCGAGGGCACCCTCAAGGCCGCCGCCGACACGGGAGCCCGGATCGCGCTGCCGCGCCCCGGCGAGCCCTTCGAGCCCTCGGTGCGAGCAGCCCTCCCCGCCGCGCCGTGGTGGCGCGCGGTCGCCAAGGGGTCGGCGGCGGACCGTACGGGCGGCGGCATGCCCGCGGCCCCCGGGCGGAAGGTGGGTTCCGGCCGCATCGCGGGCACCGGCGAACCGGAGACCGCGCCCGCCGTTTAGGGCCGCGGGAGCCATCAGTTTTTCGGTCTGTAGTACGAGGCGTCATACCAGAGCGGGACGCTGCGCGGGCAAGTTTGGCAACTGCGCGTCGATCATGAAAGGTTGCCGACTACTGTGAGTGCCCGGTGATCAACATGGGGCCACATCGCCCAAGTTGAGCCCAGACCGACCGTGGTCGAACAGACGCAGTACGCCGATCCCTGGGGCCCCACGTACCGAGGACGCTGATGTCTCAACTTCGCGCACCCGCCGCGCGCGCAGACCGCCGCGAAGGCGGGCGGCACGGACGCCCGGGCGCCCGGCCTCATCCCGCGCAGCCGATGCCCGACTTCCACATACGCCCTCAGCTCCTGCGCGCCGCCGTACTCCCGGCCGTCGTCGTCGCCCTCAGTGGCGCCGCGGCCGTGCTGTTCACCCTCCGCGCCACCGCGGCCACCGCCACCGCCGCGACCGCCGCCGAGTCGGCGCGCAGCTTATGGGTAGCGCTCGCGGGTGCCGGAGCGCTCGTGATCGTCTCGCTGGCGGCGGCCGTCGTGGGCGCCGACCGGGCTGCCAAGACCGTCCTCGACCGCTGCAACGCGCTGCGCAGGACCAGCGCGCGCGGGCAGGCCGACCTGCGCGCGGTCGTCGAGCAGCTGCGGCGCGGCGAAGGGCCGCCCGCACGGCGTACGCCACCGCCCGCCGCGCAGGGCGACGACGAATTCGACCTGCTGGAACGGGAGTTGGGACGCGCCCACGAGGCTGCCGTGGGCGCCGTCGTGCAGGCCTCGCAGCTGTCCAGCAGCACGGGCACCGACCAGAAGGTCGAGGTCTTCGTCAATCTGGCCCGCCGGCTCCAGTCGCTCGTACACCGGGAGATCCAGCTGCTCGACGAGCTGGAGAATGATGTCGAGGACCCCGAGCTGCTCAAAGGCCTCTTCCACGTCGATCATCTCGCCACCCGCATCCGCAGGCACGCGGAGAACCTGGCCGTCCTCGGCGGCGCGGTGTCCCGGCGTCAGTGGAGCAACCCGGTGACCATGATGGAGGTACTGCGTTCCTCGATCGCCGAGGTCGAGCAGTACTCACGGGTCAAGCTGGTGCCGCCCATCGACGGCACGCTGCGCGGCCACGCCGTCGCCGACGTCATCCACCTCCTCGCCGAGCTCGTCGAGAACGCCACGGTGTTCTCCGCCCCGCACACCACTGTGCTGCTCCGCGCCCAGCACGTCACCGCGGGCCTGGCCATCGAGGTCGAGGACCGGGGCCTGGGCATGCCGCTGACCGAGCAGAACAAGATGAACGCCCTGCTCCACGACCCTGACAACGTCAACGTCGGCCGTCTTCTCCAGGACGGGCGCATCGGCCTGTTCGTGGTGTCGGCGCTGGCCCGCAGGCACGGCATCACCGTCCGCCTCCAGGCCAACATCTACGGCGGCGTACAGGCCGTGCTCGTGCTGCCGCAGGGGTTGCTGGGCGGGGAGGACCAGGGCGGTCTCGGCCGGGCGGCGGCCGCCGGCACCCGGCAGACTGTCCCGGCACCCGCGCCGGTGACGCCCGGGCCCCCTCTCACGTCGCCGCCCGCGCACACGCCCGCGCCCGCCAGTCCCGGACCCGCCCACGCCGCACCCGCTTCCCCTCCCGCCATCAACGGCAACGGCAACGGCAACGGCAACGGCAACGGTCACAGCAACGCACACGCGCCGCTCCCCGTGCGCGGCGCGCAGGAGGACCGGCCCACCCCGGCCGCCGCCCGCCCGGGCATCGGCTCCCACCGGCCCGATCTCTCCGCCGAGCCGGTCCACACGCAGGCCCAGCCGCGCGCCGACGGATACGTGCGCGGCACCATGAGCCGCCCCAGCCTGCCGAGACGCCGCAGCCAGGAAAGCCTGGTGCCCCAGCTCAGAGAAGCCCCCGTCGCGCGCCAGGACGACGAGTACCCCGCTCTTCACGACCCGGGTCTGATGGCGGCCTTCCAGCGAGGCATCGGCCTGGCGGAGGCGCAGCCCGACCCGCACCTCCTGCCACACGCGGATCAGGCACCGGACCCGGCCACGACCCAGGCGCCGCCTCCGGCCCCTGCCCCGGAGCGGCATCCGCAGCCGTACCACCCGAGCGAGGGCGACGCAGGCTGACCACTGCCTCCGCCTCAACCCCTCCCTTTCGCCCCTCCCTTTCGCCCCTCCACACCTTCCGCCCGCAGTACCCCAAGGAGTAGATGCACCATGGCGAGTGATGCGCCGACCGGCCAAGTGTCCGATCTCGACTGGCTGTTGAGCGGCCTGGTCCAGCGTGTTCCCTTCACACGCAGCGCGGTTCTGCTCTCCTCCGACGGCCTGGTGAAGTCGCTCCACGGGCTCGACACCGACAGTGCCGACCACATGGCCGCCCTCGCCTCCGGCCTCTACTCGCTCGGCCGCAGCGCGGGTGCCCGCTTCGGCGACGGCGGCGAGGTCCGCCAGGTCGTCGTCGAGCTGGACTCCACGCTCCTCTTCGTCTCCACCGCGGGCTCCGGCACCTGCCTCGCGGTGCTCGCGGGGCGTGAGGCGGACGCAGCGGTGCTGGGTTACGAGATGGCGATGCTCGTCAAGAGCGTACGGCCGTATCTGATGACACCGGCCAGGCAGAGGGCGGGCGCGGCGAGCGCCACGGGACGCTGAAGGTGCTGCCCCCGCACGACGGGCCGTGGCTCGACGACGCGGCCGGCCGGCTCATCCGTCCGTACACGGTGAGCGACGGCCGGACCCGCCCCACGACCGCCTTCGACTTGCTGACCATGGTGCGGGCCACCGGAACGGAGCCCCTGATGCACCTCGGTCCCGAGCACGCCCAGGCGCTCGGACTGTGCGCACACCCCACCTCGGTGGCGGAGATCGCGGCGTATCTGCGGCTTCCCGTGGTCGTCACCAAGGTGCTGCTTTCCGATCTGGTCGGCTGCGGGGCGCTCACCACCCACGCGCCCCGCTTCGACGACCAGCCCACCGACCTATCCCTGCTGGAGGCAGTGCTAGATGGCCTACGACGACGGCTCTGATCTGTTTCCCACCGCACTCAAGATCCTCGTCGCGGGCGGATTCGGGGTCGGTAAGACGACCTTTGTGGGAGCGGTCAGCGAGATCGCACCGCTCAGTACGGAGGAACTGCTCACCCAGGTGAGCGTCGGGACCGACAGCCTCGAAGGCATCGAGGACAAGGCCACGACGACCGTCGCCATGGACTTCGGCCGGATGACCCTCGACGAGCACCATGTGCTGTATCTCTTCGGCACACCCGGCCAGGAACGCTTCTGGTTCATGTGGGACGAACTCTCCAAGGGCGCCCTGGGCGCCGTTGTGCTCGCCGACACCCGCCGCCTCCAGGACAGCTTCTCGGCGCTGGACTTCTTCGAGCGGCGCGGCATCGAATTCGTCGTAGCCGTCAATGAGTTCGACGGCGCGCACCGCTACGAGCCGGAAGAGGTACGGGCCGCCCTCGGCCTGGGGACAGAGGTCCCCGTCGTGCTGTGCGACGCCCGTATCGCCAGCTCGGCGATCAAGACGCTGGTCACCCTCGTCCGGCACCTGCTCACCATCATCCCGGCCTCGCCGACTTCGTCGGCCGCGTCGAGTTACGGAAACTACGGAGCACCCACATGACATACGACCGGATCGGTCAACTGCTGCTCACCCCCGTCGACCCGGAGGCGCCCGCCCGCGTGCGGCGGCTGCATGAGCTCGGGCTCGGCGACCGGGCCGTGCCTGCCTTCGACATGTTCGCCGACCGGCTCGCGGAGGTGACCGGAGCGCCGTACTCCATGGTCAACTTCATTGACGAGAACCGGCAGTTCTTCGCCGGTCTGCACACCCCGACCGGCACTCACAGCGGCACCGACCTGGGATCGGTCGCCGCGACGAGCCGCATCGGCAGGTTCCTCGCCCGCGATCACGGGTACTGCCCGCACGTCGTCGCGCGGCGCAAGGCACTGGTTCTGGAGGACGTCTGCGACTACCCGCGGTTCGCGGGCAATCCGGTCGTAGACGAGATCGGCATCCGGTCGTACATGGGCGCGCCCGTCCTCGACCGTACGGGCATCCTGCTCGGCACGGTCTGCGTCGTCGACACCGAGCCAAGGCAGTGGGGGCGGGCGGGACTGGAGACCATCAAGGCGATGGCCGCGGAGCTGGCCGAACTGATCCGGCGCCGCGAGGACGGCGGCATCTGACACTGCATACGTCCGTGACGTCGATGGTGACGGCCTCGCGCAGCGCATGCGGTGTGGACCGTGTCCCGGGGCAGGGCGATGAGGGACACGTGCCGCATCCCAGCCGTGCAGGGCGACGACCGCGCTGGTCAGGCCTTGCTGCCGCGCAGTCCGTAGCCGAGTACGCCGATACGCAGGTCGGTCCGCGGTCGGGAAGCCCCTCGACATCACCGTCGAGCGCTGCGACGAGATCCTGCGGACCGTGTACGAGACAGACCAGAACACGGAAAGACGCTGCCTCGGCGCGGGGCGGTGAGGCCACCCCGAGTCCGAGAATCAGCGCCAGCAGGGTTCCGACAACGGTGAAGGGCAGAAGGAATCTTCGCGCGGGGTGACTCATGGGCGCTCCCGGTGCTGGTGAGGCGGCCGCGGGTGCAGAAAGCGCTTTCTGAAGTGCGTCGCTCAGAGTAGGTTCCCGCCAACAGGCGGTCAATGGGTCGGCAGAGGTCCGGTGTGAGCCGCTCTCCCGTGGGGAGGTCAGCAAGTACCGGAGCACATACACCAGCAGACACACCCAGGAGGCGCGACCGATGAGCACCGCACACCGCACGGGAACGGCGACCGCAGGCGACGGCGCCCAGATCGCCGCGTACACCTGGCTGCCCGACAGCGGCAGGCCCCGCGCCCTCGTCCAGATCGCCCACGGCGCGTGCGAACACGCTCTGCGCTACGACCGTTTCGCCCGGCACCTGGTCTCCCACGGTTACGGCGTGATCGCCTCCGACCACCGCGGCCACGGCGCGACCGCCGCCGGCACCGGCGGCTACGGCGTGGTCGGGGAGAACGGCTGGCGTGCGATCGTCGACGACCTCAAGGCGGTGGGCGACCAGGCCAGGGGCCTTCACCCCGGGGTGCCGGTCGTGCTGCTCGGCCACAGCCTCGGCTCGATGCTGGCCCGCGACTACGCCCAGGAGTACCCGGACGGCCTCGCCGGCCTCATCCTCTCCGGTACGTTCCGTACGCTCCCGGGAGCCGAGCTCCACGCGTCGATCGCCGGTCTGGAGGCGGAGATCGCGGAGCGCGGCCGCACGGCTCTTTCCCCGTACCTCCCCGCCCTCTTCTCCTCCTTCAACGACCCGTATCAGCACCGCACGGGCTTCGAGTGGCTCTCGCGCGACGAGGCAGAGGTCGACGCGTACGCGGCGGACGAGCGCTGTGGCTTCGCCTTCAGCGCGGGCCTCACGCTGGACTGGGTGCACGCGGTCCGCAAGATCAATGACCCGCGCAATCTCGCCCGCATCCCCGCCGACCTGCCCGTCCACATCGCCGTCGGCACGGAAGACCCCTGCAACCAGCGGATGACCCTCGTCTACGAACTCCTGGAGGACTTCCGTTACCTCGGCACCGAGGACCTCACCTGGAAGGGATATGAAGGCGCCCGCCACGAGATCCTCAACGAGACCAACCGGGACGAGGTCCAGGACGACCTGACCGCCTGGCTGGACAAGCGCGTCTGAGTACACGGAGCCAAAAGCCGTTCGTGACCACCGGCCCAAGTGCGGTATTGTTCTCAAGCGCGTTCAGCCAGGGGAAACCCCAGGCAGACGGGCACCGGGACGTGGCGCAGCTTGGTAGCGCACTTGACTGGGGGTCAAGGGGTCGCAGGTTCAAATCCTGTCGTCCCGACTCGAAAGAGTCGAGGTCAGGGCCGGTTTCGGAGCAATCCGAAACCGGCCCTTGATCATTTTTGGGGACCAGTTGGGGACCAGCGGTCCTTGACCAGCGTCAGCGGGTGACGACGATCGGGCTCGGCAGGGAACGCGGGGCGCGCAGCACGTTCAGGTGCGCCGAGAGTGCCGCACCGGCGGCCGTGATCTTGTGTATTTCCGGGTGGAGGTAGCGCTGGGTGGTGGTCAGCGATCCGTGGCCGGCGATCCTTCGCAGGACGTGTACCTGCACTCCTGCGTCAGCGAACCAGGTCAGGCCAGTGTGCCGGAGGTCGTGGCGGCGCAGATGTTCGTAGCCGAGTCGGGTGACCACGTCGTCCCAGTGCGTCGCGTCACGCAGGACAGCGGTGGAGATACGCCCGCCGCGCGGGCCGGTGAACAAGCGGGCGTCGGGGTCGGGGCCGGCGGACAGAATGCGCTGGGCCACGAGGGGCCGGATCTCCTCGATGATGGGAACCTTGCGGGCCCGCTTGCCCTTGGTGCCTTTGTCGGTCAGCCCGCCGGGTGCGGGTGTGGTCTGACGCCGCACGGTCCAGATCCACTGGCTGGTGTCGATGTCGCCGACGCGGCAGCCTGAGACCTCGCCGATCCGGGCGGCGGTGCACGCGGTGAAGAGGACGACGTTTGCCCAGCCGCGGTACCGGTCGTGGGAGGCGGCCACGAGTGCGTCAGCCAGCCGGACGAGAGTCTGCCAGTCCGGAAGGGCTAGGGCGCGGGGGTCGAGGAGTTCGTCCTCGGCCTGCTTGTAGAGCTTCTGCCAGCCGGTGACACGGGCTGGGTTGACCTTGATGATGCCGTCTCGGACTGCCTGCTCCATGACGCGGACCAGGACGGCGATGGTGTTCTTCACCGTCGAGCGGCTGTGCTCGTCGGTGATCCAGTTCTGCACGCTGCGGTCGACGACACCGTTGGTGATCATCCGCACCGCGAGGTGGCCAAGGGCAGGGACCACGCGCGTCCGCCACCCCGCCAGGTAGGGGTCCAGCGTCTTCAACTCCAGGCCGCGCAAGGCGAGGTCCATGTTCGCTTCGCCATATTCGGCGAGCTTCATCGTGGCAAGGGTGGGTGCTATTCCGGCTTGCGCGGCCTCGATGATGGTCTGGAGCCACTCCTGGGCTTCTTCTTCGCTGCCTTTCCCCTCCGACAGTGACTGGCGGAGCTTGCTGGTTGGATCGGTCCAGCGGACTCGTGCCCGATACGGAGCGGGGCGATCAGGGCGGTATTCGATATCGGTGGAGAGCCGGACGCCGACAGGAACAATGCTCTTATCAGCCATTGCGCCCCTTGCCGGGAACGGTACGCCGACTGCGCAGCCATTCCTCAACATCGAGAGAGCTGTACATGATGACGCGTCCCGATATGGAAATGAATGGCGGCCCTTGGAGTGGCCGGGCAGTGCGCCAGCGGCGGAGGGTGGAGGCGTCCAGGCGTAGGCGAGTGGCGAGCTCATTGGTCGAGTACCAGGCATTGGCCAGGAGGGGCGGTCGGCTGTGGGACGGGGCGCGACCGGGGCGGTGGGGTGCGGGGTGCGGGGTGCGCTGCAGCCTCCTTCTCGCATTGCGGCTCAATGCCGGTGGTCTGTGCTATCTGTTCGGCGGGCAAGTTCGGTTGATCTCCGGGCAGTACGGAACACTAAACGGATCTGCGCAACAGTCCAGAGACGGACGACACAGTTCGCGAACGGAGAACGCGCTGCAGTCGTCCCGAGGCGAGATGGGCCCTCACTGGACGCTTCGATCCGAGATGGTGCTCGGGCGAACGTCGGGAAACCATCGTCCCGAGAAACACCGGTTTGGCTAACCGGCCATTCCAAGCTATGTTCCGCCACTTGGACCCTGGGGCCTATCAGGCCGCGGTTGGCGGTTCGCCGCCTTCATGTGTGCACGGGGACGGTGGGCAGCTGGTCGATACTGCTTGCCGGAAGGGCGAGAATCCTTTCGCTCCTACCAGGATGGCGACGTGGTCCTGGGGATTGTGCAGGACCACGTCGCCATCGGGGTTCGTCCTACGGCTGTACGACCTTCGCTTCGACTCTCGACTGGTCGAGGCCGACTACCGGGGCCCCTTCGGAATGAAAGCTTTTGCGGCCAGTTGCGGCCGTGATCTGCGGAGACGCGTCTTCGACGAGGCTCCGCACCATTGGTAGACCGTGCGTCTCCTCGCCCCTCCGTTCTCCGCCACCACCCACCACCTCGACCGGGTGCGTGTACCTCGCTGTTGTGGAGGGCGGGCCCCGAACTGGCTGGACACGGCTGGACGGTAGACGATGCCGATTCGGATGCACGGAACGTTGGTGAAGGCTGGTTGTTGGGAATGGCCTTTTGGGCCTGCTGGAACTCGCAGTTGGTGCCGTCACATGCCAGCATGTTCAGGCGCTGGCGGCGGTCCTGTATGCCGGTCTCGGAGCGTGTGCTTCCATGGCTCGCCAGTAGGGCAAGGTTCACTGGCGGCTTTCTCGGGCGGTCTGGACCAGTGTGCAGATCAGGGCGAAGGTCACGCGGCGGTCTCGAAGCTCCGCCAACGTATGCCGTCGATCAACTTGCCGACGCACACATATCGGCGGCGGCTGCAGCGGCCCGTATGGAGGGCAAGGAGTACGTCACGCAGGATGGAGACGTGGTGGAGTTCCGCTTCAACGTGTAGCGGGTGACGACCACCACGTCCTTGACCTGACAAGCACGCAGAGTAGAAGGGCCCGCTCTTCGAGCTCGGGCCGCTGGCTTTGCCCGTCGCTCGGAAACCTGACGCGTGTCATTGCCCGCAGTGCAGGGTGGCGCTCTACTTCCCAGAGCGCAGTCTGAGGTGCCAGCGGTGCATGAGATGGGGCAGGCGCTTCGAAGCGGCCCGCTCTATTTGCTTGCTTGGGAATCCGTGCTGGCGGCCATGCCTGGCGCCTTTACCACGGGATCGCCGGTTGGCCAAACCGGCGTTTCTCCTGATCATTGTTTGCGCTCGCCGACGGATGTCGCGATTTCCTGGTCCGCGGCAAGCGCATCTTCGGTGCTTCGCCGTTGAGGTCACGTCCCGTTTTTGCAGTGCGGGTGCGTGTCGTATGTGCGCGCAGCGGCTTGTCGGTGGGAGATGGTGCGGCATCGGCCTGGGGACCAGGTCTGGGGACCAGTGCCCGGTACACGCAGTGGCGTCGGTGTTGACCAAGAGCATGCAAAAGATGAAGCGGCGTTCTTCGGTGGTTCGGCGGAGCGCCGTTCTGGTGTCTGAAAAGGGGTGTCGGTGTTGCTTGGCTCTAGGCTTCGAGGAGGAGAGATGGGGGGACTTGTGGGTGGCAAACTGTCGATGGCTGACGTTCCACTGGGGCCGTTCGCGGGCTCGTTGATCACGGTGTATTCGGCCAAAAGCAAGGCGGCCAATCTGCACGTGTCCAGGCGGTGCGGACAGCTACGCACGTCCGACGTGAGAACTGTCGACGTGCCGCTGGAAACGACGACGATGCAACGGTTGTGCTCGCGATGCGCCGCATTGGGCGCCTGGGGCCGACCGACTACCGCGCTGGGCATATTCCTGCGGGCTCTCGGCGGGGTGGGCCTGTTGTTCGAGTTGCAGTCCTACACGGAGGCGGACGAGGAAGAGTGCTGGACCGACGAGGAGGCGGGGGACGCCGCTGCGCTTCTTCGTAGTGAACAGGATCTCGACGGCGATGACGACGAGGGTGTGGAAGGTGGCACATCGCTTGCTGAAGCACGTGAGGACGCCGAGCGTCTGCGCGACCTGATCTTCTCCCACTGGCGTGGCGCGGGACGGAGTCTGTATCGGGCACAAGCCGTCCTCGCTCACTTTCCCTGGCTGCAGGAGTGGGCGAAGCCATCGCTGACGGCCAAGATGCGGTACCTGGAGATGCTGCGAGGCCAGGCAGCCCGGTTCGTAGAGCCCGAGGAGCTTCTCGTAGCTGCTTCCGCAACAACTCTCCCCACGCCCGAGTTTCCGTGTGCGGAACCGGCTTTCGCGGTGCTCGGGAGCAGCAGCCGGGTGTCCGTGGCACTCGTGGACCTGTGGCGCCGGTGGCAGAGCGCGGCTGGACGACCCTGGGACCGGCCGGGGGTGCGTGCCTACCTTTCGTACGAGATCGTGCGAGACGTCCGCAGCAATCGGAAGGGCTACGACGCGGCCCGAGCCACAGCCGCGCGTCTCATCGAGTCCTGGGAGGAATGGGCCCGGACGGCAGCGACGTCGGCGGACCGGGCACCGACGCGCCGGCTGACGGTGCGTGTGCCGGAAGCATCCGAAGCCACGGCACGTCACGATGGCCGGGACTTCCTGGACGGACTGGATATGTGGACGCTCGGAGTTCTGGTCACGTGGACCGTCGATGCCGACTGGGGGAGCCGCGTCCTCACACTGGAAGTCCCCGACCTCGTCGCCGAACGGCTGCTCGACCCGACGAGCGACCTTTCCTGTAGCCCAGTTGGTGGGGCAGCGGATCCACCTGAGCGCGACCGTGATCCGGAAATTCAGCCGGGCATCGTTCGTCCGGGCGTCTTCGACGACACCCCGGTCTTCGACCGACGTCCTGTCACCCTCGATCACATCCGTGCACTACGCACGCTGGCGCCCGAAGCCGACCAGCTTTATCTAGTCTTCTCAGCGAGCGGGGGAGCGGAAGTCCTGCCTCTCGACACCATCGAGAGGCGGCTGGCCAAGGGGTAGCTAGAAGACTCATGAAGAT
>NZ_JAGGOK010000083.1 GCF_018614615.1 Streptomyces sp. ISL-100 | reverse complement strand
AGCCCCCTCAAGCCCACCGAGCCCGCCGAGTGCCCAGAGTGCCGTCGAGGACGTCGGGCCCACCCCAGCGGCCGCGCTATCCGTCCGGCCGGACCATCGGCAGGATCCGCACCCCTGGGTAACCGTCCCCCCACCCACACCGACCAGGTGCTTGAGGCTCCACCGACCACCGTGGTGGGTGGACGCCACACCCACCCGGGTCACCCCATTCAACTCATGCGTCCCGTCTGCGGACCGGCCGGTCCGCAGGTCGACCGCAGAGGCCGGCCGTCCACCGGTGTGGGTGCTCGTGTGCGTGGGAATGGGGATGTCGCACCAGCGGCCGTTCCCGCACCCGCCGAGCCAGGGGCCGCGCCACCCGCTCAACCTGTCGCGCCCCACCCACTCACCCGACAGCCACCGAACCGACCTCCGCCCATCCCCCACCTCGCGTGCAGGGCGTTTTCCTTTGGGCCGTCCCCGTGGAAAGCGTTAGCGGTGGGCCGGGGCGGCGGGTCAAGGGTGGGCCGCAGGCGCATCGCGCAGCGACGCGACGCAGGAGCGCCCTTGACGCGCCGGTCCGGCCCACCGACCCTGGAGCGCTCGGGAACGACCCGAAACCCCCAGAAGCAAGCCTTGGTTACCGCCCACTCCCGGTGACGCTCCTGCCCCCGCTGGAATGAGCCTGCCTCAGGTGCTCCACGTACTCCCGGCCCGCCGCCAGCATGCCCGGTAGCTCCGCCGCCTCCGGGTACCAGCGCTTCTCGTACTCCCAGCACACCCAGCCGCCGTCGCCGTCGCCGTCGCCGTCGCCGTCGCCGTCGCCGTCGCCGTCGCCGTCGCCGTCGTCGTCGAGCAGCGCGACGCACTCGCCCAGCGGCAGCACGCCCGCGCCCAGCGCCAGCGGGGTCGTGTCGTCGGCCGACGCAATGTCCTTGAGCTGGGTGTATCCGAGGTGAGGGGCCAGTACCGCGTGTGCCGCCGCCGGGGTTTCGCCGCCAAGCCAGGTGTGCATCACGTCCCACAGCGCGCCCACGTTCTTGTGGCCGACCGGGCCGAGGATGCGGGAGGCCGCCGCTCCCGTCCTGTGCGAGTCGTGCGTCTCCAGCAGAATCCGTACGCCCATGTCCGCCGCCGTCTCCGCCGCCAGCCCCAAGCGGCGAGCCGCCGTCGCGTCCGCCTCCTCCTGGCTCTGCCCGTCGCCACCACCGGGGAAGACCCGGACGAACGGCGCGCCAAGGTCGCGGGCCAGCGCCAGCAGGCCGCGAAGCTCCTCCTGCACGGGCTCGTCCTCGCCGGGTGCCGCCACCCGGGCGTACCCCGCCACGGCCAGAATCCGGACGCCCGCGCCGTCGAACCGCTCGACCACGTCCGCCCGTTCCTCCACACCGATGCCCGGATGGACCGGCTCCTCGGGGTGCGCGCGCAGTTCCACACCGTCGTAGCCGGTCTCGGCCGCCAGTCGTACGACATCACTCATCGGCATGCCCGGCACCCCGAGGGTGGAGAAGGCGTACTTCATGTTGATGGTCCTTCCTGAAGGGGCCGAAGGGGGAGTCGCCAGTCCTGGCCCACCAAGTCCGCTCCGTACGACCGGTGTGGCTTCTCGGCGACGAGCGTGAATCCGGCGCGCCGATAGATCTTCCGTGCCGCTGTCAGCACATCATTCGTCCACAGCACGACTTCCCGATAGCCCGCCTCGTAAGCGAAATCGATCACCGTACGGACCAACAGCTCACCCAGCCCGTGGCCGCGCGCCTGCGGATCGACCAGCAGCAGGCGCAGTCTGGCCGTGCCGGGAACGTCGTCCCGTACGCACATCACCGAGCCGACCGGGCGGCCGTCGAGCTCGGCGATCCATACGCGTTCGAGGTGCGGGTCGTGGTCCTGGGCGAAGTCGGCGACGATACGGGCGACCAGCCCCTCGAACTCGCTGTTCCAGCCGAACTCGGCCGCGTACAGCGCGCCGTGCCGCTGCACGATCCAGCCGAGGGCACCCGGCATCGGTTCCCGCAGCACCGGCCGGGAAGGGTTGGGAGAAGGGGTGCGGGAAGAGGCGGTGACGGTGGTGGTGCTTGTGCCCGTCCTCGTGCCCGTGCCCGTCCTCGTGCCCGTGCCCGTGCTCGTGCTCGTGCCCAGGACTTCGCGGATCGTCCGCATCGCGCCCGTCAGGCGCGGCCGCTCCTCAGCCGGTACGCCGGACAGCAGCGACCCCACCGCCTCGCGCGACCGCTCGTCCAGCAGGGCCGCCGCCTCCCGCCCCCGCGCCGTGAGGGTGACCCGCTGGCGTCGGGCATCGTCCTTGGACGGCCCGCGCTCAATAAGCCCGTCCCGCTCGAACTTGGCCAGCAGGCGGCTCAAGTAACCGGCGTCCAGCGACAGCTGCGTGCGCAGGTCCGCCGCGTCCGTACGGGCGGAATGTGCGAGCTCGTAGAGGACACGCGATTCGGTCAGCGTGTACGGGGTGTACAGGTGGCGGCTGTAGTCCAGCGCGCCGATCAGATTCGTATAGAAGCGGTTGAACGCGCGAACTTCCTGAATAGCCATGATCCACCTCGGACTTCCTCAGGTTTCCTTTGACTGAGTCAACGGTAGCGCCTGGGCGGGACAGCGGCGTACGGAAGCTCCGGACGGGGCAGGACTCGCCCATGACAGCAGCAGCAGGGATATGGCAGTTCAGCGACGACCGCGGGCAGTTGTCGTCGGCCGCCCGGTGGCCGACCAGGATCGTCGCCTACATCCAGGCCGGGGCGACCCTCTGGGACCACGGCTTACTTCCGCTGGGGATCTTCGGCTCGTACCACGATGGCGCCGCACCCGACCGCGCCAAGTCCGGCCGGCTGCCGTTCGGCGAAGTCACGTACTTCGGCGCGGGCGCCTCACTCGACCCCGACCGTCTCCTCTCCTCCGGAGCCGACCTCGTCGTAGCCGTCAGCTACGGAGGAGGGCAGGTGTACGGAATCGACCCGGACGCGGCCAAACACCTGGAAGAGCGGGTTCCGGTCGTCGTACTGGAAGTGGGCCAGGGGCGTTCACTCGACTCGATCCGCGGACGCTTCGCCGCACTGGCGGCCTCACTCGGCGGCGCGGAGCCCCCTGTCGCACTGGACGCCGCCCGCGACCGGCTGCGTACGGTCGCCACGGACGACGCACCGCGCGTCCTGGCCCTCTCCCCGGCGGGCGACGAGCAGGTCCACTTCGCCCGACCGCACGCGTGGCCCGACCTGCGCGCCCTGGCCGACCTGGGCGTACGCCTGGTGGAACCGCCCGCCGAGGGCGGCGCGAACTGGTCCACCGTGTCCTGGCCCGAAGCGGCTTCGCTTGCCCCGCCGGTCGTCCTCGCGGACACCCGCGCCAACGCGTCGCCCCTTGAGGCGGCCCGCCTGGGCAACGCCCGCGTGATCCCCTGGAACCCGGAGCTTCCGGCCAGCAGCGCCGCGCACGCACGCTTCTTCACCCGGGTGTCCGAGGCGCTGGCCGGCCGCTGAACCGGGAACCGTGAACCGTGAACCGGCGCGAGGGGGCGGGCCGCGCAGGGGGTGGTGTTCGGGACGTAGAGCGTGATTTGTGGGCAGGGTGCGGGCTTCGCGACTCAGCGCCGTATCGCGCCTAAATCATGCAGTCCCGAACGCCGCCCCCGGAGCGGCACGCCCCCGCCCGTGCCCCACCAGCCTCACCCCCACCTCACCCCCGCGGCGCAGCCTCAGACGGCGCAGCCGTAGACCCCCGCACCATCAGCTCCGCCGGTACGGATGCGATACCCCCCGGCGGCGCCGCCTCCCGCCCCATCGCGAGCCGTCCCGCCCGTGCCCCCGCCTCGTACAGCGGCAGCCGTACGGTCGTCAGTGCGGGCATCGTGTCCGCCGAGAACGGCAGGTCGTCGAAGCCCGCCACCGACACGTCGTCCGGGATGCTCCGCCCCTGCTCCCGCAGCGCAGCGCACGCGCCCAGCGCCACCGTGTCGTTCGCGGCGACCACCGCCGTCAACCCCGGCTCCCGCCGCAGAAGCTCCAGCGTCGCGTCGTACCCCGACCGCCGGTCGTACGGACCGTGCACCGTCAGATGCTCCACCACGTCACCCAGCCCGGCCGCCCCCATCGCCTCCTGGTGCCCCTCCAGCCGATGCCGGGTGGTCGTACGCTCCACCGGCCCGGCGACGTACCCGATCGTCCGGTGCCCCAGTGCCAGCAGATGCTCGGTGAGCCGCCGCGCCCCGCCCCGGTTGTCGAAGGCCAGCGCGGCCACCACCGCGTCCGCACCCCCCGGCAGGGCCAGCGGCGGCCGCCCGCACAGCACCACCCGCGCACCCGCGTCCGCCAGTTTCGCGAGCTTCGCCGCGACCGCCGCCGAGTGCTCGGGGTCCTCGATCGCGCCGCCGGTCAGAATCACCGCGGCAGCGCGCTGCCGCTGCAGCAGCGTCAAGTAGGTGAGCTCGCGCTCGGGCGATCCCCCCGTATTGCAGACGATCGCAAGCTTTTCGCCGCCCGCCCGCCCCGCGCCGGGCCCGCCGGCTCCCTCCGGCCCGCCGATCTGCGACTGAGCCGCCCCGGCCATGATCCCGAAAAAGGGATCGGCGATGTCGTTCACCAGAATGCCGACCAGATCGGACGTCGCGGCGGCAAGTGAACTCGCCGGTCCGTTCAGCACGTAGTCGAGGTCGTCGACCGCGCGCAGCACCCGCTCCCTGGTGGCAGCGGCGACCGGGTAGTTGCCGTTGAGCACACGGGAGACGGTGGCCGGCGACACCTGGGCGCGTGCCGCCACGTCCGCCAAGGTCACTGTCATTGTCGTCCTCCGGGTCTTGTACGAGCAGCTGTCCGCAGGCTAGCTTCATAGCGCATAGAAAGCGCTTGCTATGCCGTACGGAGGGAACTTTCGTGACACGCAAGACAGTGCGCATCGCCATGAACGGCGTCACCGGCCGGATGGGGTACCGGCAGCACCTCGTCCGCTCGATCCTCGCCATCCGCGAACAGGGCGGCCTGGACCTCGGTCTCGGCGACGGCACGGTCCTGTGGCCGGAGCCCGTCCTGGTGGGCCGCCGCGAGCACGCGCTCAAGGAGATCGCCGAACACCACGGCCTCACCGAGTGGTCGACGGACCTCGACGCCGTCCTCGCCGACGAGACGGTCGACATCTACTTCGACGCGCAGGTCACCTCCGCCCGCGAGGAGGCCATCAGAAAGGCCATCGCCGCCGGCAAGCACATCTATACGGAGAAGCCCTCGGCCACCGGCCTCGACGCCGCGCTCGGCCTGGCCCGCCTCGCCCGGGACGCCGGCATCAAGCACGGCGTCGTACAGGACAAGATCTTCCTCCCGGGCCTGCTCAAACTGAAGCGCCTGATCGACGGCGGCTTCTTCGGCGAGATCCTCTCCATCAGGGGAGAGTTCGGCTACTGGGTCTTCGAGGGCGACTGGCAGGACGCCCAGCGTCCCTCCTGGAACTACCGGGCGGAGGACGGCGGCGGCATCGTCGTCGACATGTTCCCGCACTGGGAGTACGTGCTGCACGAGCTGTTCGGCCGGGTCACGACCGTCCAGTCGCACGTCACGACGCACATCCCGCAGCGCTGGGACGAGCAGGGCAAGCCGTACGCCGCCACCGCCGACGACGCGGCGTACGGCATCTTCCAGCTGGAGGGCGGCGCGGTGGCGCAGATCAACTCCTCGTGGGCGGTCCGCGTCAACCGCGACGAACTCGTCGAGTTCCAGGTGGATGGAACGCACGGTTCCGCGGTCGCCGGGCTGCGAAACTGCCGCATGCAGCACCGCAGCGCGACCCCCAAACCAGTCTGGAATCCGGACCTTCCGGTCACGCACTCCTTCCGCGACCAGTGGCAGGAAGTCCCCGACAACGACACGTACGACAACGGCTTCAAGACGCAGTGGGAGCTGTTCCTGCGCCATGTCGCGCTCGACGAGCCGTACGCCTGGGACCTCCTCGCGGGCGCTCGCGGCGTACAGCTGGCCGAGCTCGGCCTCAAGTCGTCCGCAGAGGGCCGCCGTTACGACGTACCGGAGCTGTCGCTGTGACGATCAGACTCCCGCACGGCCGCGCGTACGAACCCCGCACCGAACCCCTCGCGCTCGCGCCGCACGGCGCCCCCCTCACCTCCCGCACGGTCTACTCGGCGGCGCATGTGGTGGCCGACCCGTACGCCGACGTATCACCCGACTCGCCCGCAGCCGTCGACTGGGACGCCACACTCGCCTTCCGCCGCCACCTGTGGTCGCACGGACTCGGCGTGGCCGAGGCGATGGACACGGCGCAGCGCGGCATGGGCCTCGACTGGGCGGGGGCCCGCGAACTTATCGTCCGCTCAGCCGCCGAGGCGAAGGCCGTCGGCGGTGCGATCGCGTGCGGCGTCGGTACCGACCAACTGCCGCCCGGCGAGGCCACCCTGCCGGACGTCACCGCCGCGTACGAGGAACAGCTGGCCCTGGTCGAGTCGACCGGCGCCCGCGCCATCCTCATGGCGTCACGGGCGCTGGCGACCGCCGCCCGAGGCCCCGAGGACTACCTGGCGACGTACGGACACCTCCTGCGCCAGGCGAGCGAGCCGGTGATCCTGCACTGGCTGGGCCCGATGTTCGACCCGGCGCTCGACGGCTACTGGGGGAGTACAGACCTGGACACGGCCACGGAAACCTTCCTGGAGGTCATCGCATCCCACCCCGACAAGGTCGACGGCATCAAGGTCTCGCTCCTGGACGCCCAGCGCGAGATCGACCTGCGCCGCCGCCTGCCGAAGGGGGTGCGCTGCTACACGGGCGACGACTTCAACTACCCGGAACTGATCGCGGGCGACGACCTCGGCTTCAGCCACGCCCTCCTCGGCATCTTCGACCCGCTGGGCCCGCTGGCGGCCGAAGCGGTCCGTACGCTCGACACGGGCGACGAGAAGGCCTTCCGCGCACTCCTCGACCCCACGGTGGAGCTGTCCCGCCACCTGTTCGAGCCCCCCACCCGCTTCTACAAGACGGGCGTTGTCCTTCTCGCCTGGCTCGCGGGCCACCAGTCGCACTTCACGATGGTCGGCGGCCTCCACTCTGCGCGCTCGCTGCCCCACCTTTCCCGGGCGTACGAACTGGCGGACGGCCTGGGCCTGTTCCCGGACCCCCTCCTTGCCGAAACCCGTATGAAGACCTTCCTCACCCTGCACGGAGTGGACCAGTGACCGACGCCCTGTCCAGGCTCAGCATCAACCAGGAGACCATCAAGCAGTGGTCGCTCCCTGAGCTGGCCGAGGGCTGCGTCAAGGCGGGCGTCCCCGGCGTGGGGCTGTGGCGCGCCCCGGTCCAGGAGTACGGCGTCGAGCGCGCCGCCCGCCTGATGCGGGACGCGGGGCTGACCGTCACCAGCCTGTGCCGGGGCGGCTTCCTCACCGGCGCAGGCGCCGACCGCGCCTCGGCGCTCACCGACAACCGCCGGGCCATCGACGAGGCCGCCACCCTCGGGACCAGCACCCTTGTCCTGGTCTCGGGCGGCCTCCCGCCCGGCAGCCGCGACCTGTGCGCGGCGCGCGAACGCATCGCGGACGCGCTGGCCGAGCTGGCGCCGTACGCCGCCGAACGGGGCGTACGCCTGGCCATCGAACCGCTCCACCCGATGTTCGCCTCGGACCGCTGCGTGGTGTCGACCCTGAACCAGGCCCTCGACCTCGCCGAGCGCTTCCCCGTCGACCAACTGGGAGTGGTCGTCGACACCTACCACCTGTGGTGGGACGACCGCCTCGCGGACGGCATCGCCCGCGCGGGCGACCGCATCGCCGCCTTCCAACTGGCCGACTGGATCACGCCGCTGCCCGCCGGCGTACTGCTGGGCCGGGGGCAGCTGGGCGACGGCGCTGTCGACTTCCGCCGCTTCCGCGAACTGGTCGACGCGACCGGCTACGCGGGCCCGATCGAGGTGGAGATCTTCAACGAGGCCCTCTGGTCCCGTGACGGCGCGGAAGTCCTGGCAGAGGTGGCGGACCGCTACGTCACTCACGTCCTCCGATCATGAGCGAAATGCTCCGGCTGCGATCAAGCTTTGATCGTCTGCGGGCATCTTGTGTCCTCGTCAAATAAATCCATATCTCCGTGCAACCGTTCCGCCACTCCGCGGGTCCTACTTGGCATCAGGGCTTCTGGGAGGGGATCCGGGGGGATTCAGGGAGGCCTGTATGGGAGGGGATCTGAGGGGCCCGGTCGACGGACCGGGCCTCCTTGGTTTTCCGCTCACTCGGGCAGTGACGCGGTGAGATCCACTTCAACGAGCTGTCCGCCAAAGCCGAGCTGTGTGACGCCCAGGAGCGTGCTGGCGGTGGTGAACGCCGGACCGATGACCGAGCCGGTGAGACGGCGCCACGCGGCCCCCAGGACGTCGGTGTCGTCGCTGCACACGTAGATCACCGATCGAACGACATGCTGCGGTTGGGCTCCAACCGCAGCCAGTGCGGCCAGTGCGTTTGCCGCGACCTGATCGATCTGCGCGTCCAGGGAACCCGAACCGACGAGGGATCCATCGGGGTCGAGTGGGCACTGTCCCGCCAAGTACGCCGTCCGGCCGGCCTCGACCACGGTGATGTGGTGATAGCCGGGCGTTTCATGCAACTGGTCTGGGTTCGAAGCCATGCCCGGTCGGGCCCTTGCCGAGTTCTTCCTCGAGTACGGCGAACTGGACCTCGGTGACGGTCGGGGAGTTCGCCGGCCCGGCAGAGCGCAGACCCTCCAGGCCGTCCTCGCGCCAGGCCCGGCGCCAGCGTTCCACCGACCGCACACTCACCCGCAGATCCTTCGCGACTGCAGCGGTCTTCTCACCCGCCACGAACCGCTCGCCTGCCTGGAGCCGGATCTTCTCCCGAAATGCCCGACGCTCAGCGGTCAGGCACCCACCCTCCGGATAACGCATACCACCGGCATACCGCAGAGATCATGAACCGTCACTACCCGACGACAACCCGAAAACCTCAGTAGGAGTTCTTAGCCGGCCGTACCCGGGTTGTACGTCGGCATCGCGGATCCCCCGTCGCCGCGCGGGTCGCGCGCGGTGACGTCGAAGTCGCCGGCGGGCGGCGGGCCGAACTCATGGGTGGGGGAGGTGTCGCTGGGGTTCCACTGGCCATCGGGGAGCCGGGCCGCGGGCGGTGCGACGCCGCCCGAGGCGGGCGCGGACATGGTGCCGACGGTGTCCATGCCTTCGAAGTCCTTCGCCGTGGCACGGTCGTTCCACTCATGGCCGTTCGCGGACGAGCGCAGATTCGTGGCTCCCGTACGCATCCGCTGGTCCAGCCCCGCCAGGGCCGGCTTCCAGCTGTCCGCGATGGTCTGCAGGGCTGCGCTGACCTGCCAGCCCGCCAGCGATCCCGCCGCTGTGGCGGATTCGCGTACGGCGGTGCCCGAAGGCCCCTTCATGTCCTGGGCCGTCCCGTCCTCCGCGTGCGCGGAGGCGCGCAGCTCGGCGGGGTCGACCTTGGGCTCTGACGACATGGGTCAACCCCTTTCAGAACTGCTGCTGTTCGGCGTCGGGCGGGAGCATGCAAGGGACGTTGGCGGAGAAGGACATGGAGTCGGGCGAGGTCTTGTTCGGCCTGTTCGTGTTGGCCGAGACGGTGTAACCGTGCTCCTTGTGGATCGCGAGGAGCGAGGCGCTTAGGCGGGCGTCCTGGTATTCGCGGTAATCGGCGATCTCGTATCCATCTTTTTCCAGCTGGCTCTTCAACGCCCGGACGACGGCGGTGTGCTGGGTGGGCGGCAGCTCGGTGAAGACGCGGTAGCGGAAGACGAACCGGCCGTCCTCGGCCACTTCGTCGTTCTCGCCCACGCACCCGGCGTAGCGCGGGACCTCGGTGGAGCGGTCGATGTCGACACCCGCGATGCCGCCCATGTAACCGGTGTAGTCCTTCGCCCACTTCAGCGCGGCTTCCCTGGTCATGCGGGGCAGCGGTGCGTTGATGTCCTTGCTGTCGTCGTCGGCGGGCATGCAGCCTCCTGTGATGAGTACGGCGACCGCGGTGATCGCGGCCCGGAGCGGAGTGGCTCTACCAGGGGAGGAGCGGAACATCGTTGTCCTCCTTGGGGGTCTCCGTCGGCGGCACACCGGCGATGATCTTCCCTTGGTTGTCCAGTGAGACGCTGTCCTCGTCCCAGTAAGCGCTGTGGTCGCCCTGGTTGCTGACTTCGAAGTTGTGGCCGCCGAACGGTTCCTCCATCGGGTTCTCGCCCAGTGTCAGGTCGGAGAAGCCGTCGATGATGCCGTCGTTACTCGATCCGCCGACCCATACGTGGTCCGGGTTCATCTGCAGGTCGGATGCCCTGTCGACGGTCATGCCGGGGCTTCCCGCCACGACGATCTCGTCCGCGCCGAGACCGTCGCCGCCCGCCGCCGCGGCGCCGACGACCGTCGAGCCGTAACTGTGGCCGACGACGGTGGTGTGACTCGGCGGCCCTTCGTGGGAGGCCCGGGTGCCCTCGATGAACTGCCGCAGATCGGGGGCGGCATCCTCGGCGCGGCCCGTTCCACCGACGCTGTTGAAGTCGGTGGCTGAGGCTTCGGGGGCGTCGTAGCCCAGCCAGCTCACGGTCGCCACTGATCCACCATCGCTGTGGTTCGTGGCGGCATCCTGGAGTGCGTCGATGCGGTTGAGCTGCCCCGGTACGCTGTCCATCTCGGTGTTGGTGCCCGGTACGAGGACCGCGGTGTGGTCGGCGGTGTCGGGGTTGCCCATCGCGATGATGGCCCGCCCGTCGCCCTTGGTGTCGTAGCCGAGGAGGTACAACTCCTTGCCCTTGGGAGCCGCGTCACCCTCGTCGAGCCGGTTCTGCAGGACCTCCATGTTGTGCATGCGCTTGCGCAACTCCTGCGGGTTGTCGTCGGGGTAGAGGTCGCTGGGGTGGCCCGCGAAGTGGAGGTAGGCGTTCTCCTGCGTGATCGCCGTGCGGTTGGCGTCGTTGCGTACGGTGGTGGGCAGGCCGTCGGTGGCGCCGATCTCCCGCGGATAGAGCGTGGTGTACTCGCGCTGCTCCTCCGGGCTGAGGGCGTACCACCACGTGGCGGCGGCCTTCGGGTCGTTCTCGGGGATCTGCGGCCCCTCGACGCCGATGGCCTTCATGGCCTCCTTCACGTCCTTTGTGGACTCCATGGTGCCGTTCGGCCCCTGGCCGTCCATGACGTCCCCGTTGAGCAGGGTCAGCGCCCGGTGCCCGTCGGCGCTCCCCTTGCGGGCCTCTTTCAGCGCCTCGTCGATCCACGACCGGTACTCGCCGAGCGGGCCGCTGCGGCCGTTGATGACCTGCTGGCTGTCCGGGTCGTTGCGGGGGAGCGAAGAGGTGGTGGGGTCACTGACCCAGCCGTCGTCGTCGACCTTGTAGTGGTTCTCCTCGGCCCGCTTCACGGCGTTGCGGAGCTTGTTCTGTGCGCTCTCCATCTCGAAGCGCACATCGTCCAGTACGACGGCTATCGCCATGCCTTCCGTCTGGACGATTCCCAGCCGCGCCTCCACATTCTCGAGAAACCGCAGGGCGCTGTCGGCGTCGTCACCCTTCCAGGTGGCGTGGAGCGGCCCTGTCACTTTGGTGCGGTGCCGGTCGACGGCCGCGTCCGCGCACGTGGCGAGCTTCCGCCAGGCGGCTGCTGCTGCCTTCAGGTCGCCGAAATCCTGCTTCATCAGGCGTGCGAAATCCGACGTCATGCCCACCCGGCCTTGCGGGTGAGGGTGATGGCGCGTGGCTGCGTTCCGGAGTTCCGTGAACTTCTCACCAGAAATACCCCCGTATTGACCCAACTGCCTTGTGCAGAGGGGCTGGTTGAGGAATGAGTGTATCCGTGTTCGATGGGGCTGGTGAGACTGGTAGGGCGGTCGGATATTTGCTGCCGACGCGGTCCGCGCGGCACCGATCTGTGGGCCGGCCGTCAGCTGTCCAGGAAGGACAGGTCCAGGCGGCGGAGGCGTTCCGGGTCGTTGAGGGTGTCGATCGCGGTGACCTTTTCGTGCGCGATCGTGAACGACATGACCGAGAGCGCCCGGCCCTCCGAGGTCGCGACGACTCCCACTGTCCCGTTGACCAGCGCGGGGTGTGCGTACTGCGCGAAGCGGGCGAAGGCGATGGCCTGCCCGGCCACCGTCCGCGCGCCGTGGCGTACCAGGCTCCCCAGCGCGCCGCCGTCGGACCGCGCCACCACATCCGGGTCGAGCACCGAGACCAGCGCCTCGAAGTCGCCGCCGCGTGCCGCCGCGAGGAAGGCGTCCACGATCACGCGCTGGCCGGTGAGGTCGGTGTCGGGGGCCGGGGCCCTGCCCTGCACTTGGCAGTGGCCCCGGCTGACCAGCAGCAGGGCTAGGACGTCCCGGGCGTCGCCCTCCAGCGCCGCACGAAGTAGCCAGGGCACGGCGCTGCTCTTCTTCACGGGCGATCTGCTGCGCGAGCACGGCCCAGGCGCGTCATGCACTGAAGTGCACATCCAGACGGCTACGGTCCGTCCTGAGATCGAGAGGAATTCGCATGGGA
This sequence comes from Streptomyces sp. ISL-100, assembly GCF_018614615.1. GTDB lineage: Bacteria > Actinomycetota > Actinomycetes > Streptomycetales > Streptomycetaceae > Streptomyces. Next base: position 21,185 of record NZ_JAGGOK010000083.1, on the reverse strand, counting down.
CCTGCGGCAGCGTGAAACGGTGACCATGACTCAATCCCTACATGGAATCGAGTCTCCACTCGAGCCGGGGCGATTCACGGGCCCGGAGGGGGCGGGTGGCCTCGTTGAAGACGGTGAGGATGCGGGGGTAGCCCGGGTGCTCGGGCCGGTCGGCCGCGGAGATCTGGGCAGGGAGCCGGTCAGCGAGAGCGGTGACGGTCTTCCGGGTGATCGCGAGATGTTCAAGATGAGTCTCGGCCTCCCGCAGCCGGCTCTGCAGTTCCTCGATCTGCGTGTTGATACGGGTGATCTTCGTATTCATGCCCGTGAGTCTGGTGGTCTCGCCACCAACACGCACGTGATTAGCCTGCTCGGTTCGGGTGTGAGCTTTCTCGTGACGGCCCAGGACCCGCAGGCCGGGCCGTGACGAGCGGACGCGTCAGGCGCCGATGCGGCCGTCCCTGACTGCGGTGACGAACGACGACCAGCCGTCAGCCGAGAAGACGAGCGCCGGGCCGTTCACGGCTTTGCTGTCCCGTACGGGCACTCCGGCGTAGCCGCGCGCGACCTCTAGGCATTCACCTTGGTTGCCGCCGCTGTAGCTGGACTTGTACCACCCGGCGAGGACGGACGAGTCGGAGACGGTGTGCTCACTGTTGACCATATTCGTGTTCCTCTGCTGCCGCCCTGACGAGGGCCAGTGACTCCTGCTGCGACATCGCATCGCTCAGTGCAAGAGCGTAGGCCGTCTGACTAGCACTCACCAGGGCCGGATCATCCAACAAGTGTCCGGTGAGTAGTCCTTCGACGTAGGCAGCCGGTGCGGAGTCCTCGAAGTTCATGAGCGTGAGCAGGCCCTCCAGGAGCGCGTGGGCCCCGACCCCGAACGGCAGCACATGCAGCCGCAGCCGGCCGGTCTCGGCCATGTCCGCGATCTTGCGTAGCTGTTCAGTCATGACGTGGGGTCCGCCGACCCGGCGCCTGAGCACGGCTTCGTCCAGCAAGGTCCATAGGACCGGGTTCAACGGGCCGTCGAGAATCCGGGAGCGCTCTGTTCGAATGACAACGTCCCTGTCAAGTTCTTCCCGCGTGTGATTCGGCCGGTAAGCGCGGAACAGCGCACGCGCGTAGCTGTCCGTCTGAAGCAGGCCAGGGACCAGGGAGAGCGCGAACTGCTGGATCAACTCCGCCTGTTGCTCCAATTCGGCAACGGCCGCGAAGTGATCGGCGTACTTCGTCTCCAGATCCTGCAACCAGCGCGCGAAGAACCCGTCCGTCCCCAGCGCCCGGTCGATCCGCTGCGCGTCATCAGGGTTCGGGAGCCGCCTTCCTGCCTCGAAGTGGCTGATCAGTGTTGGTGAGCACACCACCTGATCGCCCAGGGCCTCCTGGGTAAGGCCCGCCGCTGTCCGGCGGAGTCTCAGTTCCTCTCCGTACTTCTCACGTGGCGTACGCGGCTTGCGGCTTTTCTCCATGCGGCCAACTCCCCGACCTGACGGGCGCGCTGTCAAGCTCCGACTACTGGCAGCGTAGCCAGGGGTGACGCCACTGTGTGAGGGGTTCGCTACACAAAGCAGCGATCGCGCGTCAATGCACAGAGCAGACCCCCGCGGCCGATGTGAACGGCCCGGGGGCATGGCCAACCTGAAGAAAGCAGGTCGACATGAGGGACTGTATCGCCCGTATCTTCGAGCAGCTGTCGCGGTTTCTGTTCCCCCTGCACGGGGAGGGCAGCGCACAACAGCGGGCGAGGCGGCGGGCGCTGTGGCTCGCGGTGCACGGGGTGGACGTCGGGCCTCGGCTGATTCATGGGGTGGAGGTCGCCGCGTGAAGAGTGAGCACCGGACGGTGCGACTGCTGCCGTGGGCCGGCCCGGAGGGTAAACCGTGCTACGTCCTCGGCGACGGCACCGGGTATGTGTCCCGCTTTGCGGACAACACCGAGAGCGTGCAGCTCGGCATGGCGGGCGATCTGCTCAGTCACGCGGCCGATCTGCTCGCCGACGGCAGAGCGACCAGCAGGCAGCTGCACTACCTCGCCAGCAGGCTGACCGAGTCGCTGCGTGACGTCAAGCGCGTCGCGGAAAGCAGGGGAGGGCTGCTGAGTCAGTTGATGCCCGACGAGGATGGAGGCCCCGAGGCTGAGCGAGGGCACGGCGACAGCTAGGTGATTGGGGGGAGGGCGACTCCCAACGGGAGTGAAGCACTCCTTCAGGGGCGACCCATGCGGTTCACGGGGCGGGTGGTTCCGGTCGGCTTTAGCATGGGCGCTCTCGTCCGTACCCACCACCGAAGGAGCTGATCATGGTCCTCGAAGTGGACCCGGAGGCCTGCGAGAGAACCCCGGAGGCCGTTCGGGTGGCGCTGCAGCGACGCCCGGACTGGCTTCAGGCGTTCGAGCAGGAATGGCTGAGTGCGGCGGCCGATTTCGATCACGCGGCCCTGGACGGTGTACTCGACAAGTGGTTCCCCTTTGCCTGTGCCTGCGCGACTCCCGGCTACCTGGACGATGTGGAGCACACCATCAAGCGCATGGCGGAGGGCGACACCGAGGGGATGGTCTTCCGCGACGAGGAAGGCAACGCGTACGACGCGGACAATCATCCGGTGAATGCGAGGGGCGAGGGGTGAGCGCCTACGCGATCCGTTACGCGGACCGGGCTGCTCGGCGCAAGGCGGCGCTCTCCGCACCTCAGCGCACTTCACTCGCAGAGCTTGAAAAGCGTCTCGCACTCAACCCATTTGGTCCGCCCGCTACGAGCAACAGAGACAACAGCTGGTCGGCGGCGTTCACCGGCGGATTTGTGACGTACGTCGTTTCGAACCGCCATATCGTGATCAATGTGGTCGACCTGGTGGCGCTCTGAGCGCCGCCCGCCCTCTGCGTACCGCGAGTGACAACCGAGTCGTCCACAGGCTTCCCGCCCTGTCGGACCCCGGCGGTACCGTCGGGTCATGTCCAGTCCAGCAGCAGCGGTTCCGGCGGCTCTCGCAGTACTCGAAGGCGTCCTGGAGCGGATCACCTACGCCAACGAAGAGAACGGCTACACCGTTGCCCGCGTTGACACCGGCCGCGGCGGCGATCTCCTCACCGTCGTGGGATCGCTGCTCGGCGCGCAGCCCGGTGAGTCGCTGCGCATGGAGGGGCGGTGGGGCTCCCACGCGCAGTACGGCAAGCAGTTCACGGTGGAGAACTACACCACCGTGTTGCCCGCCACAATCCAGGGCATCCGCCGCTACCTCGGCTCCGGGCTGATCAAGGGCATCGGCCCGGTCATGGCGGACCGGATCACCACGCACTTCGGCGTCGACACCCTGGACGTGATCGAGACCGAGCCGAAGCGGCTGATCGAGGTGCCGGGGCTCGGTCCGAAGCGGACGAAGATGATCGCGGCGGCCTGGGAGGAACAGAAGGCCATCAAGGAGGTCATGATCTTCCTCCAGGGCGTCGGAGTCTCGACCTCCATCGCTGTGCGCATCTACAAGAAGTACGGCGACGCCTCCATCTCGATAGTGAAGAACGAGCCCTACCGCCTGGCCGCCGACGTGTGGGGCATCGGCTTCCTCACCGCCGACAAGATCGCCCAGTCCGTCGGCATCCCGCACGACAGCCCGGAGCGCGTGAAGGCCGGCCTCCAGTACGCGCTGTCGCAGTCCACGGACCAGGGTCACTGCTACCTCCCGGAGGAGCAGCTGATCAGCGACGCCGTGAAGCTGCTCCAGGTGGACACCGGGCTGGTCATCGACTGCCTGGCCGAACTGGCGGCGGACGAGGGCGTCGTACGGGAAAAGGTGCCGCCTCAGGAGGGTGGCGAGGGCGATCCCGTCACGGCCGTCTATCTCGTCCCCTTCCACCGGGCCGAGGTGTCCCTCGCCGCGCAGACCCGGCGGCTCCTGCGCGCCCCGGAGGACCGGATGCCGGCGTTCCGGGACGTGGCGTGGGACAAGGCGCTGGCGTGGCTGGCGGAGCGTACCGGCGCCGAGCTGGCGCCCGAACAGCAGGCGGCGGTCAAGCTGGCGCTGACCGAGAAGGTCGCCGTGCTGACCGGTGGACCCGGCTGCGGCAAGTCGTTCACCGTCCGCTCCATCGTGGAACTGGCCCGCGCCAAGAAGGCCAAGGTGGTGCTGGCAGCTCCCACCGGGCGGGCGGCCAAGCGTCTGGCCGAGCTCACCGGGGCCGAGGCGTCCACCGTGCACCGGCTCCTGGAGCTCAAGCCGGGCGGCGACGCGGCGTACGACAAGGACCGCCCGCTGGACGCCGACCTGGTCGTCGTCGACGAGGCGTCCATGCTCGACCTGCTGCTCGCCAACAAGCTGGTGAAGGCCGTGGCGCCGGGCGCGCACCTGCTGCTGGTGGGCGATGTGGACCAGCTGCCGTCGGTGGGCGCGGGGGAGGTGCTGCGCGACCTGCTGGCCGACGGCGGGCCGGTCCCGTCCGTCCGCCTGACCCGGATCTTCCGCCAGGCCCAGCAGTCCGGCGTGGTGACGAACGCCCACCGCATCAACTCCGGCGTTCCGCCCATCACCGAGGGACTGCCGGACTTCTTCCTCTTCGTCGAGGACGAGACCGAGGACGCCGGGCGGGTCACGGTCGATGTGGCCGCCCGCCGCATCCCCGCCAAGTTCGGCCTCAACCCGAGGCGTGACATCCAGGTGCTGGCCCCCATGCACCGCGGCCCGGCCGGCGCGGGCGCGCTCAACGGCTTGCTCCAGCAGGCGATTACGCCCGCCAGGCCGGACGTGCCGGAGAAGAGATTCGGCGGCAGGGTCTTCCGCGTCGGAGACAAGGTGACCCAGATTCGCAACAATTATGAGAAGGGACAGAACGGGGTCTTCAACGGCACCGTGGGTGTGGTCACCTCGCTCAGCCTGGACGACCAGCGCCTGACGGTGCTGACGGACGAGGACGAGGAGGTTCCGTACGACTTCGACGAACTGGACGAGCTGGCGCACGCGTACGCCGTGACGATCCACCGCTCGCAGGGCAGCGAGTATCCGGCGGTGGTGATTCCGGTCACCACAGGCGCCTGGATGATGCTGCAGCGGAACCTGCTCTATACGGCGGTCACCCGGGCCAAGAAGCTGGTCGTGCTCGTGGGGTCGCGCAAGGCGATCGGCCAGGCCGTTCGTACGGTTTCCGCAGGCCGGCGGTGTACGGCGCTCGATCACCGGCTCGCCGGACGGATTGAGAGGAGCCGCGCCACAGCGCAAACCGCCCTATAGGGGGACTGTTCATGGCAAACGTCTCCCTCGACTTCCAGAACCGGGGGTAAGGGGGCAGGATGAGCAGGTTGGCGGCACTGAGTGCCGCGAATGGGCCTAATGGCCGACCCCGAGTGCACTCTGCTGAGCCAAATGGGGGATGGTAGAGACAGTCAGGGCACCTCGAAGAAGAGGCACTACGTCGGTGAGGGATGACGTGAGCGACAACTCTGTAGTACTGCGGTACGGCGATGACGAGTACACCTACCCGGTGATCGACAGCACCGTCGGCGACAAGGGCTTCGACATCGGGAAGCTCCGGGCCCAGACCGGGCTGGTGACTCTCGACAGCGGATACGGCAACACAGCCGCCTATAAATCCGCGATCACCTACCTCGACGGTGAGCAGGGCATTCTGCGCTACCGCGGATATCCCATTGAGCAGCTGGCTGAGCGCTCCACCTTCGTGGAGGTGGCGTACCTGCTGATCAACGGGGAGCTCCCCAAGGTCGACGAGCTTGCCGCCTTCAGGAACGAGATCACGCAGCACACACTGCTGCACGAGGACGTGAAGCGGTTCTTCGACGGCTTCCCGCGTGACGCGCACCCGATGGCCATGCTGTCGTCGGTCGTCAGCGCGCTGTCGACGTTTTACCAGGACAGCCACAACCCGTTCGACGAGAAGCAGCGTCACCTTTCGACGATCCGCCTCCTCGCCAAGCTTCCGACCATCGCGGCGTACGCGTACAAGAAGTCGATCGGCCACCCCTTCGTCTACCCGAGCAACGACCTCGGGTACGTCGAGAACTTCCTGCGCATGACCTTCTCGGTCCCGGCGCAGGAGTACGTGCCGGACCCGGTCGTGGTCGCGGCGCTCGAGAAGCTGCTGATCCTGCACGCGGACCACGAGCAGAACTGTTCGACGTCCACCGTGCGTCTGGTCGGTTCCTCGCAGGCGAACATGTTCGCCTCGATCTCCGCCGGCATCAGCGCCCTGTGGGGCCCGCTGCACGGTGGCGCCAACCAGTCGGTCCTGGAGATGCTGGAAGGCATCCAGGCCGACGGCGGCGACGTCGACAACTTCATCCGCAAGGTGAAGAACAAGGAAGACGGCGTGAAGCTCATGGGCTTCGGGCACCGCGTCTACAAGAACTTCGACCCCCGGGCGAAGATCATCAAGGCTGCGGCGCACGACGTTCTCTCCGCCCTGGGCAAGGACGACGAGCTGCTCGACATCGCGCTCAAGCTCGAAGAGCACGCGCTGGCCGACGACTACTTCGTTTCGCGCAAGCTCTACCCGAACGTCGACTTCTACACCGGCCTGATCTACCGGGCCATGGGCTTCCCGACCGAGATGTTCACGGTGCTCTTCGCGTTGGGCCGTCTGCCGGGCTGGATCGCCCAGTGGCACGAGATGATCAAGGAGCCGGGCTCGCGCATCGGCCGCCCGCGCCAGATCTACACGGGCGAGGTCCTGCGCGACTTCGTTCCGGTCGAGGGCCGCTGACACCACCCGCCCCACCGCGTCACCCGCTGAAAAGCGGAAAGCGCCCCGCCGCCGATCCCCCCACGGGTCGACGATGCGGGGCGCTTCCCTTTTCCCGGAGCGGATTCCCCCCACGGGATCCGGCCGGGCGTCTGTTGGGCACAGAAGCTCCACACGCGGTCTGCCGGGACGCGTACGTACGGGAGGGCCGCTCAAAGCTCCCCAGTGCACGTGTCCCGGCCAACGCTTGCCCGGAATGTCCCCCAAGACCTTCCGTGAACGTCCCCCAAGACGTTCTTGGCATCGCCCACTTAGACTCGCGAGCCGGCCGAATGGTTACCCTCAAATCTCAGTGACGTGTGTCACTTTGTGTGCGTCCTGTGAAGGTACGCAGCCGGAGGCTGTTTGTCACTACGAACACCGAGGAAAACGCCATCGCGAATCCGGCGATCATGGGGTTGAGCAGCCCGGCGGCGGCCAACGGCAAGGCAGCGACGTTGTAGCCGAAGGCCCAGAAAAGATTGCCCTTGATCGTGACCAGCGTCCTCCTGGACAGCCGGATCGCATCCGCCGCCACCCTGAGATCTCCCCGTACGAGCGTCAGATCGCCCGCCTCGATCGCGGCGTCCGTACCCGTGCCCATCGCGAGCCCCAGATCGGCGGTGGCCAGCGCGGCCGCGTCGTTCACGCCGTCGCCGACCATCGCGACGCTGCGCCCCTCGGCCTGGAGCCGCTTCACGACGTCGGCCTTGTCCTGCGGCAGGACCTCGGCGTACACATCGCCGGAGTCGATCCCGACCGCACGGGCCACCGACTCAGCGACCGCCCGGTTGTCGCCGGTCAGCAGGACCGGGGTCAGTCCGAGCTCGCGCAGCCGCGCCACCGCCTCCGCGCTGGTCTCCTTCACGGCGTCCGCGACGGTCAGGACGCCGCGCGCCGACCCGTCCCAGGCCACGGCCATCGCCGTACGCCCCCGGGCCTCCGCCGCCGCCTTGGCGTCGGCCAGCTCGGGCGGCAGCTTCACGCCCGCCTCGGCGAGCAGCGCCTCGCGCCCGACGAGCACCTGGTGGCCGTCGACCAGGCCGCGTACCCCGAGCCCCGCCACATTCTCGAACTTCTCCACCTCGCCGGTCAGTGGCCCGGTCCGCTCGGCGGCGCCCGCCGCCACGGCCCGGGCGACCGGGTGCTCGGATGCGTGCTCCAGCGCGCCGGCCAGGCGCAGCAGCAGGGCCTCGTCGGTGCCGGGCGCCGCGAAGACGTCGTGGAGCTCCATCCGGCCCGTCGTGAGCGTTCCCGTCTTGTCGAGTACGACGGTGTCCACGCGCCGGGTCGACTCCAGCACCTCCGGGCCCTTGATCAGGATGCCGAGCTGGGCGCCGCGTCCCGTGCCGACCATGAGCGCGGTCGGCGTGGCCAGCCCCAGTGCGCACGGGCACGCGATGATCAGCACCGCCACGGCCGCGGAGAAGGAGGCGGTCGAGTCGTCCGTGACCAGGAGCCACGTGACGAGCGTGGCGAGGGCGATGAGCAGCACGACGGGGACGAAGACCGCGGAGATGCGGTCGGCCAGGCGCTGCACGTCCGCCTTGCCGTTCTGGGCGTCCTCGACGAGCCGGGCCATGCGGGCGAGCTGGGTGTCGGCGCCGATCCTGGTCGCCTCGACGACGATCCGGCCCGACGTGTTCACGGTGGCGCCGGTGACGGTGTCCCCGGCGGTCACGTCCACCGGTACGGATTCGCCGGTCAGCATGGAGGCGTCGACCGCGCATGCGCCCTCGGTGACCGTGCCGTCGGTGGCGATCTTTTCCCCGGGGCGTACGACGAAGTGGTCGCCGACGGCGAGGCCGTCGACCGGGATGCGCACCTCCGCACCGCCCTGGAGCACCGCCACGTCCTTCGACCCGAGCTCCATCAGCGCGCGCAGCGCCGCTCCCGCCTTCCGCTTGGCCTTCGCCTCCAGGTAGCGGCCGAGGAGGATGAACGTGACGACTCCGGCGGCGACTTCGAGGTAGATCGTCGAAGCGCCGTCGGTGCTCTGCGACGCCGTGAGTTCGAAGCTGTGGCGCATGTCCGGCATGCCCGCGCGTCCGAAGAACAGGGCCCACAGCGACCAGCCGAACGCGGCGAGCGTGCCGACGGAGACGAGGGTGTCCATGGTGGCGGCGCCGTGCCGGACGTTGGTCCAGGTGGCCCGATGGAACGGCAGCCCGCCCCAGACGACGACCGGCGCGGCGAGGGTCAGCGAGAGCCACTGCCAGTTGTCGAACTGGAGTGAGGGGATCATCGCGAGCACGACGACGGGGACGGAGAGGGCGAGCGAGACCAGGAAGCGCTGCCGCAGTGCGGCGAGGGCCGGGTCGTACCCGCGCTCGGCCGCCGGCTCTTGAGCCGGGGCGGTGGCGGGAGGCGGTGCGGGCTCTTCGGCGGTGTAGCCGGTCTTCTGGACGGTGGCGATGAGGTCCCCGACGCCCACCCCGTCGGCGTAACTGACCTTCGCCTTCGCGGTCGCGTAGTTGACGGTGGCGTAGACGCCGTCCATCCGGTTGAGCTTCTTCTCGATGCGGGCGGCGCAGGAGGCGCAGGTCATCCCGCCGATGGAGAGCTCCACCTGGGACGTGTCCGATGGGTCGACGGTTGGCGCCTCGTGCGCTGTGCTGGTCATCTTCTTGCTCCAGGAAAACAGGCCGGGCCGTACGGGAGCCAGTATGAACTGGTCCCGTACGGCCCGGCCGAAGAAGGGGGGAGGCCCGCGGGTTTCAGACCTGGCCGACGAGCTCGTAACCGGCCTCGTCGACGGCGGCGCGTACGGCTTCCACGTCCAGCGGGGCGTCGGAGACGACCGTCACCCGGCCGGTGGAGGCGACCGCCTTCACCGAGGTGACGCCGGGGATCTCCGAGATCTCGCCGGCGACGGCGCCTTCGCAGTGGCCGCAGGTCATTCCGCTCACCTGGTAGACGGTGGTGACGGCGCCCACCTGGACCTCGGCCGAGGTGTCGTGGCAGGAGCCGGACGGCGAGCAGCAGGAGCCGGTCGCGGTGGCTTCGGTCTTCGTCTCGGTCTCGGCGGTCATGTCATTCTTCCTCTCGAAGGCGTACGCAGTCGTGGTGCCCCAGAAAGCCGCGTGGGTGTCGTGACTTCCTGACGTTGTTCACACTATACCCCTAGGGGGTATGGATGGCGACTACCTCCGCGCGGCGAGAAACGCCTGAGCCCCGGAACTGGAAGTTCCGGGGCTCAGGCGCCGACCTGCGTGGGCCGAGTAATGCTCCTGCGTCGCTGTCAGACGCCGGTCGTCTGCACCGCGACGAGGCCGGTGACCTGCGAAAGAGGCAGGGTGGCCGCGACGGACTGGGCGGCGCCGGCGATGTCGCCGATGTTCAGGGAGGCGCCGTGACCGGCGACGTTGGCGCCGGCGCTGGCCATACCACCGGCAATGCCGTCCAGCGCGTCGTCGGAAAGCTCGCTGGTCTCGACCGGGGTGAAGTTCTCGCGCATTACTCGCCCTTTCATTAAATGCGATGGGGTTCTCGCAGCGGATGCAATCACGCTGTCGGGCCGCCCGGCAACTTACTCTTAAGTCTCCTTCCGGTGCACACATCGGCATCACAAGATCCCCCTGACGTGCAGTTTTGCCCTCATGAAATAGCCCCGCAAATGGCTGGCGCGGTATATGAGAAATGAGATGGCATGAGATATCTGCATCTTGGGTGCATCGATGCACAGGTGAAGCGAAAAGGGCATTTAGTGGCGGGGTCGGGCGGCCGGGACGGTAGCCGGGAACGGACGGCCGAGCACGGCGTCGGCCTTCGCATGCCGAAGACCGACTCCGTACTCGGCTCTCAGTCCTTACGGCCTCTGTTGCCGGGCCGGCGTGACACCCACGTCCGGATGGTGTCCGCGTACCAGTAGGGCTTGCCGCTCTCCACGTGGTCGGGCGCCGGAAGCAGCCCGTGCTTGCGGTACGAACGCACGGTGTCCGGCTGGACCCGGATGTGCGCGGCAATCTCCTTGTACGACCAGAGTCTTCGGTCAGTCATCTGTGGCACCTCCCTGCGTGCGCCTCAGCGGCGGCCGGGGGGCCGTCCGGGGGGGCTGGGGCGCGAACGCTGGCGATCACTCAGCCTGTGCCCGTTGAACGACGGAGAGTGACGGTCGGAGAGGGGCTGTCGTAAGCCTGTGACGGAAGACCTGCGTAACCCGGACATGTGTGACAGGAGTCCAACGAATGGGCCGCGCGCCAACGACCTAGGCGCCGCAGGAGCGCAGGAAGCGGCGCGTGCGCCGCGCGATGGGCAATGGCTTGTCCGGCGGGCACGGGTACATGTCCTGCTCGACGATCGCGAACAGGTCCACATCCAGCCGCCCGGCCGCCGCCAGTACGGGCTCCAGTGCCGGTACCCCGGCCGGCGGCTCGCACATCACGCCCCGCCCGACGGCCGGCCCGAACGGCACCTCGTTCGCGACGACTTCGGCGAGAATCTCCGGGTCCACCTGCTTGAGGTGCAGGTAGCCGATCCGCTCTCCGTACGTCTCGATGAGCTTGACGCTGTCCCCGCCGCAGTACGCGTAGTGGCCGGTGTCCAGGCAGAGCGACACCAGGGCGGAGTCGGTCGCGTCCAGGAAGCGGGTGACGTTCTCCTCGCTGTCGATGTGCGTGTCCGCGTGCGGGTGGACGACGATCTTGAGCCCGTACCGCTCACGCACCTCGCGCCCGAGCCGCTCGGTCTGCCGCGCGAGCATCCGCCACTGAGCGGGCGTCAGCGTGCGGTCCTCCAGTACCTCGCCGGTCTTGTCGTCCCGCCAGAAGGACGGGATGACGACGAGGTGCTCCGCCCCCATGGCCCTGGTCAGCTCGGCGACGTCCGCGACGTGCTTCCAGGTGGCGTCCCAGACCTCCGGCCCGCGGTGCAGCCCCGTGAAGACCGTGCCCGCCGAGACGGACAGCCCCCGTCGGCGCGTCTCGTCGGTCAGGCGGGCGGGGTCGGTCGGGAGATAGCCGTACGGGCCGAGCTCGATCCAGGGGTAGCCGGCCTCGGCGACCTCGTCGAGGAAGCGTTCCCAGGGCACCTGCCGTGGGTCGTCGGGGAACCAGACCCCCCAGGAATCGGGGGCGGAGCCGACCCGGATGCGGGTCGGCGCGGGTGCGGGAGAAGTCATGGACGTCAGCTTTCCGGCCGTCCGAGAAGGGTGTCAACCCTTCGTCCGAATGTAAGGACAAACTGTTGACAGGGCCCGGCGGCGCCCACTAGACCTGGGTGCAGTCGCCGGACCGGAGGGACGCGCATGCTGCCCAATTCGTACGAGCCGTACGACCTGATCACGATGGGCCGGATCGGGGTGGACCTGTATCCGCTGCAAGCCGGCGTCGCGCTGGCGCAGGTCGACACGTTCGGCAAGTTCCTCGGCGGATCGGCCACCAACGTGGCGGTCGCCGCGGCCAGGCTGGGCCGGCGCACGGCCGTCGTCACCCGCACCGGGACCGACCCGTTCGGCGACTATCTCCACCAGGAACTACGGCGGTTCGGCGTCGACGACCGCTGGGTGACCGGGGTCGCGGACCTGCCGACCCCGGTGACGTTCTGTGAAATCTTCCCGCCGGACGACTTCCCGCTCTACTTCTACCGGCAGCCGAAGGCGCCGGACCTGGAGCTGCGGGCCGAGGAGCTGGACCTGGACGCGATCCGTTCGGCGCGGACCTTCTGGATGACGGGCACCGGCCTGTGCGAGGAGCCGAGCCGCTCGGCGACGCTCGCGGCGCTGGGAGCGCGAAGTGCCGGTGGTGTGACGGTCTTCGACCTCGACTGGAGGCCGATGTTCTGGTCTGACCCCGGCGACGCCCGCCCGTACTACGCCGAAGCCCTTCGGCACGCCACCATCGCCGTCGGAAACCTCGAAGAGTGCGAAATCGCCACCGGAGAGCGTGAGCCGTACGCCGCCGCCCGCGCCCTGCTCGCCGCCCCCCGGGTCGAACTCGCCATCGTCAAACAGGGACCCAAGGGCGTGCTGGCCATGCACCGCGACGGTACGACGGCCGAAGCCCCGCCGGTACCCGTCGACGTACTCAACGGACTCGGCGCGGGCGACGCCTTCGGCGGAGCCCTGTGCCACGGCCTGCTCGCGGGCTGGGACTTGGAGCGCGTCATGCGGTACGCCAACGCCGCCGGAGCCATCGTCGCCGCCCGTCTCGCCTGCTCCTCCGCGATGCCGCACCCGGCAGAGGTCGAGCAGGTTCTCGCGGGCGGCCGAGTGCCCCCGCAGGAGAGCACGTCGTGACCACCGGCCTGCGCATTTGTGACCTCGTACGGGTACGGACCCGCCACCCCGAAGCGATCGCCGAGGCCGCCGCCCGCCGCCCCCGCCGGCCCCTGATCGGCGCGAGCGGACGGCTCATGATCATCGCTGCCGACCACCCGGCCCGGGGCGCCCTCGGCGTCGGTGACCACGAACTCGCCATGGCGGACCGCCCCGACCTGCTGGAGCGGCTCTGCCTCGCCCTCTCGCGCCCTGGCGTCGACGGCGTACTGGCGGCCGCCGACATCCTCGACGACCTGCTGCTCCTCGGCGCTCTCGACGGCAAAGTGGTCATCGGCTCCATGAACCGCGGCGGCCTGGCCGGCGCCACCTTCGAACTAGACGACCGCTTCACGGGCCCCCGCGCCCAGGACCTGGAGAGCCGCGGCTTCGACGCGGGCAAGCTGCTCCTGCGGATCGACTACGACGACCCCGGATCGCTGGCCACCCTCCACGCCACCGCCCGCACCATCGACGCCATGGCCGAACGCCGGCTGCCCGTCTTCGTCGAGCCGTTCATCTGTCGCCGCGTGAACGGGAAAGTACTCAACGACCTGAGCGCCGGGGCCGTCACCCGCTCCATCGCCATCGCCTCCGGCCTCGCCGGCACCTCCGCGTACACCTGGCTGAAGGTCCCCGTGACGGAGAACCCGCAGGACATGGCGCGGGTCATGGAGACCTCGACCCTCCCCGCCGTGCTGCTCGGCGGCGAGGTCGGCGCGGACCAGGATGGTGCGTACGAGAAGTGGCGCAAGGCGCTGCGGCTGCCGACCGTCCAGGGCCTGGTCGTCGGCCGGTCGCTGCTCTATCCGGCCGACGGGGACGTGGCGGGGGCGGTCGACACGGCCGTGGGACTGCTGTAGCGCGAGGGTGAGGGGTAGGGAGACGGCATGACGGACAACGATGACACGCATGTTCCACGGGTTCTACGGGCGGGAGCCGCCGCGCAGGGTCCGTACGCCCTGGACATCGACCCCAAGCGGGCCGACTGGGGTTATTCGAGCCTGCGCGTGCTGGAGCTGCCGCCCGGCGGCTCGCACCCGCTCGCGGCCGGTGACAGTGAGTGGATCGTGCTGCCGCTGAGCGGCGGCTGTACGGTCGACGTGGAAGGCGAGAGCTTCGAACTGCTGGGCAGGAAAAGCGTGTTCACCTCAGTGACGGACTTCGCCTACGTACCCCGCGATGCCCACGCCCGGATCTCCTCCGGCGCCGGAGGCCGCTTCGCCCTGGCAGGAGCGAGGTGCGAGCGACGACTTTCCGCGCGCTACGGCCCCGCGCCGGAGGTACCCGTCGAACTGCGCGGCACCGGCAACTGCTCGCGCCAGGTCAACAACTTCGCGGCGGCGGGCGTATTCGAGTGCGACCGGCTCATCGCTGTCGAAGTCCTCACCCCCGGCGGCAACTGGTCGTCGTACCCGCCCCACAAACACGACGAGCACCACCCCGGTGTCGAATCCGAGCTCGAAGAGATCTACTACTTCGAGACAGAAGAGACAGAGGGGGACGGCCGGGACAGCGGCCTCGGCTATCATCGCGTCTCGCCGTCCCGCCCCGGAGGTACGGACGTCCTCGCCGAAGTCCGCACCGGCGACGCCGTTCTCATCCCCGACGGCTGGCACGGCCCGTCCATCGCCGCGCCCGGCCACACCCTCTACTACCTCAATGTGATGGCCGGTCCGGGGTCCGGCGAGGAGCGGGAGTGGCTGATTCGCGACCACCCCGACCACGGCTGGATCCGCGACACCTGGCCTTCGCAGCCTGTTGACCCCCGACTGCCGTTGTACGGACCCGAGGAGCTGGCGCAGTGACCACCCGCCGACTGACCACCGCACAGGCGCTGGTAGCCTTCCTCGCCCGCCAGTACACCGAGCGCGGCGACGGCACCCGCCACCGCCTGATCGCCGGCACCTGGGGCATTTTCGGCCACGGCAACGTCGCCGGCATCGGCCAGGCGCTCCTCGAACCCGGCTCGGAGGACATGCCGTACTACCAGGGCCGCAACGAGCAGGCCATGGTGCATGCGGCCGTCGGCTACGCCCGCCAGAGCAACCGCCTCTCCGCGCACGCCGTCACCACCTCCATCGGCCCCGGCGCCACCAACCTCGTCACCGGCGCCGCCCTCGCGACCATCAACCACCTCCCGGTCCTGCTCCTCCCCGGCGATACGTTCGCGACCCGGCCGGCCGACCCCGTACTCCAGCAACTGGAAGTTCCGTACGCCGGTGATGTGTCCGTCAACGACTGTCTGCGCCCGGTCTCCAGGTACTTCGACCGGGTCACCCGCCCCGAGGCCCTGATCCCGGCGGCGCTCGCGGCCATGCGGGTCCTCGCCGACCCGGCCGCGACGGGCGCTGTGACGCTCGCGCTGCCGCAGGATGTGCAAGCGGAGGCGTACGACTGGCCGGAGGAGTTCTTCGCGGAGCGCGTCTGGCAGGTACGGGCCCCGGAGCCGGACCAGCGTGAACTCTTCGCGGCAGTGGAGGCCTTCCGCGCCGCCCGTCGCCCCCTCCTGATCGCGGGCGGCGGAGTCCACCACAGCGGCGCCGAGCAGGCCCTGGAAGCCTTCGCGGAGGCGACCGGCACCCCCGTCGCCTCCACCCAGGCGGGCAAGGGATCGCTCCCGTACGACCACCCGGCGGACGTCGGCGGCATCGGGCACACGGGCACGGCCACCGCCGACGAGCTGGCCCGCAGCGCCGACCTCGTGATCGGCGTGGGCACCCGCTACTCCGACTTCACCACGGCCTCCGCGACCCTCTTCCAGAACCCGGACGTCCGCTTCGTCAACCTCAACATCACCGGCTTCGACGCCCACAAGATGGGCGCCCAGCAGGTGGTCGGCGACGCGCGCGTAGCACTCCAGTCCTTCAAGCACGCTCTCGCCGGCCACCGCGTCCCCGACGCCTACGTCACCGAATACCGCGAGGCCAAGGCGCGCTGGGAGTACCGCGTCACCGCCGCGTACGCCGCGCCCGACGGGGACGACCGGCCCACTCAGGTCCAGGTCCTCGGCGTACTGGACAGCCTCGTCACCCACGACGACATCCTCATCAACGCGGCCGGCTCCCTCCCCGGTGACCTGCACAAACTGTGGCGGACCCGCTCCCGCGACCAGTACCACGTCGAGTACGGCTACTCCTGCATGGGCTACGAGATCCCCGCCGCCATCGGCGTCCAGCTCGCCGCGCCCGGCCGCCCGGTGTGGGCGCTGGTCGGCGACGGTACGTACCTGATGAATCCCACCGAAATCGTCACCGCCGTGCAGGAGCGCCTCCCCATCAAGGTCGTCATCCTCCAGAACCACGGTTACGCCTCCATCGGCGGCCTCTCCGAGTCCGTGGGCGCCGAGCGCTTCGGTACGGCGTACCGCTTCCGGGAGCCCGACGGCACGTACACCGGCGCGCCGCTCCCGGTGGATCTGGCCGCGAACGCCGGCTCGCTCGGGATGTACGTCATCCGCGCCAAGACCGTGCGTGACCTGCGGGAAGCTCTGGCGGAGGCGCGCCGGTCCGACCGCCCCACATGTGTCTACGTCGAGACGCGAACGCCCGACACTGTGTCGGGCGCGCCTGCCGCCCAGGCGTGGTGGGATGTTCCCGTGGCCGAGACCGCGACCCGCCCGTCGACGGTCAAGGCCCGGGAGGAGTACGACCGTCAAGCCGCTGCGCGACGCCGCCATCTCTGACCGACCCCACTGCAATACAAGGAGTTCTGGGATGAAGACCGTCAACCACTTCATCGGCGGCAAGACCGTCGAGGGCGCGTCGGGCAACTGGGGCCCGGTCACCGACCCGGCCACCGGTGAGGTGACCACGCAGGTCGCGCTCGCCTCGGTGGAGGAGGTAGACGCCGCCGTCGCGGCGGCGAAGGCCGCGTACGCGACGTGGGGCACCTCCTCCCTCGCGGCGCGCACCACGATCCTCTTCCGCTACCGCGCGCTGCTGGACGCCCACCGCGACGAGATCGCCGCGCTGATCACCGCCGAGCACGGCAAGGTCCACTCGGACGCGCTGGGTGAGGTCGCGCGTGGTCTGGAGATCGTCGAGCTGGCGTGCGGCATTACGACGCAGCTCAAGGGGGAGCTGTCGACGCAGGTATCGAACCGTGTCGACGTCTCCTCGATCCGCCAGTCGATCGGCGTCGTGGCCGGCATCACACCGTTCAACTTCCCGGCCATGGTGCCGATGTGGATGTTCCCGCTGGCCATCGCGTGCGGCAACACGTTCGTACTGAAGCCGAGCGAGAAGGACCCGTCGGCCTCCGTGCGGCTCGCGGAACTGGCGTCGGAGGCGGGGCTGCCCGACGGCGTACTGAACGTCCTGCACGGCGACAAGGTCGCGGTAGACGGGCTTCTCAACCACCCGGACATCGCGGCGGTCTCCTTCGTCGGCTCGACCCCGATCGCCCGCTACATCCACCAGACCGCCTCCGCGAACGGCAAGCGCGTCCAGGCGCTCGGCGGCGCGAAGAACCACATGCTGGTGCTGCCGGACGCCGACCTGGACGCGGCCGCCGACGCTGCGGTCTCGGCGGCGTACGGCTCGGCGGGTGAGCGCTGCATGGCGATCTCGGCGGTGGTGGCGGTCGGCGCGATCGGTGACGAGCTGGTCGACAAGATCCGCGAGCGCGCCGAGAAGATCAAGATCGGCCCCGGCAACGACCCGACGTCCGAGATGGGCCCGCTGATCACCGCAGCCCACCGCGACAAGGTCGCCTCGTACGTCACGGGCGCCGTGGCCCAGGGAGCCAAGGTCGTCCTGGACGGCACGGGCCACACGGTCGAGGGCTTCGAGAACGGTCACTGGATCGGCCTGTCGCTCCTCGACGAGGTCTCCACCGACTCGGACGCCTACCGCGACGAGATCTTCGGCCCGGTCCTCTGCGTCCTGCGCGTCGACACATACGAAGAGGGCGTGGCCCTCATGAACGCGTCGCCCTTCGGCAACGGCACCGCGATCTTCACCCGCGACGGCGGCGCGGCGCGGCGCTTCCAGCTGGAGATCGAGGCCGGCATGGTCGGCGTGAACGTGCCGATTCCGGTGCCGGTCGGCTACCACTCCTTCGGTGGCTGGAAGGACTCGCTCTTCGGCGACCACCACATCTACGGCAACGACGGCATCCACTTCTACACCCGCGGCAAGGTCACCACGACCCGCTGGCCGGACCCGGCAGACGCCCCGGCAGGCGTCGACCTGGGCTTCCCGCGCAACCACTGATCCACCGGACGCCTCCTGGGCCCGTACGGAACTGTTTCCGTACGGGCCTTTCGGCGTTTGGAGCTGATCTCCGAGGTAATCACCGTGAAAAGGTGTTGGCGGCCCGCGCTTTGGAGCGGCATCCTGGCCGGATGTTGATCAGGGAAGCCACCGCTCAGGACTGGCCCGCCATCTGGCCGTTCTTCCACGAGATCGTTGCCGCGGGCGAGACTCTCACCTACCCGCTCCACCTCGGCGAGGACGACGGCCGCGAGTGGTGGTTCCTGGCCGCTCCGAACCGTACGGTCGTCGCGGTCAATGACGCCGGTACGGTCCTCGGCACGGCCAAGATGAACCGTAACCACATGGGTAATGGCTCCCACATCGCGAGCGCCACCTACCTGGTCGACCCCAAGCACTCGGGGCAGGGCGTGGGGCGGGCGCTCTGTGAGTACAGCGTGGAATGGGCGCGCGAGGCGGGTTTCCGGGCGATGCAGTTCAACGCGGTCGTGGAGACGAACATCCACGCGGTGAAGCTGTACAAGTCGATCGGCTTCGACGTGATCGGGACGCTCCCGGAAGGGTTCAACCACCCCACCCGGGGCTACGTCGGCCTGCACATCATGCACTTGGCTCTCCGATGACCGAGATGCGCGACATACGCGAGATACGCGCGCTGCACACGGACACCACCGTCACCGTCTACCAGGCGTACGCCCCCGCAATCGGCCTCCCGGCCGCGCGCGACGGCCGCTTCCCCGCTGCCTGGAAGCGGGATCGGATGACGTGGACCAAGCCGCGTTCATAGTCTCTTTTCATGACGACAGACGACAAGGACCAGCAGGCCAGTGCCCGTTCACTGCGAGCCCTTCGTGCACAGCAGGCGGTCGGGCCGCAGAGGACTAAGAAGCACCGTTCCGACTGGACGGGGGAATCAGCAGCGATCTACTGCCGGATCTCCCATGTCAACGACGACGACCAGACCGGAGTAGATCGTCAAGAGCGCATCTGCCGCGATGTGGCCGAACGTCTCGGGCTCAGGGTTGCCGAGGACCAGGTCTTCGTGGACAACAACCGTTCGGCATGGCAGCGCAAGCGGAAGCGCCCGGGGTGGGACGCTCTGCTTGCCCAGGCTGGAGAAGGACGCGTCCGTCACGTCTTGACCTACCACCCCGACCGGTTGATGCGGCAACCGCGCGATTTGGAAGAGCTGTTGCAGATCGCGGACGATCACGACATCACCCTGCACGGGCAGGCGAACCGGCGCGATCTCGCAGACCCCGATGACCGCTTTTTTCTGCGCATCGAAGTTGCGCATGCCTGCCGCTCCAGCGATGACACCTCACGCCGACTCATCGACTCCATGATCGACCGTGCCAAGGACGGAAGGCCGCACCCGCAGCGGACTGCTGGAGGGCAAGAAGGGTTGGGTCAACAAGAAGCGCCTCAAGCCCGCAACCTGTATGAACCTGAACTGAGCCCGGGAACCCTCCCGGACAGCACAAGGCCCCGGCCGTCCGTCACGGGGGGAGACGGACGACCGGGGCTGTCTTCTCCTGCCTCCGAGCTGTCGAGGACGTGTAGACAAACAGGCGAGGCTCCTGGCGAACGCGGGTGATTCTGGTCGAGAACCCGCCTACCAGGAGCTTCGCCGTTGCGCAGGACCGTCCAACTCGAGGTCAGCACCGCCAGCTCGGAAAAGGCTCAGTGGCAACTCTAAGGAACCTTACTGGGGTGCCTTAGAGCATCCGGCTCGAGGGCGATGATTCGAAGCAACTCTCGGTCACGTCGAAAAGCGCGGGGGGATCGGAATTGCATACCGACCCAGACGCCTGTCGCACTACCTGATGCGACTATTACTAAAGCAACGAAAGATATTGCCGATAGCATTAATCTCACCCCCGAGCGCGTACGTTGAGATTTTGATGTTCGTTTGATCTTTGATGCGCCTCCTTCATTTGGGGGGCGCATCAAAGATCATCAACCTCGTCTAATACCTCGGGTTATATACCCGCTTCATTTGCTGACAGGTCTTACCGCTACCGTCCGAGTGAACCAGGCACTGATGTATCTTGATGCTGCGCAGGTTCGTTCCACCCGTAGTCTCAACGACGCGCTTCCAGTGGACACCCACCTGGTGACCGCAGGCGCGACCCTTTGAGCTTCCAGAGACGGGGACATCAGTCCACCCGGGGCGATCCAGCTCCAGGTCGGTTTGAGTTCACCAGCCATCCTTCTGCGTGTCGACGATCGTGAAATCGATCGTCGCCTTTTTGGAACTGTGGAAGGTGATAGTCCCGCCGCCTCCACCGCCCGCTCCGTTCCAGTCGCCACCCCATGCGAATGCTTGGCCTGCGAGCACGACTGATGCAGTTACCGTTGCACCGACGATAACGGCGCCACGGCGCATGCGCCGGCTGCCCAAATGAAACATCCCCGTCGTTTCCTTCCGCTGGATAAATCGAGGGAAGGCTGCGACTTTATTTGAACCGGAAACCTTCCCCCAAGGTCACTTAGGCAATAGGCAGACTGATCTTCGAGTGTCAATGAGATGTTCGATTTATGCGGTGAACCCTTAGGGGGTCGCTTGCAATTCTCCGAAGATTGCACCCGATGGGTATCAACTTTCCTTTAAGTAGAAGATCGGCATTCAAATACGCAAGTATCGCCCTTAGAGGGAAATGTGAGGAGTGGTAATTTTGGTAATGTCTTGGCGGGGCACGCGAGGGGGGCGCCGGTGTGGGGACCCGACAGGGAGGACCTGGCACCTGGTTAGGGTGTAGGTATGGGGTCCTAAAGACCCGCCCCCCAAGTCAGCTAGTGCGTTGGCCACGAACGTTCGCCGGGTTTGATCAGGCGGCTTTGAGTCGTGGGCGGCCCCAGCGTTGCTGGCGTTCGCTGCGGACTCTGGCACGTTCACGGCGTTGGGCGGACAGGACGTCGGGGTGACGGGCATTGGCGTTGCGCCACCGCAGGTAGTCCTGGAGTTTCCGGGCGAGCACCGTGTGGTCGGGGTGGTTGGAGCCGCCCAT
>NZ_JAGGOK010000082.1 GCF_018614615.1 Streptomyces sp. ISL-100 | reverse complement strand
TTCACGAGCCTTCTAGCCGACGTGCTCCCGTCTGTCAGTCCGTAACCTTCCGGGGTCTTTCGGGCCCCCGCCGTTGCTAGCTTCCGTACCGCCCGTCCGCATGGCCCCAACCGCCCATCCCACTCACCCCGAGACTGCCAAGGGGAGGAGGACTCGTGCTTCCAGGGCTTTCCCGACGCGCACTGACCTGGGTTCTCGCGTCGACAGCCGCCATGCTGCTGCCGACGCTGCTGCCCGCGACTCCGGCCGCGGCCGCCCGGACCGCCGCCGTCGCCGCCACCGCGGCCTGCCCGGCCACCGGTTTCGTGTCCCAGCACTTCCACAGCGGCCACAACGGCGTCGACATCGCCAACGCCGTCGGGACGCCGATCTACGCCGTGGGCGACGGCGAGGTGACCATCTCCGGGTACATCGGCGACTACGGCCAGTGGATCCGGGTCCTGCACCCCGACGGGAGGATCTCCGAGTACGGGCACATGGTCCGGCGGGACGTCTCCGTAGGCGACCGCGTCGTGGCCGGCCAGCAGATCGCCCTGATGGGCGCCGAGGGGAACTCCACCGGACCCCACCTCCATCTGCGGATCTGGGGAGACCGGTCCACCTCCTACGGTATCGACCCCGAGGTCTACCTCGCGGAGCGCGGCGTGGTGCTGCCCTGCACCCCGGGCAGCGGTCCGCGGCCCCAACCGCTGGTGTATCCGGCGGAGTCGGGCCGGGTCGTGTCGGCGCGGTCGGCGGACGGGCGCCTGGAGGTGTTCGCCGCCGCAGCCGATGGCATCCACCACGCCTGGCAGCAGGAGGTCAACGGGAACTGGTCGGAGTGGGAATCGCTCGGCGGGCCCGGCAACGCCGAACTCGCCCTCGCGCCGAACGCCGACGGCCGCCTGGAACTGCTCGCCATCAACGGGAACACCTTCCAGCACCGCTGGCAATCGAGCCCGTCCGGCGGCTGGTCGGGATGGGATTCCTTCGGCGGTGGCGGCCGGGACACCGCGGCCGGTGTCAACGCCGACGGCCGCATCGAGGTCTACGCGTCAGGCCCGGCCGGGCTTTTCCACCGGTATCAAGTCGCCCCGAACGGCGGCTGGTCGGAATGGGAGTCCGCGGGCGGCGGCCCCGCCGACAGCCGGGTGGAGATGGGGAAGACACCCGACGGACGCCTGGAGGTCTTCGCTCTCAACGGCACCACCTTTCAGCACCGGTACCAGAGCGCCCCCAATGGCGGCTGGTCCTCGTGGGCCGGATTCGGCGAAGGCGGCCAGGATCTGACGGTCGACCACAACGCCGACGGCCGCCTGGAGGTCTTCGCCTCCGGCCCGGTCGGCGTCTTCCACAAGTACCAGACCGGCCCCTCCAGTTGGTCCGAGTGGGAACCCATGGGCGGCCCCGCCGACTCACAGCTCACCAGCGAACGCACCCCCGACGGCCGCGTCGAAGTCTTCGCCATGAACGGCACCACCGCCATGCACATCTGGCAGACCGCCGTGAACGCCCCCTACAGCGACTGGGCGCCCTTCGGTACCGGCGGCACCGAGGTCACCGCCGCCAGCAACGCCGACGGCCGCATCGAGGTCTTCGGTACCAGCCACGCCGGTACCTTCCACAAATGGCAGACCGGCTTCGCCACCTGGTCCGGCTGGATCTGGCTCAACAACTCCGCCGGCCCCGCCGTCGACTGACCCCTCTGAAGGAACTCATGCTTCCGATCAGCAGACGGAGCCTGCTGCGCCGTGCGGCCGGCGCCGGCGCCCTCCCGTTCCTGGGCGCCGGCCCGGCCGTCGCCGCGACCTCCCAGGACGCCCCGCCCCCTCACCGGGTCGGCGCGGGACCCTTCACGTACGTCTACGACCCGTCCACCTCCGCAGGCCCGCGCTATCTCAACGATCACACGCTGATCGAGGCTCAGGGCCGCTGGCACCTGTTCGGCATTGTCGGGAACAGCGCGCCGCGCGGCGAATCCCCGGACAGCGCGGCGGAGATCTCCTTCGCCCACGCCTCCGCGCCGAGCCCGCACGGGCCGTGGACCAGCCACCCCGACGCGCTCACCGTCGACCCGTCCTATTTCGGTGAGGAACACCTGTGGGCACCCCACGTCGTCGAGGCAGGCGGCAGGTTCTGGATGTTCTACGCCGCGGGCGGCGCGAGTGGTGCGGCGGTCAACCTCGCCACGTCGAACGACCTGTTCACCTGGACCCGCGAACCGTCCGGCCCGCTGTTCCGGGGACTCGCGGCGCGTGACCCGATGGTGCTGCGGGCCGGCGGCGAGTGGGTCATGTACTACACCGAACTCTCCGGCCGGGGCGGCCACCATGTCGTGGCCTACCGGCGTTCCACCGATCTGCTGCACTGGAGCGAGCCGGGCGTCGCGTTCACCGACGCGAGCACGGAAGCGACCGTCTCGGTCACCGAGTCGCCTTGCGTCGTCGAACGAGACGGCTGGTACTACCTGTTCATCGGTCCGCGCAACGGCTACGAGGGCACCGACGTCCTCGCGTCGCGGGACCCGTTCCGTTTCGAGCTCGCCGGATACGCGGGGCATGTGCCCGGTCACGCCGTCGAGGTGGTCCGCGACGGGGAGAACTGGTACGCAAGCGCCGCGGGCTGGTTCCGGAACGGGCTGTACGTGGCGCCCCTGTCATGGCGGGACGCACCACCGCCGTGGCAGAGCCCCGACAACCCGGTGGCCGGCCTCGACGTGGACGGCCGCCTGACGGTGTTCGCACTCGACGCCACCGACCGCGCGATGCTGCGGCGCGTCCAGCTCGACCCGCACACGGACAGCTGGTCGCAGTGGGAGCCCTTCGGAGGACCTGCCGGTGCGGTTCCCACGCTCGGCCGCACCACCGACGGCAGGCTCGAGGTGTTCTCGCTCGCCCCGGGCGGCGCCAACCTGCACCACCGGGTGCAGCGGCCGGACGGCGGCTGGCACGACTGGGAGGAGTTCGGCGGCCCGGCCGGTGCCGCCCCCGCCGTCGCCCGCGACGCCTACGGCCGGCTGGAGGTCTTCGCCCTGAGCCCCGGCGGTGTCTCCGTCGCGCGGCGACGGCAGGGGTCGGCCGGGTCCCGGGCCTGGGACCCGTGGGAGCCCGGATTCGGCGGGGCGGCGGGCGCGCCACCGGTTGTCGCGGCGAACACCGACGGCCGGTTGGAGGTGTTCGCCCTCGCCCCCGGCGGCTCGGGCATCGACCACCGTTGGCAGGAAGCGCCCGGCGGCCCCTGGACCGCTTCCTGGCGCCGGTTCGGCACCGCGGCCGGCGCCGCGCCTCGGGTGGCCAGGGACAGCAGCGGCCGGCTCACCGTCGCCGCGATCGGACCGTCGGGCGTGGGGACCTTCGTCCGGCGGCAGGCCGTGCCGAGCGGCGGCTGGGGCGAGTGGCTGCCGCTGTTCGGCTGGAGCGCCGCAGCACCGGCGTTCGCCGTGAACGCCGACGGCCGGCTGGAGGCGTTCTCCCTGACGCCCGGCGGCGCCCGGCTCGGCCACCGCTGGCAGGTCGCTCCCGGCGGGGACGCGCACCCCGGCGGGGAGTTCGGCGAGCCCGGCGTCCGGCTCGCCGCCACGCCCACGGCGGCGCTCGACGCCGCCGGGCGGCTGCACGTCTTCGCCGTCACCGTCGCGGGCCGGATGCGGACCCGCGTCCAGGCCCGGCCGAACGGCGGGTGGCAGCCGTGGACGGCCTTCGGAGATCGCATGGTCACGCCCCTCGTGTCGGGCAGCCCCGCTCTCTGAGCGGAGCGTACGGATCTCGCCATGTACACGGGACTTCGGTGCTTCGTTCGCGCCGCCACTCCCCCCTGACCCGCACTCCTGCCCTCCCCGTGCGGTGACTTTCCCCACTGTGCGCGGTCTGGAACGAGGCATCCACGGCCCCGGGCAGCCGGTTCCGGCGATGTGGCCGAAGTATGCCGGTGAACTCCCCTGAAAGATGAGTATCGTTCCGCTGGTCGAACAAGCGACGCGGGGAACGGGGGGAGCGGTGAGCGGCGTAGTCGTCCATCTGCCGCAGGGAAGCGGTGGCGCCGACGGCGGCGAACCGCACGGTGACGCGGTGACGTTACGGCTGGGTCCCGGCGAGGTCGCCCGCTTCGGACGGGGCTCCGCGGCGATCCCCGTCGAGCTGCGCCTCGACGACCCGGCGATCTCCCGGCTCGCCGGGGAGATTCGTGTGACCGACGACCACTGGCAGCTGACGAACCACAGCACCACCCACAGCTATCTCGTGGAGAACCCGGAGGGAGCGGGGGAATACCTGAGGGTTCCGCCGCGACGGGTCGGTGCGTCGATCCCGTTCGAGTTCTCACGCGTCGTGTTGCCCACACGCGGTGACGTCACGATCTCCTTCCAGGTGTTTGCTCCCGACCACGTCTATATGGACCCGGATGCCATGGGTGTCCCCTGGGGGAACAGCACGGTCACCGCGTACTCCCTGGACGAGACGGCCACGTACTTCCTCGTCCTGGTCGCGCTCTGCGAACCGCGCCTGCGCGACCAGTCGCGTGTGGCGGTCCCCACCACTCCCCAGATCGTCGAACGGCTCAGGGCGCACGTCACCTGTGGCGCGCTGACCGCGCGGGCGGTCAGCTCGCACATCGACTACCTCGCCGAGGAGAAGCTGCGCATCGGCGTCCCGGACACCCACGAGCCCGGCAAGGGCGACCGCCGCAACGGCAAGCGGGAGGAGATCGTCGGGCTGGCACTGCGTTTCGGGCTCGTACGGGAGGAGCACCTCGCGCTGTTGCCGCCCCTGGCAGGGGCCGGCTGGCGGGAGCGGCAGGCCGCACGGTGAGACCGCCGCACGGCCTGGGGGGCGCCACGGAATGCGACCGGGCGGACCTGCTCCCACCCGGCTATCAGGTCGGAAAATGGGTGCTCACCCAACTGATCGGTTCCGGGGGCTGGTCCACGGTGTACGCGGCGCGACCGGCCGACGGGCACCCGGACCGAAACGGCAAGGCCGCCACGCCTCCGGGCCCCACCGACGTCGCACTCAAGATCATGCCGACCGCCGGGCTCGCGCCGCGCCAGGCGCGCAGGATCGTGGAATCCGCCCGCCGCGAGGTCGAACTCGGGCGCAGGGCCGGGCATCCCCGGCTGATCGGCCTCCTGAAGTCGTTCGTTCTCTCCGCACCCGACCGCCCCTGCCTGGACGGCGCGATCGTGCTGGTCATGGAACGGGCCGCCGGCAGTCTGCGGGAACTGGTCGACGCGGGGGTGCCCGAGGCCGATCGCGGCCGGCTGATCGCGGGCGTCTGCGAGGGACTCGCCCATCTCCACCGGTCGGGCTGGGTCCACGCGGATCTCAAGCCGGAGAACGTCCTGTTGGGCAGGGACCGCTCCGTGAAGCTCTCGGACTTCGGCCTCGCCACCGAGCTGACGGGGACACACGGGTACGCGCCTCCCATGGGCACCCTGGACTATTTCCCGCCCGAGCGCTGGAGGGCGCCCCTCGGCGAACTCGGCGTGCGGGTCCGGCCGACTGCGGACATCTGGGCGCTGGGCATCGTCATCCACGAGGTGTTCGCGTCCGGCGGCTCACCGTTCGCCGGGGCCACACCCGTGGCGCGGGGCGCCGCGGTCCAGGAGTACGGCGAGGGGCGTGCGCCGCTGCGCATGGACCACACCGTGCCGCCGTTCTGGCGCGCGCTGGCCGCCGACTGCCTCGCCCCGACCCACGAGGCCCGCGCCCCCCACACCGCCGAGAGCCTGCTCGCCCGTATCGCCGCCCACCAGGAGACACTCGAGGCGGGGGCGGGACGGCCGGGCGGCCGGGCCCGCGCCGCCGTCCTGGCCACCGCGCTGTGCGGGATCGTCGGCGCGACCCTGTGCTCAGACGCGGTACGGGCGACCTCGGCCGCGCCGCCCGGCCGTGCGGGCGCCACGACGCCCGGCACGATCCGGGTGTACAACGCGGAGCGGGGCTGCCGGGAGCAGGCCGACCGGGACCCGCGGTGCAGCTTGGGTCTGGCGATCGATCCCGTGCAGCCCTACACCGCGGAGAACGTCGTACCGACCAGGGTGTGGCACGGCGACGTTCTCACCGCCGACTGCCAGGTGCCCGACGGGGAGCCCATCATCGACGAGGAGGACCGGCGGTCCACCCGCTGGTTCCGCGTCCGCCTCCCGGCCGGCTCCAAGCCCCCCACGGCCTGGCTCCCCGCCGTACGCACCAAGGAACGCCCGGCGCTGCCGGAGTGCCTCTAGTGTTCCGACGACCACACGCACGCTCGTACGATCGTCGATCCGGCCGCCGAGCGGGCCCCGGACCTTCTCGACCGCGACTTTGTCGCCAGCGCCCCCAACCGCTGCTGGGCTGCCGACTTCACGCATGTCGCCACCTGGAACGGGGGCGTCTACGTCGCCTTCGTCGTGGACACCTTCTCCCGTCGCATCGTCGGCTGGTCCGCCTCCACCTCCAAGGAGACCAGGCTCGTCCTGGACGCCCTGGAGATGGCGCTGTGGCAGCGCGATTGGGACAAATTCCCGCACACACAAGGCGAGTTGATACATCACTCGGACTCGGGGTCAAGCAGTACACATCATTCGCGCTGGCCGAGCACCCGGACCGGGCAGGGATCGCGGCATCGATCGGCTCGGTCGGCGACGCCTACGACTGTGAGGATGGGGTCACCGCCGCCAGGGTGGCCTGACTGGTGTTACGACCCTTCGGGTGTCCTTACTGTAGATCTGTCGGTCACTCCGTCGGCGGGCTTGATGCGAGCCGTCGGCCGTGTGGGCAGTGACCGAATAGGAGCCTTCCGCCTCAGGCACTCGTCACAGTCCTGTCCTCCCGCCCGGCCGACGGCCTCGCGCTGACCGCCGTCCCGGGAAGGGGATCCGACAGCCGTGACCAGCATCCTGCAGGCCGAATCGATCGGCGAGCAACTCACCCAATGGGCGGTCTCGTTCGGCCAGGTCCTCGGTTTCGGCGTGGAGGAGACCGGCTCCTACGGCGCCGGACTCGCCTCCCACCTGCGTCGCCACGGACACAAAATAGTCGAGGTCAACCGTCCGGACCGCCGAGTGCCTTGAAGAGGTTCCGGATCTCCTTCGACCTGCCCACGGCGAAGGGCGCGAAAGCCGTAGCCTCCGGCGTCAGTGTCATCACCCAGGACAGCAAGGCGTATATGGAATCCGAGAAGGACCAGTTCCTCGCCGCCGGCACGTCCCGGCCGATCGCTGTGCAGATCACCGTGCCGGGTGACCCTGCTCACCTGCCCCGGGAGCACCCCCTCGACGGCCTCAAGGCCACGCGCCTCCCCGGCAGCTCAGCTTGAAGTCCCTCGAAAGTCATCCGATCTGCTGAGACCCACCACATCCAAGGGCACGTGACGCGGCCGTGCTCCACGCTTCGAGATGCCGAGCAACGAAGAGTGACAGAACGGCCGCTGAGCCTGATTTCTCCCGATGTCCCCTCCGTCGAGCCCTGGAACGACCTATTGAGAGCCGCCACGGGCGGACCGCCCTCGCAGCCGACGTGAACAATTGGGCGCACCCCGACGCACCCACCATCTGCCGGGCCGGTCCTCTCGGTAGCCATCGCTCGATCACCCGGCAATCGCACCTGCCAACAGAATCGTGCCTCTGCGCCCCACTCCCCATCCGAGCGTCACCCGAGCGGCAAGAAGTACGAACAGCCTCCGACACCAGTGCCCGGGTGACAGTCGCCGCCCTCTGAAACCGCAGGTCAGCAACTTGGGACGGTGAGGCTGTTCGCTCGACCCGCTTCGCGGAGGAAACCAGGTCGAACGAACCACCCGGGCCACAAAACCGCAGGTCAGGCCCCCTTCTCCGCGGGCTCGAGAATTGCCACGCACTCCACGTGCGAGGTCATCGGAAACACATGCACCGATTGCCGCATCAGCCAACTGGTGCCAGTGATCAACAGGAAAACCACCTGTTGCTCTCCATTGCCCAGACGCAGTCGATGCTCGCCCCGGTGTCACCGTCCAGCCCGTCGTTCGGACCCATAAGGACTCCATCCGTGCAGATAGGGCTTCAGCTCCTCTGGCGTCGGATCACGTGGAGTCGGCATCTCCCGGGGCTGGCCCAATGGGTCGATCGCCCGCGCGTAGCCACGTGCCCACTCCAGCCAGCGTCGGGGCGCAGCCGGATCTGACTCTTCCGGAGCGCTGCCCAGCTCGGCGAGACGACGTTCCAGGGCGTCGCAGTACTCGCCCAGTGCAGCCGCCTCCCGCCAGCGCCTGGCCTCTTCGCGAAGCTGCTTGGCCTTCTCCATGGCCGCCTGCCAGCGGATCTCACGTTCTGCCTTGGCCTGCTCCTCGCTCACCCTGTGCTTGGCATCCTCCAGCGCTCGCGTCTCGATCTCCCCGAGGATCACGCCTAGGGTGTCCTCCAGTGTCCCGCGTTTCCGATCGCGCCAGCGGCCCCGGCGGCTGGTCCGGCCGTGGTCAAGCTCTACGACGAGGCGTGCGGCGCGTTCCAGATTCGTGGACTGGGGGAACTCCTGCTTGATGGTGACGGTGTAGGGGAAGCCGTCGACGACCACGTCCACTCCGCCCTCGCGCCGTGAGTAATGCGACCGGCCTTCCCTCACCTCGTACCCGCGCCGCACCGCCTCGGCGGCCAGCGCCTGCAGAATCAGCAGTGACCGGCGGCGGAGCATGGGAGGAATCACCAGCCGCTCTTCGTCGTCCCTGAGCGCAGCCACGGCTGGATGGAGGGGGCTCAGTCGCTTGGGAACCGGGACGGTCGACGCGTCGGCTTTCGGCTTCTGGCTCCGCGAGTTGGGATGCGGGCCCTCCGCGAGGAACATCTCCACCCCGTGTGCGCCGAAGCGGACCTTCTCGATGCGCTTGCCCTGCGGTTCCAGGCCGTGCCGCTTCGCGTAGTCAACGACCCGACGCCATTCCGCGACCTCGTCGTCATCGGGCTCGGCAAGACGGACACGCCTCTCGGCGACCAGCCGCTCGACCAGCTCCCTCGCCTTCGCGCGTCGCGCGCGAGCGACGGGCCGTTCGCTGTAAGGCGTCGGACTGCGTGTTCGGCCCGTGGATCCGCGCCGCCTGCTGTCCGTCGCCGGGGCTGAAGTCCCGGCGGACACCGCCTGGACACCGCCGTCTGTAAACGCCGGGTCGTCGGGATGATGACCGTGCCGAAGGTAGAATCGGCCGGCCTCGGTGACCTCCGCGTGCACCTCCCTGCCACGGCGCCCGACCCTCAGAAGTCCTCGGTCGCGCAGGGCATACGCCGACCGCCAGTCACCCGGCGTCCAGGTCGTGGGATCTCCACCGTTCGCGAGCCGTACGAGAAGCGCGCGTTGCCGTTCGTTCAAGGCTGACCATCGATGCACGAACAGCAGCCCACACCGCGCCGCCACAGCCTGTATAGAACCGAAAGAGTGGCTGCGGGCCGTGGGAGTGCCCTGGGACTTTTCTGGGACTTCCGGCTGCATCAACGGGCATGAGCGTGAAACAGCCGAAAGGACATTCACGCAGTTCAGCGACCCGTAGCCGCCTATCACGGCAGGTCACGGCGTTCGCTGGTCTCTTCCGCGACATCTGACGCGGGCGCGGGCGCAGGAGCGGAAGCGGGGCGGCTATCGGTCCGTGAGGAGGCTGTCGGCCGGGGCGGTGGTGAAGTAGTCCGCGTCCTTGGGGCGTTTCAGAGCGGCGCCCTGGGGGCGGCGGGCCGGTTCCAGGTGGGGTATGTGCTTGGAGCAGTGGATGTACGCCTCGACAACGGTGATGTGGACCCAGAGTTCGGGTTGCCGTCCCGGCGCTGTGTCCACCGGTATCAGCGGGTTGGCCTGGTTGGCGGCGCGGAATTCCTGGTCGCCGAGCAGCCGGGCCGATCCGTTGATGTGCAGTCCGATGTGGTCTTGGGCGAAGTCCATGAACAGCAGCCCTATGTGAGGGTTTTCCACCATGTTGCCGGCGCTCGCCATGACGCCGTTCCCGCGGTACTCGGGGTAGGCGAGGGTGTGGGCGTCCAGAACGGTGACGAATCCCGGCGGGCCCGCCCGGAAGCTGGAGTCGCAGTGGCCACGGGCATCCGCTGTGGCAAGGAAGACCATCGACTGACGGCTGATGAAGTCCCGCATCACCGTGGTGAGACCGGGATGGACCTGTCGGTCGTAGAAGGCGTCGGCGCGCTCCGAGGTGCCGAGGTGGTCTTGCAGCATGCGTTCCCCGCGGGAGGGGGCGTCGTCGTGGCTGTTCACAGGTATTCGCTCTCCGGCTCGGTTCGGGCAGGTACCAGGGACGTGTTCAGAACAGGGTCACTCAGCGGGTCGTGGTGAATTCTGGCCATCGGCACTCCGTCCTGTCTCAGGATCCGGGCGGCCGCCTCGACCATGCCGGGGGGCCCGCAGAGGAACGCTTCGTGCTGGCTCCAGGGTCCGAACTCCCGCAGCACCTGCGGCAGTGTGCCTTGCCTGCCGGGTATGTGCTGGTGAGAGACAGCGGCTCGTACGGTGAGCCAGTGCTGGCGCTGAGCCATGCGCAGCATGTCGTCCAGACCATAGAGCTCTTCCGCGGTGCGGGCTCCCACAAAGAGGTCGACGTAACGGCGCATATCACTGTGGGCCGCTTCCTCCAGGAGCGCGCGGATCGGTGCGAGGCCGGTCCCGCCCGCGACACACACCAGGTCGCGGTCCTCCGCGGCGGCCAGCGTCATGTCGCCCTGCGGCGGTCCCAGCGTGACGACGTCACCGACGGCCGCACGGTGGACGAGCGCACTGCTCACGCGGCCACCGGGCACGGCACGGATGTGGAAGGTGAGCGTGGCGTCGTGCCGGGGCGCGTTGGCCGGCGAGTAATGGCGCCAGGCCTTGCGCTGCCAGGGCGTCAGCATGGAAACGTACTGGCCCGCCAGGTACGGATAGGGAAGCTCCGGCTGGACGGTGATTTCGGCGATGCCGTGGCCGCGGTGTTCATGACGGACGATCTGCGCCGCCCAGGTGGCGGGGTGCGAGCGGGCGTCGTCGGCGGCGGCGGCAATCATGACCTGCGCCGCGGTGGTGTAGGCGCGGGTCCACGCGGCCTCGACCTCGGCGGTCCATGCGGTGTCGGCGTAGCGGGCAAGGGCGGCCAGCAGGCATTCGCCGACTGCGGGGTAGTGAGCCTCCAGAGCTCCGAACTTCCGGTGGTCGCGTCCCAGGAGTGTGCAGAAGCGCACGAGGTTGTCCGGATCGTCGACCAGGTCGACTATGCGCAGCAACCCGCGCAGCAGCCTGTCCCGCTGCCCGTCCATATTGTCCGGGAAGAGCCCTCTTACCTGCGGGTAACGTGCAAAGAGGATGGTGTAGAAGTACACCGTCAGGTCGGCGGCGTGTGGCTCGACTATCGCCAGACCGGCGCGTACGAGCGAGATTTCGCGGTCGGTCAGTGGCGTGAGCGCCATCCCGGGGGCTGAACGTGCAGGCAAGACTTTGTCGCAATCGCAGGGGCCCCGGCGTTGTCGTGCGCGGGGGCAGGAGGTGGCACTCCTTGTGCGAGTGCATCGAGACGGACGACGGTGATGTGGAGGGTACCGTTCCGCGGCCGGATCCGTCCCCGGAGGCCCTGTCGGCCGTTTCAGGGGCGGGGCCCAGGGGCCGGGTCGGGTCTCAGTGGCCGGGAGCTCAGGGGCCTGGGGTGAATCCGCCCTGGAGGCGTTCCAGGTCGGACGGGCGTACCTGGATGGCGATCAGCGCCACGATCGCGGCCAGGACGGCGAGCACCGCTGCGACGATGAACGCCGCGGAGACACCTGAGGTGAGCACCTCGTCCGCCCACGGCGGGGGCAGTTGGCTGGTCTGCTCGAATCTCGCACGTTCCGCGGGGTTTGCCTGCGACAGGAAACGCGGGATCTGGTCGTCCGCCTCATGGCGGCTGGCCGTACCGAAGACCGTGACCAGGATGGACAGCCCCAGCGAGCCGCCCACCTGCTGTGTGACGTTGAGCAGGCCGGAAGCGGCGCCCGACTCGTGCGCGGGCACGTCGGAGACCGCCATCAGCGTCAGCGAGACGAAGTTCATGCCCATGCCGAGGCTGAAGACGAGCATCGGGCCGAGGATGCTGCCCAGATACGTCGAGTGGACTTCCGTCAGGGTCAGCCAGGACAGTCCCGCCGCGGCCAGGATCGAGCCCGTCACCATGAACGGCTTCGGGCCGTACTTGGGCAGGAGCTGTGAGGCCATTCCCGCCCCCACCGCGATGACCGCGCTGACCGGCAGGAAGGCCAGACCGGCCTCCAGCGGGCTGAAGTCCATCACGTTCTGGACGAACAGCGTGAGGAAGAAGAACATGCCGAACATCGCGGCAGCGAGGGCGAGCATGATGCCGTACGTGCCCGCCCGGTTGCGGTCGGCGAACATGTGCAACGGCGTGATCGGCTGCCTGGAGCGACGCTCCACCAGGAAGAAGAGGGCGAGCAGTACCACCGCGGCGCCGAACGACGCCAGCGTGAGGCCGTCGCTCCAGCCGTCCTGTGCCGCGCGGATGAAGCCGTAGACCAGGCACACCATCCCGAGAGTGGAGGTCAGGGCTCCGGTGACGTCGAAGTTGCCGGGATGACGCTCGGACTCCTTGATCACGCGGGGCGTGGCGAAGGCGATGAGCAGCCCGATCGGTACGTTGACGAACAGCACCCAGCGCCAGTCGAGCCATTCGACGAGCATGCCGCCGGCCAGCAGGCCGATCGCGCCGCCGCCCGCGGAGACCGCGGCGAAGACACCGAACGCGCGGTTGCGGGCCGGGCCTTCGGTGAAAGTGGTGGCGATCAGGGCGAGCGCGGTCGGCGACGCGATGGCGCCGCCGACGCCCTGGAGGGCGCGCGCGGCGAGGAGTTGGCCCGCGTTCTGCGCGAGGCCGCCGAGCAGGGAGGCGAGGACGAACAGCAGGACGCCGAAGATGAAGACCCGGCGGCGGCCGAGGATGTCACCGGCGCGGCCGCCTAGGAGCAGCAGTCCGCCGAAGGTCAGCGTGTAGGCATTGACCACCCACGAAAGGCTCGTGGTGGAGAATTCGAGATCGCTCTGGATGTGGGGCAGAGCGATGTTCACGATGGTGATGTCGAGGACCACCATCAGCTGGCACGAGGCGATGACCAGCAGGGCCAGGCCGTTCTTACCGCCCGCGCCCCGGTCGGCTGTCGTTTGCGCTGGTGTCGGTCGTGGAGTCGTCATGAGGTGGCCCTCACGAGAGGGTCAGTAGTGGGCGGTTTCGCCCACCATTCGACCGTAAGCCAGGGGCTTGCGACCCACCACTCGATCAGCCCACTCCCCCCCGGCGCCCCCTCAGCGGCGCAGAAGGCGGGTGGTCAGCGCTTCACGCGCGGTCGGCCACTCGTCTCGCAGCATCGAGTACACGACGGTGTCGCGCACGGTCCCGTCCGGCCTGGTCCGGTGGCTGCGCAGTACACCCTCGTGCCGCGCGCCGAGGCGCTCGATGGCCCGCTGCGAGCGCTCGTTGCGGTGGTCGGTGTGCCAGGTGACGCGCCGCGCACCGAGGTCGTCGAAGGCCCGGCC
The DNA here is from genome assembly GCF_018614615.1 of Streptomyces sp. ISL-100. Taxonomy (GTDB): domain Bacteria; phylum Actinomycetota; class Actinomycetes; order Streptomycetales; family Streptomycetaceae; genus Streptomyces. The sequence goes on along the minus strand of NZ_JAGGOK010000082.1, from coordinate 13,534 downwards.
CAGGAGCAGCAGCTTGGCCTCGGTGTTGATGCCGGTGCGCTGGTAGCGGGCGCCGAGCCAGGTCGAGCCGATGGCGATGCCCCGGTCGGCCGGCGTTATCTCGTAGTACGAGGTGGAGCCCGCCACTTCGCCGGTGGCGACGTCGATCTGCGCGAGCGCGATGCTGTCGCCCTCCTCCTGCTTCGCCAGCAGCCCCTCGACAATCTTCCGCATCCCGGCGACGTCGGCGGGCTGCCTCTTGGACAGCCACGTCCAGACCGCGGGGTCCTTGAGCGCCTCGAAGAGACCCTCGGCATGATCGGCGGTCAGCGGCTCCAGGCGCACATAACGGCCGGTCAGGGTGGGGCGTTCGAACCAGGCACTGCTCATCGGGAGTCCTCATTCCCGGCCATATACATGGCCAAATCTGGAGGTAACGCTCGTCGCGCTTGCGTTCGAGGGCGGTTCACATGGTGGGATGAGCCGATGCGACCCCCCACACGCATAGCCTCACATCCGCCCAATCCCTACGACGAACTGGCCCTGCTCGCCCCACCGGAGCCGGATTTCGCTGAATACCCGCAGCCCGTCGCCAAGGACGACCCGCTCGGTCTCGGCCTCCGTTTCGACGTTGCCGACGACGCTGACGATGACGCTGACGACGACTGGAAGCCGCCCAACCACCGCGGCAGGAGCCGGCTGGCCGCCGTTCCCGTCGTACTGAAGCTCGCCGTGACCGGCCTCGTCTGCGTCTGCCTCCTGCTGGCCTGCGACCGCTTCGCCGTGCTGTACGCGCAGGACAAGGCCGAGGAGAAGCTCCAGCAGTCGCTGGGGCTCGCGGCCGCGCCCGAGGTCGAGATCCACGGCTTCCCCTTCCTCACCCAGGTCGCCGGCCAGCGGCTCGACGAGGTCGACGTCACCGTTCCCGACGTGGCAGCCGACCGGGTCTCGCTCGCCGAAGTGCGGGCCACCGCCAAGGACATACGCGTCGTCGGCAGCCTCCCGACATCGATCCAGGGCGCCGTCATCGGCAGCGTGGACGGCGACGTGCTGCTGTCTTTCGACGATCTGGGCCGGGAGCTCGGCGCCTCCCAGGCGAAGTTCACCAAGGACGGCGACAGCGGGGTGCGGGTGGCGGGCTCTCTGCCCGCCGCCGGCTACGAAGTCCGGGTACGGGCCCAGGCGCACGTACGCCGCGACGGCGACCGGGCGGTGTCCACCACCGTCGACCACATGCGGCTCGACATCCCGGGTCTCGTGACCTACCGGCCGGGCAAGGACCGCGCGCACTCCGGTCTGAGGCTGCACCCGGCGGCCGCCGCCCGGATCAGCCGCGAAGGCGCGCACATCAAGGCGCTGCTGTCCGTTCCGGCGGTGGTCCACCGGCTCGGCGTACCCAAGGAATGGGTCGAGCGAGCACTGCGCAGCGAGAAGGAGCTGCACGAACTCACTGGTTCGCCGCGCTTCGTACAGCAGTTGATGAAGCTCAACCTCGTCGATGTCGTCATGGACCACCCGTGGCTGCTGGAGAAGGCCGGCATCGACCCGAAGCTGATCGGCGCGCTGCTGAGCCTGCGCCCGCCGGAGCTGTCCGAACGGCTTTCCCTGTCCTTCCGGCTGCCCAGGACGCCGGGCGAGCTCCGGCTGCGCGGCATCAGCGTGGAACGCGAGGGCATCAGGGCCGACCTGGCCGGTACGGGGCTGACCTTCGGCCGGCTCACGAGCGAGAACACGAGCGAGAAGAAGTAGCGCCGCGGGCCCTGCGGAACTTCACCGCGTTTCGGCGATGAAGTCCCGCAGGGCCGCGGACAGTACCTCGGGCTGGTCCTCCGCGATCAGCGTGCAGCTGTCCTCGATCTCCACGAGCCGCCCCTGCGGCAGTACGTCGGCCAGCCTGCGCCCGTGGGCGCGCGGCATCATCCGGTCCTCCGTCGCCCACACCACGAGCGCCGGCTTGTCGAACTTCCCCAGCCCGTCCACCGCTTCGAGCAGCTCCGTCTTGCGTACGCCCAGGTTGTAGCGGCGGAAGTCGGCTCGGATGGCCGGGTCGGTCAGCAGCGGCTTCAGCCAGCCGTCGAGGATCTCGTCGGGTACGGGCCGCTTGGTGAGCGCACCGAGGCCGATGGGCAGGCGCCGCAGCGGGCGCAGGGCGAGCGTACGGGCGAGGAGGGTGATGCCTCCGGGTACCTTGCAGGCCAGCGAGATCATCTTGCCGGGTACGCCGGGCGGGTAGTTGTCGAAGGCCTCGCACGAGGTGAGGACGAGCCTGCCGAGGCGTTCGGGGTGCTTGGCGGCGACGCTCTGGGCGCGGCCGCAGTCGTTCTCGACGAGCGTGACGTCGCTCAGATCCAGACGCTCCAGGAATTCGGCGATCAGCTCCACCACGGAGTCGGGGTTCAGCGGCATGTCCGGCCGCATCGGCGTGCGGTGCGAGCCGTACGGAAGCGTCGGGACCACGCAGCGGTGATCGGTCCGCAGATTCGCGACGACCTTGCGCCACACGGTGGCGTCGTGGACCAGCCCGTGCAGCAGTACGACGACGGGGCCGGGGCCGTGGCTCGGCTTCCCGGTGTCCTCGTACTCGACGGTTCCCGCTGTGAGTTCGATCTCTGGCATGGACTCCCCCTGCTCCAGTAACCGGATCCGCTCACCCTGTCACGCCGGGTGCTCAGGGCAGTACGGCGACCCCGTCGAGCTCGACCATTGCCTGCTCGTCCCAGAGGCGGACCGCGCCGATCACGGCCATCGCGGGGTAGTCGCGGCCGGCCAGCCGGCTCCAGATGCGGCCCAGTTCGGGAGCGTGGGCGCGGTAGTCGGCGACATCGGTGGCGTAGACGGTGACGCGGGCCAGATCGCCGACGGCGCCCCCGGCGGCGTGCAGCGCCGTGAGGAGGTTGCTGAGCGCCTTCTCGAACTGGGCTGGGAGCGTATCGCCGACCACCTTGCCCTCCGTGTCCAGTGACGTCTGCCCCGCCAGGAAGACCAGCCGGGACCCGGTGGCGGTGACCGCGTGCGAGAAACCGGTGGGCGGGGAGAGCTCGGCCGGGTTGACGCGTTGCAGGTGGTGCGGGCGGTGCGGAAGGTGCGGGCTGTGCAGGGTCATCGGTACAACTCCTTCGCGATGATCGTGCGCTGGACCTCGGTCGCGCCTTCGTAGATACGGGGCGCGCGCACCTCTCGGTAGAGGTGTTCGAGGAGGTGGCCGCGCTGGAGGGCGCGGGCGCCGTGCAGCTGGACCGCGGCGTCGACGACGTACTGCGCGGTCTCGGTGGCGAAGAGTTTGGCCATCGCGGCGCGCCGCGGGACGCCGGGTGCGCCCGCATCGTAGGCACAGGCCGCGGCGTACACGAGCAGGCGCGCTGCCTCCGTGCGGGTCGCCATCTCGGCGACCTGGTGGGCGACCGACTGGAGGTCCTTGAGCGGGCCGCCGAAGGCGGAGCGGCTCGCGGTGTGCGCTACGGCCGCGTCGAGGGCGGCCTGCGCCATGCCGACGGCGAAGGCGCCGACGCTGGGGCGGAAGAGGTTGAGTGTGTCCATGGCGACGCCGAAGCCGCGGTCGACCTCGCCGATCACATCGGCGCGGGTGACGGGTACGCCGTCGAAGGCCAGCGCCCCGATGGGGTGCGGCGAGAGCATGTCGAGGGGGGTCCCGGTGAGGCCGGGGCGTCCGGCCGGGACCAGGAACGCGGTGATGCCGCGGGCCCCCGCACCCTCGGTGGTCAGGGCGAACACGGTGTAGAAGTCGGCCTCGGGCGCGTTGGAAATCCAGCACTTCTCACCGGAGAGGCGCCATCCGTCACCCTCCGGTACGGTCTGGAGCGAGAGCGCCGCGGCGTCCGATCCCGCGCCCGGCTCACTGAGCGCGAAGGCGGCGACCGCACGCCCCGCGATCACTTCGGGCAGCCAGCGCGCCCGTTGTTCGTCCGTGCCCGCCCTGGCCACAGGACTGGCTCCGAGCCCTTGCAGGGCGAGGGCGGTCTCGGCCTCGGTGCAGGCGCGGGCAAGGGATTCACGCATCAGGCAGAGGTCGAGCGCTCCCGACTCGAACAGGCGTTTCAGCAGGCCGTGTTCCCCGAGGGCGGCGACCAACGGGCGGTTCACTTTGCCCTGTTCCCCCTTCTCGGCGAGAGGGCGCAGATGGTCGGCAGCGAGAGCGCGCAGTCGCTCGCACCACTCCAGTTGCTGAGGTTCCAGCGCGAATCCCGTCATGTCCTCGCACCTCGCTCTCTTCGCGGCTCTTGTCGCGGGCCCTATCGCGAACCGTTGACTGTCGTCACCCAAACGATACGCTCAAGGGGCGACAAGGGGGCGATCCCGTCATGGAGCTGAAGACCTCAGCGCACATCGATACCTTTCCCCGCGAACAGCTTCCGCCCGCTCATCAGTGGCCGCAGCTGCTCCTCGACCGTCCTGAGCTGCGCTATCCCGACCGGCTCAACTGCGGGGCGGAGCTGTTGGACCGTACGGTCGAACGCCTCGGCCCGGACCGACCGGTCTTCCGCACCGCCGCCGGCGAGGTCTGGACGTACGGCGAACTGCTCGGCCGCGCCGACCGCATCGCGCACGTCCTCACCACCGACCTCGGCATCGTGCCCGGCAACCGGGTGCTGCTGCGCGGACCCACCACACCGTGGCTGGCGGCCTGCTGGCTCGCGGTGATGAAAGCGGGCGCGGTGGCGGTGACGGTGCTGGCGCAGCAGCGGGCGTCCGAGCTGGCGACGATGTGCGAGATCGCGCGGGTCAGCCACGCCCTGTGCGACGTACGGGCCGTCGACGACCTGGTGAAGGCCGAGGTGCCGGGGCTGCGCGTCACGGCGTACGGCGGCGACGCGCCCGACGATCTGCTGCGGGCGGCGGCCGGCAAGCCGTCGCGGTACGCCGCCGTGGAGACGTCCGCCGACGATGTCGCGCTGATCGCCTTCACCTCCGGGACGACGGGGCGCCCCAAGGGCTGCATGCACTTCCACCGCGATGTGCTGGCGGTCGCCGACACCTTCTCGCGGCATGTGCTGAAGCCTGAGCCCGACGACGTGTTCACCGGCAGTCCGCCGCTCGGCTTCACGTTCGGCCTCGGCGGTCTGGTGATCTTCCCGATGCGGGTGGGCGCGTCGGCGCTGCTGCTCGAACAGGCGGGACCCAAGCAGCTGCTGCCGGCGCTCGCCGAGCACCGGGTGTCGGTGCTGTTCACCGCTCCGACGGCGTACCGGGCCATGCTCGACGGCCTCGACGGGTACGACCTGAGCGCCCTGCGCCGCTGTGTTTCGGCGGGTGAGAACCTGCCCGCAGCGACGTGGCAGGCCTGGTACGAACGCACCGGGCTCCGCATCATCAACGGCATCGGCGCGACCGAGCTGCTGCACATCTTCGTCTCGGCGGCGGACGAGGCGGTCAGGCCGGGTACGACGGGGGTGCCCGTGCCGGGCTGGGAGGCTCGGGTGGTCGACAGCTCCGGCGTTCCCCTGCCGGACGGCGAGCCGGGGCTGCTGGCCGTGCGCGGTCCTGTGGGCTGCCGGTACCTCGCGGACGACCGGCAGACCCAGTACGCGCGGGACGGCTGGAACCTCACCGGCGACACCTACGTCCGCGAGCCCGACGGCTACTTCCGCTACGTCGCCCGTGCGGACGACATGATCATATCGGCCGGGTACAACATCGCGGGCCCCGAGGTCGAGGACGCGCTGCTGCGCCATCCGGATGTGGTGGAGGCGGCGGTCGTGGGCCGGACCGACGAGCTGCGCGGCCAGGTGGTCGTGGCGTACACCGTCCTGCGGGAGGGAGTCGTGCGCGGCGAAGCGACCGTGGCGCTGCTGCGCGACTTCGTGAAGGCCGAGCTGGCGCCGTACAAGTGTCCGCGCGACATCGTCTTCCTGGACGCCCTTCCCCGTACGCCGACCGGAAAGCTCCAGCGCTTCCGCCTGCGGACGGCCGTAGAGTGATCACGTGGCCGAGCAGCACACCCCCCGTTCCCTGATCGTCTCCCTCTACGGCGCGTACGGACGCACCCCGGGGGGAGGCGGGGAGCCCATGCCGGTGGCCGAGCTCATCCGGTTGCTGGCCGCCGTCGGAGTCGACGCGCCGTCGGTGCGCTCGTCGGTGTCCCGGCTCAAGCGGCGCGGGCTGCTCGTCGCCGCCCGTACTCCCGACGGCGCCGCCGGATACGCGCTGTCCGACGACGCCCACCAGCTCCTCGACGACGGCGACCGCCGCATCTACGAGCACCCCGCGCCGCAGCTGTCGGAGGGCTGGGTGCTGGCGGTCTTCTCGGTCCCCGAGTCCGAGCGCGCCAAGCGTCACGTGCTGCGCTCCCGCCTCGCCCGCCTCGGCTTCGGGTCGGCGGCGCCGGGGGTGTGGATCGCGCCCGCGCGGCTGTACGAGGAGACGCGCCACACGCTGGAGCGCCTGCAGCTCGCGCCGTACGTCGATCTGTTCCGCGCGGAGCACCTCGGTTTCGCGGCGACGGAGGAGGCGGCTGCGCGCTGGTGGGACCTGACGGGTATCGCCAAACAGCACGAGCAGTTCCTGGATCTGCACGAACCGGTGCTGCGGGCGTGGGTGGCGCGGGGCGAGGAGGCACCGGACCCGGAGCAGGCCTACCGGGACTATCTGCTGGCGCTCGACTCCTGGCGCCGTCTTCCGTACGCCGATCCCGGCCTGCCGGCCGAGCTGCTGCCGGCGGACTGGCCGGGGGTGCGCTCGGCGGAGGTGTTCGCGGGGCTGCACGCGCGGCTGCGGGATGCGGGGGCGGAGTTCGTACGCGGCGACAGCGGCTGAACTTTCCGGCCGCTGGGCACCATGTGGCATGACCATGCGGACCTTACCGAAGACCTCGACGAGTACCTGGCCGCCGCGGGCGGCGCCGTCGCCGCCCGGCCCGTGGAGAACACACTGCTGCTGACCGTCGCCGAGACGCTGCGCCGGCGCGGCAGCGATGCGTACGGCGAAGGCGCCCCCCGGTACGGCTGGTGGCGCGGCGCGGACGGCGCCGTGGCCGGGGCGCTGCTGTGGACGCCGCCGCACGCGGTGCTGGTGGGGGCCCTGCCGGCGGAGGCGGTGGCGCCGCCGGCACAGGCGTGCATGACGCTCGGCCGTCCGGCGGTGAGCGCGGAGCGGGGTACGGCGCGGGCGCTGGCGGCCCAGTGGCGGCGTACCGGCGCGGAGGTCACCACCGTGCTGGAGCAGCGGCTGTACCGGCTGGCGGAGCTGACTCCGCCGTGCCCCGCGCCGGCCGGGCGCGCGCGGGTGGCGACGGCCGGCGACCGGGGGCTGCTGGTGGAGTGGGTCGACGCCTTCCGCCGGGAGGTCGGCCAACCCGGGCCGGGCGCCGGCCGGGCGGTCGACGACCGCATCGCCTACGGCGGCCTGACCCTGTGGGAGCACGACGGCGTCCCCGTGTCGATGGCTGGCGTCTCCCGGCCCGCGGCGGGCACGGTGCGCGTCGCGCCGGTCTATACGCCGCCCCAGTGCCGGGGGCGGGGGTACGCGACGGCGGTCACGGCGGCGGTGAGCGGGGCGGCGCGGGGCGCGGGGGCGGATGAGGTGCTCCTGTTCACGGACCTCGCGAACCCGACGAGCAACGGCGTGTACCGGCGCATCGGGTACCGGGCGGTGGGGGACCGGGTGGAGATCGCGGTGGGGTGCTAGTCGCCTGCGGCGGGCTTTCCCCTACCCGCCCCTTCCCGAACTGGGGCTCCGCAGGGGCCCCGCTCTATGGAGCCCCTCCGGCGATTGAGGAGCGGGGTCTGGGGCGGAGCCCCAGTTCGCCCCCCGCAGGGCCCGCCCTACGTGAGCGTCAGCCTCGGCTTCGGCGCGTCCGTGCGCCCCGCCGGCGGGGTGCGACTGCCTGCCCGGTACGGCAACGGCCACGGCGCGCCCGGGCCCGTGTAGCCCTGTTCGGCCGCCGCGTGGATCGTCCAGTGCGGGTCGTAGAGGTGCGGCCTGGCCAGCGCGCACAGGTCGGCGCGTCCCGCCAGCAGCAGCGAATTCACGTCGTCCCAGGACGAGATAGCGCCGACCGCGACGACCGGCACGCCCACCGCGTTGCGGATGCGGTCGGCGTACGGCGTCTGGTACGAGCGCCCGTACTCAGGCTCTTCGTCCGCGACGACCTGCCCGGTCGAGACGTCGATCGCGTCGGCCCCGTGCGCGGCGAACGCGCGGGCGATCTCCACCGCGTCCTCCGCCGACGTACCGCCCTGCGCCCAGTCCGTGGCGGAGATACGGACCGTCATCGGCCGCTCGTCCGGCCAGACGCCGCGAACCGCGTCGAAGACCTCCAGGGGGAAGGCGAGGCGGCCGGCCAGGGAACCGCCGTAGGCGTCCGTCCGTTGGTTGGTGAGAGGGGAGAGGAAGCCGGAGAGCAAGTAGCCGTGCGCGCAGTGCAGTTCGAGGAGGTCGAAGCCGGAGTCGGCCGCGCGCCTCGCCGCCGATACGAACTGTTCGCGGATGCCGGTGAGTCCGTCCCGGTCGAGCTCGCGCGGGATCTGGTTGACGCCCGCGCGGTACGGCAGCGGGGAGGCGGCCGCGACGGGCCAGTTGCCGTCGTCGAGTGGCTGGTCGATGCCCTCCCACATCAGCCGCGTCGAGCCTTTGCGGCCCGAGTGGCCGAGCTGGACGCCGATGGCCGTGCCGGGCGACTGCTCGTGCACGAAGTCGGTGATCCGGCGCCAGGCGGCGGCCTGTTCCGGGGTGTAGAGGCCGGTACAGCCGGGCGTGATGCGCCCCTCCGGGCTGACGCACACCATCTCGGTCATGACCAGGCCCGCTCCCCCGAGGGCCCGCGCGCCCAGGTGGACGAGGTGGAAGTCGCCGGGGACACCGTCGGCCGCCGAGTACATGTCCATGGGTGATACGACGACCCGGTTGCGCAGGGTCAGACCGCGCAGTCGGAACGGGGTGAACATCGGGGGTGTGCCGGTCGGGCAGCCGAAGTCGTCCTCGACGGCGCCGGTGAAGGCCGCGTCGCGCAGCCGCAGGTTGTCGTGGGTGACGCGGCGGCTGCGGGTGAGCAGGTTGAAGGCGAACTGCCGTGGTGGCTGGTCGACATACGTCCCGAGCTCCTCGAACCAGCGCAGGCTGGCGGCCGCCGCGCGCTGCGTGGACGCGACGACGGGTCGGCGCTCGCTCTCGTACGCCGCCAGGGCGGCCGGCAGGTCGGGCTGTTCCTCGACGCACGCGCCCAGCGCCAGGGCGTCCTCGACGGCAAGCTTGGTTCCCGAGCCGATGGAGAAGTGGGCGGTGTGGGCGGCGTCGCCGAGCAGGACCGTATTGCCGTAGCTCCAGCGGTCGTTGACGACGGTACGGAAGGCGATCCAGGACGAAGGGGGCTTGGGGGTCATCCCCCCGGAAGACACAGCCTGGCCGCGCAGGGAGCGGCCGCCGAGCGCGTCGGCGAAGACCTTGGCGCAGTACGCGGTGGATTCGGCCTCGTCGCAGCGGTCGAGACCGGCGGCCCGCCAGACCTCCTCGCGCATCTCGACGATGACGGTCGACGCGTTCTTCGCGTAGGGGTAGCCGTGCAGCTGCATGACGCCGTGCTCGGTCTCGGCGATCTCGAAACGGAACGCGTCGAAGGCGAAGTCGGCGGCGAGCCAGATGTAGCGGCAGCGGTGGGAGGTGACGCGGGGGCCGAACACATCGGCGTACGACTGACGGGTGAGGCTGTGCACGCCGTCCGCGGCGATCACCAGGTCGTACGCCGCCGACAGCTCGGCGGCGGGCGGCGCCTCCTCGCGGACACGCAGGCCGACGCCGAGCGAGCGGCACCGCTCGTGCAGGATCTCCAGGAGCCGGCGGCGGCCGAGGGCCGCGAAGCCGTGGCCGCCGGAGGTCAGGGTCCGTCCGCGGTGGACGATGTCGATGTCGTCCCACCGTACGAACTCCTCCTGGAGCGCGCGGTAGACGACCGGGTCGGCGTGCTGGATGCCGCCGAGGGTCTCGTCGGAGAGAACGACACCGAAGCCGAAGGTGTCGTCGGGGGCGCCCCGCTCCCAGACGGTGATCTCGCGCGCCGGGTCAAGCCGTTTGAGGAGGGCGGCGGCGTAGAGCCCACCGGGCCCGCCGCCGATGACCGCGACACGCAGCACCGGCATCGCTATCGCCCCCGCCACTTCGGGGGCCGCTTCTCGGTGAAGGCCGCGTGGAATTCGGCGTAGTCGTCGCCGTTCATCAGCAGCGCCTGCGTGGCGGCGTCCAGTTCGACGGCGGCGGCGAGCGGCATGTCCAGCTCGGCGGTGAGCAGCGCCTTCGTCTGCGCGTACGCCAGGGCCGGGCCGTCGGCGAGGCGCCGGGCCAGCTCGGCGGCGCAGGTGTCCGCCTGCCCCTCCTCCGTCATTTCGCTGATCAGGCCGATCCGCTCCGCCTCGGGGGCGCGCACCGGATCACCGAGCATCAGCAGCCGGGTGGCGTGCCCGAGCCCGACGACGCGCGGCAGCAGATACGCCGCGCCCATGTCGCCGCCCGAGAGGCCGACCTTGGTGAAGAGGAAGGCGAAACGCGCGGAGGGGTCGGCGATCCGGAAATCGGCGGCGAGGGCGAGGACGGCGCCCGCGCCGGCCGCCACCCCGTGGACTGCGGCGATCACCGGGAAGGGGCATTCGCGCAGCGCCCGTACGACCTGCCCGGTCATCCGGTTGAAGTCGAGGAGCTGGGCGGTGTCCATGGCGAGCGTGGCGCCGATGATCTCGTCGACGTCGCCGCCCGAACAGAAGCCGCGCCCCTCGCCGCCGAGAACCAGGGCGCGCACAGCGCGCTCGCGGGCCAGCTCGGCGAGGAGGTCACGCAGGTCGGCGTACGCGCCGAAGGTCAGCGCGTTGAGTTTCTCCGGCCGGGCCAGGGTGACGGTGGCGACGCCGTCCTCGATGGTCAGCCGCAGGTGGTGCCAGTGCTCGGTGCGCGGTGCTGAGCTGGGAAAGGGGCTCATGGGGGCGGGGCCTCCTTAGCCGTGCGGCTGGTGCCTGCCCCTCGAAGGTATCACCCATGTGTGACTGTCGTCATGAATACGCGATACGACCCCTATGCGGCGCCCTCCGTGCCTGCCATGGTCGCGACGAGCACGGCCTTGATCGTGTGCATGCGGTTCTCGGCCTCGTCGAAGACGACCGAGTGGGGCGATTCGAAGACCTCGTCGGTGACCTCGAGCTCGGTGAGGCCGTACTGCTCGTGGATCTCACGGCCGACCTTGGTGCCGAGGTCGTGGAAGGCCGGCAGGCAGTGCAGGAACTTCGCGTCCGCGTTCCCGGTGGCGCGCAGGACGTCCATGGTCACGGCGTACGGAGCGAGGGCGTCGATCCGCTCGGCCCAGACCTCCTTGGGCTCCCCCATCGACACCCAGACGTCGGTGGCGACGAAATCCGCCCCCAGGACGCCCTCGGCCACGTCCTCGGTGAGGGTGATGCGGGCGCCGCTCACCTCGGCGGCCTTGCGGGCCTGCGCGACGATCTCCCCGGCCGGCCAGTAGGCCTGGGGCGCGACGATGCGTACGTCCATACCGAGCAGGGCGCCGGTGACGAGGTAGGAGTTGCCCATGTTGAAGCTGGCGTCACCGAGGTAGGCGAAGGCGATCCGCTCCAGGGGCTTGGCGCAGTGCTCGGTCATCGTGAGTACGTCGGCGAGCATCTGGGTGGGGTGCCAGTCGTTGGTGAGCCCGTTGAAGACGGGGACGCCGGCGTGCGCCGCCAGCTCTTCGACGGCGGCCTGGCTGTCGCCCCGGTACTCGATGCCGTCGAACATCCGGCCCAGCACGCGCGCCGTGTCCTTCACCGACTCCTTGTGCCCCATCTGGGAGCCCGAGGGGTCGAGGTACGTCGTCGACGCGCCCTGGTCGGCGGCGGCGACCTCGAACGCGCAACGGGTGCGGGTGGAGGTCTTCTCGAAGATCAGCGCGATGTTCTTGCCACGCAACCGCGGCACCTCGGCGCCGGCCTTCTTGGCCGCCTTGAGCTCGGCCGCCAGGTCGATCAGGCCGCGGAACTCCTCGGCGGTGAAGTCGAGCTCCTTGAGGAGGTGGCGGCCTGCGAGGTCTGTCGCCATGGTGGCTGCTCCTGGGTCGGTCGTCGGTCGTGGGTCGTCGCGCATGCGGGCCCGATGGAAGTATATACAGACGAGCGCATCACTATACGGCGTCGCGTTCGACCGGGCAGCTCATGCACCGGGGGCCTCCCCGTCCCCGGCCCAGTTCGTTGCCTTTGATCTCGATGACCTCGATGCCTTCCTTGCGCAGGTGGGTGTTGGTGGTGACGTTGCGCTCGTAGGCCACGACCACGCCCGGCTCGACCGCCAGCACATTGCAGCCGTCGTCCCACTGCTCGCGCTGGGCCGCGTGTACGTCCTGGGTGGGGGTCAGGACCCGGATGCCGTCCAGGCCGAGCGCGGCGGCGATGGCGCGGTGCATGTGCTCGGGCGGGTGGTCGGTGACCTTCAACGCGCGCTCGCCGACGCCCGGTTCGATGGTGTACGAGCGGAGCATGCCGAGTCCGGCGTACTGGGTGAAGGTGTCGCCGTCGACCATCGTCATCACCGTGTCGAGGTGCATGAACGCCCGGTGCTTGGGCATGTCGAGCGCCACGATGGTGGAGGCCGAACCCGCCTCGAACAGCCCACGGGCGAGCATTTCTACCGCCTGGGGGGTGGTGCGCTCGCTCATCCCGATGAGGACGGCGCCGTTTCCGAGGACCAGGACGTCGCCGCCCTCGATGGTGGAGGGGTAGTCGGGCTGCCCCTCGGACCAGTGGTGGAAGGGGCCGGCTTCCGGGCCCGTGAAGAGCGGGTGGTGCTTGTAGATCGCCTCGAAGTGAACGGTCTCGCGCTGCCGGGCCGGCCAGCGCATCGCGTTGATGGACACTCCGTCGTAGATCCAGGCCGAGGTGTCCCGCGTGAAGAGGTGGTTCGGCAACGGCCCGATCAGGAAGTCGTCCAGGTCCATGACGTGGAAGCGGACCGAGGTCGGCTCGGCGTGGCCCGCCAGGAACTCCCGCTTGGTCATGCCCCCGACGAGCGCCTCGACCAGATCGGCCACCGGCAGCTCGTCGAAGGCGTCGCGCAGGTGGCCGGTGGCGAGGGGCCCGTACTCCTTCTCGTTGAAGACCCGGTCCAGGACGAGGTTCTTGGCCGCCGGGATCTCCAGCGACTCGCGCAGCAGGTCACCGAAGAGGTGTACCTGGACGCCGCGGTCGCGCAGAACGTCGGCGAAACCGTCGTGCTCCTGACGGGCGCGGCGCACCCACAGCACGTCGTCGAAGAGCAGCGCGTCCCTGTTGCCGGGGGTGAGGCGCTTGAGCTCCAGATCCGGTCGGTGGAGGATGACGCGGCGCAGCCGCCCGGTCTCGGAATCGACATGGAATCCCATGGCTCCATCCTGGACGAGCGAGGCCGCACACGCGTCCGTACGGCGAATTGCTTTCGCTCAGAGCAGCTTCACCGCGATGAGAATGCGCAGGATCACGACGAGCGCGGCGAGAAAGGCGACGACCGCGAAGAACAGGCGGCGGTCGTCCTCGACGAAGGGCTGCGGCGGGCGCTGTGTGGGGGTGGTAGGAGCGCTGGGGGTGGTGGCGGGGGC
>NZ_JAGGOK010000081.1 GCF_018614615.1 Streptomyces sp. ISL-100 | reverse complement strand
CCTGTGCTGACGCACAGTAACTAGGCACGCTGGCGCGTGCCTTGGGCGACTGCGTCGCCTGGGTAGTGCCGGCCTGCGGCCGTACTGTGCGCGTCGTGGTGGGTAGGCTCGCCTACGGCGGCCGGGGTTTCGTCACTCGGCTTGCGCCTCCTTCCGTGTCGGGGACAACGGGCAAGAGCGTACCACCGCCTGCGGCGGCGGCCGGACATGACGACGCCCCCCGACAACACGAGGTTGTCGGGGGGCGTGTCCTGGTGGCGAGACTTGCGCGTTGACGCTGGCACCGGCTCGTTCCGGCGAATGCTCCCCCGCTCGCCTTAGGGGGCCCGGTCTAGGGGGGGGCTTACTTGCCCATGGCCACTCGCACCAGGGGTGAGGTGTCTCTGACAATGCTTACGTACACGGAGGCAGAGCGCGGGATGATCTCGCCTGTCTGTCCCCAGCGCATCGCAATCTGAATCATGGAGATGTGCTGGTCCACGAGCTTGTTCCCGTACTCGTCGTGCACCACCAGGCGGTGAGTGCGCGCCCACTCCACCAGCCGTGCATCCTGCGCCCGTTGACGCTCGCGCTCGCGGCGCCGCTCCATCCACTTCACCGGCTGGCCTCCATTCCCACGATGATCACGACGTTGCCGGTGAAGCCAACCAGCATCCATGCCCACCCGAAGTGATCGGGCCATGCGGTCAGGAACTCCATCACTGCTCTGCCCTCCCACGGGCGACGGTAGCAACCAGGGCGATCAGGGCGACTCCGACGAGTACGCCGATGACGACACCCGCCGCGAGCGCGACACCAGGTTCGGAGAGAACCTGCCGGACATGACGACGTACCAGGTACCCGCGCACGCGAGCCACCAGACCGTTGGGCTTAGTCGCGCCGACCGGGGAGGACGGAGGGGGAACCTCCCCGGCCGGGCGTGCGCGGCGGACACTGAGCCTCACCGCTTGGGGGTGGGAGCGGTGAAGAGTCGACGCCACGTCTCGGGGCCCGGGTAGCCATCGGCGTCAGCGCCGGTCCAACCCTGGGCGGTCTGGAATGCCTTGACGTTCTCTCGGGTCCACTTCGTGAAGCGGGGGCCGGCCTGGTATCCGTCGCCGTCGTGCTTGCGGGTGTACCCGAGCCGGATGAGCTGGCGGTCGAGCTGGGTCACGGCGGAATGGGTGCGGCCGATGCGGAACGCGGCGCGGCCGGGGAACGGCGGCGGGGCAGGCTGGGGAGTCGGGGGGTTGGTGACGTACGGCGTCATGTCGATGTACCCGACGATGTACGCGAGGCGTACCCGCTCAGCACAGACGTTGGCGGTGTTGCCCTCGATGGTGCGGACACCGCCGGGTACCTTCTCGACAGCAATGCCGGTGTGGTTGACCCAACCGGGCGCGCCGTCCGGGACCTTGAAGTACACGAGATCGCCAGGCTTCACGCCGCTGATCCCGTTCCGCCAAAGTCCCTTGGCCTTCGCCTCATTGGCGCCGTACGTCGTGGCCGCCCACATGGGGGTGAACTCCTTACGGA
This sequence comes from Streptomyces sp. ISL-100, assembly GCF_018614615.1. Taxonomy (GTDB): domain Bacteria; phylum Actinomycetota; class Actinomycetes; order Streptomycetales; family Streptomycetaceae; genus Streptomyces. The sequence goes on along the minus strand of NZ_JAGGOK010000081.1, from coordinate 15,308 downwards.
GGTCAACACCGAAGTGCTTGTAGACGTACCACGTGGTCATTGCGCACCACGGGGCGTGCTGCCCGTACGCCTCCGTGATCTTGTTGCGGTTGCTCCCCGGGGGGTACTCCGCAGTCCCTATCAGTGATCGTACGTAATTGACGATCTGTGAGCGCGTGGGCATGGCGGGGTACCTCCCGGGACGGTGATCAACCTTCAGTGCACGTGTGACGCTACCGGCCGGGCGCTTCAATTCAAGCTGTCGGGTGCATGTCCGTGATGTTCTTGCCGCAGTGCCCGCACTGCGCGCGCCACGTCGGTTCCGTGGCGTTCGGGTACAGCGGCGCATTGCACGGCACACCGTTGGCCGGACAGCCTTCGGTGCGGCACGTGCACGTGTAGTACGTCGGCTCTGTCTCTTCCATGGGGTTATCCCTCTCCTGCGATAACGAACCAGTCGATTGATGTGGTGGTGGTGTTGGTGCGGGTGAGCCACAGGACGAACGAACTGGTGGTGACTGACGTGGTGCCAACTCCCGTGACCTGTGTGCCGGGTAGCGTCGTCGACGGGGTGGCGACAGCGCGGGGGGTGAAGCCGGTGAGCCCCAGCCCGGTCACGGTGACGCTGGTGGGCGTGTTGGCGGCGGATGGGGTGATGGCCGTTCGGCCGGCCACAAGGTTCCCGGCCGTGAGAACTCCGGCCACGTCCGCCCCTTGGGCCGCGTTCAACTGAGCGGCGACGTTGACGAACGGGATCTCTTGCGTGCCTTCCTTGACCACCTGTACGTCCAGCGGGCCCATGACCCAACGGCGCGAGCCGTCGAGCTCCAGGAACAGATCGAGCTGGGGCGCGGGGTAGTTGCCATGCGCCGGGGGCTTGATCGTGAGGTAGCCGGTCACCCATCCGGGCAGATCCTCGGTAACACCCGTACTGATCTGCCCGGGGAACGTCTGCTCTGGCTCGCCTGTGTAGAAGCGCAGAAGCCCACTGGGGGTGAGTTCGATCCGCTTCTGGAACGTCGGCGCAGTGCGGATCGTGGCGCCCGTGATGATCTTGCCGTTGATCGCGTCGGCGTGGATCACGTCGGCCGTGACGCACCCGGCCGCGAGGCTGGGAGTCGTGATTGATCCGGGGAGCACCTGCGTCGTTCCGTCGATGCGTCCCGTGATCGCGTCAGCGGGCAGGCTGGTGGTGGGGTTGCGGAACGGCACGTCACGCCTCCGTGTACTCGATACGGGCGAGCGCCGTACCATCCGCTGTCTGCCACACCACGCACAGGTCCTGCCCGGCCGGGACGGGCAGCGGGCGCACGTACTCGCACTCGTCGAAGTGGCCGGAGTCCGTACCGCTTACCAGGTTGGCGGGAGTCGGCTCCCCGACGTACACGTACGCCCGTGGGGAGTCGGCTCCGTCGTGCTGCACCGTGATACGCCCGACGTACCAGCCGCGCCCGGAAGGGGACGCGCTGAATCGAGCGGTGAGCGCTCCCATCTCCGGCACTGCCTGCGTGGACGCGGGTGTCGGGAACGGCGCGGCGGACGACAACCCGAAGTTGTCACCCGCCGCCGTCGCGCCCGGCCGGTATACGTCTGCCGCGAAGCGGCCACCGTGGGGCCCGTACATCAGCCGTCCAGGTGTTCAGCTATGACGGACACCTTCGCGCCGAAGTCGGCGCCGAGTGCGTAGACCGGGTGCCTGGTGGTGAACTCGACAGTCTCTTTCGTGTCGAGCGGGTACGAGCTGGTGGGCGTGCACGTCTCCGGATTCGGCGCGAGGTAGACCACGGCCGCGTTGAGGTTCTTCACCCGGAGGCGGACGCGGGAGGGGTGCGCCGAGCCGATCTGCTGCGGACGCTCCGGCCCCAACTCGACTTGGCCGGAGCTCCAAACGCGAGTGGGCCGCTCCTTGATCGGGATGGGGGTGGATGCCTTGATCTCTACCGCGACGGGCTCGCCGTGCGCGGTTTCCATGTAGTCGGCGTACGACTCGTCCAGGTGGTCTGTGCTGGTCATTTCACGCCTTTCGCTGCTGCTGTGGCTGTTGTCTTCACGGCTGATCCGGCGGTACTGGCCGCTGCCTTCGCGGTGCCTTTCGCCGTCTCCTTGGCCGCTGCTCCGGCGTTCTTCGCGGCCATGGCTGCGGCCCCGGCCGGGTGCATGGATGCCGCGCTTTCGGCTGCGGTCTTCGCCTTCTTGACCTGCTTCACGACGGCCCCGCCGGCCTTTACGGCTCCCCGGGCAGTGGCGCCAACGGGGCCCCCGACTCCGGAGGATGCAAGCATCTTCACGCCGAGGATGACGACTCCGGCCCCGGCCGCGACTTCGAGCACGCGTAGCCAGTTCGCCGGGTTCATCATCCAGGCGGCCGACTTCACCATGATCTCTGTGACTTGACCGGCGTACTTCACGAGCTCCAGGGGGAACATGAGCGCGTCGGTCAGTCCGCCAACGTCGGGTCCGTCTCCACCGCCGCCGCCGTCGCTGTCCGGCAGGATGTCGAGCGGGTCCCACCAGTCGTTGTCGATCTGTACGGCGCCGGGGTTGCCGGTCACCTTCGCGGCGGCGAGCGCGGCGCGGCCCATCTGTGCACCCGCCATGCCGTTCGTCCATGTGACCCACTGGGACCAGGACTTGCCGCCGTTGCTGATCCGATAGACGTGCTTCGCGGCGGCCGGGGGGTTGAACGCTTCGGCGTCCGACACTTCCTTGTGCCAGTAATCGTTGATCTGCCACAGGCCACGGTCACGTGACGCAGGGCTGTTGCCGCTCTCGTTCACCACGCGGATCTTGCCGCCCGACTCCGCGAGCGCCACGGCAACCGCGCGGGACAGGGTGGTGCGGTCTTTGAATCCGGCGTCGTACGCCACCCGCGCGATCTCTTCGGGGGTGAGCACTTCCTTAGCCATGCTGAGCTCCCGATCGTGCCGCACTGCGGTAGGCCGCCGCGTACGCGATGACCATGATTGCCCCGACCGCGAGCACCTCGGGGGAGCGGGTCAGGCTGGCTGCCACACAGATCACGGCGGCGGCCGTGAGGGTGGCCATTCGTTCGGCGTCCACCAGGTGGCCGCCCTCCCCCGCCCGCACCATGGCGAGCGGGGGGAGGGCGGCGCCGTAGATGGTGGGCACCAGGCCGATCACTGAGAGAGTGAGCGCGGCGTGGGCCTGGTCCACTGCTCTCTCCTTACTTCGGAATCCAGAACGTCGAGCCCAGGTACACCCGGTCCGGCCCGCGCGCCCGGAGCTTCCGCACGGTGGCCGCGCTCCGGTGGCGAAGGTTGAACTCCCACACCGCGCGCCAACTGTGCTTGGTGCCGTACTTGCGGTTGTAGGCGTCGACGAGCTTGGACAGCGTTCGGTTTGCCGGGGTGATCGTGGCGACGCGGTAGGGCGGCGGGCCCGTGGGCTTGGTCGGCTTCGGCTTCGGCTTCGGGGTGGGCCACTTGCCCGGAGGCTTCGGCCCCGGCGCCGGGGGGTCCGGCTTCGGGGGCCTCGGCGTGATCGGGTCCACCGGGGGTGGAGTTGTCCCGCCGGGTACCTCCGGAGGCGGAGGCACGGGGGGCGGGCCGAGACGAACCAGGGCTTCTGCGATGACCGCGCGTTCCGTCGTCGTCAGGGTCTCGCCCGCGAGGTACTTCCGGATGGCGCGGTCAACCAGGGACGGATCGTAGCCGTACGCGATCATGCGCCTGATCGCCATCCGTCCCCACTGTTCGTTGGTGGTGGGAGTAGCGTCCAGGTCGTTCTCGTCGTCATCGTCGTCATCGTCCTGGCCCCGGCCGTTGGGCTGGCCGATCACTGTCCCATCCGGGGTGTACGGCTCCGGCTCCTCTTCATCGTCACCACGGCGGCGGACGACGTACGCGATGCCGATACCGCCGACGACTGCGGCGATCCACACACCAAGGGGCAGCGGCCCAACCTTCTTGCCCAGCGTCTCGCCCAGGCCGCCGCCGTCCGGGAGTTCGCTCACAGTCGCCACCTCCGTCCATTCATCGGGGCCGACATGGGCGGCGCCTCTGGGTCACTGATCGTCAGTCGCTCATCCCACGGACGCGGGACGGGCCGGTACGTGTTCGGGGAGCTGCCCGCAGCCTGGTTGCGGTTGACGGTGATGCCGTCGCCACCCGCGTTGGGTTCGTAGTGCTCGGTCGGCTCGTGCTGTGCGTACGGGGTGCCCGCGAGCGGCGGAAGGCTTTCGATCTTGACGATCGCTGGGTCATGGTCTGCCGACCACTTGCCGTACGGGCGGTTGTACATGTGCAGCGGGAGTTCCGGCGCGCGGGCCGGATCGGTGCCGTTGAGTCCGCCGAACGCCCGGGGCGGCGCCGTCGCGGGCGCCACCGATGGGGCCGACCGGGAGTTCTGCATTTCCTCCGGCGAGCTCCGCATGTTCTCGGAGGGCTGGGAGTATCCGGCCGGGTAAAGCGCGTCGTACTGGCGGCGCCGGTCGGGTCGGCCGGCGCTCGCGTGCGTTCCGGTGGGGTCACCTTCAAAGCTCGCGGCGCCGTCCGGCTCCGGCTGGTACACCTGCGGCGCGCGCCACCGCGAGCGGACGTACTGCGGCTCGTCTCCCTCTGCGGTGTAGTTCGGGAGATCATCCCCGGGTACGTCGTAGTTGACCCTGGCGTCCGCCAGGTGCTCACTCGGGACGGACGCGTCTCCCACTTGGTCCCGGGTGTAGTAGCTGCGCGCCATGATTACTTGCCCTGCGCGGCGCGAAGGCTGCCGGTGAACGCGTCACCGATCGCCCGGATTACCTGCGCGCTCGCCGGGTGGGAAACCACGGTGGTCACGCCAGCGACGACGACGAGCATCGACGCGATGCTGAACAGCTTGTCCATGTTCATGTTGGGCCCCCCTTCGGGGTCTTTCAGGGGAGGAGATCCCCAAGGGTTTTCCACGCCTTCCCGCCGTAGATCAGCGAGGACGTGAGGAGTAGGACGATCGCGAAGCCACCCGCGAGTTGGGGTGAGGCTTGCGCGAGGGTGCCGAGCAGGACACCCGCGACGGTGAGACCGATCGCGAGGCGTACGGGCGGCACTTTCTTGTCGGACGCGTCGCGGACGATCACCAACGTGCCGGACACCGCGAGCGCCGTGACGATCCAGGTGTTCGCCTGGTCTTGAGACATGGCCATGGGTTACGCCTCTGCCGTTTCTCCGGAGCGGCCGAGGACGTTGCGGTAGTACCGGCCGCCGTTCCATTTGACGGATTCGATGACGACGCCCTTATTCGGATTGGCCGCGTGTAGCAGCTGGCCGCCGCCGACATAGATCCCGATGTGGTGCGCCGGGTAGCCGTAGCAGACGAGATCGCCTACCTGTGCGTTGGCCTCCGACACCGACTTGCCACGCAGTGCCTGCGTTTGCGACGGGGCCGGGATGCTCATCCCGGCCGCGCGGCCGTAGACGTACTGCACCAGGCCGGAGCAGTCGAAAGCGTTGGGACCCTTGGCGCCGTAGATGTAGCTCTTGCCGAGATGGCGCCGCGCTTCCGCGAGGACCTTCCCGCGGATTCCGGGGGCGGAGACTTGGGCGAGTCCGTCGTCTCCGCCGCCGCCTCCGCCGCCGCCGCCGCCAGAGCTGACGTTGCCGCCCGCGTCGCGGATCTGTTGGACGCCGGCCGCCGAACCTGCGGCGCCGATTCCCTTGATCCCGCCGCGCTTGCTCGCGCTGGTCGGCTCACCTCGCAGCACTTTGCCGATCTCGGAGATCAGCCCCTCTTCGGGGTTGGTGAAGCCGGTCCATACGAGAGCGGCACCCGCTCCCGTTACGAGGATCGCCACCGCGAGGTTGGTCGCCATGGCTACCGGCCGCCGCCCGCGTCGTACGCCGACAACCCGGGGTTGTCAGTCGGCGCCGTGCCGAACCGCTTGTCGAGCTCCTTGCCCACCACGTCCGCAATGCGGCTGGTGAGTACCCCGTTCGTCTGCCGGGTGATCTGCGTCAGCGCCTGGTCCTGCGCGTCACTGCGCGAGTCGAGCCGCGACACGACGAGCAGTGCACCGATGACCGGGGTCACGAAAGCGAGGAGTCCGGTCGTCTCCAGACCGCGCGCGGTCAGAACGACGTACGCCGCGACGGAGCACACGAACGCGATCAGGCCCGCGACGAGAGTGCTCGTGTTGCTGGTCTTCACGAAGCACCGCCGAACTTGGCGCTCGCGAACGAGATGATGCGCGGGATCACCAGCGCGCCGAGAACGGCGCCGACGACAACGCTCTTGGTGTCGAGTCCAAACATGGTTTTTCCTTCCTTGCGGCCGGGCGCCCCACTGCCATGGGGCGCCCGACAACCGCGAGTTGTCAGTCAGTCGAGGGAGGCGGAGATGCCGCCGAATCCCTTACGGAGCACCGCGAGGAGTCCCAGCGCGGCGAACACGCAAAGCGCGGCCACCTTCGCGGTGTCAGTCGTCCACTCACCCATTGCTCATCACTCCATGAAGATCGGGCCCGCAGGGGCCACGTCGTTTGTGAGGATCGTGAGCGTCCCCGCCGTGCCGAACTGGCCGGACAGTTCCAGGCGGGTGGACTGCACCGTGCCGAGCCATCCGTCGCGCAGTTCGTTGCCGAGCTGGCCGTCGAACTCGTGCGTGAAGTCTTCGAGCCAGACGCCGTTGTCCCGGCCGCCCGCCGTTTCGATGGCCGCGTTGTACCGGGAGCGCCGCGCCATCTGCGCTTGCCACAGATCCTTGTGCCGGGTGAACAGGTTCTTGGAGTCCCAGAACATGGACACGTCGGACGGGAAGTTGGTCTGTCCGGCCGCGCGCGAGCCTGCCGCGTCGCGGAACACGAACAGCAGGTTGCGGATGTACGAGCCGACGCGGGTCATGCGCGGCTGCTGGAATCCGGCGCTGATCGTCTGCGTGGTCTTGCTGAGGTACTGCGTCGTACCCATGGCCGGCGGCTGCGTCGAGTTGGCGTTGCCGCGCAGGTCCGTTGCGTTCGGCTGCGTCCATGCGTCGAGCCATGCGCGTACGCGCACCTGCGGCCGAACGGTCGGCGCCGTGGTGTAAACCTCGGTGTCCGGGGCGAGTGTCACGCGGACCTTGTAGGTGCTGGCCGCGTTCGCGTTCGGCAAACTTCCCAGGCCATCTCGTCCGGACAGCTCGACCGGCAGATACAGCAGATAACCGAAGTTGCCGGACGCGTTGGCGCCGGTAACCGGCGGGACGTACATGGTGTTCTGCTTCGGGTCACCGAGGTTGTACCCGAACCATTTGTTACTGAGGTACAGGTCGTAACCGTTCAGCGGCCCAATCACGTTAGCGCCGTTGACATCGATCAGCGCGATCTCGGAAATCGCCGAGAACGGCGCATCTTCCTTCATCGCGACGGTGGCCGTACCGGACCCGCCAGTGGCGGACACCCAAAGCCAGATGCCGCGCATGTAGCCGTACGCGGGAACGTCGAACGGTCCCATCGCGACGGACGACGCGCCGAGCTGCTGCGTCGTGTCGAGCATCGGTTCCTGGTGCTCCTTGGCCGCCCGGGTGAACGGCTGCGGCATGATCGCAGCCTTCTTCTTCGGGTCTCGACCGTCGGTGCTGCCCTGCGCCTGAGCCGGGTGTGATGTGATGGTGGCAGGCACGCTGCCTCCCTTCGTAGGTGGTGGTGTGTGTCAGCCGCGCGGCCCCGTGAGATCCGCCAAGATGAGCGGGGCCGTGCGGTCAGTAGATGAAGGCCATGGCCTTACCGAGTGGGTGATCACTCAGCTTCGCGGCGAGACTTCGCCACATGAAGCCGAAGATGACCATGTACGCGGCGACTGCCGCGAACTCGATGGGGGAAACGTGGATGGACATGTTCACCTCTCTTCTGCCTTGGTCGTCATGAGCTCGCCGTCCCGCAAGTTGACGTAGAGCGCGTGATATTTGGGGAGTCCTGCGGCCACTTCGCGGATGAGCTTGTTGTCCAGGCCGCCGATCCCGCCGATCCGTTTCAGGTCGGCTTCGTCGGTCGTCTTGTAGAGGAACAGGTGCGTGCACTGGCTGTACGCCATGAGCGGCACCCATGCGGGACGCTGCGTTCCACCGACGATGCTTATCCCGATGCTTCGTGCCTGGGACCAGAAGACTTCGAACAGTCGACTCATCCCGAGGAACTTGCACAGGTAGAAAAGCTCGTCTGCGAAAACGGTCCAGCCACCAGCGGCGAAGATGTCGCGTAGCGCCTTGTCGAGCACTACCTGTTGGTTCGCGATGTCCTCCGGCCGCCGGAACTCCGGCCAGAGCACCACCCGCTGAGACTTGGCACCGATGACAGTGGGCGGGGGCCACTCCTTGATCCGCTTGTAACGCTCACGGCGAATCAGGGCCGTCATCGTCTTGTCTCTGCCGCTGGGCTTGGTGGCGAGCGCCACGACGAAATCTCGCCGGGGTAGTAGCTGCTGCGCCAACGTCGTCTTGCCGCTTCCCGTCTTGCCGACGAAAGTGACGTGCTCGCCCTGGTCCCAGACGAATTGATCCAGGAAGTCCGCCCACTGAAGATGCGGAACCTTAGGCGGCACTCTGCGCCTCCGGCCCCGGCGGAGCTGCCGCGAATAGGCCGGCCACCGCCGGGGGCAGAAGCTTGTGGTTCGCGGCGATCGGGATACCGACCGCAGCCACCGCGCCGATCACGGCGGACCAGGCTCCGGCCGCGAGCATCTTTTCCAGGGACTCACGAACCTTCGGGTTCTCGTCCGCCAGCTTCGACAGCGAGGCCGCGAGGTTCGGCGCACCCTGAATGATGGTCATGCCGTCGAACTCGTTGACGATGCACGCGAACGTCCCGATCGTGGTGAAGCCCTGCGCGATGCGGGATTCCAGGTTGGGACGACGCACACCGCCGCGCGGGGCGCGAGGCTTGGAGTCCGTCCCCGAGCTGGCGGACGCGCGGCGCGTCCGGCGCTTCGGCTTCTCGTCTGCGGCGGGCGGAACGGGGAGCTCGACCGGGTCCAGGCCCGGGAGCTCGATCGTGTTCTGTCCGTCGATGGGTGCTGCGTCGCTCATCAGTCTTTCCTCCGAAGGGGCTTGAACCACCAGTGGGATTCAGCGGGGGGTGTGTCGCGCTTCCGCGCTTCTTTCGCGGGTGAGCCTTCGGCCGCTGGGGGCTTGTCCCCGTTGCTCTCCGGCTCGTCGCTCGCGGGTGCGTCGTCTCCGCCGCCGTCCGACAACTCGGGGTTGTCACCTTCTGACGTGGCGTCCGCCGACAACTCGGGGTTGTCGGTCGCCTCCGTCACTGCGTCGGCCGCGTGGGCGCCGGCCTCTTCCGCAGATTCGGCCGCCTCTTCGGTGCCTGCCACTTCGGCCGCGACTGCTGCCGCTGCTGCTGCCTCACCCGCAACGCTCGCGTGGTTGGCCGCCGCCTCTTCGTCACCTTCGGCCGCAGCCTTCGCGGCGGACTCCGCAGCATCCTTCGCCGCTTCGGCCGCATCATCGGCCGCAGCCTCCGCCGCCTTGCGCTCACGGTCGGTGTCGGCCGTTTGCACGGGACCGCCCTCACGCGCTGCGGAAATCTGCGCGCGCAACCAGGCGGCTTCATCTTCGGTAAGCTCAACAGGCATGGGTGTACCCCGGGGTCACGATCGGGTGTTACGGACTTTGGCGAGTCGTGATGATCGTGGCAGGGATACGCTTCAATGCAAGCGCGCGCGACAACCTCGGGTTGTCACGCAACGCACTGCGGCCACCAACCCAATGGGTTGGTGGCCGCTCCCCTTTGTGCTCCGCCTAGAAAGGCGGCTCCATGCTGTAGTACCCGACAGGTTCCGATGCGGTTCCCCACGCGTCGCCAGTCACCGGCTGCGGTACGGTCCCGTCGCACTCCGACTCCATGCACGGGCATGAGTTGCTGTTGTGCGTGTAACAGTCGGGCTCATCCTGCTCCGGCATGTCCGGCACGGTCTCGGTGTACGAGCAGTCGTTGCCGTCGTCGTCGTACATCGTGACGAGTTCGATTCCCATCGACGTTCCCTTCCCTACGGGTCCCCGGTGCCTTTGCACTCGGGGCACTTCATGGTGCCGGTTGTGCCGCAACTCCGGCAGGGGCGGAACTGATCTCCGATTCCGCCGCAGGTGTCGCACCAGACGCGGCCGTGACCCGCGCACCAGCCGCACCAGTGGGTGCGCTTATCCCGCAGTGCGCTCCTTGAACTGGACGACTTCGGCATCGGTCTTCCCCCAGACTTCCGCGCGTGCCTTCTGAGCGCGCACCTTGGCGAGGTTGATCACGTTGGCTACCTGCGTCGGCGCCATCTTGCGCGCGATGCTCGTCGGGCCCCAACGCTTCTGCGCGTTCTGTCGGGTCATCGGGTGACCGAAGTCGGTGAGGAACTTCGCGATCTCCCCCAGGGAGAAACCGGCGTCCGCGTGCAACGCAGCGGCGGCGCGGTCGGTCTCGTCCTTCATGACCTTCCCCAGGCCGATCATGAAGGCCAGTGCCTCAGGGTTCTCGCTCGCGCGGCGGCCCATGGCCGTGATGAACCTGCCCGCTGCCTTCGCGAAGTCGTCGTCCTCGTACTCCTTCTTGCGCTTCTTCGGTACCGCGTGACGACCGCTCATTGTGCTCTCCGTCGTTGGTAGTTGGGGTGACAACCGGGGGTTGTCACTTCCTTCGTGGAACACACTACCCCTCCGGACCTTTAACGCGCTACAGTTTCGGCAACGGCCCACCCGGGTCGCACTCATTGCACTGAGGGAGAAACATGAACGACGACAACCTGCGTCGGTACATGCCGACCGGTGGCCGGCTGCTGCTGCTGCTGCGCGCCGCACTCACCTACTCCAACGACGGCGGCCCGTTCCTGGTCATCCGCAAGTCGGGGGCGGTGTACCGGCACGACGTACAGGTCTCCACCAGCGAACCCAACCTCGCATCCATGACCGCGCTTACGGGGGAGGACGCGTTGGCGTTCGCCCACATGAAGGGGTGGCAGTCGGTCATGGACCCGACCGCCGAAGAACTCCGGACGCTCATGCACCAGGCCGTGACCCTGCGGGACGTGGCCTGGTGGGCTTCCGACTTCGACGGGTACTCCGACTACCTCGCGAGCCCTACCGCACAGGAGCGCATGAAGATGATCAAGCGAGCGCACGCGTCGGCCGCTGCCCGCGCGCGTGTCGAGTACATCCGGTGACCCATCACCCGGAGTGCGAGCGGTACCGCCGCGCGTACCGCGAGCGGAACGGCTCGTGCACCAAGAAGGTCTGCTGTTGCAAGACCTACCGGTGACAACCGCCGGTTGTCACCCAAACCCGGGGCCCGCGCACAGCGGGCCCCGGGCCCATCACCAGTCTGAGAGAAGGACATGACGCAGACAGTCGCCCAGGTACGGGCGCTCATCCGGCGGGACACCGCCCAGCTTGCGAAGCTCTCCGGGCAGATCGCCACGGTAGAGAAGCGGCGGGCGGAGCGCATCAAGCTCGCGCGGGAGCTGGGCGCCAAGGGTGTTGAGCTTGCGGAGGACACGGGGTACTCGGAGGGCCGGATCTCGCAGATCGCGCCGAAGCCTCCGAAGCGGACGCCGGAGCCGAAGCGGACGCCGGAGCCGGAGCAAGTCCCGGTGGTTGTCCGGCCGCCGCTCGCGGACAAGGAGTTGCCCGCCGCGTTCCGTCCCGGCGCGGTCGGCGCGGTGAAAGTGCCGCTGTCGGACATCGTCACCGACCGATGGGGACTGCAACAGGCGGAGCGGCCCACGGTGTTCGTTGACCAGGTGTCCGGCGTCTGGTGGTCACCGGACCGCCAAACCGGACGGGTCACGTGGCGTGCGTACACCCCAGGCGAGCTACTGGATCAGATCCCGGAGTCGTACGAGCGGGTGTACCTGGTGGGAGCGAACAGGCCGGGGGTCACCGACGAGACGCGCCGCGAGCACGGGAGCGAGGCGGACGCCGTGCGCGCCTGGTTCCTGGCTGACGTGCCCGGGTGGGATGTGCAGGAGGGCGGGCACTACCTCGCGGACGAGTCGAACCCAACGGGCCGGTGGCAGAAGGGTGAGGGGGACCGCGCGCGCACGGTTGAAGTGGTGCGCGCCGCAGCGTGGTTCGATGAGGGCAGGTACTCCGCCATGGAGGCCGCGCACGCCTGGTACATCCTGCGCGGCGTGATGAAGGAAGCGTTCGGCACGAACGCGATCCTGTTGAGCACTCCGGCCAGTACGGGCCGGGACGTATGGCGCCGCACGATCGGTGACTCACGCGACGGGAAGCCCAAGACGTACCCCATTCTCTCGGACGAACTCCGGCAGCTCATCCAGGCCACCAGCGGGCAAGGGCGGCGCGAGATCGTGCCGGGTGATCCGGGTGAGAAGATCCCCGCGTTCTACCAGTACGACATGCGCTTTGCGTACGCCGCGCTCGCGTGGGGACTGCCCGTTGGTGAGCCGACGATGTGGACGAAGCGCAAGTTGGACCAGGCGGACGACGACGAAAAGAAGGCGCTGTTGCAGAAGCGCGGGCGGTGGCTGGTCACGGCCACCGTGCCGGACAACTGGGACCGCGTCGGGTTGCTGCCCGCCCCGGCCGATGAGCGCGCCTGGTGCTACCCGGCGGCGCCGGGCCAGCGCTTCACGACGTGGGCAAGCGGCGGTGAGGTTGATCTCGCGCGCCGCCACCACTGGCGGGTTGATCTCCGCGAGGGCTTCACCATGAAGGAAGGGAAGCCGCTCAACGACTGGAAGGAAGCCCTCACCGCGGCCTACCAGAAAGCGGAAGCGGGCGAGTTGGGCACGGCGACGCCGGCCCCCGTCTCCGAGCTGGTGCGCGCAGCGCTGCGGAACATGGTGCTGAGGACGATGGGTGCGTTCGCGTCGCGCTCCCACATGGTCAGCCGGTCCATGCCCGCGACACCCGCCAACGAAAAGCGCCTGCCGACGAACCGTCCCGTCCGCGAGGTTGGCGGGATGTACCTCTGGGAGGAGGAGGGGGAGCGAACGAAGTGGGCCCGCAAGATGGATCACCCGGAGTGGTCCGCCGAGATTTGGGCGCGGTGCCGTACGCGTCTGTTGCACGGGCCGACCGGGGAACGTGCCGTGCACGCGGGTGCGCTGAACGTCCCGGCCGGGACCGTCCTCGGGATGCGCACGGACGCTCTGTACCTGTCGGCCGATCCGAAGTGGGCCGACGATGGGCAGCCGGGCCGGTACCGGCTCAAGGGCAAGTTGGAACGCGAGCTACCGCGCCCGATCAATGACGCGATGCTGGACGCGATGAAGCAAGAGGCGGCACGGAATGTCTGAGGCTCAAGACCTGGTGCTCCGGCTCCGCGCGGCCGGGATGAGCAACCGCGCGATCGGCCGGGAGATCGGCCGTAACGACCGACTGATCAAGTACGTCGCGGACGGCGACAAGCCGGGTAACAACCTGGTGGAGTCGCTGCGCGCGCTCGCGGCCAAGAGGGGTGGTGACACTGCGGCCACCGTGCCGCAGGCGCCGCGCCGCAAGACTGCCAAGGGTGCCACCGCGAAGGTTCGGCGTAAGTCTCGTTGGGCGGCCGGTCGCACGGTGAAGGTGAAGGCGCAGGCAGTCAAGAGCGGCGCGAAAGCTGTGATGGCGCGGCTGCACCAGGCCGCCATCGACGGGGACCGCGTGGCGTTCACGCTCACGTTCGACAAGCGCGCCCAGCTCACCATGTCGGACGGGACTCCGATCCCGCCGGACGGGAAGGAACAGACTGCCGAGATCGGCAACAAGGGGTCAGGCTTCCCGGCCGCGTACGTCGAGCAGAAGTGCGCGGGGGACCTGGTGGGTTGGCTGGTTCGCTACTTGATGGATGCCAACCGGCTCCAGGCGCCAGCCATGCCGATCGGGTTGGAGATCCGCGTTTGGAACCCGGACCCGAAGCAGACTGCGCGCGACGCCGAGGATGGGTTGCAGGTCAGCGAGGACAACGACGCTGGTACGGACCAGAGTTGACCCGCTGGTAAGTTCACAACACCCGCACAATCCCCATACCGGAGACTCCCCACGTGTGCGAAGGGTTGTACGAAAAAGGGCACAGGTTGTATGCGCCATTCCGCTTTCCGTGACTGCATATGCGGGTGTACGGTGAGCGAGCACTGAGGTTGAAGTATCACACGAACGAGGCGGGAGACTGCCAGTGGGAAACACTCGCACGCGCGCAGGTATGCACTACCGGCGTAGCACCACAGGGACTAGCCCCACCCGGGCCGCGCATCAAGACAGGGACCGCGCGTACCGGATAGCCCTTGGACTGGGAGATGATCAGCCGCTCCCGCGTCGAATCGGCCCCGGCCGATAGGTCCCAGCACGAAGCCCCGGGACCGTAGTCCCGGGGCTTCTGCACTTCCCGGATGGGATTCACTCACCGGCCGAAGCCGGTTGCACTGAGGGATGATCACCGCGCCGGGCGTGCGACATGACGCTATCAGGTGGATGCGCCGGTACCTAGGCGCGAGGCGCTATGCTCTCGTCCAAGTTCCGTAACTACCCCCTAGGAGAAGCGTCCAACCCATCGACTGACTGACAAAACAACCGCATACGCGAGGGACGGTGGCAGCCGGCCGCTCGCATCAAAACCCGGAGTCTGCTCCTTCGGGCCTTTGCTGTGTTCTCTTGTATGGCAAAGGTAGCACGCACCTGCGTCCGGACGCAGGTGACAACCATCGGTTGTCACCCGGATTGGTGCCAGAGCATCGTCACCGCGGATTCGCGGTGAGGACAAGAGTCGGCCCGCAGTCGCGGCATACCGATGGAGTCGCGCCCGTATCGGACCGGCAACGGACACCCGGCGGGTGAGTCGCCCCAGCGTGGCGGCACGTCGGGAGACGTGACCGGGGGCCGACGCTAACGGATCTGTGTGGTGAGCACAGCACGAAGCCGGATTAGGTTCCCGTGCGCCTGGTGGCCGGCCTCGCTCGCAGCAACGCTGCGCCGAGTCGGAAGCTCCCCACCAGGTGAAGCGGCGACCGGGTAACTCCGGAATCAGCCAGTCCTCACGGGAAATCAGACGTGGTGTGTCGGCTCGCAGCAAAGCGAGTGGGGTGGAGAACTGGCGGTGTTGTGTCCGCAGGACACCAGCGGCGAGCAACCAGAAAGGGCCGGCCTCCGCGTCCGCCTCCGGCGGGCCCGCCCCAAAGGGGCGGTAGGGGTGGCTGGCGTGCCACCGCCCGAAGGAGTGACAACCCCGGGTTGTCGAGGGTTGGCGGGTTGGGGCTAGGGTACAGTCGGGGCGTAGCCAAGAGCGAGGGAGGTAGTCCAGGTGCGACGACGGAGCGGCAGGGGGCCGCCGAAGGTGGCTGAAGTACCCACGACGCGCGGCGAGTTGGAGCGGCCGTAGGCCGCCAAGGCGTGCGCCAGCACGCCCTGTTACTGTGCGTCAGCACAGG